>NZ_JASHKR010000037.1 GCF_030056815.1 Rhodococcus sp. IEGM 1379
AGCTCGTAATCCTCCTGGTGGTAGTTGTCACCGCCCTCGCGTTCGATTTCACGAACGGTTTTCACGACACCGGCAATGCAATGGCCACATCCATTGCCACCGGCGCACTCAAACCGAAGGTCGCGGTCACACTCTCCGCCATACTCAATTTGGTCGGCGCCTTCCTGTCGGTCGAAGTTGCAGCGACTGTCGCGAAGGGCGTCGTCAATCTCAACACCGTCAGCGGGCAAGACCTGCTGCTGATTGTTTTCGCCGGCCTCGTCGGCGGCATCATCTGGAACCTCGCGACGTGGCTGCTGGGCTTGCCGTCGAGTTCCTCGCACGCCCTGTTCGGCGGATTGATCGGTGCTGCAATCGCTTCCATTGGCATGGGTGGAGTCGAGTGGGGTGGCGTCGCCACCAAGGTCATCTTCCCAGCACTCCTCGCGCCTGTTGTCGCGGCGCTGGTCGCCGGTGTCGGCACCAAACTCGTGTACCGCATCACGGCCTCCGTCAAGGAAGACGAGCGTGAGCGCGGATTCCGTTTCGGCCAGGTCGGCACCGCCTCACTGATCTCACTAGCGCACGGCACCAATGACGCCCAGAAGACTATGGGCGTCATTTTCTTGGCCCTTGTCGCGCACGGGTCCATCACCGCCGATGCGGAAATGCCTTTCTGGGTGAAGTTCACCTGCGCCGTAGCCATCGCTCTGGGAACGTATCTCGGCGGCTGGCGCATCATCCGCACACTGGGCAAGGGCCTGGTCGAGATCGCGGCGCCGCAGGGACTCGCAGCCGAAGCATCATCCGCTGCCATCATCTTGACGTCCAGCCACCTCGGACTCCCCCTCTCCACGACCCACGTCGCCACCGGCTCCATCCTCGGAACGGGCCTCGGCCGCAAGGGCGCCGAAGTCCGCTGGGGCGTCGCCGGCCGCATGGGTGCCGCGTGGTTGATCACTCTCCCGTCCGCGGCCATCGTCGGCGCGATCTGCTGGGCGCTCGCGCATTACATCGGCGGCCTCGCCGGCGTGCTGATCGTGTTCGCCGCCTTGATCGCCTTCGCCGTGTTCATGTACCTGCGTTCGCGTAAAGAACCCGTAGACGCCGCCAATGTGACGGCGGAATGGGACGAGGATCAAGCGGTCACCGTCGTAGATCCCGAACCGTCCCCCGAGACCACCCACAACTCCTGAAAGGGGTAGACGAGAATGCACCTCATCACCGATACCCTCAGTTCGCTCTGGCAGGTAGTTGCCGTCGGCCTACTCTTCGGAGCCGGATTGCCCGCGATCTTCGCATTCGGCCTCAAATCCCTGAGCTTGCAGAACGCCGACGGCACCGACGGACCCAGCCCGCTGGGCAGAGCCGGCGCCTACCTGTGCTTCGCGGTTGTGCTCATCACGATCCTTGCTGGGATACTGCTGCTGATGAAGAACTTCTTGGCCAGCACGTTCGGGATCAACGTCTTCTGAGTTGGGTGCTACGACTAACCCACTCCACTACCGAAACGAAAACGAGGCCGAGGATTTGAGCAAGTATTCATTGCGCAGTGTGCTCGACTGGCTGCGGGCGGGATACCCCGAGGGAATCCCGGACAAGGATCATTTTGCGCTGCTCGCCGTCTTGCGTCGACGTCTGACCGACGAAGAAATCGAGCAGGTCGTCGCCATGTCCATCGAGTCCGCACACGAAGTTCCGGACCGGCACGTCGATTACGACAGCATCCGAGCGATCATCGCGGGAATCCTGAACGAGGAGTCGTCCGAGGAGGACGTCGACCGTGTGACCGCGCGTCTACGCGCAGGCGGGTGGCCCGTCGCTGAGGACAACGTCAGCAGCGAAGTTCGAGATGTGAGCTGACACCATGGCCCTTCCGCCCTTCCTCACCTCGATAGTCGGTTGGTTGCGGGCCGGTTATCCCAATGGTGTTCCCGAACAGGACTACATTCCGTTGTTCGCGTTGCTGACGCGTCGACTCTCCGAAACCGAGGTCGACGCTGTCGCCGATGCGTTGATCGAGGATGGTGATCTCCCGATCGAGAAAACCGACATCCAGGTGCTGATCACCAAGATCACCAACGAGATGCCCCTGGAAACCGATGTCGACCGCGTGCGCAGCCATCTCGCTGTGGGTGGCTGGCCGTTGGCCGAACCGGACGACCGACGGTGAATACTCTTCGCACACTGCCGGTTCCGCAGGGCGAGGCGGTTCTCGCAATGATGCCGCGGATCGCGCAGATTCTCGACGGCAACCACTCTGCAGTACTCCCCGTCCCGGCCGCGGATACCCGCGAAACCGCCAGGCTCACCGATGCGTTGCGTCCTGATGAGGCCATCGAAGATGCTATCTCGTTGGTGGTCGCAACGTCTGGCACCACCGGCACCCCGAAGGGCGCAATGCTCCGCGCCGACGCCTTGCGGGCCAGCGGCGAGGCCACCCACGAACACCTGGGCGGGCCCGGTTCCTGGCTGCTGGCCCTGCCCCCTCATCACATTGCCGGGATGCAGGTGTTGCTCCGCAGCGCACTCGCGGGAACCGAACCGGTAGTTGTCGACGTCAGTGAAGGCTTTTCTCCCGCAACACTTTCCGGCGCCATTTCTTCGATGAGCGGACCGCGTCGGTACACATCCTTGGTGCCCACCCAGTTGGTCAAGGCACTCGGTGATCCAGGCGCCGTCGAAGCACTCGCTTCCCTCGACGCAGTCCTTCTGGGCGGCGCCGCAACTCCGGCACCGGTTCTCGAACAGGCCACTGCTGCGGGCATCATCGTCGTGCGTACGTATGGCATGAGCGAGACCGCCGGGGGTTGTGTGTACGACGGAATCCCGTTGGCCGGAGCAAGAATCCGCATCGACGACGGCCGGGTGTTGCTCGGCGGACCGATGCTGGCGTCGGGATACCGCGGGCTTCCCGACCATCCCGCTTTTGCCGAGCCTGGTTGGTTCCGCACCGACGACGCCGGATCCGTGGTCAACGGTGGATTGCGCATCAGCGGGCGCCTCGACGAGGCGATCTCGACCGGCGGCCTGACCGTCGTACCGCAGGTGGTCGAGGCTGCACTGATCGACCATCCTGCGGTACGGGAGTGCGCTGTCATCGGTGTCAGCGATCCCCGTCTCGGGCAACGGGTTGTGGCCGTCGTGGTGCCCGAGGGGACACCGCCGTCGCTCGAAGAGTTACGCGCGCATGCTCAGCGCACCGTGGATGCGACGGCAGCGCCCCGCGAACTCTTCATCGTGGATTCACTCCCCCTGCGCGGGCCCGGCAAGGTCGACCGCGCAGCATTAGTGGCCCGCTTCAGCTAGGCGGAATTGCGCGAACCGAGACTTCTGCCGCGGGTCGCACTGTCATTCATTCAGAGGACTGTTCGGCACTACACCACTGCGCTAATCTTCAAATCGTAGAGACCCACCGAAAAAGATGAACTTGTCCATATCCGAGAAGGCCGATAAGTAATCTTTTCCTAAAGTTAGTAAAGATACTTCGGCTAACTATCTTCTCATTGGAAATATCAGGCCGAAATCGCAGACAAAGACGAATCGCCATACTTCGAATAGGTGAAACGATCATGAGCACACTCCTCGAACTGCACAATCTCGCAACCCAACATCTCTCTACTGTGAATGCTGCGGAATCGACCGAATTCCTGGCCAAGCGCGGCCTCAAGGTTTCCGGAAAATCAGGGTTCGGCGGGTGGATCCTCATCCTCGTGATCGGCGGCGGCATCGTCGGTGCCGTTCAGTGGGCGCGTGACCGGGGCAGATGGGATCAAGTGAAGCGAAATCTTTCGAATCGCCCGGGATCGATGCCTCCCCCGGTCACACCTCCACCAGGCGCGCAGCATTTCCCGAATAGCCAGCAGTACCCCAGCAGCCAGCCGTTCCCAGGCTCACCGCCACCACCGCCGGCACCCTACCCGACCGTGCATCCCGACAATACTCACTATCCCAACGGACCTTACTGATTCACGACATCCACCCAATTTCAGGAGGCAGAGTTACTATGGTTGCCACTCACAAATTCTCGAATTCGCACATCACCGTCAGCGGCCGACTCAGCGCTGACCGCTTGGCCGAATTGGCGCATTACGTCGCCGAGAATGCCGGCAGTACCGCAAAGATAAGGTTCGAAGGAAGCCAAGCCGGCACCATCAGCTACTCAATTCGCTCATGGGTGGGCGCGAGCATGATGACCTTCGACGTCCACATAACAAATCAAGGCGATAGTGCAAGCGCAAGAAGCGAGATCGACATGTTCAAGACAACCCAGCAAACAATGTTCTTCATTCCGGTCACTCCGAAACAATTGCTGGGCTACAGCATGTACAAAAGGTTCATGGAAGGTCTCGCTCTCGCGGTCCGTGCCGAGGATCCCAACGCCGATGTGCAGATCATCGAGCAACCTCAGTTTGCCTGAGCCCGTGAAACAGCGGTGGGTCGGACGTGTGGAACAGCAGTCCACACGTCCGACCCACCGGCGCAGAAATTGATCGATCTACCCGCTACTCTTCCTCGGAATGTCCACTGCCTCCCGGACCACGGTGAGTAGTCGTTGCACGATCTGTGGCGCGAGGCAGCCCGATACGAGCAGGCCGAATGCTGCAAGGGTGACTATTACGGGTGTCATCCTCGTCAGGTTCACGAACGCGTCCTTTGCATGTTGATTGCTACGTCTCGGACGCCATTTCCTGGCCAGCTCCGACAAAGTTTGCGATTACCCACTCGCATTCGGTCGCGGAACCGCCATGCCGTCCAACTTGGCAGCAGCGCATTTGAGCGGCGGCAATTTGTGGCGGGTTTCACACAATTTCCATTACGGATCGTAACGAAATATTATAATTCGTCCTGATCACGCCCACTAGTCGGGACTCTGGGCCCATCCAACTGAATGGGCTACCTCTAGCCGCATTTTCGGTGCAAGCGTCCGCAAGTTCCATGCAAGACATATGCAAGCGCACTCTGTCAGGCTTTACACCATGAACCACACAGCTTCGCCTTTTGCCATCGAAGCCGAGGGCCTGGTCAAGAAGTTCGGCGAGCACCGCGCCGTCGACGGCGTCAGCCTCACCGTTCCCACCGGCACGGTCTTCGGGGTCCTCGGCCCCAACGGAGCAGGCAAGACCACGACGGTCCGCATGCTCGCCACACTCCTGCGCCCCGACGGCGGGGAGGCCCGAATCTTCGGCCACGACGTCAGCCGCGAGCCGACTGCTGTTCGGTCGCTGATCGGAGTGACCGGGCAGTACGCCTCGGTGGACGAAGATCTGACCGCCACCGAGAATCTGGTGATCTTCTCGCGGTTACTCGGCTTGAGCCGCAAAGATTCTCGCAAGAAGTCGCTCGAACTTCTCGAGGAGTTCGATCTGACCGACGCGGCTACGAAGCCGCTCAAGAACTTCTCCGGAGGTATGCGTCGACGCCTCGATCTGGCCGCCAGCCTGATTGCCCGCCCTCCGTTGCTGTTCCTGGACGAGCCCACCACCGGCCTTGATCCGAGAACCCGCGCTCAGATGTGGGAGACGATCCGCCGTCTGGTCGCCGAGGGGTCGACGGTCATGCTCACCACCCAGTACCTCGACGAAGCGGACCAGCTCGCCGATCGGATCGCCGTGATCGATCGAGGTCGTGTGATCGCGAACGGCACAGCCGACGAACTCAAGGCTTCGGTCGGCATTTCCTCCTTGCACCTCAAGTTGGTCGAGCGGGATCGCACCGAGGAGGCCCGGTCGATCATCGCAGCGATGCTCGGCGTCGAGGTTGCCGTAACGCCCGAGGTCGGCCGGGTCACCGCTCCGATGAGCGATCCTTCCGTCACCGCCGACCTGCTGATTCGCCTGCGGGAACGCGGCATCGCCGTGGACGAGATCAACGTACAAAAGCCCAGTTTGGACGAAGTGTTCCTGACCATCACCGGGCATCAGCCCGAAGACGGTAGCCGCAACGACGCCGATTCCGACAACGACTCCGATCGGATTCCCGTATGACCACTACGCTGACAACTCCCCAATCGCCGGTCACCGACCATGTTCCGAGGCGCATCAGTCTCGAGCAGAGCTTCGCGAATACCTTCACCATGGCGTATCGCGGAATTCTCAAGATCAAGCACAACCCGGAGCAGTTGTTCGACGTCGTCATCCAGCCCATCATCTTCACGCTGATGTTCACGTACATCTTCGGCGGGGCCATCGCCGGCGACGTCACGGCCTATTTGCCGACGATCATCCCCGGCATCTTGGTTCAGACAGTGATCACCGGTTCCATCGTCACCGGCACCCAGCTACGTGAAGACATGGACAAGGGTGTGTTCGACCGCTTCAAGTCTCTGCCGATTGCGCGCATCGCCCCCCTGTCCGGCGCCTTGCTTGCCGACGTCGTGCGGTACGGAATCGCGACGACCATTACGTTCATCGTCGGTTTTGCGATGGGCTACCGCCCCGCCGGTGGAGCTGTGGGTATTCTCTCGGCCGCGATCCTGGTGATGGTCTGCGCGTTCTCGATCAGTTGGATCTTCGCGTTGATGGGCGTGATGATGAACAAAGCGTCTACGGTGCAGGGTGTTTCGATGCTCGTGCTGTTCCCGCTGACGTTCCTGTCCAACGCGTTCGTCGATCCTGCCACCATGCCGAGTTGGCTGCAGAAGTTCGTGAATGCCAACCCGGTTTCACACCTGGTGACCGCAGTCCGAGAACTGGCCAATGATGGTCACTTCGGCATCCACGTCGTATGGTCCCTGGTCGGCGCCGCCGTGATCGTGGCGGTGATGGCGCCGCTGACCGTGCGGATGTACATGCGTAAGACGTAAGGAAACTAGTTTTCCAGCGGTCCGCGAAGCGCAGCCAGAACTGCTTCGCGGACCGCTCTGCGTGAGAGGCCGGAGACCTTCTGCATCTCGACACGCCACCGGTCTTCCCCGACGATTCCGGCCGCAAATGCCTCGAGCCGTCCGTGGTGCAGCGAGAAGAAGTCCTGTCGCCCCGGCATCTTGACGGACAGTGCCATCAATTCCGTTCCGCGGCTCAAGTTTCCGGTGCATAAATCGTAGGCACCGACGGCCGCTGCCACCGAACCTGCGAGCGGTAGATCCGCATATCCGTTGGGGTGCAACTTGATCACGCTGGATTCACTCATCCGGCGCACTCGATCAACCATCGACGCAAACTCCCCGTGCACCGCGTGCGCGCATACCGCTGCCGCGCTGAGCAGAACGACAAACGGATCTCCGTACACATTCTCGACCTCACCACCGAGCAGTTCCAGAGCCTCCCGATAGTGACCGAGCCCGAGTTCGATGTGCCCTTCCGCCAGATCGGCCTCGGCAACACTGGCGAACAGCGCAGCGCGCCGCGGAGCGTTCTCCATCGCAGCGCTCCCACCCGATACAGCCAATGCAGGACGAATCTGATCCAGCAACGCACGTCCGCCAACGGTATCGCCGCCTGCAATCAGTGCGCCGGCTTGAAAACTGATGAGCTGCAATGCCTCTTCGTGAGCACCGAGCCGTTCCGTGGACGCTGCTGCCATCGCGTAGAACGCGACGGCTTCGATATACCGCGCGGATTGACTGTGCACCGACCCCACCTGCTGAGCGGCCATGGCAACACCCCACTCGTCCCCGATCCCGCACGCGTACCGCAAAAGTTCTTCGGAGTCACCGAGTGCGCCGCGCAGGTCGCCGAGGTTCTCGCGCATGTTCGCCCGGGTTGCGAGTGCTGCCATCCGTGTCTCGACGTCCGGACTACGCATGCCCTCGGCCACCAATCGCGCCACCCGATATCCGGATTGCGGGCCGACCATCAATCGAATGAGGAACACGAACGTCGGTGCCAGATCGTCCCTCTCGCGCAGGATCTTTCGCAGACGCAGACGTGCTCGGGCGTGATCCCTCGTATATGCCCCGAAGAGCAGGTGCATGGCCACCATCATGAATGTCATCGCCGCCAGTTCGGCATTGACGTCAGCCAAATCATGGTTGTTCGTGGCCTCGACTACCTTGGGTGCCCAGTTCGCGACTTCCGAGTGTGATCCTCGGATCGCCCACAGTAATCCCAGCACCGGAAAGACATTCGCCACTACGCGGCCGTCACCGCGTTCGACGGCCCATCGCAGAACTGCCAGAAGGTTGTCGTGTTCCTCGTCGATCTCGGCGGCAAGCCGAACCTGGTCGGACCGCGAACGCTTCCGCGCGTCCGCGGCGATATCGACGGCCCATTGGTTCAGTCGCCGAAGAACTTCCGCTCCCTCACCCAGCGCCGCCAGTTGTTCCTCGCCATATTCCCGAACCGTCTCGAGCATGTGATAGCGCAGCCCGTTCGACGTGTCGACCACCGAGAGCAATGATTGATTGACCAGTGCTTCGACTGCGTCGGCGACGTCAGCCAACTGCCCCCATTCGGCAACCGCCTCAGCCGATGCCAAGGTGAAACCTGCTGGGAATCGGCATAATCGGGCGAGCGCCACTCGATGCTCGGCCCCCAGCAAATTCCAACTCCAGTCGATGACCGCGTGCAGCGTGCGATGCCGGTCCGGGGACGTCGGGTCTCCGGATCGAAGCAGAGCGAAACGATCACTCAAGCGCGAGGAGATTTCCTCGACACTCATCGTGCGGGCTCGCGCCGCCGCCAATTCAATGGCCAACGGCAAGCCGTCGAGTGTCGTACACAGCTTTCCGACGGTTTCCGCATCCAGGCGTACGGAGGGTCGCACGGCACGGGCCCGGGCCGAGAACAACTCCACTGCCGATCCGGCATTGCCTTCGATAGCCAACGGCGGCAACGGATACACGACTTCGGCACTGATCATCAGGGGCGATCGACTGGTGGCCAGGACGGTCAACTGCCCACCGGCCGCAATCAGTTCTGCGACGATATCCGAACAAGCACCGATCACATGCTCGCAGTTGTCGAGAATGAGCGTCATCGGACCGGCCGACAGTGCTTCGGCAAGACGCTCACGTGCCGAATGCGTTCGCCCGACTGTCAATCGTCCTGGTGCCAAGTCGGATTCACTGATACCGAGAGTAGCCCCGATCGCTGCGATGACGTCCTCACTGCTGCGCAGCGCCGCCAGTTCGACCAACGCCACGGAGGTACGAGCCGACGCACGCAACCCCAATTCGTGTGCCAGACGGGTCTTTCCCGCACCACCCGGACCGAGAACAGTCACCACACGCGAACGCGAGAGCAACTCCTCGACGTTTTCGATATCACTGGCACGGCCGAGCAATGAGTTGGGCGCTGCACGTAGACCGATTGCCCGGGTGCTCCGCGCCGGAGCAGACGCCGCTCTCGGAAGCGGCGTACTCAGAAGCGCGGCATTCAGCTCCACCAATCCGGGGGACGGATCGCCGCCCAAACGATCGGCCAGGTGCGCCTTGAATGCGGCGAACACCTCGAGCGCCTCATTGGTGCGACCCAAGCCGGCCAGCGCTCGCATCAGATCCCCGGCGGCCGTGTCGTCAAAGGGGTTGCCGGAGTGACGGATTTGCGCAACCGGAAGTGCGTCGGAGAAGTCACCGAGAGCAAGGAGGACGTGCAGTCTCACGGCGGAAAGCTCGTCGTGCAGGCGCGATGCGGTCGAAGCCAGCTGCTCCCCCGGCACTCCGACAACGTCGTCCCCGGCGCTTCCCCGCCACAAACTCAGTGCCGCGGTGACTACCCTCAATGACTCTCGGGAATCGGCGTCGGCGCGAACGCCACGAAGCGCGTCCTGCGCCCGGGCGAGGTCCACTCGATCTCGCGGCACTGTGAGCCGATAACCCGCCGCCGTAACTTCCACCGAACCTTCCGGCAGCGCGGACCGCAAGCGTGAAACCTGTGTGTGCAAAGCGTTCATGGGTGACCGCGGCGGATCGGACCCCCAGATTTCCTCGATGAGGTTTTGCGCCGGACAGGGCCGACCGGGAACGAGAGCCAAGACAGTGAGCAGTGCCCGCGCCCGTGGCCCGGGCAACGCAACCAAACGGTCCCCGGTACTGGTCGAGACAGCGCCGAGCAACCCTATGTCCACCGCGTCTCGAGCCTTGTCCTGATCCACCGCGTTCAATCGTATTGCACAGTGCAAAGATCGTTGCATGGCTACAGCTGCTCAATGGATCGAAGGCGCGAGGCCGCGCACCCTCCCGAATGCGATTGCACCTGTGCTGGTCGGCACCGGCGCTGCAGCATCGCTGGACCTCGCAGTGTGGTGGAAGGCACTGCTGGCGTTGATAGTCTCCTTGGCCTTGATCGTCGGCGTGAACTTCGCCAACGACTACTCCGACGGAATCCGCGGCACCGACGACGATCGTGTTGGCCCGCTGCGGCTGGTGGGCTCGAAGCTGGTGAGCCCCGGATCGGTGAAAGCCGCCGCGATCGGTTGTTTCGCGATTGCCGCAGTGGCGGGCTTCGCTTTGGCGGCGACGACGGCCTGGTGGCTGGTCGCTGTGGGAGTGTTCTGCATCATCGGCGCCTGGTTCTACACGGGCGGCAAGAAGCCTTACGGTTACAGCGGTTTCGGCGAGATCGCCGTGTTCATCTTCTTCGGTCTGATCGCTGTGTTGGGAACGCAGTTCGTGCAGGCCGAGCGCGTGGATCTGGCTGGATTGGCCGGTGCGGTGGCCATCGGTTCCTTCTCGAGTGCCGTGCTGGTGGCCAACAATCTGCGCGACATTCCGACAGACACGGAGTCCGGCAAGATCACCCTCGCAGTTCGTCTCGGCGACGCCAGAACTCGTGTGCTGCACATCATCCTGCTGACAGTGCCGTTCATCGCGACATTGCTACTCATTCTTCGAACCCCGTGGGCGTTGCTCGGACTGCTCGCGTTGCCGCTGGCAATCCGAGCTAACGCACCACTGCGCACCGGCGGTCAGGGAATGGCCTTGATTCCGGCGCTGCGCGACACCGGACTGGCAATGCTCGTCTGGGGTGCCACGACGGCGGTTGCCCTTAGCTTGTCTTGATCAGCGCTTCTCGGGCACCAACGCTCCGAGAACGAAGTTCACGATCGAGATGATCAAGGCACCCCAGACCGCGGTCCAGAAACCGTCGATGTGCAATCCTGCGTCCAGTGACGTCGACAGCCACGCAGTCAGCAGGAGCATCAGCGCATTGATCACCAAGGTGAACAGGCCGAGCGTCAGAATCAACAGCGGCAAGGACAGTAACTTCAATGCCGGCTTGATCAGGGCGTTGACGATCGTGAAGATCAACGCGATAACGGCAATGACCAGGACTGTTCCCCAGGTGTCGTCCTGTTTGGTTTCGATCGTGATGCCGGTGACCCACAGGGACGCGAGCCAGATAGCGATTCCGTTGACGATGAGACGTGCCAGAAATGTCATGCCCGAATGCTGACACATCTCGACCGATCAGATCAGTAGCTGGCCACTGCTCCGTCAACTGCGTGCTGCAAATCCCCCTGCACGACGCGGGCGATATCCATCGGCTTCCCACCCAGATCAACCACCGGGGTTCCGACGAAAACACTTGCGCGCTTAACATTTCCGATGCCCGGACCGTAGCTGATTCCGATCGACACGAGAGCTGGCGAGCACCCCAACTTCTCGGCCCGCGAGACGATATGGCCGATTCCGCTGTTGACGTGCTGAAGCGTTTTCGGGTCCTCGACGTTGCACGTTCCTTCAGGGAAGATCGCGAGACAATCCCCGCTGTTCAGACGTTCGGCGGCAACGTCCATCATCACGCGGCCCGCATCCGACACTGCGCGGAGTCCGTGGTTCTTGCTACGGAAAACCGGGATGCTGCCCATCATGTCGACCTTCTTGCGCTGCGCCGGATCGACGAAGAGTTCGTCCTTGGCCAGAACTCGCGTCCGCCCGATCATCCGACGCAGCGGTGTACGCCACGCCGTCGCCGCAAGCGTGAATTGGTCACTCTCCGTAAGGTGATTGACCGCGACAACCAGTTGTGTCCGCCGCTCCAGCAGCGCCGTCAACGCTGCTTCGGCACCGGGCGCGTAGGCGATCCGTGGCCGATACTTCAGTGCCAGCGCAGCGTAGGCAAGTTTCGCCGCCCACCGATTCTGTTGATGCGCCCGGTAGTACTCGTACACGGCTTCGTAGTTGCCGAGTGAAACTTCTGGACTGTCCATGATCTGCCCGTCGTTCGAGAATGCCCCTCGAACAAGACGATACACAAACCTACGGTTGCGTAGGTTTGTGCGAGATCAGCCGTTGGGCGCCCAGATTCCTGATCGTATGAACTCGTCCAGCACAGCCGTCGGACCCTCGAGATCGATCCCTTCGGTCGCAACCCACTCGTCGTTGTAGTAGGTCCCCGAATAGCGCTCGCCGCCGTCGCAGAGCAGCGTGACGACGCTTCCGCTACGACCGGCCGCCATCATCTCCGCAATCAACGCAAATGCACCCCAGAGGTTGGTTCCCGTCGAACCGCCCACCTTGCGACCCAGCGCGGCGCTGGCGTGCCGTGCAGCCGCAACGGAACCGGCGTCCGGCACCTTGATCATCCGATCGACGACCTGGCCGATAAAAGACGGTTCTACGCGCGGACGGCCGATGCCTTCGATCCGAGATCCACGGGTTCCTACGATCGACGGGTCACCCGCACTCCACGCGTCGAAAAACACGGAATGCTCCGGATCGACCACGCACAGGCCCGTGTCGAACTTGCGATAGCGCAGGAAACGGCCGATCGTGGCCCCGGTTCCACCCGTGCCCGCTCCGACGACAACCCAATCCGGCACCGGGTGTTCCTCGTGTTCGAGCTGAGTGAAGATCGATTCCGCGATGTTGTTGTTTCCGCGCCAATCCGTTGCACGCTCGGCGTGCGTGAACTGATCCATGTAGTGCCCACCCAGCTCGCGGGCGAGACGATGAGATTCCGAATAGATCGACGAAGGGTCCGTGACGAAGTGACAACGGCCGCCCTGCGCTTCGATCAACGCAACCTTGGCCGGACTGGTGCTCGCCGGCATCACGGCGACAAAATCGAGGCCCAGCAACTTCGCGAAGTACGCTTCGCTGACTGCTGTCGATCCTGACGAAGCTTCGATAACAGGCGTGTTTTCGGTAACCCAACCGTTGCAGATCGCGTAGAGAAAAAGTGATCGCGCAAGACGATGCTTGAGACTGCCGGTGATGTGCGTCGACTCGTCTTTGAGATAGAGCTGGACGCTCCAACTACTCGGTAGCGGGTAGCGCACGAGGTGAGTGTCCGCGCTCCGCTGGGCATCGGCCTCGATCAGCCGGACCGCGTTGTCCACCCAGGCCCGAGGGACCCGACGGGAGACATCGCGGGTTCCCGACGTCACCGCTGGTCACCACGCAATTTGGCCCGCAAATCGTCGCGATCTGCGCGTCGCTGAGCGTCGACGGCGGCGATGCCGAGGTTCACTCGCTTGCGCAACTTCGCAAAAAGGGCGAGCGACAGCGGAAGCGCGATCAGCACCGCAAACAGTGCTGCTACGAGAAGCGGAACTTCCGTGCCAGCGAGCTTGCCGCCACCGATGATGATGCCGCCGATAACTACCACTAGCAGGAGTCGGGCGACCGAATACAGGACGACATCTCGTACCAGTTGCCCCTTCGTCACAACCCCGGCAGACGCAATTGCTTGCTCAGAGTTTGCGGACCGACTCTCGGTCAGGTCCGGGCGGGAAGGCTGGTTTTCAGGGTGTTCAGGCAACTTACTCACACTCCAAGGTTACCTACTCGAGGCGATTAAAAAATTCGGCCCGCTTTATCCGCTTTGTCTATTACTTTTTATTTACCTAAATTTTAAGTTTCGACTACCTGACCACATCTGTGCAAACATTGCGCTACCAATCGAAAAATGGTCGAATGTGAGCAGCGGCCGCCGAAACAAACTCGGCGTAGGTTTTGAGCAACTGTTCGACACCAAATGTTCGACGCTAAGACGGAGGAACATCAGATGAGCGCACCAACATTCCACGTAGCCGCAGACGCACTCATGACACCCGGACAGGTCGCGGCTCTGTTTCATGTCGACCCGAAGACCGTGACGCGCTGGGCGCACGCCGGGCGACTGGGATCACTGCGTACCCCCGGCGGACACCGCCGGTTCCGCGAGACCGAGGTCATGCAGCTACTCCGCTCGCTGACAACAGAAGCTGCTCACAACTGAACGGGCCGGGTCGCAGGTAAATCGGCTACACCGACTACACCCGTTCCACCCAGATACAGCTACACCAGATACAGCACGGCGCACCAAGCCCAACACACGTCCCCGGGGATTCTGGCAAACCAGACCGGAGACTGAGTAGGCTCTTCCTTGTACTGAGGAGGTGCGCCGTGCTGTATCTGTTGGCGTTAGTGGGTTTGGTGACTTTGGCCGTCTTGATGTGGAAAGCGTTCGGGCCGTCTCCGTCTACCCGAACGCCTGTTGGTGGCGTTCGTGGACCCGACGACGATCCCGAATTTCTCTGGAACGTCAATCAGCAAACTCGACGCAAGCAAAACGAAGGGCCGGACACCACGCCGACGGATCCGTCGGCGTAAGTCCGGCCCTGCGAGGGTTTCAGCGCTGCTGGGGGAGTCCGTGCGGCGGGCGCGGGAAGTCCTGTGCCACTGCGGCAGCCAGTTCGAACAGCGCATCACGAGTGCTGGGCCGAAGTCGGTCTAGATCTACTTCGGCGCCTTCCTCGAGGTGCGGATCGAACGGAACCAGCTGCACAGCGCGGCAGCGTTGTTCGAAGTGCTCGACAACGCGCGATAGATCGACCTTCCCGGAACCTGGACGGACTGCGTTGATCACGGCAACGGAATTGGCGACAAGCCTGCTGTGCCCGTGCGCGTCGAGCCAGTCGAGAGTCGCGGAGGCGCTCCGCGCTCCGTCGACTGAACCCGAACTGATCACGATCAGGGAATTCGATCCGTCGAGAATCGCTTTCATCGCCGAATGCATCAATCCGGTTCCACAGTCGGTGAGAACGATGCTGTAAAACTTTTCGAGCATGTCGACGGTACGCATGTAGTCCTCACCGCTGAATGCTTCGGACACTGCCGGATCGCTGTCCGAGGCAAGCACTTCGAGTCGGTGGCGACTCTGCGAGGTGTACCCGCGCACATCGCTGTACTTCTCGATGCTCGCTTCGTCGCGGAGTAGGTTGCGCACCGTGGCCGGTGTTTCGAGAGAAACTTTCTGACTCAGCGTGCCGCGATCCGGATTGGCGTCGACGGCAATGACGCGGTCTCCTCGAACCGACGCGAACGTGGAACCGAGTGTGACCGTTGTCGTCGTCTTGCCGACGCCACCTTTGAGGCTGAGCACTGCAACCTTGTAGCACCCTTGCAGCGGTTGATTGATCTGCCGGGTCAGCTCGAGCATCCGCTGATCCTTGGTGCCGTTCCCGAGGTTGAGATGACGCCCGGACATTGCGTAGAGAGCCTTGCGCCATCCCCCGACCGGTGCGGGCTTTACTTGCTTGAGCAGTAATGCGCTGGAGAGGTCTTTTGCGGACATCGGCAGAGCGGACGCAGGTTGTTGCGACTCCGGCCTACTTGGTGCGGCCTGCGGTCCCCCGGGCAACTGTTGACCGGGAGCCCCGGGAGCCAAAATCTGCGGTCCCGACGGCGTCAAGACTGACGGTTGCGCACCCGTTAATGCCGACGGGGTGGGAATTGGGGGTGCCACCACCAACCGCCGGGGAGTGCCAGCGGAATCTGGTTGCGGCACAACAGAATTAGTAGACGCTGGATTTACCGGAGCAGGATTCGCAACAGCAGCAGGCTGAGCGCCGCGATGCGCGGGTTCGTAAGTCTGCGGCGGCTGCGTGGTCGAGAATTGGTCGGCAGTGAACCCCGGCGGACCAGCGGGGTACTGAATGACAGGCTGACGTGGACCGCTGGGCCCCACTATCGGCGCCGCAACGGGTACCGAGCCCGCAGCCGTTACCGCCGGAACCTGGGGTGCCGCCGGCCTCGAATTCTGCGGTGGCGCATACATGGGACCCAAGCCCTCGCTGGACGTACGCGGAACCTGACGAGGATCGACTGAATCCGTCGGCGCGACGAACAGACTCCGTGTCCCGGCATCGATAATCGCAGCAGGGCCGATACCTCTCGCCTGGTCAACCCTGGCAACCGGAACAGGCGCCACCGCCGGCTTGACCGCACTCTGTTCGTGCAGACTTGCCGCAGGACGCACTGGCTCCCAGATCCCCGCCCCCGCGTCGTCCTTGTTGTCGGCCATGGCAGCCCCCCTGTCGAATTCTCGGTCGCGCATACCTACGCGATGCAGAACGACGATACAGCTATCAAGCAGCTAGTTCGATTGGGATGTTGCGCCCAAAACGCTTGTCACGACTCGCACACCGAAATTCGCGCGGTCTGCAACACCCCACCGTACCGGAAGGGATCAGGTCAGTCCTGCGTAGGAATGCAGGCCCGATACCACCATGTTGACGATGAACAGATTGAAGAGCATTGCTACGAAGCCTGCGATGTTGATCCATGCGGCCTTGGTTTCACGCCATCCGGACGTTGCTCGGGCATGCAGATATGCGGCGTAGATCACCCAGGCGATGAACGACATCGTCTCCTTGGGATCCCACCCCCAGAACCTGCCCCACGCCGCTTCCGCCCAGATCGCGCCGAGAATAACGCCGGCTCCGAACAGCGGGAACGCGATAATAGTGCTCTTGTACGCCAGTCGGTCGAGGGTCTGCGCGTCGGGAAGTCGCTCGGCGATCCGGCCACCGATGCCGGTGCCCTCTTCGCCGGGCGGGAACTTCAGGCGCAGCAGGAACAGCAGGCTGGCAATGCCACCGATCATGAAGATGCCGGATCCGACGCTCACGATCGTGACGTGAATCGGAAGCCAGTAGGAACGCAGTGCCGGAACTACCGGCGCTGCGTCGGCGTAGAGGATGGTTCCGGCAAGGAACATAAGGATCAGTACCGGCGCCAACAGGAAGACCCACATCGGACGGTACGTCGCCTTGGCCAGCAAAACGTGGCCGACCAGCAACGCTGCCGCACACGCCATCGCGACAAATTCATACATATTGCCCAGCGGGAATCGCTCCGTGGCAAATCCTCGCAGCACGATCGACGCGAAGATCAGAACGGTGCCGACCACAAGGACTGCCCGGCCCATACCGCCGAACCGCTCGGCCAACGGTTTTGCCGGTCGTTCCGTCACTCGTCCGGGCGCCGAAGCGTCCACGGCAGCACCGGCACCGACCAGTTCTTTGTCTTGAACGGCTCGGGCCTGGGCGGACGCATACTGGATGATCAGCAGTACAAACGCCAGGACCAGCACAGTGAATGCGGACTTGAAGGCCCAGTCGCTGTACTGAGAGAGAGTCTCATTAGTTGTCATCGGGCATTCTCCTGCGCATGCGGCCTGGTAGCCGTGTTGGTGGGATTGCTGTCAAGTAGGCGATCTGCGAGGCGATCGAACTCGTCGCCCCAACCGGCATGGTCGGTACGGGCAAGTCCGCCCAGCTCTACTACAGTACGTCGTTCTTCGTCGAGATAGATACGCGCCCAGATTCGGCGACGCTTGATCACCAGCGAGACCAGTAGTCCGGCCATCATGGTCAGTGCCGAAATCAGCACCCATTGCTGTGCTGGATCGTGAGAAACCTGCAGGTTGACGAAGTCCACAGCGCCGTCGAACCGCACCTGAGTTCCGTCGGCGAGTGTCGCGCTCTCGCCGGGGAACAGGTTGACACGGTCCTGTTTAACCAGGCGTCCCTGGTTGATGAGCTCGGTGTTGAGCTCGAACAGCGACTGCGGGTTGCCGGTGTCGAGTCCGGAATCACCCTTGTAGATGTCGATGGCGACAGCAGGATCGTTCATCGCCGGGAAGCTCGACGACAACAGGTTGCCGTGGAACAGAGCCGTCGGCGCGAACAGGCCCTCGATGGCGATCTGGTTCTTGCGTCGTTCGTCTGCGTCCGGGTACATGCCGCCGGGAGGATCGAAACGCATTGCGCCACTGCTCAGGAAGGTGGTCGCGTCGTCCGGTCGCCACTGCAGTGTCTCCGTGCGGGTTTCCCCGTTCGGGAACGTGACGGTGAAAGTCGGTGCGTAACCGTGGCCCTGGAGGTACACGCGGTCACCGGCAACGCGCAGCGGGTGGTTCACCTGGATCGTCGTATCGCGCCAGGTGTCGGTCTCGAGATCGTCACCGGATTGGTAGGAGATGTCCGAGGTGAACATCTCGGCCTGGCCGGTTTCGAGGTAGTCGGCCTGGAAGTTCTTGACGCGCACGCACAACGGCGTCATCCCGGTGCCGTCGAGGCTCAGGCCCGCGACGAACGAATCGAAAACGGCCGGAGATGTGGTGCAGAATCCGGGACCGTCGTTAGCGATCACGATCCTGTTGCCCTCGTAACCGAACAGCTTTCCGGCGGCGATGGCAATCAGAAGCGCGACGAGCGAGAGGTGGAAGACGAGGTTGCCGGCTTCACGCAGATAACCCTTCTCCGCGGAGATCGTGATTTCACCTTCGCGGTGAGACCGCTCGTCGTCGGTGCGGGTTTCGACGCGCCAGCCCTTGAGTTCCTTCGACAGACGCGAAGCCAACTCCTCCGGAGTCTCGCCTTCGGCGACGCTCTTCGTGTGGTGCGGCAGGCGAGCAAGGTTGCGCGGGGCCTGCACCGGACGTGTCCGCAGTGCCTTCGCGTGTTCGACGCAGCGCGGCAGGATGCAGCCTACGAGCGAGATGAACAGCAGGGCGTAGATCGCGGTGAACCAGAAACTGCTGAACACGTCGAACAGTTCCAGCTTGTCCATCCATGGCCCGAGTGTGGGCCGCGCGGCGATGTAGTCGGCGACCTTGCCCTCGTTGAGGGAACGCTGCGGCAGCAGTGCACCGGGAATGGCTGCGAGAGCAAGCAAGAACAGCAACACCAGTGCGGTCTTCATCGAGGTGAGACCGCGCCAGGTATTGCGTCCGAGCGCGATGACGCGACCGAGCATCGACTGCCGAGGCAGTGTTGGAGTCGGGTTGTCGTTTTTATCGTCAACTGTCATATCGGCAGCGTCACCTCCGAGATAAATGCGTCACGGACCCAGCCGACGAACTGGTCCCACGCGCCCGTGACGAGGGCAATACCCACCGCCACCAACATGATTCCGCCGAAAATTTGAATGGTCCGCGCATTGCGACGCAACCAACCGACGCCCGTCAATGCACGTGCCGACCCGAGGGCCAGGAAGATGAACGGCAATCCGAGCCCGATGCAGTAGGCCACAATCAAGGCGACACCGCGGGCGGCGGTCATGCCTTCGGTACCGGCGGCCACGGACATCACGCCGGCCAGGGTCGGGCCGAGACACGGAGTCCAGCCGAGTGCGAACACGCCACCGAGCAACGGAGCGCCCACCAACGAGGACACTCGACGCGGCTCGAAGCGGACGTCTTTCTGCAGTGCGGGAACCAATCCGATGAACACGAGGCCCATCGCTATGGTGACAACGCCGCCGATGCGCATCAGTACTTCGCGGTTGATCAGCAGCGTGGAGATCACACCGAACACGGAGGCGGTAGCCAACACGAAGACGACGGTGAAACCGGCGACAAACAGTCCGGCAGCGCCGGCGACTCGCAAGCGAGAACTGCGGGCGATCGTTCGGGTTTTTGCCTCGTCCGCGGTAATCGCCGGAGCATCGGCGCCCACTACCCCGGCCAAGTAGGACAGGTAGCCGGGAACCAGCGGCACAACACACGGCGACGCGAAGGAAACAAGACCGGCGAGCAGGCACGCGCCCAGCGCCAGCAGCAACGGACCGGACGAGGCTGCATTCTGAAAAGCTTCGCCCACGCCTGCGCCGAGAGTTTCAGTCACAGAAGTATTTGTCATTGCTGCGCAGGCTCTTCCGCTGCCACTCGTTGGACGACGGGCAGGAGATCCTCGGCAAGGAGTTCCTGCAGGAACACTGCGGCGACGCGATGCTGACGGTCCAGAACGATGGTGGTCGGGATGACCGACGTCGGATAGCCCTTGCCCAGAGCGATCAAAGTACGCATCGACGGGTCGTAGATCGACGGGTACGAGACCTTGTTGTCGACGACGAAGTCCTGCGCCTTGTTCTTCGTGTCGTCACGGACGTTGATGCCGAGGAATTGCACTCCGGAATCACGCGTCTGTTCGTAGACCTGCTCGAGATCGTCGGCTTCGGCGCGGCACGGCCCACACCACTGGCCCCAGACGTTGAGGACGACAACCTTGCCCTCGAAGTCGCTGAGGCCGACGGTCTCACCTTCGGACATCAGGTCCGGTCCGGAAAGTTTGCCGATGGTCCCGCGGGTCGACGGCGGGTCGTAGAAGATCTTCGTCTTCCCACCGGGGGAAACGAAGTCGAAAGTTCCGCCCTGGGCGACGGCGTCGGTGCCGGTCGCGCACGACGAAAGGAAGAGCATCGCTGCAGCAGCCGTGGCGACTGCGGCAGCGACCTTGCGGAAAATCATGCTCCAGTCACTCTCGGGTCGGAGGCACCAGCAGGTTCGGAGTAGATGATGTCGACGAGGGTGTCACCTTCGTAGACAAGTGACGTCAGAGAAGCGAGGCCACACTGACGGTGACGCGGGTCGTGCCAGAGGCGTTCACCCTGCAGGAATCGGCGCAGCGTCCACACCGGCAACTGATGGCTGACGACGACGGCTTCGTGACCGACAGCAGCGACGCGAGCGGCATTGACGGCGGCAAGCATGCGGTGCGCGATCTGCAGGTACGGCTCTCCCCACGACGGTGTGAACGGGTCGCGCAGCTTCCACCAGTGGCGGGGACGCGAGAGTGCGCCGTCGCCGACGGCAACCTTGAGCCCCTCGAATTCGTTGCCGGCTTCGATGACGTTGTCGTCGGTCGTGATGTCGAGACCGTGTGCCTCGGCAATGGGCGCGGCAGTTTCCTGAGCGCGCTGCAACGGCGATGCGACGACGTGGGTGATGTCGTGATCTGCAAGAACAGCCGCAACTGCCCGTGCCTGAGCCTCGCCGGCCACCGACAACCGGAAACCCGGAAGCCGTCCGTACAGAATCCCGCGGGGATTGTGGACTTCACCGTGGCGAAGGACATGCACGATCGTGCGGGTGGACGTGTGGTCTGGGTGATCGACGTCGGTCACAGTCGAGAGTCCTCGCTGAAGAAGGTGTGTGGTGGGGAGCGCGTGTGCTTGTTTTAAGACTTGACGGCTGCTGCCGCAGCCTTGGCTGCGTGAGGCATAGCGTCGGCGATGATCGAGAACGCCCGATCGTCGAGTGCGGCCGAGACGAACCACGCTTCGAACGCGCTCGGCGGCGGGTACACACCGCGCGAGAGCAGTGCGTGGAAGAAAGCGGGGAACCGCCAGGTCTGCGCGGCCTTGGCTTCGTCGTAATTGGTGACCGCATTCTCGGAGAAGAACACGCTGACCAGTGTGCCCGCGTATTGCACGCGATGTACGACGCCTTCGGCGGTGAGCGCCTCGGACATGAGGTCGCCCAAGGCCGTGGCATTTTTGGCGAGTTTGGCGTACACGTCGGCGTCGGCAGCACGAAGGTTTGCCAGTCCCGCAGCAACGGCGACGGGGTTTCCGGAGAGTGTGCCGGCCTGGTAGACGGGGCCGTCGGGTGCGAGGTGACCCATGATGTCGGCGCGACCACCGAAGGCTGCGGCCGGAAGCCCACCGCTCATGACCTTGCCGAAGGTATAGAGATCACCGGCGACGTTGTCGATGCCGTACCAACCCGAAGCGCTGACGCGGAATCCCGTCATCACCTCATCCATGATCAGCAGTGCTCCGTGCTCTGTGGTGAGTCGACGCAGGCCCTCGTTGAATCCGGGCAGAGGCGCGACGGCACCCATGTTTCCCGCAGCTGCTTCGGTGATGACGCAGGCGACTGCTCCGGGGTTCGCGGCAAAAGCTGCGGCGACCGCCTCGAGATCGTTGTAGCGAACTACGATGGTGTCCTCGGCCTGAGCCCCGGTCACGCCCGGTGACGTGGGCAAACCGAAGGTTGCGAGTCCGGATCCGGCGTCGGCAAGGAGGGCATCGACATGGCCGTGATAGCAACCGGAGAACTTGATGATCTTGGTGCGGCCGGTGAATCCGCGGGCCAGACGTACTGCGCTCATCGTGGCTTCGGTGCCCGAGTTGACCAGGCGAACCTTCTGCACGGGCGCGACGCGGGCGACGATCTCCTCGGCCAGCGCGATTTCACCTTCGGTGGGAGCGCCGAAGGACAGACCGCCGAGCGCGGCTTCGCGAACAGCTTCTACGACGGCCGGGTGTGCGTGTCCGAGGATCATCGGGCCCCACGACGACACAAGATCGACGTAGTTGTTGCCGTCGACGTCGGTCAGTGTGTAACCGGAGGCTTCGCGGATGAATCGGGGTGTTCCACCCACCGAACCGAACGCCCGGACCGGCGAATTGACGCCGCCGGGGATCACTTTGCCGGCACGCTCGAAGAGGCGAGCCGAGTTCGTTGCATGCAGGTCGAAATCACCGGAAGACACAGTCACGACCTCCAGTGTCCCAGTTCTGTCGAATCTGACAACGACAGGGTGTAGGACTTCGGCACCAAGACAGCGTTTTCAGGTCGGAACTGACCAATTATGAGACCATTTCGACCATGAAGCGACTGTTGACCACGCTATTGATTCCAGTTGCGATCCTTGTCACATCCTGTAGTTCAGATGCCTCGAACGACGCTACAGCGACAACAACAGCCGCTTCGACCAGTTCAGTTGCGGTCGTGGACACCGCCGCGGCGCCTCGCACCGAGCCTGCATTTCTGGGTGGTTGTTCCGCGGTCTCGGTCTACGTCGCGCAGCGAACGCAGACCGGCGGCGCCCCCACCGATACAGCGGTGGCCTTCCTGAAAATCGTCGAAAACGACCCGTCGTACCTCGCTATGCCCGATACCGACAAACAACTGTTCAGAGAGGGAATCGAAGCCGGCGCCGCCGGAAACTGCTGACGCCTCGCGCCGCTCACCGCTAGGGTCGGGTCCATGGCCACTACAGCGGACCACCTCAGGATTACTCTCGACGGACGCTGGCGGGAGGTGCGCGAGCGGGTACGCGGCGAGTTGGACGATCCTCGTTTCGCTCCGCACTACACACCGAACCTCGCCATCGCTCGCACCAAGACGCTCGAGCAAATGCGAATTCTCGCCGATCTCGGTTATGCCGCAAACGGTTTCGCGGTAGAACACGGTGGAACCGGAGATGCCGGTGGCGCCGTCACCAGCATCGAGATGCTCGCAATGTCAGACCTGTCGCTGATGGTCAAAGCAGGGGTCCAGTGGGGACTGTTCGGCGGAGCCATCGAAAATCTGGGCACCGAACGCCACCACCAGGCCTACGTCAAACCACTCATCGACCTGGAACTTCTCGGATGTTTTGCCATGACCGAGACCGGTCACGGCAGTGACGTTCAGGAACTCGAGACAACCGCCACGTACGACGCCGCCACCGGCGAATTTGTTGTCCACTCCCCCACTCCGTCGTCCCGCAAGGACTACATCGGCGGAGCGGCGGAGCACGCGAGCGTCGCCGCAGTATTCGCGCAGCTCATCACCGGCGGTGAAAGCCAGGGTGTGCACTGCTTTGTGGTGCCGATCCGCGACGACGCCGGAAACGACTTGCCCGGCGTCACGACGTCGGACTGCGGACTGAAGGGCGGACTCCCCGGAGTCGACAACGGGCGCATCATGTTCGATCAGGTTCGGATCCCCCGCGACAACCTTCTCAATCGTTATGCCGACGTCGCCGAGGACGGGACCTACAGTTCCGAGATCGAGAACCCGAACCGTCGTTTCTTCACGATGGTCGGCACCTTGGTGCGTGGCCGTGTCACCGTCGGTGGTTCGGCGGCCGCAGCGGCCCGGGTCGGATTGGCCATCGCGGGTCGATACGCCTTGCAGCGCAGGCAGTTCAGCGCCCCCAAGAGTGACGACGAAGTCCTCATCATGGACTACCTCGTCCACCAGAGGCGCCTACTGCCGCTGATCGCCCGCTCCTACGCCCTGCAGTTCGCCCAGAACGAACTTGTCTCGGCGATGCACGATGTCCAGAGCAGCAAGGATCCCGATCCACAGGAGCAGCGCGAACTCGAAGGCCGCGCCGCCGGCCTCAAGGCCGCCAACACCTGGCACGCCACCAAAGCTATTCAGGAAGCACGCGAAGCCTGCGGCGGCGCAGGCTATCTCGCGGAAAATCGCCTCACCTCACTGAAGGCGGATACCGACGTCTTCACCACGTTCGAGGGTGACAACCACGTTCTGACGCAGTTGGTCGCGAAGGAACTCCTCACGTCGTACGCAGATGAAGTACGCGGGATGAGCCCGGTCGACTGGATGCGTTTCGCCGCAACGACGGTCTCCGACGTGGTCAAGAAACGTACTGCGGCGCAACAGATTCTGCAGACCATCGTCGATACCCGCCAGGACAACGAGGAAGACGGCAGCCTCTTCAATCGTGGTACTCAGATGAAGATGTTCGAGGATCGCGAGGAGTACCTACTCTCCACGGCGGCAAGGAGATTGCAGGCAGCACAGAAGCGCGAGGAGAATCCGTTCGACGCCTTCAACTTCGTTCAGGACCACGTTTTGAAAGCGGCCCAGGCTCACATCGAGCGCGTCATCCTGGAAGCCTTTGTCGCCGGCATAGATTCGTGTGAGGACGAAACCGCGAAGGACCTCTTCGGCGAGGTGTGTGACCTCTACGCACTCTCCGTCATCGAGGAGGACAAAGCCTGGTTCATGGAACACCGGCATCTGTCGGTCGAGCGTTCCAAGGCTGTAACTCGCGGAATCAACGAGCGTTGCCGCACCCTGCGCCCGCATGCCGCGACGCTGATCGACGGGTTCGGCATCCCCGAATCGTTGTTGGGTTCGGCGATGCTCAACGGAGCGGGCACTGACGCAGTTCGTCTGAAATGAAAAAATGGCGGGGCAGAATAATCTGCCCCGCCGTTCTTTCTCGCGTAATTCTAGTGCGCTGATGCCTTCTTCGACTGCTTCGCAACCAAAAGTCCGGTAAGCGCGAGAGTCACAACCAACCAGGCACCCAGCACAAGAAGATGCCCGCCGGCGCCGTTGCCGTCGAAGTAGATGACGGATCGGATGGGTTCCATGGCAGATGATCCCAGCCAGAACGAGTGGATGTGCTGCCAGAACGACGGCAGGAACGAGACCGGAATGGCACCACCCGAACTCGGAAAGTTGATGAAGACCAGCACTGTCAACACCGCAAAGATCGCTGCCTGACCGATCAATCGATTGAGCAGGACGCTCACGGCGCCGACGGTAAATGTGTAGACCATCGCGATACCCAGCAATTGCAGGATCTCACCGAACGACGCACCGAACGCATGCATGAAGATACTGGTGATTCCGAATGCGAGGAGCGGAGTGAGGATTGCCGCGCCGGCCAGAACCGCATACTGCTCTTTCAGACGCATTCTCGGCGCAACCTGACTGAGCACCGTGATAGTCAGGTAACCACCGAGTGTGCAGACGATCAGGAAGTAGAACAGCCCGACGGTCGAAGAATCCCGCGCGGTCACAGGAGCAGAGTCCACTGTAGTGACCTGCTGGCCAGTCTGGTCCGCGATGGAATGTGCAAGGCCCGTCACGACAGACACCGTGGAGGCACCTGCTCCGGTCGCGATGTGCGCGGTAACGGTTTCGCCGATTTCGATGGCACCGATGGCATCACGGTTGTCGATACGGGAGATGGCGTCAGCAACGCTGTCGGTGGCGACGATGTCGAACTTGTCGCCCGACGTTGCTTCGATTCCGTCGATCAACGGTGCCGTCGCGGACGCTGGGCCTACCACCACGATCGGCGCCTGATTCGGCATCGGCGAGTGGAAGGCACTGACGTAACACAGACAGAACATGATGACGAAGAACAGTGGGAAGGCCAGCCCACCACCTACTGCCTTCCAGTTCGTGGGTAGATCGACCGGTTTTGCTGCCTGACTCGGGATCTTTACGTCGTTATCTGCCATTACTTTTACTTCTTTCCGCTCACCACATCCAGCTGTCAACAGTGTTGACAGACTCGACAGTCAACACTGTTGACACGATATAGTCAACACTGTTGACAACGAGGTTGACGTGAAAGCGAGTGCAAGGGTCGATGTCGTGACAGAGCGCGGACAGATTTCACAGCGAGAGCAATCCACGACGTCAGACGCTATTCGCGACGCCGCATTCCAGCTCTTCGGTGAGCACGGCTTCGGAGGCACCTCGGTACGCGCAATCGCAAAAGTCGCCGGAATCGATCCGGCACTGGTGATTCGTCACTTCGGATCGAAGGAATCACTGTTCCTCGAGACCACTCCGGTCGAGGACTATTTCCAGGGACAATTCGACGGTCCGCTCGACACACTCGGATTCAGGATCGCCGCGTTTGTCCTGGGTAAGGCAGACGCACGAATGCTGTCGGTGCACACTGCACTCATGAGGGCATCCGACAGTCCTCGAATCCGCGGACGACTACGGGAGATGTCCGATACGTTCGCCCGCAATCTCGGATCCCGCCTGCCCGGCGAAAATGCTTACACACGTGCGCTTTTGATTTCCGCCCAGGTAACCGGACTGTTGAGCGCACTCGGTACGGAAAGCATTCCGCCGGATGCAGATCGAGCCGAAGTGGCCGAACTGTACGGGCGGGCGATACAGGGACTAGTCGATCAGTAGCAAGAAATAACTTCGTCGGCAAAACGTCGAATCGAGTCGAGTCGACCCTGCCTGTCATTGGCGTCCACACCGTACCGATACCACGGCGAGACACGGCATTCCGTGACGCCGAGGTCTTCGAGCCCGTGGTATCCGGAGATGTCGCTGACATCGGTGGGCGAGACATTGATCTCGAACGGGACGTCGCTGCGACCGAACTCGGCACGCAACTGCGTGAGACGGTCAATGGCAGAAACCAATTGCTCCTGAGTTGTGTTTACCGAGATCCACCCGTCGGCCAGCCTGGCCGCCCGCTTCAACCCCGGTTCACTGTGCCCACCGATGAAGATCGGTACAGGCACATCGGGGGCTGGGCTGATCATCAATGCGTCGAAATCGTAGTGTTTACCGTGGTATTCGACCCATTCTGGACCGCGCCCGGCACACACAGCCTTCAAAATCTCGATCGCCTCATCGGTGCGTGCACCGCGCGTCCGCATTTCGGTGCGGGTGTAGGTGAATTCCTCAGGAATCCACGATAGCCCGATGCCGATCGCGACGCGGTTCCGCGACATCACGGCCATGGTCGACACCTGCTTGGCCGTCAACAGCGGATCTCGTAGCGGGAGCTTGAGTACGTTGGTATAGAACCGAATCCGCTTTGTCACGGCGGCCATCGCGGCCATGGCGATGAATGGATCCGGCATCGGAGTCTCCGGCGCCCACATTCGCTTACCGTCGGGCGAGTACGGGTAAGGCGCCGAGACATGCTCCGGGTAAAACACAGAATCGGACATCGAGAGACCGTCGAATCCTGATTCTTCTGCGACCTGAGCCAACTCGCACAAATCCAGGGCATCGATCATCGCGCCCGCCAACGACCACTTCATCGCTCCACCATCTCTTCATTGTCTGAACCGGCAGTTAATCAACGATTGTATTGCCTTGCAATACAGAATTACTCGCCGATTCTGATGACTGGGATGGGTCCACGCATCATGCCTGTCGTCCGACCCGGTGGCCGAGCTTAGAACCTCAAATCCAGACGCTCTAGGAACCGAACATGCTCAAGATGTTCCGCAGAATGTCAAGCAGGTTGCCGCCACCGGGGGTGGTGCCGGCGGAGACTGTGATCGTGGAGGCGGCCGAGGCCGACTCCGTCATGCCCGATGCTCCGATGTAGACGGCGGTGATGTGGCGGTCACCGGTCAGAGCGAACTGGTAGGACAGCGGCACTCGTAACGGCGGTCATGGATCTCGATGCGGATTCCGATGTAGGTGCCATGTTGATCCGCAGTGATCAGCGGATCTTTTGCGGCGGAGCGGATATCGCAATGATGGATTCCTGGAGTGGAACTCTGGACCGTGGCATTCGGCTGCGCCGATTCACGGCTGCACTGCACGATACTTTCGGGTGCAGCAGGGCACCACACGGAGCGGTCGGTCAGGCAGAGATGGTCTGTTCAGTGACCTGATCCCAGATGTGGAATCGGATTGAGGCTTCGGTGCGGTGCTCGCTGGGGGCATACGATGCCGGGGCAGGCGGAAGTGCGGGGAGATACAACTGAAAGCAGCCAGAAACCGTTGCGCTGCAACGACAGCGCGGAACCCCTTCATCGCGCGTTTGCGTTGCCTGGTCGGTTGATGGAAGTTCTCGCACCGATTGTTCAAGTATTTGTTCTGCCGGTGCCCGACCGTCGACATAGTGGTCCGGTGCGCGACATGATAGTTGGCGAGTTTGTTGGTTATCAACGCCCGCGGCGGGTGCCCCTGCCGCTTCAGAAGTTTCTTGAAGAACCTGGTCGCCGCCTTCCCATCCCGCATTTTCTGGATGAGAATGTCGAGCACATTGCCGTGCTGATCCACAGCCCGTCACACGTACTTCTGCACCCATCGACCTTGATGAAGACCTCATCGAGATACCCCTTGTCCCCCGCCGGCGGGGGTATTCCGGCCCCAACCGAGTGCACCAGGCGCAGATCGCCTCATAGGTAACCTCGATCCCACACTCGGCTATGAGAAACTCGATCTCGCGGAACGAGAGGGGAACCGGCGATACAGCCACACTCAGGGGGAAGTGATCTCCCGTGGAAACCGGAACCCCTTGCACGTCGACACCACTGGATTATCCCAGATCAGACTGTTCGACCTGGCAATACACCAACCACTGAATTTTCATGCAGTACAGAATCACTCGCCGTTTCGACGACCGGAACGAAGCTCGTCCCGGTCATCCCTTCGAACTCACAGCCATGCAATCAGATCACTTCGACGAGATCCAGGCTTTGTCGAAGAACATAATGTCTGTGATATTTCGCTTGACACCGTGAATGCTGTCGTCCCACGCGGTCAGTACCGATGCCGGCCCCCAAATTACATAAGGGACAGTAATATTGGCGTATTCCTGCACTTTACTGATTGCATCACGGATAGCATCGTCACTCGGCGCGGTCTGGACGGCTGTGATCAGCGTGTCCATCGCGGGATCATTGAACCCGGAGGGATTATTCTTCGAATCGCTTGCCATACTGTTGTACAGATTTATGTAAGGCGCTTCTTCCCCGACCGGCGCACCGCCACGGGTCATATCGAAGTCATGGTCTTTGTACACTCTGCGAACCAGGTCGGTCACGTCGGTTGCGTACTCGATAGTCACGTCGAAGCCGATCGAGTTCAGCGACGCCTGCACGGTCAACGCTGTGGCCTGTTGGCTGGGTTCGGACGTAGCGAGGTAGCGGAGCTTACCGTCGTACCCGTCTGCCTTCGCTTGATCAAGCAAAGCCTTCGCCTTGGCCGGATCGAAAGGTAGGCCTTCGGTGCTGTTGTACCAACGCGATGTCTCGGGGACCAGTTCGGAACTGGCGGTGCCTAATCCGTTGTTCGCTCGTGTATTGATCGCTTCCGGATCCACCGCGTGGGCGATCGCCTGGCGCACGCGAACATCAGCTCCAGGACGGCCCTCACGGTTGTTGATCGTGCCGATTCCGTTCTGGCCGGTAGGGCTGAGGTAGCCCGAGTACCCGTCGCCCAGAACTGCCTTGATCACGCCTTCGTCGCGAAGGATATATGTCATGTTCAGCTGGCCGCTCTCGAGCGATTCGTATTGAGACTGAGCGCCCGACGTGGGAACGAATCGTAGCGTGTCCAGCGGCGGTTTACCGCCCTGATAGTCCTTACGCGCGGCGAGGATCAGTTCCTCGTGCGGTGCGAACTTGGCCAAGATGAACGGACCTGCACCAATCGGAGTAAACGCTCCGCCTGCCTCGGAGCTCCTGGCAACGATCATTCCGGGGCCCATCGACAACAAGGCCGGGAATTGCTTCCACGGTCGTTTGAGCGTGAACTCGATGGTGGTTGCGTTCGGCGTATCGAACCGCTCGACGATGTTGATCCAGGTTTGCGACACATCGCCCTTGCCTGCCACGAATCGATCGATGCTCCACTTGACCGCTTCCGCGTCGAGGGGGCTTCCATCACTGAAGGTCAGACCGTCGGGCAGGGTGACGGTGTACGACGTGAAGTCGTCATTGCTCGTCAACGCCTTCGCCAGCTGCGGCGCGAAGCCCCCGGAATCGGAGTCACTGCGCACGAGGGTGTCGTAAATTGCGGCCATTTCGGTTCCGCCGGTCGAGGCCGTGGCTTGAGTTTTGGTCGGATCCAGCGCAGAAGGGAAGGAATAGGACCCAAAGGTCAGGACACCCCCCGCAACCGACTCGCCGTCCTCGCGAACGCCCACGAAACCAGCCGCACTGGCGCCAACCGAAGAGTCTGCGTCCCCAGAGTCGCCACTACTCGACGCGCAGCCTGTCAACAACAGCGCGCCGGCAATACCGAGCACAACTATCCGCGCGCTTGTTCGAATCATCTTGGTGTGCATACGATCCCCACTACTGATCAGGGTCCGGCGAACGGTCCCCCACGCAGCGGGATGCCGGACTGCGCGGCCGATACGACCGCGCAGTCCGACTGCTCACACAAGACCAGGTGAACTGCTCTGTTTTAGAGCTTGATTACCTTCGAGGTCGGGATCGGGTGCGTATCCGCCTTGATCCAACGCAGCGCCCATGTCCCTTCCGCATGCGAATCGGTGTTGATCCAGTTGCCGTAACCGGGATCCTTCGCCGCCACCACGATCGTCATCGTGCCGTCGTCGTTGAGCTTCGCGGTGTGGTTGTTGATGTAGATGTTCGTCCGGTTGTAGTCGAGCGACTCCACCCAGAAATTCTGCAGCACAAAGTTGAAGTACTCACAGTTCGGAACCTCGGTCTCGATGACCCACGCCTCGTCCTCGGCGAGCTTCCAGTAACCGTGGAAGTAGAAGATCGTCGGGTCGCCACCGGCGTCCTGGAAGTAGTCCTGCCCCCAGTCGAAGATCTCGTTGGCGTGAGGCTGGAACTTCCGCGACCACTCGAGGAAAGTCTCCGCCATACCCTTCACGATCCCGACCGACTTGGTCAGGCGATCCCCCATCTGCTCCGGAGTCAGCGGTTCGAACTCCCCGTCCGGATTCAGACACTCGATGGTCAGATCGCCGACAACCTCGTTGCGCCGGTCCTTGTAAGTCTGCCGGACAGAGATGAGGTTGCTGTCGGGTGCCAACGGCAGCCATGCACCCTCGGCAGGCTTGTCCACGCTCGCAATGAACTCGAAGCGGCCGTTCTCGTCGACCTCGAGGTCATGAATGTGTAGGTCGCCGGTCTGCAGCATGGTGCCGTCGATATGGTACCGATTGATGCGAGAACCGAAGGTGATCAGCGGGACCGTGCCCCGGGTGCCGATGATCCGGTAGCTGTACTTACCGGAGATGTTGGCGCGCATGTAGACGTTGTCCGGGTTGTCGGCACCGATCTTCGTCATCATGTTGGGATTGGGCGCCGACGAGAACTGCGGCCACCGCGGATCGGTGTACTCGACAGAGTTGATCGTCGCGTAGCGCAGCAAACGAGACAGGTAGCGGACGCCCTCGGCCTGGGTCAGCGGATCCTGAGGGACGATCTCGTCCTCCAGGACCTTTCCGACGTCGAGCAGATCTGCGCAAAAGTTTTCCCAAGTAGCGTTCATATGAATATCCTTTCTCTGGTTAATGTTTCGATAATTCAGACAGTGGTGGCGAACTTCGCTTCGACCTCGGCGGCCGTCACCCCGAAGTCCTCGAGCGAATACTGGTGCGACGGACGACGATGGTCGGCGAGGCTGGCCTGATGCGACGCCTCCACGGCGGCGCGAGCCGCATCCGTGAACGGCAGGGCGAACTGCGAATAGATCTTCTCGACCGTACCGACCGCGTCGGCGAGGAAGTCTTTGAAGTCAACGTCGATGAACTGCTCCGGGTTGTACCGGACACGCGCACTGTTGAAGTTCGCGTTACCGCGCGCCCACAGGTCCAACTGGGTGCGTCCGATGGTCGGGCGGTCGAACGCCTTCGACATGTCGTGCCCGCCTTGCTCCGAGAGGCTGAACGTCGACGCCATCGACGTCTGCGGATCGCGGAAAGTGCGAACGAACAACGCATCCGGGTAGACCCGCAGGATTTCGTCGATCGCGAAGACATGGCTAGGGCTCTTGAGGACCCACCGCCGCCCCTGGTCGTTCAGTCCGATCAACTGCAGGTTCTTCTTGTGCCGCGCGTACGTTTCGGTCCAGTCCTGCGTCTCCAGCCACTGCGAGTAACTCGGTACGTGCGCGACCGTCTCGAACGCGGTAGAGAGCAACGTCTGCTGCAGCAGACGCCAACATTCCTCCACCTCCTCCGACCCCATGAAATGCACCTTCATCAGGTCTGCCTCGTTGCGCTGACGGGCCCGGTAGAAGGCATCGGAGCGCACGAAATCCTCGTTCTCCGACCACTTGTCGCGATCGGGCCGCGGCTGCGGCGTCTCGGCGAGCCACATCTCGGCACCCTGATGCGCCGGGTCTGCCCCGAGCAACCGATGTAGTGCGGTGCTACCGGTGCGAGTCAACCCGACTACGAAGATCGGACGCTCGATCGGAACGTCTACGTGCTCAGGGTATTTCACGAAGCCGGCCTCGCTTGTCAGCCGGCCCGCGAGCGCTCCGATGATCATCTTGCGAGCGATCGCCTTCCCGTGGGGAGTGAGGTCGGCCTCTCGCTCGAACGACTCGAGCAGGACCCCAAGCCCTTCGAGGTAACCGTCACTGCCGAAGTCGTCGTACCCGGCTACCTCGCGCGCGGCCTGGTGCAGGTCCTCGATGGAACCGATACCGTCGTAATCCTGTGTCATAAGTAATCCTTGTGAGAGTTGCTTCAGTGGTGCGTGTGACCGCAGTTGACGTCGAGGCATTGCCCGGTGATGGCGCGAGCGAATTCTGATCCGAGGAAGACCACCGCATTCGCGATGTCGTCGGGTTCGGGCAGTCGACGCAAATCGGTCCCTGCCGCGATCTCGTCGTAGATCACGCGCGGATCGACGCCACGTTCGGCGGCCTTCTTGTCGAACATGTTCTTGACCGAATCCGCCCAGATGTACCCGGGTGCAACAGAGTTCACGCGAACCCCCTTGGGCCCGAGCTCGACCGACAGACTCCGCGCGATTGCCAGAAGTCCGGCTTTCATCACACGGTAGGCCCCGAACCCGGGAAGCTGATTGCGCAGCACCATGGAGTTGACCATCACGATGGACCCCTGCGACGCAATCAATGCCGGCGCCAATGCGCGCGTGACGTTCAACGCCGCAAGCATGTTGATGTCGATCCCCGACTGGATGGACGCCATGTCAGCTTCGAGGAGCGGGACCTGTGCCGGTTGAACAAACGCATTGTTGACCAGGGCGTCCACGGCACCGAACTCAGCGAGGGCAGTTTCCGCCAACGACGCAATCGAATCGACGTCGGTGAGATCAGTGGGAACCGCCAACGCGATCCCGCCGCGATCACGAATCTCGGTCGCCACCGTTTCCAGACGCTCGAGGGTGCGGGCAGCCAAGACAACTTTCGCTCCGGCTGCCGCGCTCTGCACTGCGATCGAACGGCCCAGCGCCGGGCCTACTCCCGAGACCACGACAACCTTGCCGGCCAGCAGGCCCGAAGCGCTCAACACAGGGCCTGCGGATCGAGAACCACACTCAGAGAAACGATCTTGCAGTTCTCGTCGAACTCGAAGAGATCCGAGGCTGCGAAGTCGGGAATACCGACTCGCTGCACCCGAAGTTGCATGGCTGCATACTTTCCCGCCACTGTGATCGGGCCGAGCAGGCTGACCGTGAAGTCGACCTTGGCGCACGCGGTGTCGAATGCGCGAATCTCGTCGACTCCGTGAAAGGTTTTGACACCCAACGGTTCATGTTGAACAGCGTCATCTGCGAACAAGGCAACCAACTTGTCGACTTCATGATTCCCGAGATGACGCACGTAGCTTTCTACAGCTGAGACGACGGCGGAACGATCAGGCACTGGATCTCCTCGTTATTCGTTGGCGGTCAGGAAATTGTTCCGCGGGCGCGGAGGAAGTCGACGATGATCACTGCCGCGTCGTGTGTGGTGGTGACGCTGGTGTCGATGTGGATATCGGGGCGCAGTGGCGCTTCGTAGGGTGAATCAACACCCGTGAAGTTGACCAGTTCCCCACGTCGAGCCTTTTTGTAGAGGCCCTTGGGATCTCGCTCTTCTGCGACGGCGATAGCGGTGTCGACAAAGATTTCGACGAAGTGGTCGTCACCGATCAATTCACGGGCGGCATGACGCTCCGCCTCGAACGGTGAGATGAACGACGCGAGGACGATCAGGCCGGCATCAGCCATCAGTCCAGAGACTTCGGTGACACGACGGATGTTCTCGACGCGGTCGGCATCGGTGAACCCCAGGTCGCGATTCAACCCATGACGGACGTTGTCCCCGTCGAGTAGGTAGGTGTGCGCACCGAGAGCGTGCAGTTGACGCTCCACGGCATTGGCAATGGTCGATTTCCCCGAACCGGAGAGTCCGGTGAACCACAAGACTGCGGGCCTGTGACCTTTCAACCTGCTGTGAGCGTCGGCATCGACATCGACGGACTGCCAGTGGATATTGTCGGACCGTCGCAGTGCGTGCTCGATCATTCCAGCGCCGACGGTACCGTTGGTCAACCGATCGATGAGGATGAAGCCGCCGGTATCGCGGTTATCGGTATACGGATCGAACGGGACCGGCCGATCGAAACTGATGTTGCACACACCGATTTCGTTCAGCGCCAGGGTGTTGGTGGCCGTCTTTTCGAGAGTGTTGACGTTGATCTTGTGTTTCGGTTTGGTAATCCGCGCTTGGACCGTAACCGTGCCGATCTGGCAGAGGTAAGGCCGCTCGGGCAGCATTTCGTCTTCACCCATCCACACGAGGTGGGCTTCGAATTGGTCGGCGACGGGCGACGGCGCGTCGGCCGCTGCGAGAACGTCACCTCGGCTGATGTCGATCTCGTCGGCCAGTGTAATCGTGACCGATTGGCCGGCACCTGCCTCTGCCAGGTCACCGTCCATAGTGACGATGCGGGCAACAGTCGACGATTTTCCGCTGGGCAGAACCCGCACGGCGTCGCCGGGTTGCACTGTCCCGGAAACAATCTGACCCGAGAAGCCACGGAAGTCGAGATCCGGTCGGTTAACCCACTGCACCGGCATCCGGAACGGACTCCGCTGAGTGGAATCGTCGATGTCGACGCTCTCGAGGTGCTCGATCAAACTGGGACCGGAGTACCAGGGCGTGAGCGCACTGCGCTCGGTGAGATTGTCGCCCTTGTACGCCGACATCGGAATGGCAACAAACCCTTCGAGTCCGATCTCTTGAGCGAAGGACGTGTAGTCCGCCACGATAGTGTCGAACACCTCCTGCGAGTAGTCGACAAGATCGAGCTTGTTGACGGCGAGCACAACATGTTTGATGCCGAGCAACGACACGAGATATGAGTGCCGACGGGTCTGAGTAAGGATTCCTTTGCGCGAGTCGACAAGGATCACGGCGAGATCAGCGGTCGAAGCGCCGGTCACCATGTTGCGGGTGTACTGCTCATGTCCCGGTGTGTCGGCGACAACGAACTTACGACGTTCGGTCGTGAAGTAGCGATAGGCGACATCGATGGTGATGCCCTGCTCACGTTCGGCTGCGAGACCGTCGACGAGGAGCGCGAAATCGAGCCCTTCGCCCTGCGTGCCGCTCTTGCGCGAATCCGCTTCGAGTGCCGAAAGTTGGTCGTCGAAAACAAGTTTCGACTCATAGAGCAAGCGGCCGATCAAGGTACTCTTGCCGTCGTCGACGCTGCCACAGGTGATGAAGCGCAGCATGCTCTTGTTGGCGTGCCGTTCGAGGTAAGCCTCGATGTCGTCGGCGATAAGGTCCGAGGAAACGGTCATCAGAAGTACCCCTCTTGCTTCTTCTTCTCCATCGACGCGCTGGAGTCGTGGTCGATGACCCGGCCCTGGCGTTCGGAAGTGGTGGTGAGCAACATTTCCGAGATGATCTCGGTCAAGCTGGTGGCAGTCGATTCGACAGCACCGGTCAGTGGGTAGCACCCGAGGGTACGGAAACGAACACTCTTGAGTTCCGGAGTTTCACCGGGCAGCAACGGCATCCGGTCGTCGTCGACCATGATCAACGCGCCGTCACGTTCGACAACGGGACGCTTCGCCGCAAAATACAGCGGAACAATCGGAATCTGTTCCTGGCGTATGTATTCCCACACATCCAGTTCGGTCCAATTCGAGAGCGGGAACACGCGCAGGCTCTCGCCCGGCGACTTGCGGACGTTGTACATCCGCCACAGTTCCGGTCGCTGCTGCTTCGGATCCCAGCGGTGCGCGGCCGATCGGATCGAGAAGATCCTTTCCTTGGCCCGGGATTTTTCCTCGTCACGGCGGGCGCCGCCGAATGCCGCATCGAACTTGTAGTGATCCAGGGCTTGCTTGAGGCCCTCGGTTTTCCACATGTCGGTGTGGACGGCGCTACCGTGGGTGAAGGGGTTGATGCCCTTCTCCACACATTCCGGATTGGTGTGCACGAGGAGATCAAGGTCCGCTGAGGCTGCGGTCTCGTCGCGAAGGTCGTACATCTCGCGGAACTTCCAGGTCGTGTCGACGTGGAGCAGCGGGAAGGGAAGCTTCGACGGATAGAACGCCTTACGCGCCAGGTGCAGCATCACGGCGGAGTCCTTGCCCACCGAATACAACATCACCGGGTTTTCGCTCTGCGCCACGGCTTCGCGCATGATGTGGATACTCTCGGCCTCGAGCCGTTCGAGATGGGTCAGCGTCACAGTCATCGGTTCAGCACCTCCAGTGCTTGGGGGGCGAGTTCGGGTCGGCAGATCAACAGATCCGGCAACCACGGATCCTCTTGGTTGTAGCGCAGTTCACTACCGTCGATACGTGAAACATGCAGTCCTGCAGCTTGTGCGACGGCAACAGGAGCGGCAGAATCCCACTCGTACTGGCCGCCGGCGTGGGCATAGATATCTGCGTCCCCGCGCACCACCGCCATGGCCTTGGCTCCGGCCGAGCCCATCTCGATCAACTCGGCACCCATCGAATCGGCCATTCGCATGACCGGCTCCGGACGCCGCGTCCGTGACACCGCAACCCGAACCGGCAATGCCGAACTACGTTCCTGGCGGCCGTCGGCGCTCGAGTAGGTAACCCCGAGGGCAGGCATTGCGACTGCGCCTACCGTGAGAGCACCTTTTTCGATCAGGGCGACATGGACGGCCCAATCGGATCGTCCTAGCTCGCCGTACTCGCGAGTGCCGTCGAGCGGGTCGACGATCCACACCCGATGTGCATTCAGGCGGGCTGTGTCGTCAGCGCCCTCTTCCGAAAGCACCGCGTCATCGGGAAAGAGTCGGGCAAGTTCGGCGACGATGAACTCGTGGCTGAGCCGATCCGCCGCGTCCTTGAACTCCGCAGGGTTCGTGTCGGAGCCGAGAGCTTTCCGATGATCGAGCAAGAGCACACCGGCGGCAGTCGCGATGTCGCTCGCCGCCTGCTCGTCCCTGGTCCGTGTCATTCGTACTCCACAACTGTGTAGACCTCCCGCGCTTTTCGCGCTGGGGAGGAACAAAATGTCTGCGATCGAGCCGGTGGCCCGAATCTTCTCGACCGTCGAGGGTTCGGCATATCGGAACCCCTCAACTGTGGTCTGAAGCACACCGTAGCAGAAGAATGAACGATGTTCATTCTATTTTGAACAATGTTCTTTCCGTGATATGAATCACTGAATGACAAACCGGGTGGTCAAGAACGAACAGCGTTCATATGCGATTGAGGTTGCGACTGGTCCCGACTACGGTGATCGAATGCGCAGTACCAGCAGTAACTCGATCTACGGCGACGCCGAAGTACGTCGACGCCGAACACTGGATGCGGCCATCGCACTCCTGGACGAAGGCGGGTACTCGGCACTGACCCTCCGAGCCGTCGCGAAACGCGCCGGGACCAGCACCGGATTGATCTATCAGTACTTCCTCGACAAGCAAGACATCTTTGCGGCGCTTCTCAGCGAAAGCCAACTCGAGATGGCAGATTTTGTGAACTCACTCCCCCGCGAGCAAGGGCTGACCGCACTACTTGCGGCCATGATCCCGGAATTTGCACGGCATTGGGCCAGGGTAGGTCGACTCGTCACCACCTGGCGCGACATCGAGGGAATGGCCGGATCCGAAAGGGAGAGCATGCTCGACCTTCACGCATCCGTGTCGATCTACAACGCGGCGTTAATTCGAGCCCTCGCCGAGTCTGCTGCGGCTGAGGGAAGCACTTTGCTGGACGATCCTGCACTGATCCATGTTGTGCTCTCCGGGCTGAAAGGCCTGTCGGACACCATCGTCAACGACTTTGCCAAGGAACTCACCCCCGGGCACCTGGTGAATTTCTCGGCCCGCGCACTCGCGCGAGCCATCACAGCGTGAATCGAACTTTTGCTCAGGATTTGACGAGACGCGCGATTGCGGCCTGAGCTTCTTTGATCTTCACGTCCGCTTCGGGACCGCCCTGCTTGGCTGCTTCGACGACGCATCCGGCCAGGTGTGCGTCGAGAAGTTTCAGGGATACAGACTGCAATGCGCTGGTAGCCGCAGATACCTGCGTGAGGACATCGATGCAGTACCGGTCGTCCGCGACCATGCGCGAGATACCCGCGACCTGACCTTCGATGCGACGAAGACGTTTGAGCAGGTCTTCCTGCTCCGGACTGTAACTACTCATGCAGCAAGCATACCCCCTACCCGTATAAGGTCCATTGAAGTGCGGGCCATTGAAGTGCGGGTCAGTGAAGTGCGGGTCAGTGAAGTGCGGGTCAGTGAAGTGCGACGAACCCCAAGCGCACTCGTCGAATCACATCGATCATCATCAGGCATCCCAACAGAACAGACAATCCTGCACCCGAAATCCACAGGCCGTCGTAGTGGGTTCCCTCGAACGGCGGTGCACCCTCGATCAACGGAGCGAAGGTCGAGGTAGTTCGGCCGGCATTCCAGCACATCACCGCCAGAGCCAGAGCGGCCACAGCGCCGACGAGGCCCACCCAGGTTTTGGCACTCGCTTTCACACCACCGCGTCGCTCACTCATCGTTCACGCTTTCCTTTTCAGCGCCCATCGCCTGGTTCAAGGCCGCGCGCAATGCCTCGTCATCCTTGGCCCAGGCCCTCACCAAACCACCGGTTGTCAGCCGTAGGCCGATGCCGTGTCGTCGGCGAGGTACACCCGACAGTTCGCCCAGTGCCCGCGCGGTCTCCCACGGTTCTATGTCTTCTTCGTAGGCAGCGTCATCCGATTCGGGAAACACCTCGGCGATTTCACGGAGCGGCACCTCCTCGGTGCCCTGGCGCAGCGTCGTGGTGGTCAATTGGACGCTGGCATGCCGACGCGCAGCAATCACCTGCACGTAAACCAACCCGGTCAGGATCACCGCGAACATCGCCAACCCGAACCAGTGCACAACAGGACCGGTGAACAGTTCGATAATCAGCGCAATCACGCAGAAAATCGGGCCGAATGCGATGGCAACCATCCGTGAACCCGGCTCGTAGAAGAGGACCTCCGGCGACTCTTCAACCATGGGCAAACCAACTCCGAGTCGAATCACGATAGATCGACACACCGGCACCGACCAGCATGACGGGAACGACGAGCGCCAGCAGCGTACTGATGCCGGCAACCACCAAAGCGATCTGCAGTACCGAGAACACACCCGAATAGATGACAAGAATTCGTCGACACAGACTCCGGCCCATCCGCGTCGGAGTGGCCAGACCGCCGACAATCAGTCCGCTGAGCAGCAACACCACACCGAATACGCGCACAAAAGTGACGTAGGTATCGATATTGCCGGGAGAAATGCCCTGACCGGAGAACTGTTCTCGCAGTGAGTACGAGGCACTCGACATATTGATCAAGCCGAACAGGATCAGCAGGAATGCACTCGCGATCCACAACCAGAAGGCCGCGTCGACCGTGGTCGGCGGCCGGACTTTGCTCGATGATCTCACAGCGCCACGCCTGTGCTATCCGCCACCGTGTTCACCGCGCTTGCGGGGGAAATCTGAGAAAATACGGATTCGAGTCCTTGCGGTGCATCATCACAATCGCAAAAACCGCGGCAACTGCTTGCAGGATCTGTGCGCCACCGAGCAAGAGCGTCGTACCGCCGCCGACGCCGAGACCCAGAATCACCGGAACTGCGGAGACGACCATGAAGACTCCGCCGAACGTCAACAGCATGCGCGCCCAGTTCTTGCCACGACTCATGAATCGCACGACCAGCAGGAACAAGGCTGTGAATATCAGGATCATGACTGCTGCCATGACAACCGCCATCGGGAAGACGTTCTCGATGTCGCCGCGTGTGAGGCCTGCGTCAACTGCAGCGGGGTTTCGGAGCATCTCGTCGACAAACGTGGACTTCTGACCGAGCATCATCGCGATCATCGCGCCGCCCTGCACCACACCCAGCACAGTCACCGCCCACCACAACTGAATCGCCGTCACCACGTCGGTCGGCGGTTCGGCCTTGTTTCCCGACGAATGCGGCGACGGATTGGTCGGCATCGGGCCGAGTGGGTGGAACTGGTTTTGGTACTGCTGGTTTTGGTACTGCTCGTTGTCGTACGGGGGTTCCTGGCGAGGAGGCGGCCACTGCTCGGTCATGAAGACAGCGTATCCGTCGAAGCACCCATACTCACCAATGCTCGCGTCACTTCACAACCAGCCGGCAACTTCGGCAGCCCAATAGGTAAGCACAACATCTGCTCCGGCCCGCCGGATACTGGTCAACGATTCTAGAATGGCCGCATCCCGGTCGATCCAGCCGTTCTGCGCTGCCGCCGTGATCATCGAGTACTCACCTGAGATCTGGTACGCAGCCACCGGAACCGGCGAGCGGTCGGCGGTCTCACGCAGGATGTCGAGGTAGGACATGGCCGGCTTCACCATCACCATGTCAGCGCCTTCGGCGATGTCGAGATCGACTTCGCGCATCGACTCACGACGGTTGGCCGCGTCCTGCTGGTACGTACGACGGTCACCTTCCAACGAGGATCCGACAGCTTCACGGAAAGGTCCGTAGAACGCCGACGCGTACTTCGCCGCGTAGGCCAACTGTCCGACCTCGGTGTAGCCGGAGGCATCGAGCGCCCCGCGGATGGCTGCCACCTGGCCGTCCATCATTCCACTCGGACCGAGGAGGTGAGCGCCTGAATCTGCTTGCGCGAGAGCCATTTCGATGTACCGAATCAGAGTCGCATCATTGTCGACGGCACCGCTGGGCGCCAGAACTCCGCAGTGACCGTGATCGGTGAACTCGTCGAGACACGTATCGGCCATAATGACCGTCGAATCGCCGAGTTCGTCTGCGAGAGCACGCAATCCAACGTTGAGAATGCCGTCGGGGTCAGACGCTCCCGACCCCTGAGGGTCTTTGTCCTCGGCCTTGGGAACACCGAAGAGCATCAATCCGCCGACACCGGCCGCAACGGCCTCGGTCGCGGCGACGCGCAACGAATCCAGCGTGTGCTGATAAACGCCTGGCATGGAACTGATCTCATAAGGGGCGCTGATCCCGTCCGCGACGAACATCGGCAACACGAGATGCCGGGGCTCGAGCGTGGTCTCCGCGACCAGTCGCCGAAGCGCCGGAGTGCGCCGGAGTCGGCGAGGACGATGGGTGGGAAACACGAGACGGGATCTCCTTCGTCGGACCTTGGCTTGTGCGCCTTTATCGACGGTCGGCGGTCGATAAAGGCGCACAAGCGTGTTAGCGCCTACGTGACTTCTTGCGCGGAGGAGGCAAAGCGCCCTCGGCACGAAGGCGAGCAGCATGTTCCGCGAGTGCCTCGACCAACGGGCCGACCTGCGAGGTTTCGGGTTGCACGTCGACGCGCAGACCGAACTCGATAGCGGTTTCCGCAGTCTTCGGGCCGATGCACGCAACCAGGGTGCGAGCGTGCGGCTTGCCGGCGATGCCGACGAGGTTACGAACCGTCGAGGACGAGGTGAAGCAGACGGCGTCGAATCCGCCGGTCTTGATCATCTCGCGGGTCTCGGCGGCCGGCGGTGCAGCGCGCACGGTGCGGTAAGCGGTGACGTCGTCGATTTCCCAACCGCGTTCACGCAGACCTTCGGCGAGGGTTTCGGTTGCGATGTCGGCACGGGGCAACAGAACTCGGTTGACCGGGTCGAAAACGTCGTCGTAGGGCGCGAATTCGGCCAGCAGACCTTCGCTGGACTGATCACCCTTGGGTACCAGCTCGGGGTTGATGCCGAACGAGCGAACCTTGGCTGCGGTGGCTTCACCGATGCAGGCGATCTTCACACCCGAGAATGCGCGGGCATCGAGACCGAATTCTTCGAACTTCTCCCACACTGCGCGAACAGCATTAGTGGAAGTGAAGACGACCCACTGGTAACGACCGTCGACGAGGCCCTTGACTGAACGCTCCATCTGAGCGGGGCTACGCGGCGGTTCGACGGCGATGGTCGGAACCTCGATCGGGATGGCACCGTGGGTGACCAGACGGTCACTCATTTCGCCGGCCTGATCCTTGGTGCGCGGCACGAGGACGGTCCAGCCGTACAGTGCGCGCGACTCCCACCAGGACATCTTGTTGCGCTGGCTGACTACCTTGCCGACGGTGACGATGAGCGAGCCGACGAGTTCGGAGCCGGCTTCGTTGAGCGTCGCCAACGTTGCTTCGACGGTGCGCTGCTGACGCGTGGTGCCGCGCACGGTGATGGCGGCGGGCGTCTGCGGTGCCATGCCGTTTTCCACCAGAGCACTTGCCGTCTCGGCGAGGTGTCCGGAGGTAGCGTGCAGAACCAACGGTCCCGGTGCTGCGGCCAGGGCAGCCCAGTCGACCTCGCCGCGGACGTCAGCTTCGGTGTGACCCGAACCCAGTGCCATACCGGCGTAGCTCGGCACTGCCGAACCGGACGGAAGTCCGGGCAGGACCTCGAACTGGACCTGGGTGCGGGCTACGGCGGTGACCTCGGCGATCACGGAATCCGTAGTGAGCGGATCACCCGAAACGAGACGGACCACGTCGTGGCCGTTCTTCGCTTCGTGCACAAGAGTTTTGGCAACCTCGGCCGGCTCCCCGAGAGCGGGGCGCACGTCGGCGATCAGTTCACCGGTTTCTTCGTCCCGACCCATGTCGATGCCCACAAGAGCGACAACGCCCTTGTCTACATCAGGATCGGTGAACGCCAAAGCTGCGCCGGTGAGGACGTCGCGGGCGCGAACGGTGAGCAGGGCGGGGTCGCCCGGTCCCGATCCCACGAACAGGATCCGTCCGGGAGTGTTCTTTCGGACTCGGGTCATCGGTGATTCTCCAGTGCGCTGTATCGAAATGGGAACTTGGTGCAAGTGCAATTGGTTGTGTCAAACATCGGCGGCCTCGCCTGTGGTCACGTTCATCAGCTCTCGGGCGCCGAGTTCGAGCAACTCACGCGCCACCGCTCGGCCGAGTTCCTCGGCCTTGTCCGGTGCACCGACGGCGCCGGTACGGATGACGTCCGAACCGTCGAGTGCCGCTGCGCAGCCGCGGATCGACAGCTCGTCGAAAATGTTGCCGTCTTCGTCAATCGATTCGACGATTTCGGCGATTGCCCCGACGGGCGCTGTGCATCCCGCTTCGAGTTCTGCGAGCAGTGACCGCTCGGCGGTAACCGCAGCCCGGGTACTCGCGTCGTCGAGCTGCGCGAGTATCGCCACCAATTCTTCATTGGCGGAGAGGCATTCGACTGCCAGCGCACCCTGCGCGGGCGCGGGCAGCATCTGAACCGGTTCGATGTTCTCCGTGATGAGATCGAGCAGACCGATCCGGGACAGTCCGGCACGCGCGAGAATTACGGCGTCGAGTTCACCGGATTCGACCTTGCCCAACCGGCGCTGCAGGTTTCCGCGCAGCGGCACGATGTCGAGTCCGAGGCCGAGTGCGCGCAACTGCGAAACTCGTCGCGGCGCAGACGTTCCGACCTTGGAGCCGACGGGCAGTTCACCGAGGACCAGTCCGTCACGGGCAACCAGCGCGTCACGAGGATCTTCACGAACCGGGATCGCAGCGATCACGAAGCGAGAATCCTGAGCGGTCGGAAGATCCTTGTACGAATGCACGGCAACGTCGACGCGATTGTCCGCCAAAGCTTCTCGGAGCTCGGCGGTGAAGACACCGACGCCGATGGTCTGCACCGGATCGGTGGACTGATCACCCTTGGTCTTGATGATGACAAGCTCTGCCGGATGCCCGGCCGCAATCAGTGCATCGCGCACGGTTCCGGCCTGGGTAGTGGCGAGAAGACTTCCGCGAGTACCGATCCGCAAGATATCGCTGCTCATGCCTGCGGTTCCTTTCCGAAGCGTTCGTCCACCAGATCGGTGGGCGTGGCAACTGCAGCCGGCGATCCGGGACTGAGCTCGAAGAGCTCACGGAGCGCTGCTGCATACGAGTCGCCGCCTGGCGCGGACGCCAGTTGTTTGACGCGCACTGTGGGCGCGTGCAGCAGTTTGTCCACGACGCGGCGCACGGTGCGTGCTACCTCGTCTCGTTGCGGATCGTCGAGTCCGGGCAGACGCGAGTCGAGTCGCATCAGTTCGGCTTCGACGACGTCGGCGGCGCGCTGTCGCAGCGCAGTGACAGTCGGGGTGACCTCCGCGAGTCGCTGAAGGGCTAGGTAGGTGGCCAGTTCGCCGGCAACGATGGCGCGGGCGGCCTCGGCGTCGGATGCTGCGGCACCGGCGGCCGGGTCACGTTGCAGCGCTTCCATATCGAGCACAGTGACGCCGGGGAGACCGGCGACGGCCGGGTCGATGTCACGGGGCAAGCCCAGGTCGCAGATCACAAGATGCTTGGTGGTGTCGCGGCCCGGATGAGCAAGAGCCCGGTGAGCGTCGGCGAGAGTGACGACGGCTCCGACTGCCCCGGTACAGGTCACCAGAACGTCGGCCTGCGCCATTGCGGACGAAAGTTCCTCGAAGGCAACACCTTCTGCGACGACGCCGTTGGATCGCGCGGTCTCGGCAAGGTGCTCGGCACGCTCGCGGGTGCGGTTGACGACGATGATGCGGTCGATACCGGCCCGGGTCAGGTGCGCAACGGAGAGCCCGCCCATCGCTCCGGCGCCGACGACCACTGCCGTTCGTCCGGCCAGCCCGCCGTCACCGATGATTCCGGCAGCACGGTCGAGCGCTACCGACACCACTGATGCTCCGGCAGAGTCGATTCCGGTTTCGGAGTGCACACGCTTACCGACGCGCAATGCCTGCTGCGCCAGTTCGTGAACAACCCGACCGGCCGCGTGCTGTGCGTCGGAAGACGCGTAGGCGGTGCGGATCTGACCGAGAATCTGCTGTTCACCGATCACCATGGAGTCGAGTCCGCTGGCGACGACAAAGAGGTGTTCGACGGCGGCTTCGCTGTAGCGCACGTAGGCGTGTGCATGCAGTGCCGTGAGATCCATGCCCGAGTGGTCTGCGAGGATCTCGCCGACTTCGGTGAGTGCACCGTGGAACGCGTCCACCACCGCGTAGATCTCCACCCTGTTGCAGGTGGAGACGATCATCGCCTCGGTTATGTGTGACGACGCCAGAAGCTTGTCGATCAGCTTCGGACGGTCGGTGTCGGTTACAGCCACTCGCTCGAGAACCGGCACGGGTGCGGTTTGATGCGAGACCCCGACAAGCAGAACACTCACGGCGCGATCACTGATCCGTTTCTGGTCGAACCTGCCCCGACCGGAGCGGGTGAACTTGTGGATGGGATAGACGAAGCGGATGTCGCATGTGCGACGCGTACTCGGGGGCCGTTGGACGCCTGATCTGCATTGCGTGCGCTGTTGAATGATAGGACCTGCATTTCGACTGCCAGGTCGACGCGGCGAAGTTCCACGTGGTCCGGTACGTCGAGGGCGATGGGCGAAAAGCTCATGATGCACCGAAGGCCGGCCCGGACGAACTGATCACAGACGTCCTGAGCGGCCTCGTCGGGAGTGGAGATGACACCGATGGTGGCTTTCAGTTCCCGGCACGCGGATTCGAGTTCGGTGGTATCGCGAACTGTCAGCTCCCCGACCTGGGTTCCGACCCGGCCGGAGTCACTGTCGAACAACCCGACCATCTCGAAGCCGCGCCGACTGAATCCGCCGTATCCGACCAGGGCTTTGCCGAGGTTGCCGACGCCCACGAGGACAACTTTGTGCCCGCGATCGAGCCCGAGAGCCCGCTCGATGCGGATGCGCAGTTTGGTGACGTCGTATCCGACTCCGCGAACACCGTTAGGACCGAGGAATGACAGATCCTTGCGCAACTTCGCTGATCCGACGCCTGAGGCCTGCGCGAGTTCTTCACTGGAGACGATGGAGGTGCCGCGGTCTGACATCACTCCGAGGACCCGCAGGTACGCGGCCAACCGGGTCACCGTAGCCTGGGGGATGACGCGATCCTGCGTAGTAACCGAAGAATCCGCGGTGGCGGCACCGGCAGTAGTGACAGAAGTGCCCG
>NZ_JASHKR010000038.1:0-26786 GCF_030056815.1 Rhodococcus sp. IEGM 1379
GTCGGCGACGATATCTCCGACGCCGCGAGCGATATCAAGAACAAGTTCACCAACTAGGTAGCGTTCTGCGACGAGAACGAGCAGCAGTACCCACCTGTCCCCGCAGTCAAGAGACTTACGGGGACAGGTGCCCGCGCCGCACACTCGTACCGTGTTCTGCGACGTGAAAATTTCGTATCGGTAGTCACCGGTATGTACATCGGGAAACCGCATGAGAGAAAAGGGGTTCACCGTGATCGTTCTGGGTATCATTTTGGCGTTGGTCGGCTACTTCACCGCGATCAGCATTCTGACGACCATCGGAATCATTCTGGTGGTCGTAGGTGCAGTCTTGACGCTTCTCGGCACTACCGGCCGCGCAGTGGGTGGCCGCAAAGTCTGGTATTGATCCACCTCGTTGAAGATAATTCGGTGGGGCGGGCCGGTCGCAACAGACCATGCCCGCTCCACCGGATCAGTCCCGCGTCGGCGCAAATTCTTCATGACCATCGCAACAAAGTGTTGGTCCTCTACCGCGGTCAAGGACACATCTTCCAGACCTCGGGATTATGAGCGCTGGCGTGGGCACAAATTTCTGGCAGGTTCCGACACGAAATGGAGTAGGCATCATGTCCAAGAAAGTGGCCGCAAAGAAGAATCCGCCGATCCCAGGCGCCCCTGGACCCACAACACCGCCGCTGGAAGAACCTATCGAGCCCAGCCTCCCGCTGCCACCGAAGGCCGATCAATCTTCCCCGCAGCTTCGCACCGCAACAGCCACAGTTGTCGACGGACCTCAGTCCGCACGCGGACAGCAAGGTGAATATCTGACCACCGCGCAAGGTGCCCGCCTCCGCGACACCGATCACTCCCTCAAAGCCGGACCACGTGGGCCGACACTGCTCCAGGACCATCATTTGAGGGAAAAGATCACCCACTTCGATCACGAACGGATCCCCGAGCGTGTCGTCCACGCCCGTGGTGCCGGAGCGCACGGAGTGTTTCGCGCGTTCGGTGCCGCTGAGAAGGTCACCAAGGCAGGCTTCCTCCGTAGAGGCGTGGAAACTCCGGTATTCGTTCGCTTCTCCACGGTCCTTGGCTCACGCGGCTCAGCGGATGCAGTCCGAGACACTCGGGGGTTCGCGACCAAGTTCTACACTGCCGAAGGAACATTCGACCTCGTTGGTAACAACATCCCGGTCTTCTTCATCCAAGACGGCATCAAATTCCCTGACATCATTCATGCCGCGAAACCGCATCCGGACCGCGAGATTCCGCAAGCGCAGAGCGCACACGATACGTTCTGGGATTTCGTCTCCTTACACACTGAAGCGACCGCGCACACTCTCTGGAATATGTCCGATCGCGGCATTCCACGGTCATATCGGATGATGGAGGGATTCGGCGTTCACACCTTCCGACTGCTCAACGACGACGGTGAAACCTCACTGGTGAAATTCCACTGGAAGCCGCGACTGGGTGTGCACTCAGTTGTCTGGGAGGAAGCACAGCTGATCAACGGGTTCGATCCCGATTTTCATCGCCGCGATCTAGCCGACGCAATCGAAGCTGGCGCCTACCCGGAGTGGGAACTCGGCATCCAAGTCTTTCCCGACACTCCGGAGCAGATGTTCGAGGGCATCGACCTCCTCGATCCCACCAAATTCGTTCCCGAGGAACTGGCCCCGGTTCAGCCGATCGGGGTGATGACTCTCAATGCGAACCCGACCAACTTCTTCGCCGAAACCGAACAGATCGCGTTCCACCCCGGCCATCTGGTTCCTGGTATCGATGTCACCGACGATCCCCTACTGCAGGCCCGACTCTTTTCCTACTTGGACACCCAGATCAGTAGATTGGGTGGCCCCAACTTCGGTCAGCTCCCGATCAACCGTCCACATGCACCGATCAACGACATGTTCCGCGACGGAATGCACCAGAGCGCAGTTCATTCCGGTGTCGCCCCGTACAAACCGAACTCGTTGGACGGAGGCTGCCCGTTCGCGGCCGGGGCAGAGTCCGGGGCATTCATCGACGTACCGGTAGCGCTGGAGGCCGCGACGAAACTCCGGGTCGCTCCGGCCTCCTTCGACGACCATTTCTCACAGGCGCGACTCTTCTACAGCAGTCTCAGTGATATCGAGAAAACCCATGTGGCGCAGGCGTACACCTTCGAACTGGGAAAGTGTTACGAACAACCGATCAAAGAACGCGCCCTCCTCGTGATCGCCAACATCAATTCCGAACTGTGCGCGACTGTCGCAGCCGGTCTGGGCCTGCCGGCCCCGAAACCGTCCGTCCCCTTCGACGACGCTCCGGCACCAAGCCCGGCTCTGTCTCAGGTAGGCGCCGAATGGCCCGTTGCCGGCAGGGTGGTCGGCATCGTGGCCGATGAGAACTCGGACCTAGCCGGGGTCAGAGCAGTCGTATCGGCTCTCGCCGCCGATGGAATGGTGCCGCTGGTGCTCGGCCCGCACGGCGGCACAGTGAACTCAGGCTCGGTCACTGTTCCCGTCTCGCGCACCTTCGACACTGCCCGATCGATCGAGTTCGATGCACTTCTTCTCGCCGGAGCCCCGACGGATCCGCGGCTGGACATTCTTCTCGCGGAAATGTTCCGCCACGGCAAGGTCATCGGTGCATGGAACGACGGGACAGTCCTTCTCGAATCAGCTGAGCTCATTGCGTCGGACGGCATCGTCACCGGCGAAGACAGCGCATCGGTACGCGAGCAGGTAGTCACGCTGCTCGCGTCGCATCGAGTCTGGAGTCGACTCTGAGGATTTCTCAGAGAGCGGGCAGTGGAAAGTCGACACTCGCGACTGAAAACTGCCCGCTCACTCGGTGGCTCGCCCCGGCGTAGCCGAAATCGGCAGTCCGCTGCACCATCGACTCTGTAGATCCGTCGATTCCTCGGCACGACGAAATATGTTCCGCCTAGGACGGACCTGTAGATCGAACAAGGAGAATCGTCGATGCAGTTGAAATCTCCCCACACTGTGCGGGCTGTCGTCACTGTGATACCCGCCCATAACGAGCAGCAACTGCTGCCGGCCTGTCTACGGAGTATTCGGCGCGCCGCCGACTCCGTGCCGGTTCCGGTGACGACGATCGTCGTGCTCGACTCGTGTTCGGATGGTTCCGCACATGCGGTCGGAGACTTCGCGGACGTACTCGTCGTGGAGTACCGCAACGTAGGCGCCGCCAGAGCCGCAGGGTTCACCGCAAGCGGGAGCATCGGCCGCGAGGATGTCTGGTTTACGACTACGGACGCAGACTCGACAGTTCCCGAGTCGTGGTACGTCGACCAACTCGACTACTGGCCACATCACGATGTGGTCGTGGGCAAGGTCCGGGTCGACTGGTCCACACATTCCGAACGGACCCGTCGGCGATATGACAACGCGTATCGCCGACGTGGGAAAAATAATCATGGCCACATCCACGGGGCCAACCTGGGAATGCGGGCCGACCTCTACCACCGGGTCGGCGGATTCCGCCCGCTGGCCGTCTCGGAAGACGTCGACCTGGTGGAACGGATGAGCGATGCGGGGGCACGGATCGCGTGGGATGAACGGAACGTGGTGACCACGTCCGACCGGAGAACGCCTCGAGCACGCGGAGGTTTCGGTGATCATCTCCGCGGTCTCGAGCACGGCTCCCCGGAAAGTCCAGTCGCGGTCGCGGAGCACCTGTGAAATCGGTACCACCGTGCTCGCGCCTCGATGTGACCGCCTACTGGCCACCGACATCGTCGAGTCGGCTCTCGCGTCAGCTCGGTCACGGATGGAGCGAACTCCCCACCCAGACGTGGCCTTCGTTCACTGGGCGCTCGGTGATCCGTGGCCGGACACCACATTCGACCTGATCGTTCTCAGCGAAGTGTGCTACTACCTCGACCCGTCTGCGCTTCCGCGTGTCGTGGACGAAGCCACAGCGCATCTCACGACGGACGGCGTGCTGGTGGCGGCGCACTGGCGGCATCCTGTGTCCGATTACCCGATGACAGGCGACGAAGTGCACGAGACCCTTTCCCAGCAGCAAGCCCTCACACGCACAGCCCGATACGAGGACCTCGATCTGCTTCTGGAAACCTTCGTTCCCGTCGGTACGACACCCGAATCAGTAGCCACGTGCGAGGGGCTCCTCGACTGACCGTTGCAATGCCCGATTTCTAACACCCGAGCCAGCGACCTCGATGTGCCATGACCCCCATCAAGTGACTAGCAAGTTATAGAATCCTTCTGCTCTGATCAAGGGCCGGAAAGGCTTCATCTCATGGCTGGACGTAAACGACACACACCCGAACAGATCATCCGAAAACCAGCTACGACGCGAGGGGGCGTTGGGGTTCGCCGGGAAGTCGTATCTCACCACTTCGGGTCTCGGGAAGGGGCTGGCGAGGTAGCGGAAATGTCAATGACCCTCTTGGCTTGTGAGATCCAAGCCTTCAAGTCGTTTGACGCGTCGTCGTTCGAGGAGCACGGCAGATACCCCGCATACCAGCGACACGGCGCAGATGATCCCGGCGATCAGTGCCCAACCCTTGAATCCGTAACCGGAAGCCACCAAAGCTAATGCGAGTGTGGCGAGCGCAAGTCCGATGAGTATGTAACCGGGATAATTGCGTCCGTCCGCGATCCCTTCGCCTACATGGGATCGATTGGTATGTGCGTTGTCGATCGGCAAGCTTTCGTTCGCCTCAGCCACTGTATTCTCCGTTCTCAGAACTGTTGTCGAGCGGTCCCGAATATCACCCCGAAGCATCAATGATGCCGTACTAGATCGATCAACTCTTCCTTGTGCAGATTTAAATAGTTATGTAGGCCGAGTTCTTTCGCGCGATTCATTAAATCCTTCACAATCCAGTCCTCATACGGTGGCGACTGTCCACCCGACTTTCCTAAGCTAGAACGTCCGCGATTCGCGGCAGCATTCGATATACGAGCAGCTTTCTCTTTGGAGTCGCCCTGCTCTCGTAACTTCTCGTACAGGTTTGGGTCCTGGAGTTGGGGCTGTGGACTCTTCTGTGGCATAACGAATCACTCCTTGACGGTTTTGCATCACAATCCGGCGCAAGGTGGAGTGTGCCGAACTCTATCCGTCGTGCGGATCGGTCGGCGGGCCTTGTTTGGTGGCGCCACCCTCGTCGGACCAGGTTTGGTCGCCAGATGGGTCGGACTGCACGTCTCTGCCCGCGTAGACGGCCCCTGACTCGGGTGTCACGATCTCGGCGTCATCGGGTGTGTCGTCTCGCAGAACTGCTTGCTTGTCGATCATCGTGCCTCCTGGGGTCGGTCCTCTCGACAGGTTTGTCGAGAGGGTGACTTTTGGGCCGCACCGAAAGGCTAATCTGCATCCGTGGAAACAGATAATATCACGCGTGGATGCAAAGCTTGCTGTAGCTCCTTGATCTCGCGGGCGCGTAGCATCCTTCGTCTCATATGCACCGCACGTGCGAAAAGGCGGAGCGGATACCCCATCACTGCTCGAACAGCCATTGACCGCAGAACGCTCAACTTTTGAGGAGACACCGATGTTAGTGCGACTGCCAGGCGTTTACCCACCGCAGGAAGATACCTGGCTGCTGGCCGGCGCATTGGCGCGCGAGACCCTAGGACCTCACTCGCACGTGCTCGACATCTGCACCGGGACGGGCGCATTGAGCCTACGTGCCGCCGCTGCGGGCGCCGGCCATGTCACTGCGGTGGACATCTCTCGTCGAGCGTTGGCCACCACCTGGATCAACGCACGCCTGCGGCGCCATCCTGTTCGCGTGATGCGCGGGAATCTGACCGAACCCGTGCGAGGGCAGCTTTTCGACGTGATCGTGTCGAACCCACCGTACGTACCCACGCTCGATGACGTCCTGCCTACTCGCGGAGTGGAACGGGCATGGGATGCGGGTGTGGATGGTCGAATGCTCTTGGATCGAATCTGTGTGCAGGCGCCTGCAATGCTCATGCAGTCGGGAGTTCTGTTGATCGCGCAATCTGCGCTCAGCGGAGTCGAGAAGACCCAGACGATACTGGAAGAACAGGGATTGTCCGTCGAGATCGCTGACCGGGCCGAAATACCATTCGGGCGTGTGCTTTCTTCGCGCGCAACACTTTTCGAGACACGTGGGCTGATCGACACCGGGCAACGCACCGAAGAGATCGTGGTGATCCGCGCGGTCAGATGACTTTCTCTCTGGAGTTATTCTCGTGTGGGCGAACTGCGTAGTGACGTCTCGCTTCGATCCCAACTTCCGGTGATGTGCTCTGCCAACAGATCGTCGAACGAGAGACAGGCGGCGGCGCCGAACAAAATGTCGGCGCCCATTGCGGGGTCTTGCTCCGCTAACGTGCCGGCGAGATCGCGGACTGCGATCTGCTCGTGGACGGAGTCAGCTTCGACGTGCTCGTCGTAGAACAGTGTTGCTCGCGAGCCGAAACCGAGGCGACGCAACCCGGCACTGTAGTTCTTGCTAGGCAGTGACGATGTGGTCTCCACGGCGCACAAATGGCCGACCAGGGCACCGAGAAGACGGCGATGAAGCCCGAAAAACGAAAGCACATTGAGGCTCGCGAGGGTAACTGCAGGAACGACATCGAGGTAATGCGCGTACCGGTCGGACAGTCCGAGTTCGCGCATGGTGTGGGCGAAGAGGGTGGAGTGCATACGTTCGAGTCGTCCTCCGCCGTACTCGTCGGATTGGACTTCTACGAGCGCAGCTTTCGGCGCTCCGGCCAAACGGGGGATTCCGAACGTGTGCACGTCGGATTCCCGCAGCTGGTTGAGGGAACGGTGGATGAGTACTTCGCTGAACTGCTCGGCAGTGGCGTCCGTCGCCATGAATTTCGACATGCTCGGTCCAGTTGACGGGGCGGTCATTGCCCACAATTTCGAAACGACGTCGTCGGACCCTTGGTGGTGGGCAGCGGCTATCTCGCGAACCGCTGCCTCGAAGGGGGCCTCCAACGCAGCGCGTCCGGCGAGCAGATCAACATTCCATTCCCAGGCGTCCGATACTCTGTCGAGTCCCTGTAGATGCAGTTCGTACAGCATCGTCAGCGACAGTTGGGCGTCGTCGTCGAACACAATCGACCTGTCATCGCGTTCGCTTGCTAAACCCCGGGCTGCAGTGGTGAAGGCCGTCGGGTTACCGTCAGAGCCGGACAAGACCGATATCAACAGCGCGCTGACTGGTCCGCGCGGCGCCGGAATCGGCATGCGGGTGCCCGTTGCAGTTGCCTTTGTCGGCAATCGATCAATCTGTATGGAGGACATGTAAACTCCGATTCCAATGGTGAGGGTGACGACCGCGCTGTCACGAGTACGGTATGCCCCCACGGACCGCTTCTCGTTCGCGGTCCGGCAGCTCTGCTCGACGCTGACGGACATCCGATCCGCCATCAACGCGCAACGGTACGGCTGTGCCGATGCGGTGGCACGGGAATTCCGCCCTCCTGCGACGGTACCCACAAGAAGCGGAAAGCTCGACGACCCAAAGAGAAATGAACGCTTTAAGTGATTGGCCTGCCGCCGGTCACGCCCACTATTTCTCCCGTGGTGTAGCTTGATTCGCCCGACGCGAGGAACACGTACGCGGGCGCGAGTTCAGCCGGCTGCCCGGCTCTGCCGAGCGGCACATTCTCTCCGAAGGTCGCGAATTTCTCCTTCGGCATCGTTGCCGGAATCAAGGGGGTCCAGATCGGACCGGGGGCAACGGAATTCACTCTGATTCCCTTCTTCGCCACTTCCGAAGCCAGCCCTTTCGTGAAGTCGATGATGCCGGCTTTGGTGGTTGCGTAGTCGAGCAATTCAGGAGACGGGTCGGCGCCCTGAATAGATGACGTGTTCACGATCGTCGATCCGGGCTCCATCACTGCCACGGCACTCTTGCAGAGCCAGAAAAGCGCGTAGAGATTCGTCTTCATCACACGATCGAACTGCTCGGTGGTGATATCGGCGATACCGCCCATCTGCACCATCTGAAACGCTGCATTGTTCACGAGAATGTCCAGACCGCCGAGTTCTTGCACCGCTGCCTGTATCAGAGCCGAACAATGTTCCTCGGAACGTATATCACCTGGCATTGTGATCGCCTTACGGCCGGCCTCCTCGATCCAGCAGACCGTTTCACGTGCGTCGGATTCTTCCGCGTCGAGGTAGCTCAAAACCACGTCGGCGCCTTCGCGAGCGAAGGCGATCGCTACTGCGCGTCCGATGCCCGAATCCGCGCCAGTGATGATCGCACGCCTTCCTTGGAGTCGTCCGCTACCCCGATAGGTATGTTCCCCGTGGTCTGGGATGGAGGTCATTTCGTTCGTCAGGCCAGGGTGTGGGATCTCCGACTGTTGGTCCCGCGAGGGCGCGGGATACCGCGTGGTGGGATCCTGCATGGCGTATTGGTCGGGCATCTTCGTCCTCCACCTTGTGATCTCAACTCGTTCAGTGCCGGCAATGTCAGTGTTGCGTCCTCCCTTCAGTCGGGTTGAAAGCTTCTGCCGCGGCGCGGTGGTGCAGAACCGTCACTGTCTCGATCTGCTTCGAAACGAGAGCATTGAGTTCGCGATGCTGTTCTGCGGTCTCGCCAGCCGGTATGTCGCGAAGCACTTCCCACATTGCGCTCTTGCCGCACAGCGCGGTTCGCATGACTTCGAGAGCGGCCAGTCGCACGAGACGGCGTTGCCACAACGCCTCGATGTGGACGAGTTTTCTCAGTCGATTCAGTCCCGCGTCGAACTGCGGGTAGCGCGGTAGTGAAATCTCCTGGGTGTCTTCGATCAAGTGCAGCAACTCCCCGATTTCGTATTCCAACTCACTCGGCAGGGAGTCCAGGCGGCCCTCGGCCCACGATCCGTTGGAATCTGCGAGAGATCGGGCGAGTTGCAGACCCAGCATCGCGCCGCAGAGGTGCACTACCAGGTACACCGTGGCGGCGTGTTCCTCGGACGTTCGAGATCGATAGCCGATCATGTCACCCTCCCAAGTGCGACGCGATGGATCGTGAAGTGCACGTTTTCCGGGTCATTGGGTCTCGCGGTCATTCGCTTGCAGTGCAACATCATCCAGGATCCGGAGGCAACGACAGGTGTGTCCATGAGCAACGCCATGAGGTGGTTTACTCATTTCTCGACATTACTCATTTCTCGACATTTGAACAGATTCCGACGCAAGAGCATTGCCGTTGGGACCACTAATCCTTTCTGCGCGTAGACGGCTGTTGTCCTCACTCAGGCACCTGTTGTCGCGTCGTAGTACGGCGGCGCTTTCTTCGAGTTCGAGGACACGGCGGAGGCCGACGAGGTTGATGCCGTCGGCGATGAGGTCCGCGATCCGGCCGAGGCGGGTGAGGTCGGGATCGCTGTAGCGGCGTGTGCCGCCGCGGGTGCGTGTGGGGGTGATCAGCCCGTACTGCTCGTAGAGACGCAGCGCGCCGGCGGTGAATCCGGACAGTTCCGATGTCACCGAAATCGCTTACAGGCCAGGTAGTTCGACAATGATCGGGGTGCACGTCATGACTGGTCGTCCCGTCAGATTTGTCGCAAAAATGCTCTTGATCCGATCTAGAGTCGGTGAAATAAAAAATCTACAGCACCTACCGTAGAAATCGGGTAGATGTGGTGTTGGTTCCAGTGACAGTTCCTGGAGGTGACAGAAAATGTTGATGCGCACCGATCCTTTCCGTGATCTCGACCGCCTGACCCGCCAATTGTTGGGTACGACGTCGCAACCGGCGGTAATGCCGATGGACGCCTGGCGGGAAGAAGAACGGTTCGTCGTCGAGTTCGACCTGCCCGGGATGAATCCCGATTCCCTCGATCTTGGCCTCGACCGCAACGTGCTGACGGTGCATGCCGAGCGGCCGGTCCGCGAAGGTGACAAGGAGATGGACGAGGAGATGATCGCAGCCGAGCACCCGCGAGGGGTGTTCAGCCGTCAGCTGTTCTTGGGCGAGAACCTCGATACCGATCACATCAAGGCCCGCTACGACGCCGGGGTCCTGAAGTTGACGATCCTGCTCGCGGAGCAGGCCAAACCCCGCAAGATCGCGATCAATAGCGCACATAGTGACGGGGAGGTGGGGCGTGGGCACGAGAGCAGGCAAATCGACGCGTGAAGCAGTCCGGAGGGCACTGTCACGTTAAGCAATCAAGCGCTGATTGTGGTCGATCCGTGTTCGGAAACCTCCTGCTCGTGTGTGACTCATGAGGCTGGTGAGATTTCAGGAAGGCGCCGAATCGATTAATGTGACAGTGCCGTCAAGATGAAGGTCAAAAAGTTCGACGGCTACTGGAACCCCGCAGCTCAAACCCTCGGCGGCGTCGAAATGATCTACATGTCAGACTCCACGGCCGCCCTCAACGCAATCAAGAGTGGCAGCGCCGACGCCGGTCAGGTTCGCGAAGCCGAACTCGATCCGGCCAAGAACGCAGGACTCAACGTCATTGAGGGATTCGATCTCGGCTTCGGCAACATCGGCCTCAACCCGAACCTGCAGCCGGCTCTCAAGGACGAAAAGGTCCGCATGGCCATCAATCTGGCCATCAACCGCCAAGAACTTGTCGACGGCATATTGTTCGGTTACGGTCGCGTCACCAATCAGCCGTTTCCCAAGGGCTACTTCGCACACAACGACGCGGTGGAGAACTACCCATTCGATCCGAACAAGGCCAAATCGCTTCTCGCCGAAGCCGGTTACGCCAACGGATTCGACCTGACACTGACGGTAGTGTCCGGTCCTACACAGCGCATCAACGAGGCCATTGCCGACCAACTGTCCAAGATCGGCATTCGCACCAAGGTCACCAGCGTCGAAGCAGCCGCACTGAGCCAGCAGATCTCCATCGATCAAACAATTGCGGCAGCGACCCTTCGCTGGACCGGACGTCCCGATCCCACCTCCACGATCGATCTGCTGTACATGCCCGGTGGTTCGCAGAACCCTGCCAATCTCACCTCCGTGCGAGCAATCGAACTCAACAACCAGCAGCGCGCCGAAACAGATCCGGCTAAACGCGCCCTGATCCTCCAGGAACTGATGAGCGAATTCGTCGAGCACCCGGCGGCCAGCCAGATTGTGCTGTTCGAATCACTGAGCGCTATCGCTTCGAATAAGAAGGTTGTCGGACTGGAGATCTGGAAAACAGGCAAAGTCGAGTTCGGCGGCGTTTCGATGACCAAATAACTGACGCACTGATCGACAGGTCGGGTTGCTCCTACCAACGGTAGAAGCAACCCGACCTGCTCAGCTCATGCTCGGCACACCGTTGACGTTGACAGACACAGGAATCCGAGAGAAGCCATGAGCAATACGATTGACAGCCAGAAGGTGCAGCTCGTCGAGGAAATGCTCCAGATCTGGGAGAATCTCGAATTTGACAAGGCCACGGCTCTTTTCGCCGAGGACGGCGTGCTCCACAGTGTGATGCAAGATCCGCATGTAGGGCGATCCGCCATCGCCAAGCGAATGGATACGCACACCATCAACATCACCGAGATGAAGTTCTGCGACCGGACCATAGGAGTCATCGACGGCCGGGTGTTCGTACAACGCGTCGACAATTTCATTTTCCAGGGAAACCGGATCACGATTCCCGTTGTCGGAGTGTTCAGCATCGAGCACGGCCTGATCACCGAATGGCTGGAGTACTACGACCGTGAAACGATCATGTCCGCAAAGAATCCGGGATGACCCGAGGTGAATCATCCCGAATCTGATGCACACACCATTCATGGCACTGTCACGTTGATTGAAAGACCTAGCGGCGCAATTGGCTTGGAGCATGCTGCGATGTAAGAGAACATTCGGAAACTGGGTCATGTCCGTACAAGGCGCCGGGTCATGAGGCCGATCATGGAGATGTGAATGACGGCCTCATGGTGCTCAGGTCGGCTCTCGTAAGCGCGGACGCAACGGCGATACTTGTTGATCCAAGCAAACGTGCGCTCGACTACCCAAACCCGGGGCCGAACGTGAGATCCACTCGCGCCGGGGATCCGTCTGATGATCTCAACCTGCAGGGCTAGTACGCTTTTCGCCCAGCCGAGCAGCCGCCCGGGTAGCCGTCGTCGCCCCAAATGAGCTGGATAGTGGAGGGAGCTGCCCCGCAGTTCGGGCAGTATCCGGTGCGCGGCGTCGCGATCCTGGATCGAGGCGGCGGTCGCCACTACCGTGAGCGGCTGCCCGTTGACGTCCACCGCAATGTGCCGTTTGACCCCATTCGTTCGCTTCCCTCCACCCCATCCGCGACGGGATCCGGCGGGAACTCCAGTCAACGATTTCGCCAGGGCCAGTTTGAGGAGCACATATGAGAGCAGTCCAATTAGAAGAACTGACCGGACCGGAAGGTTTACGACTGGTGGAGGTGGCCGAACCGGTTGACTCGACGGGGGTTGTGATCGACCTGCATGCTGCCGGAGTGTGCTTTCCTGACCTACTTCAGACCACTGGCAGTCATCAGATGGCGCGTGTTTTACCTTGCGTTCTGGGGTTGGAGGGCGCTGGAATAGTTCGGAGTGCGCCAGCAGGATCCGGTCTATCCCCCGGCAAGCGAGTTGCTGTTTTGACCACCGAAGGAGGATCCTGGCAGCGAACCGTGGTCGCGGATGCGTCGTCGGTCTTCTCCCTCCCTGATTCCGTCTCTCTCGCAGCCGGTTCCGGATTCCTCGTGAACTACCTGACCGCGCATTTTGCTCTCGACGAGCGAGCGCGGTATCGAGTCGGCGAGACAGTGTTGGTTCACGGTGCTGCGGGTGGGTTAGGTATTGCAGCGCTGCACGTCGCTACCGCGCTGGGTCTCGAAACCATTGCGGTGGTGAGTGCTCCGGAGAAAGCGGAGATTGCGACCGAGTCAGGAGCAACGCACGTTGTGCTGACCGACGGGTGGAAGGAACGAGTGCAGCAGATCACGAAGGGTCGCGGGGTCGACGTCATTCTCGACCCCGTCGGTGGTGACCGATTCACGGACAGCTTGCGGAGTCTCGCGCCGAATGGGCGCCTGATCGTGTTGGGTTTCGCGGGCGGTGAGATACCCACAGTCAAGGTCAATCGGCTTCTGTTGAAGAATATCTCGGTGATGGGTGCAGGTTGGGGTGGGTATTTGAAGACGGATCCAGGGTATCTTGCGCGTCAATGGAATGCGCTCTACCCGTTACTCGAGTCGGGGGTATTGCAGGTGCCTGAACCGACTCTCTATCCCTTGGCTCGCGCAGTCGATGCGCTGACGACGCTGAAAGAACGTTCGGCGATCGGAAAAGTGGCGCTGTCTTTCGAATGACCGCCACGTCCGAACTCTGGACGGCACTGTCACGTTAATTGAAAGAATCAGCGGTGCCGTTCTTTTGGAGTATGCGGCGATGTAATCCCGTTGGGGTTGTCAATGTTTCAGGAGGCAACACCGCTCGCGGTGACTTCCCGCCAGACCGCGAATCGGTCGGCCATCTCGGTGCGCCCCTCGGGCGCGGTCAGCCCCGTTGTTCAAATACTTCGACCGGCGATGCTCGACCGAGGCCAGCATCTCGCGGCGCAGCACCTGGTAACTGGCGAGCTTATCGGTGACGATCACCCGCGGCACATAGTGCAAGCCCTTGAGTAGCCGGCGGAAGAATCGCTTGGCGGCGTTACCGTTTCGGCGGGCGGACCAGGACGTCAAGCACTGTGCCGTGCTGGTCGACCGCATGCCACAAGTAGTGCTGGGTGCCGTCGATCCGGATGAACACCTCGTCGAGATGCCACTTGTCACCGGGTTGTGGGCGTCGGCGGCGCAGCTGGTTGGCGTAGGCCTGCCCGAACTTGGTGCACCACCGCCGGATCGTCTCGTAGCTGACCGCGACACCGCGTTCGAGCATGAGTTCCTCGACGCCGCGGAAGCTGAGCGAGAACCGAAAGTACAACCACACACAGTGGTTGATTATTTCGACCGGGTAGCGGTGGCCCTTGCATGACGGCACTGCGGTGCTCACCCCACCGACTCTCCCAGTTCGCCGACTTCAACAACGTGACAGTGCCCTTCCTCGAACACAGGCAATATCGATTCATGAACGCACCCATCGACAACCCCTCGCGCCGGCGCACCCGCCGCCATTCCCCACACCCCGGCCCCGCGTTAACCGTCCACAGCTACAGCGAATTCACCCGTCACCTCGATGCCGGCGCCACCACACTGATCATCGACTCCGGCCCCGACCAATGGCTCGACCTCGGACACATCCCCGACAACGTCGACATCACCATCACCGGACAAACCTGCGCCGCCGTCACCGGCGGATCCATCACCGCCGCCGGCCGATGCTTCCTCCAAGCCACCCACCACGCCCACGTAATCGCCTACGACTTCGCGCACGTCGAAGCCTTCGACACCACCACCACCATCGACGCACACGACTCAAGTCAGATCGCCGGAACCGATAATGCCGACATCCGCGCCGACGAGCACGCCATCGTCTTCGCACACTGCCAATGCCACGTCCACGCCGACGGACACACCCGCATCGCGGCCACCGACACCACCACCGTCGCCATTGGCGGCGACGCCCATGTCCGCGCCAGCGCCGGCGTACACATCACCGGAGAGCACCCGCCGACGAATCTGACTCTCGACACCCGCCCGATCAATCGACTCGCCGACCACCTCAACCGATAAAATCCGCCCGGCTCTAACCGCCTCGGATGGGCGGCAAGCCGATTTACCGTCGTGTACCCGTACGGCCGTGCTATCTACCGACTCCCCACCAGCGACACTCGACGCCACCGACTCCCATGCCGGCCCCGATCACCTCACATTCGACCTTCGCGACCGATGAGGATGTCCACCATCTCCGATCTGTGGTCAATCGGTGGATGAACTCCGGAGAAACCGAGATACCGATTTCATCGGGCAGAGCTAGGGCCACAGCGAAACCGCAGTTCACCTCTTCAGGGTTCGCAGGGCGTATATCGTTCCTGGACAACGAGATCGGATCCGTGCAGTCGGTTCTTCCGCAACGTGGTCGCAGAACAGTCGCACCTGCACCAGCCGCTGCCCAATCGCGGCATTCGCCAATCATGAGGCCTGGGTCGATGCGCACAATATCCGGGCGATGGAGGATGAATGTTCGGTCAACTCCCCCACATCCGTACCGAGGTTAAGAACCTGCACCTCTAAAACCAACGCCAGCCTCGTACGCTCCTGCCTGTGACTGGCAAGTTTTGCTGTCAGAATCAGCTCCATCGAGGCTGCCACCCTCATTGAGGTCGATGTCGTCACGATACGACTCGCGGGTGAAGTAGATGGCCAGTGCACTAATCAGGCAGATCGTGGCCACCATCGCAGAAACCCAGACAGGATCGCCGCCCCCGAAAGCGAGAAGGGTCGCCGCACTCAGCGGCGCCAACCCAGCGCCCAGTGTTGTCCCTAGCTGGTAACCCAATGACGCGCCGGTATACCGCGAGTTGGTACCGAACATCTCCGAGATAAACGCGGCCAGAGGGCCGTACATCGCAGCTTGAACCAACGGGTTTCCGAGCAGGAATGCCGCGAGCACCAACTTCTCGTTTCCGGACGCGAGCATCTGAAAGATCGGATACGCAAGGACTGCTGCGCCCAGCGCCCCGCTGATCATGACCGGCCGGCGGCCGACTCGATCCGACAATGCGGCGAATAGTGGGATCGTGAATATGTGCAAGAAAGAGCCCAACCCGTGAACTAGCAGCACCACGGTGCGGTCTGCCCCGCCGCCGACCGCAAGGGTGATCGCGAAGGTGGCCAGGAGACCTTGGATGACAAATGCACCCGCGCCGCCGAAGGCTGCGAGGAGAACGTTCTTGGGGTACCGGCGCAGGACCTCGACCAGCGGCGCGGAGGGCTTCTCGATCGTGATGCCATTCGCAACCCGCTCGGCCTCGGCCGCTCGTGCGGCGGCGAAGACCGGCGACTCGTGCACCCGCAATCGAATCATCAGGCCCAGTCCCACCAGCCCGGCGCTGAGCAGAAATGGGATGCGCCATCCCCAGGACATGAAACTGGCCTCAGGCATGGTGGAGCACGCGGTCATCACCAAAGTCGCCAGCAGTGCGCCCGAAGGTCCGCCCATATTGGTGACACTGGCCGAAAATCCTCTTCGGTTCTTGGTGGAGTGTTCCAGGCTCATGAGTGCCGCGCCGCCCCATTCGCCACCGACAGCGATGCCCTGCACTATCCGGAGACACACGAGCAGGATCGGAGCAGCAACGCCGATCTGGCCGTAGGTCGGCAACAGGCCGATCAGAGTGGAGGCGAAGCCCATGATGCTCATGGTGATCACCAACATCGATTTGCGGCCTACTCGGTCGCCGAAGTGTCCGAAGATGATGCCGCCGAGCGGACGGGCGATATAGCCGGTTGCCAACGTTCCGAATGAGGCGATCGTGCCCAAGACTGGGTCGAGATTGGCGAAGAAGACCTGGCCGAAGACCAGGGATGCGGCGATTCCGTAGAGCAGGAAATCGTAGAATTCGACGACGCTGCCCAGATAACTGGAGAACAGGACACGGCGTATCTGGGTCGGATCGCGGTCGGGGGGCGCGGCAGTTGAGTTCGCAGTCATGATGATGCCTTTTCTAAAGGTGATGTCGGGTGTCACAGACCTGCGGCAAGTGATTCTGGTGTGCCGGCGGAATCGAAGCAAACGTCCGCGGGCGGTGTGGGGATCCGATGGAACGGGATGATGTCGAGGTCGGCGGGAACGAAAAGTTCGCCGTCGAATGTTTCGGACGCCTTCCACCACTCGGTGGGGTCGGCAGTGCCCGGGACCAGGTGATGTAGCGCAAGGCGCGAAGCATGGGAACGGGTGGCGATTTCTCCTGCTTGTCGTGCCGAGGTATGAGATTTGCGGTGATGTTCCATGCCGGCGTCGGCCGCTGCCGGACTTTCGTGTTGATATCCGCGGCGAATCGAGTCGAAGTCGATCGCCTCGTGCATCAGCAGGTCGGTGTGTGATGCCAGACGGACGAGATTGTCGCAGGGTGCAGTGTCGCCCGAGATGGTCACCGACCCCTCCGCCGTATCGAAGCGATACGCGAAAGCCGGTGCGATCGGAGGATGTTCGACCAGCACCGCGGTCACAGTGACGTTGTCATCCCGGTAGACCTCGAAGGGCTCCATGTCGGGCGACGGATTCGCATTCGGGTGATAGCCGGTCACGGTCGGAATCTCGATGTCGGCGACGTTGAACATGTCGTACGGTGACGGACGGAGCGTGTCGAAGATCCGATCGTTGAGGTCGGTGGCGTAGGCATTGACCAGGTGTCGGAACATGCTTTCGACACCAGGAGTCGTGTCCACCCCTCCCACTGCTTTCGGAACGCTCCCGGAGGCATGCGCGGAAACGGGCGGCAGCATGCCGCGGTCGCCGGGGCCGATGATGCGGACAGGCCCAGCGCCTTGCGATCCCAGGGCGAGCGTGCCGAATACTGTCAGTGAGGCCAAGTCCACCGTGTGGTCCGAGTGCAGATGCGTGATGAAAATTCCGGCGAGACTGCCTAATGGCAATCCGGCAAGCATCAGTTGGCGACCGACACCATGTCCGCAGTCGACGAGGTATGTCGATCCGTTGACGACGACGGCGGTGGCTATGCCTTGCCGCTCACCAGCGCCTTGACCGGTCCACCAGCGGGGTCCGCCGGCAGTACCGAGGGCGACGACATGTGGTCCGCGGTGGTTATGGTTCATGCCCGTACATCCTTCGAAATCAGTGTCTTCGCCGAGAGTCGGCGTGCACCGCATTACTGTGCTCCATGCCATATCCTTTGTAAAACACTTATAACAGTGCATGAACCAAAGGAAAACTTGTGAATCAAATAACGCTGCGTCAACTCCGGTATCTGGTCGCGGTTGCTGACGCAGGATCGTTGGCCGCTGCAGGTGACGAGTTGTTCGTTTCACAGACAGCAGTCTCCCTCTCTTTGACGCAACTGGAGTCCGAACTCGGTGCGCCACTGGCAATTCGGAGAAAGTCGAAGGGGTCTGTACTCACTGCCGCGGGCGTGGCCGTCGCAGCGCGGGCGCGGCGAATCCTGGCAGATACGGACGAGTTGGCCGGGGTAGTCGGAGAACTACAGGGCGAACTGACCGGCAGCCTGCGAATGGGCTGTTACGGCGCCTACTCGCCGCGGATCATGCCGGCCGTGATCGAGCATTTCGCTCAGGAACACCCCCGCGTAACTGTCACGGTGACGGAAGGCTCGTCGACGGAACTACAGGCATCACTTCTGGAAGGCAAGCTTGATGCCTGCCTCATCCTCCAAGGACACCTGCAGGCCGATATTGCGTCTTCGCTCATCGTGCGCGTGATACCGAAAGTGCTTCTCTCGGCCAATCATCCACTGGCTGCCGAGGCACGCGTCTCCTTCGAGGATCTCGACGGGCTTCCCGCTGTACTGTCGAGCGTCAAGCCGTCGGGAACGCTGGTGGAGTCGATGATTCGTTCTATGGGATTTCAGCCTGATGTTCGGTGGCGTTCGTCTAACACAGAAACGATCCGTTCCATGGTCGGTCGGGGACTTGCATATTCGGTACTGCTCTCGATGTGGCCAGGACCCACAACGCAGGAAGGGTTCCCGTTGGTTTTGAAGGATATAACTGAAACCGTGCCGGAGAATGCTTTTGTCATGGCCTATCCGGAAGGGACACAACCCAGCCGGAAACTCGAGGAACTTCTCACATTCTGCCGGTCAGCGTTCGATCCATTCTGACCAGATTGCAAGATCAAGCGTTTCAACTGCGCAACAAGGGATTTCACACATATCTCCATCTATTTTTCCGGCCCGTTCCCACTACATCTAAATCTGACTCCGCCCCACCTTCTGTCGCGTTTTCCCAGACCGCCAGTCGCTGAGAACTATTCGTTGCAAGCAGGCGATCGACACCACTACCTCCGGCGGCAAACTAATCTTTTCCATCTTCGGCGCGCTCTCGCCGAATTCGAACGAAACCTAATCCGGGAACGGACTCAGGTAGGTCTCGCCGCGGCCCGAGCCCGAGGCCGCACCGGTGACCGGCCCCGAAGATGAAGGCAACGAAACTCGCACAGGCACAACGGATGCGGAAAAACGGAATGCACCTGACTGACATCGCCGAAATCATCGGCGTCGGGCGCACGACGCAGTGCGGCCACCTCAAGTAGACGAGACCCTATTGTTGGTGGACATTGGGCCGATCGCAGCGTGTGCAGGCACAATCGGCGCCGTGTGGAAGCAAGTGGGTTGTTCGCGATCGAGCACCAGCTCATCGCCGACGCCCAAGGGCGAGGCTGGGAGGGGTGAGGCCGAACGCCACCGGCGGATAACCACGCGCATATCGGAATTGTCGAGGGAACTGGCTTAGCCTGGATGCACCGATCCAATAACAGCCGAACACAAGTCATAGACACGAAATGCCCTGCTGTAGTGAAAGAATGAGACTTTTCTTCGACGACCCCAATCTCGTGTCGACAGCAGGAAACTGAGGTCGGCTGATCAACCACGCCCGCAGCTCACCCGATGGCACGCAACAGAATTCATAACGACTGAATCAGTACATCGGTGCATTCAGGCTTAGCCAGTCAGACCTCGCCTGGAATGAACGGTGTCTCCTGGTAGACGCAATAGTTGAGCCAGTTGGAGTACAGCAGGTGTCCGTGGCCGCGCCATCGGTTGAGCGGAATGGCGGTGGGATCATCGCCGGGGAAGTAGTGCGCCGGAGCTGGGATCGGCAGTCCTTGCTCGCTGTCGCGGCGGTATTCACGTGCCAAGGTGTCCGCATCATATTCCGGGTGACCGGTCACGAAGACCTGGCGGCCGTCCGCGGTGGCTGCCAAATAGACCCCGGCCTCTTCGCTCACCGCCAACACCTCGACCTCACCGGTGGCCTCGATGTCGGCGGCGTGAACACCGGTGTGCCGTGAGTGTGGCGCTAGGAACTCGTCGTCGAACCCGGTGACGATCGGCGACCGCGCGCCAGTGATCCGATGGGAGAATACACCGGAGATTTTCTGTGGGACTTCGTGTTTGCGGACACCGTAGTGATGGTAGAGGGCCGCCTGCGCACCCCAGCAGACGTGCAGAGTCGACTGCACGGCGCTGCGGGCCCAGTCAAGGATCTTGGTCATCTCCGGCCAGTAATCGACGTCCTCGAAGTCGAGTTTCTCGACCGGCGCCCCGGTAATGATGAGGCCGTCGAAGTGCAGGTGGGCCACGTCATCGAAAGTTGAGTAGAACGATTCGAGATGCTGTGCAGAGGTGGTACGCGAGACATGGCTGGCCATGTGCAGCAGAGTGATCTCGATCTGCAGCGGATTATTGCTGAGCAACCGCAGCAGCTGCGTCTCGGTGCTGACCTTCATCGGCATCAGATTCAAGATGGCGATCCGCATCGGGCGAATATCCTGATGTCCAGCACGCTCGTCGGACATGACAAAGATTCGCTCCGCCTCCAGGATGGCCCTGGCGGGAAGATCGCGCGGCACAGTGACAGGCATCGCCCAGTAGCTTAGTCCGCGTCCGGTTGCCGGCAGGACCCGGAGCTTCAATAGCTCTAGCGGAGCGTCGCGAGAACAGCGTCGCAAGACGATCTGTCCACATAATCGAACGAAACCTGATCCATGAAAGGACTCAGGTCGGTCTCGCCGCGGCCCGGGGCCGTACCGGTGGCCTGCCTCCGAAGATGCCGTCGACGAAACTCGTCCAGGCGCAACGGATGCGGGAGAACGGGATGCATCTGACCGACATCGCCGAGATCATCGGTGTCGGCCGCGCCACCTCTACCGGCACCTGAAATAGGTCACCACCGCGACCATTCTCGATCACAGCGAGGACGATATCCAAGTATGGCGCATACAAGGCGCATACAGGGAAGGCTGTCTCAGAAACGTCAGACACACTCAAGTAGGCGCCGGAGAAGGTAAGACAGGCTTCTGAGACACATTGCGATTCCGCAACGGTTGCAGTTGGTCTCTCCTCTACCTCGCGCGTAGCGAGGCGAGGACGTCGGTCGTCCTGTGAAGGTTGACGCCGATCTTTCCGAGGTCGGTCAGCCGTTCGGAGGTCGTCTGCGATACGACGTCGGTGACCAGCACCGTGCGGAAGTCTCGTTCGCTTGCGTCGAACAAGGTCGCTCGTGGACAGTTCGGCTCGGCAGGTTGCATCCGGCCACCACGAGGGTGTCGCATTCCTGCGTGCGGAGCAGCGACTCCAGTTCGGTGCGCTGAAATGCGCTCCACCGCGGTTTGAATAGCAGGATCTCACTCGGGCCGACATCCTGTGCTTTTCCGGCGAGAAGCAAGTCTGCGCTTACGCCGAAGGTCCCACACCCGGGCGGGTGGCAGATTGCACCAGACCGTCGCGAGTGAGGTGTCGAATCGCCCTCGGTAGTCGGACAGCAGCTTCTCGACCGCCAGGTGTCTGCGCGCTTCGTTGCGCGAGGCGGTGACCGACCGCAGCCGACGAGTACCGACGTAGGCGAAGTAGACGATGCTGCCGCCGTCGGTGAGAAGCGCGTCGTAGCTGTCGAGGATCACCCCGACCTCATCGGGCGCGAAGTTGGTGAACGGCAGCCCCGACACGATCACGTCGTATCGAACGGCGCTCTGGAAGGCTTCGATCCTGGTCGTGTGCACCGTCGTCTGTGGTCGAGTCGTCATTGTGGACGCCTCGGTCACGGTCTGAAGTGCGCGCGCGAAGGCGGCATTGGACTCCACGACGTCGAGCCGGTCGCCGGGAGCGAGCCGATCGATCAGTGCGGCGGTCACCGCACCGGTCCCCGCCCCGACTTCGAGTACGGTCCGCGGCAAACGGTATCGATCGAGGGGCGCGACCATCGCGCGGGCGAGGGACGGACTGCTCGGCGCGACGGCTCCGACGTCGCCGAAATTGTCGCGCGCCTGGTCGACGAACAGTCTTGTTCCCGAGCATTGCGTGCCGTTCACGACGTGCACGGCAATGCGTAGGTGACGCCGGTCAGCTCTTCGGAGACGGTCCACAGGCGCTGCTGGACCGCTTGGTCGTGCGAGTCGGGGCTGGAGTTGACCAGCTTCGGATATCCGCGAATCTCCCCGAAGCTGCTGGGACCGTAGTACTGCCCGCCGATGACAGTCGGGTCGGTGGCTGCGCGCAGGATGGGCAGGGCGCCCATCTCTGCCTTCTGGGTGAGCGGCGCGATCCAGGTGAGGGGCAGGCGGAGCGCTGTGGGCGCGTTGCGGACGAGTTCGGTGTTGCACACGCCGGGGTGGGCGGCGACCGCAACGGTGGTGCCGTGTCGTTCGAGCCGGCGCTGTAGTTCGTAGGTGAACATCAGATTGGCGAGTTTGGACTGGCCGTAGGCGCCCTTGGCGCTGTATGAGCTCTCCCACTGAAGGTCGTCGAAGTGGATGGCGGCCTGCTGCTAACGGTGGGCGGACCCACTGCTGCCCGAGCTGGGTAAAGGTGACGGGCTCTGGGGAACGCCGCGCAGGTCACACCGCGGAGCTGCGTCATTCGCCTGGTGTGCTGCGCCGAAGATCCGCGGGTTGATGAAATCCTGCTGGTTGATCCCCAACGTCCCCGTCGCCGGGTTGGCCGGGTCGAAGAGCATGTTCGTCAAACTGGCGGGCGGCGATGCCCGATCTTCGTCGAGGCTGGCCTTGGCGAACCAGTAGGGCGCCGGGATGTCACTTCCCTCAGCGGTGAAGTAGTCGCGGACGTTGAGCGCAGCGTTCGCCGGCTGGTTCTTCCACACGTGCACCTGGATGTCCGTGGAGACCCGCGGAATGACCTTTTTACACGACATCGACTGGGCGGACCGAAGCGGGGTGCCGCGCAGCAGCCAGGGAAAAACGAGCGGGACCAGCTTCTCGGCGGCGGATCGCTGGGCGGCAAGGGTGAGGTTCGCGATCGTCGGACCGGTGTCGTTGGGCAGTGTCCACTTGGTGGTGGGCAGCCTGGCCGCGGTGGCGGTGAGCTTTCCGTAGTCGCTCAGGACGAGCAGCGTGAGGCCGGTGATGCTGCGGGAGGTCGCGAGCATCTGCGCGCGGGCCGTTCGCCCCAGCTCGGAGGCGCGGACCTGCACGTCGTTGACGAGCTGGGGCGGCCCGGATGGCTGACTGAGGTAGGCACCGAGCCCGAACGCTGCGGAGAGGCCGGCGGCCACCGCGCTCACCGGCGGGCCGGCGAAGCCGCCGAGTGCGACGATCTTGCCGATGAGTCCCAGAACGAACGAGGTGGTTCCGGAGTCGTTGGGCGCGCCGATGGAGTCGATGACCGCTTTGGTGATCTTGTCCAGGTCAATGGCGCCCTGCTGTGCCGCTTCACCGAAGGGTTGCTGCAAGGCGGCGAAGTAGGTGCGAACCCGGTTGACCATGGAGATCTCGCTCCCGAGCTGGGTTCGGACCGCGGTGTAGTCGGCCTCGGTGAAGTTGCGGCCGTCGCCGGGGTAGTCCAGCCGGCGCGAGTCCAGGTCGGTCGCCACCGTATGCCAGTCGGCCTTGAAGGAACGGTAGTACTCGGTGCGCACTGAGCAGACCGGCGTGGCCTGCGCACAGATCCCCAGGGTGCGGCCGATGTAGAGGTCCGCGGCGGCGGTTCCGGCTGCGGTGGTGTCGGAGTGGCCGGTGGTGAAGGCAGGGAACGATTGCGGCGCCTGATAGGAGATGTCGATCAGCTCGGTGTTGGTTCCACCGGCCGGGCCCCCGGAAGTGGGAGTGAAGACCATGTCGCGGTTGCGGGCCAGGCCGCCGGCGATCGGTCCGGGCCTGCCGAGGATCGAGCTGGCTTCGATCGCGGCGGGACCGGCGGTGAGGCTGCCCACCAGGCTGTAGTCGGAGTCGGCGGCGAGGTTGTTGAAGGCCAGCCGGTTCCCGCCGAGCCGCTCGATCCAGACCGCGGCGTCGCTCCACCCCTTGGAGCGGGCGACGGGGTGGCCGATGCTCTGGACCACGACAGTGGATCCGCTGGCCTGCGCGGCGTCCTGAATTTCGGTCGCGAGCCTCGTCTGCGCGGCGGCGTCGTCGGAGGTCCCGTTCGTGGCGACGGTGACGTTCTTGGTGTTCGCCAGTCCCTGGTCGAACGCGAGTACCTGGAACCCGGACTGACCCGCGCCGAGCACCTGGGAACTGGCGGTCGCATAGCGTTTGTGGTCGAACAGGACCTCGCTCGCGCCCGGCGTGCTAGCGGTGTTGGTGGTGTCGAACGTCGGGTTTTCCGGGTTGACCACCCCGTACTGGTCGGTGGCGGTGTTGACCTGCAGGTAGCCGTACACGTTGCCCTGAGGTCCGATGCCGTCACCCTTATCGACGGTGATGAACGCACCGCCCGCGGCTCCTCCGGGGATACCGACGACGGAGAAAGCGTGGCCGGACCGCAGCAGAGAGCGCTCGTCGTCGGTGAGGGGCCGCCCGCCGAGGTAGCTGACCGCGGCGGCCAGCGCGTCGAGGTTGCGCTGGTCGACAACTCCGCGGAAGCCGCTGATGACCATCAGGTAGCCGTTGGTGCGGGGGTAGCGGCGCGCGATATCGGACAGGTAGGACGTCGCCCCGAGGTTGACGGTCCCGGACTCCTTGACTTCACGCGTGCCGCGGTCGATCACCGCGATGGAGTAGTGGTTGCGGTCGGTGGTGTCGCGCACGTCCTCCCCGTTGATTTTGATCACACCACCGGGTGCCCTGGAGAGAGCCTCGAACGTCACTCCGATCGGCAGATCGGCGGGCCGGCCCGCGACCGGCGCAAAGCTGTTGAACGGGGCCGACAGCCCACCCGAGGCCCCGGCCGCGCCGGTGCCGACCAACGGACTGTCGTCATCGGTCGCGGGCGGTATGTCAGAGGCGGTCTCTGCTGTCATCGGCTCGGACGGCAGTTCTTGCGCCGAGACCGCGACAGCGGGAACAACGGCCACCACGACGGCGAGGACAAGCACCCCGGCGCCGCTGCGCATACAGCGCGAGAGTCGCCTGGAGCCTTCAATAGCTGATCTCATGAACTTCTCTCCCGCACACTCGGAACACAACTATTGCCGGCGGCGACGTGACGCCGGTCCTCCCGCACACCGTAGGGATCGAGTGCATATTTTTTGCATAGCCGACGACGTCCCGGAGTGAGACACCGGCGCGAGAACAGTTATGCGAGCCCGCGACACCCGCTGTTGGCACTACCAAGTTGTTGAGATCGCCTGATCTGGGATAACGCGGTGGTGTCGTCGACGTACAAAGGGTTCCGGTTTCCGCGGGAGATCATCGCGCACTGCGTGTGGCTGTATCACCGGTTCACCCTCTCGTTCCGCGAGATCGAGTTACTCATGGCTGAGCGTGGAATAGCGGTGTCGTACGAGACGATCCGCGCTTGGAGTACTCAGTTCGGGCCCGAGTACGCCCGCCAGCTACGGCAGAGAGCACCCCGAACTGGCGATAAGTGGCATCTCGACGAAGTGTTCATCAAGGTCGACGGAGTGCGGAAGTACTTGTGGCGAGCGGTGGACCAGCACGGGAATGTTCTCGACATTCTGATCCAAGGAAAGCGGGACGGGAGGCTGCGACCCGGTTCTTTCGGACACTTCTGAAGAAACAAGGCCGTCGGCCACGGGTACTGATCACCGACAAACTTCGCAGCTACCAGGTCGCACACCGGAACTTGAATAATCGGTGCGAGAACTCCCATCAACCGACCCGACAACGCGAACGTGCGATGAAAGGATTCCGCTCCGTCGGTGCAGCGCAACGGTTTCTGGCCTCGTTCAGTCGTATCTCCCCGTACTTCCGCCCACCGCGGCACCGTATGACTGCGAGCGACACCGAACCGAAATCCGCACCCGATTTCAGGTGTGGGATCAGGTCGCCGAACAGGCCGTCGCTGTCTGACCGATCGTTCCGTGTGATGCCTTGCTACGCCCGAAAACTGCTGTACTCCAAACAACTTGGCAATGCCTGCGAAACCCTTTCGTGCGAATCGCAACGGTAAACGGCGCCCACACATCGCGTCTTCGACTGCCCCGAGCACTAACAAACCGGTCGGCCTCTTTTGTGCCACTTACTACCATTGGCCACTTTGACCCCACCCACAGCCGCTACCATTCGCACAAAACCGACCGCGGATTCGACGACACCGTCGAATCCGCGGCAACACATACCTTCGGTGTTTGTCCCGTTCCTACGCAAGGCCGAAGTCGCACCGAGACCACCTACCCCAGAAAAAAGGGACTCCTCACCCATGACTTCTCCGCACCCCGTCCACCCACTCCGCAGACCCAGACGATTCCGCAGTGCCCTCGTCGCCCTCACAGCCGCCGCTATCGCGGTGACCGCAGCGTTGCCCTCCGCAGCAGCCCCGGTCGGCGTGCCCGTCACACCCGCCGGGCACGTCACCACCTGGGGAAGCACCCAATACGGGCAGGCTGATGACCTCCCCACCGACAGCGGCTACACCGCCATCGCCACCGGCTACTACCATTCCGTGGCACTGACCGCCGACGGCCACATCACCACCTGGGGAAGCACCCAATTCGGGGAGGCCGACGGCCTCCCCACCGGTAGTAGCTACACAGCCATCGCCGCCGGCTCATACCATTCCGTGGCACTGACCGCCGACGGCCACATCACCACCTGGGGAAACACCAACGGCGGGCTGACCACCAACGCCCCCACCGACGGTGGCTACACTGCCATCGCCACCGGCTTCTACCATTCCCTCGCGCTGACCGCCGACGGGCACATCACCACCTGGGGAAACACCAGCAGCGGGCAGGCCACCGGCGCCCCCACCGACGGTGGCTACACCGCGATCGCCGCCGGCGCCGATCATTCCGTGGCGCTGACCGCCGACGGGCACATCACCACCTGGGGAAACACCAGCAGCGGGCAGG
>NZ_JASHKR010000038.1:26886-46214 GCF_030056815.1 Rhodococcus sp. IEGM 1379
CCACCGGCGCCCCCACCGACGGTGGCTACATTGCCATCGCGGCCGGCTACTTCCATTCCCTCGCGCTGACCGCCGACGGCCGCATCACCAGCTGGGGAAACACCCAATTCGGGCAGGCCACCGGCGTCCCCGCCGATGGTGGCTACACCGCTATCGCCGCCGGATCCTCTCATTCCCTCGCGCTGACCGCCGACGGGCACGTCACCACTTGGGGAAGCGCCGGGCAGGCCACCGGCGCCCCCACCGACGGTGGCTACACGGCCATCGCCGCCGGCGCCGGCCATTCCCTCGCCCTGAACCCGCGGACGGCCCCCGCCTTCACCGACACCACACCCGTCACCCTGAACGCTGTCACCGGGACCGCACTCACCCGCGAGTTCACTGTCACCGGATACCCCACCCCCGCCGTCGCGGTACTCGACGAAACGACGCTGCCCACCGGCATGACCTTCACCAATAACACTCTGACCGGGACACCCACCGCCGCCGGGACCTACACGTTCACCCTCACCGCATCGAACGGTGTCGGCACCGACCTCACCCTCGACGTCACCGTCAACGTCACCGACCCGCCGGTCACCCCTGGGTCCGGTTCCCTCGGCTTCCTCGGCCAGATTTTCGGATCGTGACCTCGGCATCCTGACCTGCTGGTCCCACCACAACATCGAATCGTGGCCGCTCGCCCCTCGGGGTGGGCGGCCATCGATGTCCACAGCGGGGAAACACCCGGCAATGGCGGGGACGCGTCCGGCGGCCCAGCACGTCGATCAGATTCATCGCCGCCACAGACCCACCGCACGAAAACGGCGTACACCGTTCCGGTCACTTGCCTGATCGCACGGTGACGTAGGAATCCTGGTGCCCATCGATCGTCGCGGACTGCTCCAACCAGGCTCACCAACAGATTCGGTCCCACCAATATCATTACAGCGCAGTGCATCCGGCTTCCGGTACCAACGAACAGTCACTACACCGCACATGGTGTCGCTCGTTTCAGATCACCGTGACAGAAGTAGCTGAGACGACAAAATTCGGAAACCGGAACCCTTTGTACGTCGACGACATCACCGGATCATTCCAGATCAGGCATCTTCAACAACTTGATAGCGCCCTTCTGCGGGAGTATCACGCTCGGAGTCTCACCCAGTCGCAACTCAGTTCCGCTTCGCTGTCTCGAACCTCGAACCTCGAGGCGCGATGGGCGATGGGCGATGGGCGATGGGCACCACAGTCCCCGCTCACGCCTATTTTCGGCGATAGTTCGATGGCTGATCTCACAACTCTGTGACAGAGACAAACTGGGTGGGTCGACCATGTTCATCTAACCCGCTGGCAAGGTAATACCCGAGATTCGACGTACCCGGCACCACCGGGCTCGTGTCGACCCCCGTAGCCCGCAGGACACTGAGATATCGACCTTCGAAATTGATCGCAGCTGATTTGTTTTGGCTCACAAGGTGCACCACGATGTTGACGTCGACAACGTTGTTGATCAACAACGCCGCGTTACATTCAGCTGACAGTCTCCATTCCACAGACAGGTACGGCAACGATGCTGAACCCGCCAGCGCCGGCCAGAACTCGGGCCGGATCAGCCGAGGCACACCCGAAACACAAACACTGGTGTCCGGCCCGTAACTGAACTCGAACTCGTCCCAGGAATGAGATGAAACGAAGATGGCTTGCGCGAACCAAGCCCGGTCCCCAGAGCTTGGCGACGGGTCTGGGGGACCTGGTTTTTGACTGGGAGGAAGGTACGACGACCCAGATGACCCGAAATCGATCGAGCCCGTCTCGACCGGGACTGGTCTGGGCACGGCGGACACCGGAGCGACTCCACCCAGAACCGACGCTGCCACACCGACGGCCACCAGCGCTACATGACTACGGGCTCGATTGATACCAACCATCACAGCTCCTTTAAGCGGAGCAGCGAGCGGCTTCGCGCATGCTCCCTCGTACGGTTGGACGGACTTAGCCGCCATCACCACGACATCAATACAAGCACGACAGTGCAATTTTTTTGCACAACCCTGTGTGTCAGGGTGAGTTGAGGCCAGGGGTAACGGGTGCAACACAATCGAGGCCGGTGCCAGCATGGATGCAAGATACCGGCCTTGGCGGCATTCGGGGAGGGCAAGCAAGTCTGTCCACACGTGTGCCCGTGGCCGAAGATTAGCTGCCGAACGAACCGGTCGACGGCAGGCCCGATCCGTATCGGCCGTTGTACACGTAGCCGTTGAGGTACATGTCGTACCCGGCGGCACCCCAGAAACCACCGATCGTCTTGACGTTCAGGCTCAGCGGCCCACCGATCTGGCCCGGCTGCGCTCCCGCAATCTGCCCACCGGGAGCCCACCCGATGTTGCGCACATTCCAGGCGGAGATTGTGTATGCGCCCGATCCTCGACTCGGGATCGTCCCTTCGATGAGGGCTTCCTTTCCATCCGATTGGTAGGGCGCGCTTTTGAGCAAGTAGAACTCGACGAACGTGCGTCCGTCCTTGATTGGGCTATAGCCCATGTTCGCGTACCCGCGGTTGTCGAAGGGCGCAGTATGGCCGGTGGTGAACACTCCCGTAGTGAGACTGCACCGGGAGCTTTGGTCGCCGAACGCATGGTTTTGCGCGCAATCGATATCCTGGGCGCCGCCCTCAGCGTGGAAATGAATGCTGATGTAGCTGTACGCATCCGCGGGTGCTGCCGACGCCGGTAGGGCCGACCACAACGCCATCAGCACAGCGACGATGCCGACCACCAGCCCACGGCGGTGATTCTGGCCAGTGCGCCACGCGGTGCGCGACGACTGCAGGTCTTGTGCTTTGGTCGAAGAAGGATCGGTCATCGTCAGCTGCTTCCGAAGGAACCGGCGAACGGATTGTCCGATCCGAGTGTCGGATTCACCGCCACGTAACCGGTGAGGTAGATGTCGTAGCCGATTCCGTCGAAGTAGTTGGGCAGTGCGTTCACCACGAAGCGCAGCTTGCCCTGTCGGTCACCCGTCGATGCGTTGGGGTTGGCTGGTTTTCCGTCCCACACTCCGACGGCCGGAATCTGGAACCCCGTCAGGGTGAATTCATCGGATGCGCGAGACGGGATCGAACCGGTGATGTACGAGCCGTTGGCTTCGAAGTACAGGTTGGTCCGGTTGCCCTCCTGCCCGAAACTGAAGATTCCCTGCTGCCCATCGGTGAACGGTGCCGTGTGGCCCGCGGTGTAATTTCCATAGGTGTACCTGCAGGAATTGGACGGCCAGGAGAAGGGCTTGCAGTTGTAGACGACGTTTCCGCCCACCCCCCCGGGGTCGACGATGTGGTAGTGCAAGCTGATGAACTTGTACACGCTCTGCGGCGCCGGCGGCGGCCCCGGCGGCGGGCACGGGTTGATCGGACCGCACGGAAACACCGGCGGAAACACGATCGGAGCCGCGACCGCTTGCAGGGGAAGGCTCGTCGCACTCAAGACGACGAGTCCGACCGCGGCCATCAGGAAGCGGACGAACCGGGTCATCGAGACTCTCGGTGTACGGCGTAGGTGAAAGTTCATGCATCGTGTCTAACAACGCGGTGCACACATTTTGCACTTTGTCCTCTCGCCTCCGCCCGCCGGCCGTCGGTGCGACGCGTGCAAAATGATTGCACTCGTGCCGTGGAATGACGTCATGGGTACGAAGCGCGGTGGTTGTACTCGGTGCTGCCACGGGCATTCTGATCGGGACTGCGGTGGCTCCGGCCGCAATCGCATCGTCGTTGACTGATGTGCTCGACGAAGTGAACTTCGGCTCGTCCGGGCCGCCAACGACCGGAGAGACGAGGAGAGGCGACTTCCTGATCGATGTTCCGGGCCTTTCATCGGACACTGCGAGATACCTGTCCTACCGCACGTCGACTGTCTGGTTGATCCGATCTATTCGATAGACGCGTTCAACAAAGAGGATTCCGTCCTGGTTCAGTTGATACCAGCGGAATGTTCGAGAAACCGCAGCGCGGCGCGGTTCGAACTCATGCTCGTCGACGCAGGTGGTGTGTTGCGCTTCGGTGCAGTCGATGCAACTCTGAGGTCCGGATACGTGATCCGGGACTGCGTCCACACGCCCCGCCCCGGTTTCGTTCCCTTGCAGTGCGCGACCAACGACCAGGTGGTGACGTTCTCATGACCACCTCCACGAGTGGCGCCAGGAGAACAAGAGTGGCCGCGAACCTGTGCGCAGCGGTGTCGCTGGGATCACTGATCGCTGCACCCGCCGCGATCGCGTCCCCGCTGAGCGACCTGCTCGACGGTTTCAGTTCGGGATCGGCGGGATCGGCGGGGCCCGAAACAACGTCACCGGTTCCACCGGCCGCGACCGTGCAATTTCTGGCCGAGTTCCCCGCAGGCACCACGGCAAGCCTCGTCAAGACATCGTCCAGCTGCATCGAGCTGCCGGCCGACCCGACCCGGGTGAGCACTGTGGACACCAGTGTGACGCTGACAGTCGGCCAGAACACAGCGCGTGAGCGCCAGGGACGAAGTGGCAACGCCATCTACACGGTGGTGGTCACCGCCCCAACGCAACGGTGGTGCGGGGGTTCCGGCTGAAGGTGAACTACGGTGACATCCCGGCCACGTTCATCAGTTACACGAACATGGCACCGGCGGACGGTGGGCAGGCGCTCAATTGCCTGAGGCCCCGCGGGTACGCGACGCTGCTCTACCTGCCCGAATAGAAGTCCTTGCCCTCGAGAAGGTGGACATGGGTGATTATGTTGCTTTCCTCCTCGAACCCGTAACCGGTTACGCACCAGGACAACTCGATGAGATTGTCACATTCGACGACCTTCGAGCGCTCGAACCCGGCATGACGCATGACGGTGCACCGGTGGCGATCCTTATATCCCGCAGACGTCCACGGCCGCAGCTTTCACGACTTCTACGCCGGCGCCCCCGAGGGAGTTCGCGTGAACATGGTCGCGAGTCGCGACGGCGCCGCTGCATTCGGCGGTCCGGTACGCCCGATCTCCAACCCCGACGGTCATCAATTGCAGCAGTCCCTACGCGCGTACTGCGATGTACTTCTCGTCGGCGCCGGAACGGTACGCGCAGAACGGTACGGACCGATCGAACTCGATGCCGAACTCCGTCGATACCGCCGCGAGCAGTGTGGGCACGCGTTGTTGCCGCCCGTCGCAGTTGAGCAGGATGGCGGCGTAGTCGAAGAGCCGGTCGACGGGCATCCCGAGCGTGATGCCGATTACTCAAAGTGGGTAGCCGGACTGGGCAAGTAGATCGACACGGCGGACGACGGCAGTTGCTCCGATGCTGTTGGCCCGGGTGCGGACCTTCGCAGCGAGCGTCTTATCAACTCTGCCGGTCTCGGCGGATCTGATGCGCAGTGACAGGTAACCAGATTCGGCTGCCCACCCTGCAAAGCTCCTCTCGGAGTGCGCTGTGAGAGCGTCGGCAATGTGATGGCCGGCCCGTGTGAGATCTCCGAAACCCCACGCCAGGTGCGCGAGATGATGGTGCACAACACCGTAGATGCTGGCCCATGTCAACACGGTGCTCTCGGCGTGGCTGCTCAGGTAGTGATAGATCTGTTTGCACAACGGCGCTGCTGACATCTCTGCCGCTGCCCGGCCGATCAATGTGAGGGTGGACAGCCACATCGGGTCGATCGGAATTTCGTCCAAGCGTTCTGGGGTGTACCAGGAGAGTAGTTCCGCTGCCTCGTTGTGGGCACCGACGTCGATCAGCGCTACCGCCAAGGCGGGGCGTAGGGCGGGGTTCGAATCAAAATTCGCGACCATCATCTCCGATTGGTCGACGATTTCTTGCAAGTTTCCTCGCAAGGTTCCGAATGCAGTCACTGCAGGTAGCAGTCGCCCATAATAATCTTTATCGGTGGGAGAGGGTGGAATCGCCCGAATCCGTTCCAGACGCGCCTCGCACTCGAACAGGTGTCCTGCCGCAAGTTCGAGGCCGAGACGGCCGTAGTTGACCAACCAATCGAGTTCGGGATTACCGTTGATGTGGGCGTCGGTGATGAAGTCGAGAGTTGCTGCGGCACCCGTCAGATCGCCGGATTCAAGGCGTGCTCGCGAGAGCCAGACAGCGGTTGTCACGTCGTGCAACATTGTTGCTCGTGCGCCGACCAGGTTATTGAGGTCCGTCAGTGCTGTCGCGGTGACATTGCTGCTGTGGGGTGTTCGCAGTCCGATCAGCGCCGCGACGCTCACGCGTGCGAGAAGCGGGCCGTCTCCGAGGTCTCGAGCTATACCCGCAGCGCGGGCAATCAGACTGTCTCGTCGGTGGGATCCATCCTCCCAGGCATGCTCTATTACTATCTGGGTCAACAGGATTGCATATTCTACTGTCCGATTACGGCCCGTCTGCACCATCGCTTTGCAGATGCCCTCGATCAGGTCGATACGCTCGATGTCAGCGGAGTACTGCTGCACGAACATCATTCCGTGGCGTTCGCTGGCTAACACGGCCTCGACCTGCAGAGCAAGATCGCCCAGGCGCGTCGCCATAGCCAACGCGGACAACGCTATGACACGAGCGTGCATATCTCGTGTCGCCCTGCGAGCGCGGCCGAGACCGATCAGCAGGCGGCATTGCTGTGGTGTGTTCTCCTCAAGTGCGCTCAGGTTGAGGGCGTGATTGTAATGTGCAAGAGCATCTTCGAAAGCCCCGAGATTGAATGCGTGGTCACCGGCAAGCTGTGCGTAGGTGCGCGCATGTAGTCGATCGGACAAGAGGCCACGGGAGAAGTGATACGCCAGGCGCGCAGAATCATCGAGGACAGTGGGTGTGCGCAATTCGGTAAGAGCGTGTCCGACGAGGGAGTGCATAGCTGCTCGGCGACTCGGCGAGATGCCGCCGTATACCACTTCTTGCACCAGTGGATGCCGCAACGTGATCGCGTCGTTCGCGGTCTGTGTAGGCGCCGTTTGGTGGATGATTTCCGCACTCCACAGCGCAGGACGGTTCGAATCGTCGCCTTGATTCACCAGATGCTCGTGTACGAGTTCGTCGAGAGCATCGGCGAATTCAATTTCGTCGAGATTGCGGGTTGTCAGGCGAAGGACGTCGCGAGATATCGAGCTACCGATCACCGCGCATAGCCGTAACAATGTCTGTGCTGTTGTACTCAGACCGTGTTCTGTGCGCCGAATGAACTCGAGTATGGATGCCGGTGCTGAATCGCCGACTTGGGGGTCTTCGAGGATCGAGGTCACGAACAGGGGATGTCCGTGGGTGCGGCGATGGAGAGCAACGGGGTCGAGCGAAGACCGATACGCGTCGACGAGTTGCCGTACGTGTTCGACATCGAACTCTTTCAACGCAATTCGGTGCACGTTTCCCAGCCGTGTGGCGGTGTTGAGGGTCTTGTTCAGTTCCGGATCACTCAGTGATGGGGTCCGAGCGGTGACCACGAAGCACACGGTACTTGTCGCGCTGGCTTTCATGAGGTATCGGAGGAGTACATGGGTGGTGCTTGATGCCCAATGCAGATCGTCGATAACGAGGATTGTCGGTGCCGACCTGGAAGTTGCTGTGAGCCAGTGGTGGACAGCAGCGACTATCAGTGCCCGGTCGTCACCGCCGGTATCGGCAGGCGCGAGATCGCCGTATCGGTTCGCAGCGCCCGGAATCAGCCGTAATATTTCGGAGCCGTTTTCCGTCAACCATTGCCTTGACCGAGCGACTCCCAGTGCATCGAATTCTCGCGCGGCAGCATCGGCGAACGGTTCGAATGCGATGATTGCGTCCTCGCTGCACCTGCCGAACAGAATATCGATATCTCGGTGTTGTGCTCGCTTGAGCGCCTCGATGACCAGGGTGGTCTTCCCGGTACCTGCGTCCCCCGTGACGACTACGTATTGGCTGACTCCGAGCGCGGCTTCCTTCCATGCGCGGGTGATGATGTCGAGTTCCAATTCGATCCCGATGGGCGTGCTTCGGATTCTCCTCGGGCCGCTGCTCGTCGAGGAGTTCGGGTGCGCAGGATACGTTTCGGTGTGGCGTAGTGCTGTCAGGAACAGTTGCTCGGTTTCGGGGGAAGGAGCGACGCCTAGGTTGTCGGACAATGCTTGTCGGCATCGTGTAGCCAGGTCGAGTGCCTGAGCTCGGTCTCCGAGGCCGAGGTATCCGCGCATCGCGTGTCGATATGCGCGTTCGCGAAGCGGATCAATGCTGATCAGCTCCTCTGCGCAGTAGACGGCGCGATCATAGGCGCCTACCTCGATCGAGGCGGTCGCATCGATGTCGAGCGCTTGGATGCGTAACCTTTCGCATTCCGTCCGTATGTCGTCCGCCCAGTCTCCTGTCACCCCGCGCAAGATCTCTCCGGCGAGCGCCTTGTGCGCGTCGTGTGCACGATCGGCGCGGATCGAAGCCGGTATGTCACTGTTTCGGCAGTGACTACGAATGGTTTCCAGATCGATCGTTACCGAATCCGGTAGTGAAAACTGCACGTACCCGAGCCGTGAACGCACACTGTCCCCGGGAATGGAAGCCGCCTCCAGTGTGTTGCGCACCCTCGAGATCACTGTCCGCATTGTCGCGTTCCACGACTTCGGGCGTGTCTGCGGCCAGATGACAGAGGCCAACTCGTCCAGAGCGACATCGCGGTGTCGGTGCAGCGCGAGGTAAGCAAGTGTTTCCACACACCGTGGACCTCCGATTGTTCGGGGATCCACGGTGCGGACGCCACATCTAATCGAAATGTCACCAATCACCTGAACGGTAATAGCGCACAAATCGGTCATATCAGGAATGTAATCATATTCGCGGCCGTGCCGTACAAATGATGATTCGTCACCGAAACGAACCTCAACCATTTTCGAAAATTTTTCGAGCTGGATACTTTCGATCTGGGTGGCGTACCGGGCGTGGCGGTACTAGTGGGTGCGATCGGTAATTGCTGCGGACATCGCTTAGACGTCTGTCGAGTTGTTGTCGGTCGTTGCGACGTTCGATGTGAGCTGTATCTGCTCCGGATCATGGCCCCAACCCTGGGGCAAGGAGGTTCGAACGGGTGAAGTCGGTCAAACTACGCGAGAGGCACTTTCGTCCACTCGGCACTTGTGATTGCGTAGAAGCGAGGGAATGCTCCGCGATTTCTGTCGCTGTCGTAGGTGACTGTACGGCCGACGTTCAAGCCTCGGTTATATGTGGGTCATCACACATCCTTTGGTTAGAGCGCAACAACCACTGCGACAAGTGCATTGAGTAGTGTCGCCGAGACCGCGAAACTGTATGCGCCGGGGCGAGCAGCTCGAAAACACACGCCCACGACAGAAGCCGCAACCAGCGTGATCGCGGCGCAGGCTGCACACAAAGCAATACCGGAATGAATCGGGAGTGCTTGCCACAATCCCCAGGCAGTGATCAGACCTAAAACCAGGCCGGCCACGATCTGAAGTGCTGCCTGTGCGCGGCTCGTTGAGCGTCGCTGCCTCTGCGTCTGCGATGTCATTGCTTGTCCACCACTTCGAGAAGCTGCATCATGCCGTGGTCCTCGTGGAAGAGGATGTGGCAGTGCATGACAAATTGGCCGGTGAAGTCTTCGAACCGGTGCCGGATGGTGAGACTGCCGAACGGAGGAAGCATTGCGGTGTCCCTGTAATGCTGCTCGTCGACGGGTTCACCGTTGACTGCCACAACTTGAAAGTCGTTGACATGAATGTGCACCGGGTGCGGCTCGTACGTGCGATTGACGAAGTGCCACTCTTCGGTGTCTCCGAGCGTCATCGTTTCGTTCACCACGTGGTGGTCGAACGTGGTGCCGTTGATGTAGTACATGAAGTGCTCGACGTCGCCGGTGCCTCGCGGTTCCATCTCCTCGAAGACGAATTCACGTCTGCGGTCGATGACGGCCTCCCGTAGATCCTCGAAGGGCAGCAGTGCGTCGGGCAGGGGATCAGGATTCTGTTGGTTGCCTCGGGAAACCAAGTTCAGCAACGGCATCGGCGCCGGGACCATCGACGAGTAGAAGGGTCCGAACTCCTCCCAGCTGAGCGAACGCAGTTGGTATGTACCAGTATTGGCACCTTCGATCAGCACATCGACTCGCCCTCCCGGTACTATTTCGACAACATCGCGTGCCGCGGCAGAGGTGAGTGCGTCGCCGTCGATGGCGATGACATGCATGGGGTGTTCGTCGAGTTGGAGCCGCAGGAACAGTGAGCTGGCGTTGATGATGCGCCAGCGTTGGATTTCTCCTGGAGCGATCTCGGTCGTCGGTTGGAAAGTGCCGTTGACGAGGGTTTGCTGCAAGTTGTTCGAACTTTTGTCCCCGGGGACCATCTCACCATCGGCGATCTCCGTCTGACTCAGCACGAGTAGACGCTCCGGTCGTCCTTTGACTCCGGGTAGGTCGTCGAGTTCTCCGCGAACGATCAGGGCTCCGAATAGTCCGCCGAATACCTGTGTGTCGCTGAGGGTGTGCTGATGGGAGTGATACCAGTATGTGCCGGAGGAATGGTTTGCGGGCAGATCGTAAGCGTAGTCGAATGTCATGCCCGGCTCCACGGCCATCAGTACGTCATCACTCGGTTGCCGGGGTGAGACGTGCCATCCGTGGGTGTGGAGATTTGTCGGTTCTGCGATGTCGTTGATCAGCGATACCTCGATGCGGTCACCCGTACGTACGTCCAGTGTCGGGCCGGGGTAGGTGCCTTCGTAGGTCACCGCTCGGACGCGACCGCTGCCCAGTGCGACCTCCCCGTCGGCTACCCGCAGCTGTGTTTGGAGTAAACCGTTGTTACTCGTTCGCACGCTGGGCTCGAACCACGTCGAGTCACGTGCTGCATCGCTGTGCGATACGCAGGCGGTCAACATCGGCGTCGAGAGCAGTGGCAGTCCGACGAGCACGGCAGCGCCGGTGAAAAAACGCCGACGGCTGATCGGGTAGGTGAGAGGTCTGGCTTCAGCCATCGCTGGGCTCCTTGACGATGGTAACGGTGCGGGAGGTTGCTGGCCGCGCGTGTCCGGTCCAGGTGATATCGATCGTGTGGTGAGTCGCGCTGTCACAAGCGAATACGACGGCCGCTCCGATACCGGTGGGTCCTCCGGCCGGGACTTGATACGGCAGTTCGTTCTGGATGCCGACCGGTAGTAGTTGTCCGTCGAGTGCGAGCGATACGTCGGTTGCCGATGGCGCGCTCCAGCCCACGGTCACGATCGATTTAGCCGGTACGCCTTTCAAGCATCCGAACGTCGGGAGGACGGTGAAATCGGTAACTCTGATCCCGTCGCTTGCTTCTGTTGGCGGGGTCTGCGTGCTCGCAGAGGCTGGTGTCGTCCGGGCCGGTACCGGTTGAAGTCTCTCACGGCTGTCGTCCGTAGCTGCGCATCCGCTCAGCGCGAGAAGAACTACGATTGCAGTCGTAGACCTGCGTAGTCGCCGCAAGTCGGAGGCATTGCGCGAATGGGTTGGCATCGATCGAGTCCACTTCGTCGGCTGTTTCGGGTAAGAAGGTGATGCGGTCCAGCCAGTGCGGAAAGAAGCGAAGTGGCCGCTCCGGAACGGCTTTCAGTGTCGCAGAAAGGTGCATATTTTTTGCATATACGGACGGCGGGGCGGGCATATCATCCGGCCGAGCAACTTCTACGACGCGGTAACCTCGACGCCGGACGAACGAGGTCAATGCACCACCATAGGAGCCGGTCCCTTCGATGCCGAAAGCTATCAGATGACCGAATGACTCAGCCCACGAGAGTAACTGGAAAAATCCGGCCGAGTCGGTGGGGACGCTGATGGTCGAGAGCAAACCGGCGGTGGTGTCGAATACTGCACCGACGTGAACTGAGGTTCACCCCGGATGGTGTGGCATGACCCCCGTCAAGTGACCCGCAGGTTATGAGAATCCTTCCGCCCTGATCAAGGGCATGAAAGGCTACAACTCATGGCTGGACGTAGACGGCACACGCCCGAACAGATCATCCGAAAACTGCGCCAAGGCGACGAACTCGCCGCCACAGGCGCCGACGTCGAAGAAATCGCCCGACAACTCGACGTGTCCGTGCCGACGCTCTACAACTGGCGCAAGCAGTACGGCGGCATGAAAGCCGACGACGCCAAAGAGTTCAAGGAACGGGGGAACGAAAACGCCCTGCTCAAGAAGCTCCTCGCCGAAGCCGAACTCGAAAAGGCTGCGCTCAAGGAGATTGCTCGAGGAAAATTCTGAGCCCGACCGCCAAACGAAACGCCGTGACGATGCTCCAGGAAACGATGGGGCTCTCACAGCGTCTCGCCTGCAAAATCGTCGGGCAACCCCGATCCACCCAACGCAAGAAAGTAGCGAGAAACACCCCGGACGATCCGGACGCGGATCTGCGGAAGTGGTTGCGAGACTGGGCCAAAGCCAACCAACGAAAAGGGTTCCGACGGGCGTGGGCAGATCTACGGGCGGCCGGCTGGGTGATCAACAAGAAGAAGGTTCAGCGCCTCTGGCGCGAGGAAGAATTGCGGGTGAAGGTCCGCAAGATCCGTAAACGAGCCGGCGCCGGGGCCACTCCGATCACCGAGGCAAACGCGCCGAAAGTCTTGTGGGCGATCGACTTCCAGTTCGATTCGACGACGGACGGGAGGAAATTCAAGATCGCGTCGATGGTCGACGAACCTCCCCCAAGCACTTCGTGCAGGGCGGTACCCCCACCCGACAGTCCGTACTCAACATCGTCGAGAGATCCATCCCGGCAGAGGATCTCGTCGCGGCCTTGGAGAAGTCGTTCGCACTCTGGGACGGCCCGCCGCAGGTGTTGCGGTGCGACAATGGACCCGAGTTCATCTGAAGAGGCGTTGCGGACGTTCTGCGAGAATCAGGTCGGTATCGGCTACGTTTCACCTGGTCAGCCGTGGAAGAACGGCTACATCGAATCCTTCAACAATCGAGTCCGCGACGAATGCTTGAACATGAACGAATTCCACAGCCTCCTCGAAGCCCGGGTGGTCATCGAGGGTTGGAAGGAGGACTACAACAACCGGCACCGTCATTCATCGCTGGCGTACCCGCCCCGAATGAGTACGCTGCCAGCTGTATTCACACGCATTGATTCTCTGATAGCGAGTGGCTCACTAAACGGGGTCCTACCAGCCTCTTCCCTGCGTCATCGACCCTGCCTTCGCCAGGTCAGGCTCGGCTTCGACTTCTTCCGGAACAGCGCATATAGCTTCCGGCCCAGCACATATCGGCGGTCAGGGGTCGGCTGCATATGCAAATAATTGCACTCACATGATGGACTAGACGCCCACGACCGCATCATCTCGAAGGAGAGCACCCGTGTCTTTACCTACCCGCATCACCGCGACGCTGGCCGCCGCAACCATCGCCGTCACCGGGATAGGGCTTGCAGTTCCGACGGCTTCGGCCGATCCCATGACAGGTAGTCTCGGCAGCCCATACTTCGGATCCACCGGACCGGGTACGGGCACGTCCGATGTGAACGTGACGATCAGGACCTTTATAAGCTCCGCCGCTATCATGAGGACCAATTACAGCGGGCCTGCATCTTGTATATCAACACCTGGACTCGAACTTGCAACCCCCGAGCGAGTTCCGGCCTATAGCCGTAAGAGTTTCACCGTGTCACCGGGTAATCCTAGTTGCGATTACGCCGCTTCCGTGTTGAAAATTAACGTGGGCGGAGACATAGCGAATATAAAGATCATCTTATCGCCTGGGTCCATCCGAGTCGTATGTGAGGAACGGGGAAAAAACTGCCAAGAGACTTCCCCTTACCCGAATTACGAGTTCCGTGTGGTGCCATCTTGGCCGTGATTGATTCACCTTTTGCAAGTCGGTATCGGCTACGTTTCAGCTGGTCAACCGTGGAAAAACGGGTACATCGAGTCGTTCAACAATCGTGTCCGTGACTAATGCCTGAACATGAACGAATTTTACAGCCCTCGAAGCCCGAGCGGTCATCGAGGGTTGGAAGGAGGACTACAACAACCGGCACCGTCATTCATCGCTGGCGTACCCGCCCCGAATGAGTACGCTGCCAGCTGTATTCACACGCATTGACTCTCTGATAGCGAGTGGCTCACCAAATGGGGTCCTACCAGGTGGCCACCGAGATAGCGGGACCGAAGGTTCCGCTCGAAGATATCCCATCGGCAATTCAGTCAACTGCGACAGTGACTTCGTGCTGCCAGGCGATGGTTTCGTCGTACCGGGTCCAAGTCTTCAAACACCCGTGCAGGATCCCCACGAAGCGGTTCGAAACCCGACGCAGCGCATCGTTGTGGGCGTTACCGCGCTGCCTGCACTTGTCGTAGTAGTCACGTGCACCTGGCGAACAGGTCAGGCAGGCGAAGGCCTGAGCCATGAGAGCGTCGGCGAGTCGGTCGTTGCGGACGAACCGTGCCGCCACAATTTTCTTCTTCCCCGACGCACGTGTGATGGGACTTGTTCCTGCATAGTTCTTTCGGGATCATGCATCACTGTATCGATCTCGATCGTCGCCGAATTCTGCCAGCACCCGGGCAACGAGGTGATGCTGTCGGCGTCCGGGTGCTCACCAAAATGGGCTTCGACCTCCGTTCCGAGCGCATCCACCTCATCGATTATCGCCCGGAGCACCCCGATCGTCACCTTGGTATTGGCAGCGTAAGCCACGGTCACCTGATCGAGTTGGCGCCGCCGCGCGCTATTTCCCTTGTCCGAGTGCATGATCGTGCCGGTCGGCGTCCCCTGCCGCCGGACGCAGTTTTCAGCAGCGACGGGCGTACGACCAGGCACACCTAAGCCTCCACGGATATCTGACTACACCGGGAATAGCAATCCCTTTGCCCGGCAACGAACATGCGACGTTACTGGGCGGATGGGATCCCTACGCCACATTCTGGCTGAACGCCGACGCTGTGGATATCGATGACGAACCAGCGCTGTGGCGTCGAACCGACACACGTTGGGAACCAATATGGCAGAAGACGTTTCGGCACGACTGCTGCCGCTCTCACGCCAGTTGCCTTCGGAGACGCCAAACTAGACCGCCAACCTGGCGGCAAGACGTGGCAACCCTCGTCGGTCAGGGCCTCGAGGCCACGTTCGTCACCTCCGGCGCATACACCAACTACGCAAAACTCACCCTGGACAACTCAGGCCGAAGTGCCCTGCAATGGCTTGCCGATTGGTTCGGACTCCACATCCAGCGCGCCACATAGACCTGAATCAGATGACATATTCACCCCGGAGTGTCAGAACGGCGACGCGCCCGCATGCCGACACGCTCCAGCGGCCCGAGAAGGACCATCAGGAACATCGCCGAGTAACTTATCCACGGCACGAAGACCGCGACGAGCAGGCACACGAGAAACATGACCGCACCGAGAGCGTCCGCACCGATGTCGCGACGAAGTGTCTCGTCCGGAATGTCGTGCAACTCGCGGTGCGCTCGGAGATACACACGGGTGAACAGCAGGACAATGCACGAGATCGCCATCGTGCCGATGTAGAGCACCTTCTGCAGTACATCGGAGTCCACCTGCCCCACCATCGCGGTCACCACCGGAAGCCACACGATCGTGAGCATCCAACCGATCGTGATCCACAACAACGCGTACGATACCCGTTCGACCCGCGCGAATAGCTGATGATGGCTGACCCAAAAGTTGGCGATGACAACAAAACTGAGAACGAATGCAAACAGGGGCCAAAAATTCTGCCCCAGCCACTGCGCTGTGCTCTGGCCCTCGTCCGCTCCGTCGCTCACCGTTTCGAGCAGCGGCAAAATAAGCAGGGTCATGGCGATCGCCACGACGGCGTCGGTGAAGGCCTTCATCCGTTCCGCCGACACCGGTTCCCCCGCCGCTGGGTCGGTTATATCCGTCCTCATCAGATCGCTCATCCCGCGATAGTACTTCTGCCACAACGCTCACCGACGCCGCTACACGGTAAGCGATACGGTAAGCGATACGCGCAGCGAACGTCCTGTGTCGTCGCCCATGAGTGGGGCTTCGTTCGCCCGCGCCCGAGGCTGCGACGAGGATTGCACGAGTGCCAAGAGCGCGCCACACGCGTAGTCCGTCCTGGCGAAGGAGTCTGTGGGGCCGCAGCGGCGAATAGATTCGCTCGCCCCCACTGTGCGGTGTCCCAGCCCGGGTTGGGAATCGGAAATTCGGTGGCCTAGGCGTAGTGACTCAGTAACTGCTGCCGAACAGTGGGAAATCGGACGACCCGAATCCGGGATTGGTCACCACGGGCGGTGGGATTGTCAGCTCGGGGTCGACGATCGTCACCTGTGTAGGAGGTACCAAACCCAAGTGGTAGGTCGTTCGCAACAAGAGCCCCTGAGTCTCGCCAATTCCTCCATCGCACTGCCATTCAACGCTGAGCGGACCTGGCGGTGCAGCCATCACCTGGTCAACCACGCCGCTAGGCGGGATAGTTATCGTGGGACCTATATACGGGGCTACGTTGCCATACGGGTCGAAGCCGCCGGACCCGTCTTCGGACAGGCTGTGAGCGTCATAGGAACAGTTGAAAGATGCTGTAGCAGAGGAATTCGTCCAGGTTGCCTTAAGCATCGGCTGCGGGCCGTCTAGGAAACTGGTTGCCGACAGAGAGACCGGCCCACTATTGGGGTCGATCGGTTGAGGTGGCGTGTAACCCGGAGGGCCTACGAGTGGGACGCCGATTGCACCATTCAAATTCACGCCGATTGCATCGGAAAAATTGGCGCCTGTGACGTCCGCCACAACGGTTGCGCCTGTCAGATTCGCGCCTGTGAAATCGGTATTCGTCAGATCAGCGTTCAAGAACTGCACGTAGGTTAGATCGGCGTCGGCAAATGACGCGTTCCTTGCGGAGGTCCGCCACATCCGGGCTCCGGCAAGTATTGCTCCCGTAGCGTCTGAATAGTCCATATCCGAGCTGTTGAAGTTGGACTGCACGGCAGTGATGGATCGCAGATTCGCCCCAGCAAAGTCGGTCCCGAAAAATTCGGTACTACTGGGAAATTCGCGGCCTTCGAATGTTGCCCGTTCAAATATCGCATTACTCCAATCCACACCGAGAAAAGGAGGGCTCGACAAATCGTAGGTGCTTAAATCAGCACCGACGCAAAAGGCGTGGGCGGACGTGTCGTACGGCAGTGCACAACCAGGGACAGAGACTCCACTGCTGGTAACGATCGGTGCTGCAGGAGCAGCATGCGCTACCGGCAACGCCGACGAGAAGCCTGCAACAAAAGCCACGGCGGCACCGACCAAGATAACGCGAGTGACGGACTTGTGCACGGTAAGATTCCTGACGCTTTGGCCCCGAACCAGGGCAAGTCCCGAACAAACAACAGATACCACGATTATCCGCCGCCAATGAGGAAGGGCTCAATCAAGATACTACCGCCGAGCGTGTAGGGGGCTACCGAAGACTGCAATTGTCTTCTGAAACTGGCGAACATTACCCAGGGACAGATGTGGCCATAGGCAGCCTTGTTGTTTGGACATTTGCGGCCATAAGCAGCCGTGTTTTGACTCGGCCGCACAAAATAGGCATTCATGCCCCGATGTCCGTTATCTTTGCCCAGTGGTTGCACTTTGTGGCCGCCACGCCTGTGCGGCCGCCCACCCGAAAAAGGGAACCACCATGACAACCACTGAATACCACCAGTCACTGCGGCGAACGACCCGCGCAGCCATCACCGCCGTATTCGGTGGGATTGTCCTGGCCTCCATAATGCTGGGGACAGCAGTCGCACCCGCCGCAGCGGAATACCCCTTTGAAATCATCCGCAGGGTATGCGGAAATCTTGTTGATCTCCCTACCCCGACGAGCTATACAAATTGTTCCGGTAAGGACCTGTCCGGCGCGAACCTTACTAAGTTAAGCCTGGCCTACGCGGATCTGACCGGCGCAAACCTGACCGAAGCGGACCTGACCAAAGCGGACCTCACCCAAGCGAACCTCACCCAAGCGAACCTCACCCAAGCGAACCTCACCAACACGGGTCTGGGCTTTACGCACCTGACCGGCGCGAACCTGTACGGCGCAAACCTTGTCGGTGCACATCTGTACAGCGCGGACCTGACCGATGCCAAGCTGGAATACGCGAACCTGACCAACACGAACTTCAACGTCGCGACCCTGACCGGTGCGAAACTCACCAACGCGAACCTCACCAACACGGCTCTGGGCGGCGCTAATCTGACCGGCGCGAACCTGACCAACGCGAACCTGACCAACGCGGACATGACCGCAGTGGACATGACCGCAGTGGACATGACCAACGCGAACCTGTACGGCGCAAACCTGAACGGCACGAACCTGGACGGTGCAACCTTGACCGGCGCGAACCTCACCGGCACCAACTTCGCCCACACAAACCTGGGCGGCGTGCACCTGACCGGTACAACTCTTATGCCGGCCGACACCACTGCGCCTGCGGAGACTGCAGACGGCGGCCCCGCGACCTGGACGACCCCGCCCATGCCGACCGGACTCCAATTCAACGGCTGCAACACTGCCTCCGGGACAGTGTTCCCCGTCGGCACCACTACCGTGAGCTGCTCCGTCACCAGCGATCCAAACAGCCCCAAAAATCTGGGTTGGGGTACCTTCACCGTCAACGTCACCCCGCCAGAAACCCCTGCCGAAATACTCCTCAGAATGTGCGGAAACTACGTTGACAATCCCCGCTCACCGATTTTTACCGATTGTTCCGGCAAGGACCTCACCGGCGCGTTCCTGAATAACGCGAACCTGTACGGCGCGAACCTGACCGGCGCCAAACTGACCGGCGCACATCTGACCGGCGCGGACCTCACCAAGGCGAACCTCTTCCAGGCGGACCTGACCAACGCGAACTTGCACGGCGCAAACCTGTTCAATACGGACCTGGCGGGTACGAACCTCACCGGCGCGAACCTCACCGACACGACCCTGGAGTTCATGCCCGGCGCGAACCTCACCAACGCGAACCTCACCAACGCGAACCTGACCAGAGGGAACCTCATCGACACCACTCTGATCGGCACGAACCTCACCAACGCGAACCTGTACGGCGCGAACCTCACCGGCGCGAACCTCACCAACGCGAACCTGACGGGAACGAACCTGACCGGGACATCCGCAGTTCCGGTCGACACCACTTCGTTCACCGAATCCGTAACCTGGGCCGCCCCGGCCGTCCCTACCGGACTGGCCTTCGGCACCTGCACCCCTGCCTCCGGGACAGAGTTTCCCGCTGGCCCCACCACGGTGACCTGTACCGTCACCAGCACGAGTAACGGTGCTGTGACGACAGGCTCGGGCACCTTCATCGTCACCGTGGTACCTGTCGCTCCCACCTTCACCAACCCCCCGACACAACCACTGCCCGCCATCGCCGGCACCCCCT
>NZ_JASHKR010000141.1 GCF_030056815.1 Rhodococcus sp. IEGM 1379
GGTCAGTCGAATTCCACGACTCGAGAACCAACTCCCGCTCACCCGAAACGAACACGTCAACCGCACCGACCGGAGTACTCACGTCGCCGGCGATGGTCTCGAGAATCCGGACCAGGCGTTCGGCAAGCGTTGTCATCGTCGCGCGGTCGAAGATTCCCGGCTGATAGCGCAGACTCAACCGCAGGCTGGGTTCGAGGATCGACAGCAACGTGATCGGGTAGTGCGTGGCGTCGCGGGCATCAAGGCCGGTTACCCGCATACCTTCGATGTCGGCGTTCTCATCCAACCCGGATTTGTCGACAGGGTACGACTCGAACACGGACAGTGTGTCGAAGAGGTTGCCCAAACCCGCGCGCGATTGCACCTCGCCGAGGCTGACCTCGTGATGGTCGAGGAGTACCGTTTGTTCGCCCTGCAGTCGGGTAAGCAGCTGCGCAAGCGTCTCCTCCGGATCAATCCGCACGCGCACCGGCAACGTGTTGATGAAGAGCCCCATCATGTTCTCGACACCGGGCAGTTGCGGCGGGCGACCCGCGACGGTGGTACCGAATATGACATCGTCACGAGAGAGTAAGCGGGACAACAGCACTCCCCACGCTGCCTGAACCACCGTGTTCATCGTGATCCCGCCGCTGCGAACAACTCCAGCGAGCGCGTCATTCACGGCATCCGGCAGCACGATATCAACGTCGTCGGGCACACCGTAGGCTGCGGCAGAGCCCGGTGGTGCCAGCAACGTCGGCTCCTCGAAGCCGTCGAGAGCAGCGTCCCAAGCTCTCGCCGTCACTTCGCGGTCACGCTTCGCCAACCATTCCAGATACGTTCGGTACGAGGGCGGATTCGGCAGACCGGCCGGAATTCCGTCGGCGGCGTAGCGCGTCAACAACTCCCGTACCAGCAACGGCATCGACCAGCCGTCCAAGATGATGTGGTGATTCGTAATCGCCAAGACGAACTGCTCTGGTGCGGTTCGGACGAGTGTCAGTCGCAGTAAAGGCGGCGCTGCGAGATCGAACCGCTCGCGGCGATCGTCATCGAGGAGTCGTGACAGTTCCATCTCGATGTCAGTCCCGCCGGCGCTGAGATCCACCTCCCGCCACGGCACCTCCACGTCATCGACAACCACTTGGGCGGGCACCCCGTCCGCGTCATAGACAAACGCGGTTCGCAGATTCGGATGCCGGGCCAGCAGCCCAGCCACCGCAGTCCGGAGACGCCCGGCGTCAATTCTGCCCTCGAGATTGATGCGCAACTGCGCGGTGTACACGTCCACCGTGGATGCGGCCAGCGCAGCATGAAAGAGCAACCCGGACTGCAGAGGAGACAGCGACCACACATCTCGCAACGCCGGGAATTGCCCCTCCCATCTCTCGATCTGTTGCTGACTCACCGTCACCAGCGGAATGTCGGACGGCGTCAGTCCGCCCGCATCCGGCCGTGACGTGTAAGCAGCGAGCCCGCCCAAAGCACGGCGCCACAAGTCCGCGAACTCCGTAATCTCAGCTTCGGTGAGCACTCCTCGCGGGAACGCAAACGACGCTTGGAGACCGGGCCCGTCCGGCCTGTCGTCGACGAAGGCGTTGATATCGATCACCGAAGCGACCGGCATTTCGGGATTTTGGGTTCCGCCGAGCTCACGGCTACCCGTCACCGGCAGCCAGTCCTGAGTCCCGTCAGAACTGGAGACTCGCCCGAGATAGTTGAAACTGACTTGCGGAGAACGGAACCGAGATAGCGAGTCTGACGACTCACGATCGAGATAGCGCAATAGTCCGAAGCCGATTCCGTGATCTGGGATCGCAAGCAACTGCTCCTTGACTGCTTTGATCGCCTGCCCTGCCGCGCTACCTCCCGCCATGGCGTCGTCGATATCGATTCCTGTCAGATCCAACCGCGCCGGATACAGAGTGGTGAACCACCCGACAGTGCGAGACAAGTCTGCGCCGTCGACGACCTTCTCCTCGCGGCCGTGCCCTTCGAGGTTGATCAAGGCGTCCTCAACCTCGCCGCCCTGGCGTCGTCGCCAGGTAATCAGTGCCATCGCCAGGGCCGTGAGCAGGCCGTCGCCCACCGTTCCGTGAACAGCTTCCGGAAGTGCGGTCAGCAGAGGGCTGGTCACGCTCGACGAGACTTCGACGCTCACGGTATCGACGGTTGAATCGACATCCGTGACGGGATCCATTGGGCGCGAACCGATCAGCGGATCACGACCGCCCAAGATCTTCTCCCACAGTTCCAGTTCAGGGGAACGTTGCTGCGCGGCATCGAGCAGACCATGGGTCCACCGCCGCATCGACGTTCCGACTGGCGGCAGCGTCGGAGCTACACCACTCTGAATGTGACTGCAGGCCAAGGCAAGATCGGAGATGAGAATGCGCCAGGAAACACCGTCGACCACCAGGTGGTTCACGACCACTAGGAGTCGTCCGCTTTCGTTCGGGACATCGAACCAGACCACGCGCACCAAGTCGGCAGTGGCTGGATTCAAATCGTCTGCCGCAGCGGCGAGTTCGGTTTCCGCGAGTGCGACAAAATCGTCTCCCTCCACCGTAGCGACCGGCACCCGCCGGACCAGTGCCTCCGCTGACGTCGTACCCGTCGGCAGTACTTCCATACCTCTCGGCATGTCCGGGAGAAGGCGCGCACGGAGCATGTCGTGCCGGTCCAGCACCGCCCCGATTGCTCGAAGAAGGACGTCAGAGGTGATTCCGACTGGGGCTGTCAGTAACAGTGACTGTGAGAACCTGTCGACATGTCCCCCACTACGTTCGAGCATCCATCGCGAGACGGGTGTCAGCGGCAGGGGTCCGACCCCGCCGCCCGGCAACTCATCGAGGGTAACCGTGCGGTCATGATCGAATCGCGCTACCTCGGCAAGTCCCGCGACAGTTCGCCTGTCGAATACATCTCGGGGAGAGAGGATAACGCCGGAGTCTCTGGCGCGGGCCACCAACTGTATCGACATGATGCTGTCGCCGCCGAGAGCGAAGAAGGAGTCGTCCACCCCCACCGTATCCAGGCGAAGGACGTCCTTGTACAGTCCGGCAAGTACTTCCTCGGTCTCGGTTCTCGGTGGCCGATTCGTAGACACCACCGTAGCGAAGTCCGGCGCCGGAAGTGCTGAGCGGTTGAGCTTTCCGTGCACCGTCAAGGGAATCGCGTCGAGTACCACCAATGCTGCCGGCACCATGTACGACGCCAATCGTCCACCGACAAAGTCCAGAACGGCTTTCGAATCGATCGTTACGCCGGGTTCGGGCACCAGGTAACCGATCAGTCGATCGCCACTGCTGGACCCGGTCACACCGCTGTCGCCGTTCCACACCTGTGTCACGGCCTGGGCTACCTCGTCGTGTGCGAGCAGTGCCGACTCGACCTCGCCCCGTTCGATCCGGAATCCGCGGATCTTCACCTGGGAGTCGGTCCGTCCGAGATACTCCAACTGTTGATCGGCGGTCCACCGCACCCGATCGCCGGTTCGATACATCCGACTTCCTGCCGGCCCGAAGGGATTGGCGACAAAGTGTTCGGCGGTCAGCGGGAACCTCTGATGATAACCACGAGCGAGGGCCGGACCGGCAAGGTATAACTCGCCGGTGACACCCGCCGGCACCGGTTGCAACCGCGAATCCAGCACTGCCTCACTGAACCCGAGAGTGGGCGCGCCGATGGTGACTTTCGCCGCCGGCACCAGTTGGCCACTGATACTGGAGACGACCGTCGCTTCGGTTGGCCCGTACGCGTTGAACATTCGCCGGCCTGGCGCCCACTGGGCGACCAACTCGGGAGGGCAGGCCTCGCCGCCGGTGACTACACATTCGAGGGCCGGGAGACCGACAGAATCAACCGACGCGAGCGCCGCCGGAGTGACAAAGCAATGGGTGACCTGCTGTGATTCCAGTAGATCAGCCAACTCGGCACCGCCGTACACGGACGGCGGAGCGATCACCATCGTGGCGCCCGCACCGATCGCCAGTAGGAACTCGAGAACCGACGCATCGAAGCTCGGCGATGCAAAGTGCAGTGTTCTGGAGCTGACTGAAGTCGCAAACCTTGCCTGTTCTTGGGCAGCGAAATTGGACAGACCGCGGTGCGTGGTAACCACGCCTTTGGGTGTTCCCGTCGATCCGGACGTGTAGATCAGGTAGGCCGGATTGTCGATCAGGATCGGCGACGTCCGCTCGTCATCGCTGAGCGCTGCCGACGAATACCTCGCGAGCTTGTCTTCACAGTCCAGTCCGCCCAGCACGATCCATGCCGCAGTGTCGGGAAGTGCCGCCCGTTGCGCCGACGTCGTCACACCCCAGACTGCTCCGGAGTCCGTGAGCATGTATTCGATCCGCCCGGCCGGATGATTCGGATCCACGGGAAGAAACGCCGCCCCGGATTTGGCCACTGCCCAGACTGCAAGAACGGCGTCGACGGAACGCGGTATACACACCGCTACCACGGTCTCGGGGCCGGCGCCGCGCTCGATAAACATACGGGCCAACTGATTCGAACGCTCGTCGAGTTCGCCGTAGCAAACCTCCCGCCCTTCGAAGACGAGCGCCACGGCATCCGGATCGTGTGCGGTTGCTTCTGCCAACAGTTCCGGCAGCGTCCTCGGTGTTAGTGCCTCACCGCCCGTTGCCGGAGCGAGTTCAGCGCGCTCGGAGATGTCCAGGATATCGATGTCGCCGACTCGGACATTAGCGCTCTCGGTAACCGCCTCGAGGATGCACTGGAATCGCCTCGCGAACCCGGAAACTGTTTCCTCATCGAAAAGGTCAGTTGCATAACCGAATTCCGCCGTGATTCCAGTTGGATTCCCGTCGGCGTCGACGTTCTCGGAGACTGTCAACTGGAGGTCGAAGTTGGTGGTGTCGATCGGAGCATCAAGACTCCGGATCTGCAGTCCAGGCAGTTTCAGCGTGGGGCGCTCGATGTCCTGGAACTCCAGCATCACTTGGAAAAGCGGCGAGTACGCGGTGGACCGGGACGGGTTCAGAATCTCTACGACCCGTTCGAACGGGACTTCCGCATGGGTGAAGGCACCCAGATCGCCTTCCCGAACCATCCCGAGTACATCGGAAAATGTGGCGTCGCCAGTGATGCGTGTGCGCAAGACAAGTGTGTTGACGAACATGCCCACAACGTCGTCTAGTTCCCTCTCACCGCGTCCGGCGATCGGCGTCCCGACCGTGATGTCGTCGCCACCGCTCAGCCGTGCGAGCAGAATCGCCAGTACTGCATGCACAGTCATGAAGACCGTTGCGTTGTGATTCCGTGCCAGCGCCACCACACCGGCGTGGACCTCTTCACCGATGTCAAATTCGAGATGGTCCGCTTGGAGTGATCGGACAGCCGGGCGGGGGCGGTCAGTGGGTATCTCCAGCACTTCCGGCAGGTCTGACAGTGTGGCGGCCCAGTAGGCCAACTGTCGCGAAATCGACGAATCCTCATCGGATTCCGAACCCAGCCACTCCCGCTGCCACAGCGTGTAGTCGGCGTATTGCACGTCGAGCGGTGCCCAATCCGGTTCCGAACGGTTCAGTCGCGATGCATACGCGGTCATGACATCTCGCGCTAAAGGTGCCATCGAAAAACCGTCGGACGCGATGTGATGCACGACGACAGCCAGCGAGTGCGCATCCTCGTCGAGTCGGAACAGGCTCGCCCGCAACGGGATCTGCGCCGTCACGTCAAATCCTGCAGACAACACACGCTGACACAGTTCGCGGAGTTCGGCGTCACCCGACACGACGATCGGATCAAGGTCGAGTATGACGCTTGTCGGCGGCAAGATCACCTGCTGCGGCCCGTCATCAGCAAGCGGGAAGATGGTGCGCAGCGTCTCATGTCGCGCTATGATGTCCGCGAATGCCTGACGTAGCGCGCTCACGTCAAGCCGCCCTTCGAGGCTCAACACAAACGCGACGTTGTACGCCGACGACGACGTATCGAACTGATTGACAAACCACAGACGCCGCTGAGCCAGCGACACGGGGACTTTCGTTGAACCTTCCCGCGGCTTCAAGGGCGGGCGGGATTCCAAACCGTCCTCCGATTGCGCCAGCACCGCCAGACCGGCGACGGTGGGGGCGTCGAAGACGTCACGAACGCTGATCCGTTCTCCGACTGCCGCATTGACCCGCGCAACCAGCCGCGTAGCAATCAGGGAGTTCCCACCGAGAGCGAAGAAGTTGTCGTCGACTCCCACTCTGACGATTCCGAGTAGGTCGGCCACAACGGACGCCACTATCTGTTCGATCGGGTTGCGTGGAGCTGCAAATTTTGCGGCATCGGTACTGAAGCCAGTATCCGGTAGTGCTTTTCGGTCCAACTTCCCATTCACCGTCACCGGCAACCCCGACA
>NZ_JASHKR010000039.1 GCF_030056815.1 Rhodococcus sp. IEGM 1379
ACTGAACCGGAATCCACGGCGGAACATCCGGGCCTATTCCGGCGACTCCGTGGCCTTCGCAACCGGCGAGCACGCCGGCCGGTTGTTGCGGATCGGAGATTAACCCCACACCGATGATGTTGCGGCCGTTAAATTTTGGCAGGGCAGCGCGAATGACCGTGCACCCTTGCGAATATCCGATGAGCATGACGGGTCCATTGATCTTGGAGATCGCGGTCAGCAGCGCTTTCACTCCCATTTCAGTGCTGTGCCGGAAGCTCGAGCCGCCGTCCGCAACCGGACCGTACGACGCGGGGTAACCGACCCACTGGGCCACGAAGCGATCGTCGAGCTCATCGGTGACAGCACTCAGCAAGCCCACCACACGGGTGCGGTCGTCGCCGGGATGGGATTCTCCGGTGCCGCCGATTGCAAGAACTGTTACGTCAGCCATGATTGCCATCGTTCCTGGCGATTCTGAGAGGTCCACATTGAAAGCCTGAGAGGACGCTGGCAATCCGTACACGCTGCGAAATCGTGACAAAGCGCGCACGATCGAGGGTATGACGACGGCACATCGCTCTCGGAAGAAGAAGGTCTCCATCGTCGGCGCCGGAAGCGTCGGCACCGCCATCGCGTACGCATGCCTGATCCGCGGATCTGCGGATGTTCTGGCGCTCTACGACACGAATGCAGCCAAGGTGCGGGCAGAAGTCCTCGACCTCAACCACGGCACGCAGTTCACTCCGCCCTGTGTGGTCGACGGCGGCGACGATATCGCGGTCACCGCAGGCTCCGACCTGGTGATCGTCACGGCCGGCGCCAAACAGAAACCGGGGCAGTCGCGCCTTGAGCTGGCAGCGGTCAACGTGGAGATCGCGCAAACACTGACCGAGCAACTGCTTGCCGTCTGTCCCGACGCAGTCATCCTCTTTGTCAGCAATCCGGTAGACGTGGTGACGTTTGCGGCAGTTCACGCCGCCGGTCCGTCGTACGCCGGCCGTATTTTCGGTTCGGGAACAGTTTTGGACACCGCGCGACTGCGTTTTCTGATGGCGTCGAAATTGGGGGTCGCAGTCGAGAATGTTCACGCTTTTGTCGTCGGCGAGCACGGAGATTCGGAGATTCCGGTGTGGTCGAGCGCCACGATCGGTGGCGTTCCGGCAACGGATTTCGTGGGTCCTTCCGGAAACGTTCTCGATGCCGAAACCCGGGAGGGGATAGCGACGGCCGTAGTGCAGAGTGCGTACGAGATTATCGCGGGCAAAGGTGCGACCAATCTGGCGATTGGGCTGTCGAGTGCTTTCATGGCCGAAGTTGTACTGCGGGACGAGCAGCGGGTTCTCTCGATCTCGACACTTCAGGATGGAGTACACGGACTCGACGGAGTGTGTCTATCTCTACCGACTCTCGTGGGCGGCGCGGGCGCCGGCCGGGTACTCGAACTGCCTCTGTCAGCCGGGGAGAATGCGGGACTGCGTGCCTCAGCGGAAACACTACGAGAAGTTCAGAATTCGCTCGGGTTGTAATCTGTCGCGAGCTATATCCGGCATATAGGATCGGTCAATGATTAGCTTTCTGATTCGCGCCGCGATCTTCCTGGGGTCCTCGGCCGTCGGACTTCTGGTAGCGACGGCATTGTTGTCGGGCTTCACGGTAAGCGTCTCGGGTTTCATCACCGTGGTCGTGATCTTTGCAATTGCGCAGTCGGTTTTGGCACCGTTCATCGCCAAGATGGCCAAGCGTCATGCGCCGGCATTTCTCGGCGGAATCGGATTGGTATCGACGTTCGTCGCGCTGCTCTTAGCATCGATTTTCGCGAGCCTGTCCATCACGGGTGTCTCGACGTGGATTATGGCAACAGTCCTCGTGTGGCTCGTGACGGCCGTCGCAACCTTGGTTCTGCCAGTGCTGTTCGTTCGCAAAAAGGTGCAGGAGCGAAAGGCATGAGTTCCAACGAATTTCTTGTCGAACGCAGCACGGTGGTCAACGCGGACACGTCCAAGATCTTTGCGTTGATCAACGATTTCCATCAGTGGACGCAGTGGTCACCGTGGGAAGGCCTCGACCCGGCGATGCAGCGCACCTACGCGGGGCCGGATTCGGGGGTCGGAGCGTCGTACGCCTGGTCCGGAAACAAGAAGGCAGGTTCCGGATCGATGTCGATTACGGAATCTGTTCCGAACGAGCGTGTGGTGTTGGATCTTTCGTTCCTCAAACCGTTCAAAGCGCAGAACGTCACGACATTCCTGCTGGAACCGCAGGGTGAGAATGTGGCCGTGACGTGGAGAATGACCGGAAAGAAGAACTTCTTCTTCAAGGCCTTCGGGTTCATTTTCAGCATGGACAAAATGGTGGGCAAAGATTTCGAGAAGGGTCTTGCACAGCTGAAAGCTGTGGCCGAAAAGGGCTGACGCGCCCGGTGGTACCGTCTCCCGGGTGTTACGGATGACGCCCACCGACGCCCAAACCTTCTGGATTTCGGAGAAGATCCCCAACGATCAACTCCTACTGTATTGCTTCGAGGGGCAATCGGAGTCCATCGAAGACATCAGGCGTGCGCTGCTCGAACGTGCGTCGACCATGCCCGATCTTTGCGTGCGCATTCGTGAGGTGCCATGGCATCTGGACTACCCCCTGTGGGAACCGATGCCGGTCACGCAAGCGTTGGTGGTGACGCACAAGCTTGCTGAGCTGTCGTGGGATCAGTGCATCAACTCGATCGAGGTGCTCCTCGAGAATCACGTCAATCCGCGTGCAACACCGTGGCTGTTGCATTTGTTCGAAGGTGTGCGCGGCGCACCGCGTTGCGACGGACCGGCATTGATTGCTGTTCTGCAGGTGGCTCATTCATTGGCCGACGGTAAACGTGCCACGGCAATTGCCCGCACACTCTTTTCGCAGGACGCACTGCCGCTCGAAATCATCGACACCCGCTCGACCAGTTCGGCGCAAGTGCTTGTGCGCGCAGCATTGCGGCTTCCGGGCCAGATCTTCCGACTCTTCCGTGACGGCCGCGCCGGACATGAGGCGCAACTACAATTGGAAGCCGACACAGCAGCTGAAGTTGTTGCGCCCCAAGCTCCCAACCGGACCAAGGTCCGATCGAACATCGCGCCGGGGCCACACCGACTGGTGCGGATGGTGGTGCGCGACGCGGCAGATTTCCGGGCTGACGGAGTCTCCGTCACTGTAGGAGCCATGACGGCAATCTCCGTTGCCATGACCAACTATCTGACCGCAGTGGACGGTTCTGTTCCGCCGGAGTTGGGCGCTGAGGTGACCATTGCGAAGGACGGAAAGCCGAAATCCCGCAACCACTTCCGCAACGCTGGAGTCGGTCTCTTCCCTGAGGTTCCAGACCTGCGTGAGCGTGCCGAGCGCATCAAGGAATCGATGGCGGAGCGTCGAGCGCGAGCGGCTCACCCATCCAGCGCGGCATCAGATCTGGCGATGGAAGCCGTTCCGGGACCGCTCATCCGTTGGGGTGTGCAGCAATACGATTTCACGGCGATACCCGAAGCGGTGACAGGAAATACCGTCGTTTCGAGTGTGGCGCGCGGCGCTGCGGACCTGGTGCTCGGCGGCGGCGTTGTGCGATTCACCGCTGGATTCCCGAGTTTGTCGCCAGTCATGTCACTGACGCATGGAGTGCACGGAATCGGGGATACGGTGACGATCAGCATCACCACCAGTCCGTCGTCGATCCCCGATATCGATCTCTACGAAAAGCTGATGCACGACTCGATCGACGAGGTCCGGAACGCCTTTTCCTGACGGTCTGATCTACTGGCGCTATGGGATTCACGCGGGCGGAGTTGGAGTCGTATCGCGACGCCGAGATCGATGACCTGATCGGTCCTGGTTGCCGATTGCTGTTTGTCGGGATCAATCCGGGATTGTGGACTGCGGCGACGGGTGCGCATTTCGCCCGGCCGGGTAATCGGTTCTATCCAGCGTTGCTCCGAGCGGGCATTATCGAGCGGGAGATCAATCCCTCCGACGGGATGTCCGACGAAGACAAGCAACACCTGATCGATCGGGGTGTGGGTATCACCAACCTGGCGGTGCGGGCGACGGCGCGGGCGGATGAACTCACTGCCGAAGAATTAGCGGTGGGTGGAGTTCGGGTGCATCAGGTCGTGAAGGAAACCAAGCCGGTGGTGGTTGCCTTTGCCGGAATCACTGCCTATCGAACGGCTTTCGGCGACAAGAAGGCCAAGGCTGGTCGGCAGGACCAGGATTTTGAAGGGGCGGGCTTGTGGATCGTGCCCAATCCGAGTGGACTCAATGCACACGAGACTGTGGATACTTTGGCCGCTAAGTATCGCGCTGCTGCGCTTGACGCGGGAATTCTCGAGTGAGATTTACTCGGTTCAGTCAGTGCTTCGCAAACTAGACACTACAGTTCACCTATGTCATTTCTTTACAACATCTTTGTGTTGATTCATCTACTCGGTATGGCTGCGTTGGTCGGTAGTTATTTCATGGTTCTCAAGGCTCCGTCGATCACCGAGGTCATGGTCTGGGGAGCGCGTATCCAGTTCATCTCCGGCCTGATCATCGTCGGACTGGGTGAAGGCGCGCTGGATAAGAACTACATCCACGCGAAGATCGCAGTGAAGTTTGTCCTTTCACTGGTCATCGTTGCCTTGGCCGAGATCACGAGGGCCAAGCAGAACAAGGGGCAGCCCAACCCGAATCTGGTGCACGCCGTTGGTGGACTGTCCATCGTGACAGTGTTCGTGGCAGTTCTCTGGACCTCGTAGAGGTTATCCAGTCCTGATACAAAAGAGCCCCGGCGAATCGGAATTCGCCGGGGCTCTTCGGTATCGAGGGGTCAGAGACCGGGACGCTTACCGATCGTCAGGGTCACTTCACCGGTGTGAGCAAAGAAGTCGTTGCCCTTATCGTCGACGACGATGAATGCCGGGAAGTCTTCCACGTCGATCTTCCAGACAGCTTCCATGCCCAGTTCGGCGTACTCGAGGACGTCGACCTTCTTGATACAGTCGAGGGCCAAGCGAGCGGCGGGTCCGCCAATTGATCCGAGGTAGAAACCGCCGTGCGTGTTGCACGCATCGGTGACCTGCTTGGAGCGGTTTCCCTTGGCCAGCATGATCATCGAGCCACCAGCTGCCTGGAACTGCTCGACGTAAGAGTCCATGCGGCCGGCGGTGGTGGGACCGAACGAGCCGGATGCCATACCGTCGGGGGTCTTGGCAGGACCGGCGTAGTACACCGGGTGGTCCTTGAGGTACTGCGGCATTTCTTCGCCGGCGTCGAGGTTCTCTTTGATCTTGGAGTGCGCGATATCGCGGGCTACGACCAGCGGCCCGGTCAAAGCAAGTCGGGTCTTCACCGGGTGCTTGGACAGCTCTGCGAGGATCTCGGCCATCGGCTTGTTGAGGTCGATTTTGACCGCTGCGCCCTTACCGGTTCCGGAGATTCCGTCGGTCTCGGCGTCGAGCTGCGCGTCGGTCACCTCAGGAAGGAAGCGGCCCGGGTTGAATTCGAGCTGTTCGAGGAAAATGCCCTCGGGCGTGATCTTGGCCTTCGCCTGACGGTCTGCGGAGCAGGACACGGCAATGGCGACGGGCAGCGAGGCACCGTGGCGGGGGAGACGTACGACGCGGACGTCGTGGCAGAAGTACTTGCCGCCGAACTGTGCGCCGATGCCGATCTTCTGCGTGAGCTCGAAGACCTTCTTCTCGAGTTCGTGATCGCGGAAACCGCGGCCGGTGATGGCGCCTTCGGTGGGCAGTTCGTCGAGGTAGTGCGCGGAGGCGTACTTGGCCGTCTTCATCGCGAACTCGGCCGATGTACCGCCGACAACGATTGCGAGGTGGTACGGCGGGCACGCTGCGGTGCCGAGTGAGCGGATCTTGCCCTCGAGGAACTGCATCATCGAGTCGGGGTTCAGGATCGCTTTGGTTTCCTGGTACAGGTAGGACTTGTTGGCGCTGCCGCCACCCTTGGCCATGAACAGGAACTTGTACGAGTTCTCATGTCCGGCAGCAGTATCGGCGTACAGCTCGATCTGTGCGGGCAGGTTGTTGCCGGTGTTCTTCTCGTCCCACATCGTGATGGGGGCGTTCTGCGAGTAACGCAGGTTCAGACGCGTATAGGCGTCGTACACACCGCGGGCGATGGACTGCTCGTCGTCACCGGGAGTGAGAACGTGCTGTCCACGCTTGCCCATGACGATGGCGGTGCCGGTGTCCTGGCACATCGGAAGCACGCCGGCAGCGGCGATGTTTGCATTCTTCAGGAGATCGAGGGCAACGAACTTGTCGTTGTTGGATGCCTCGGGATCGTCGAGGATGCTCGCCAACTGCGTCAGGTGGTCGGTACGCAGGTAGTGATTGATGTCGTGCAGTGCCGTTTCCGTCAGCAGACGCATCGCTTCGGGCTCAACCTGGAGGAAGGTCCGGCCGTCCGGGCCTTCGACCGTCGACACCCCTTCGGTGGTGAGTAGTCGGTACTCGGTGGTGTCTTCACCGATCGGCAACAGGTCCTCATAGAGGAAGTCGGCCATCATTTCTCCTGAACAAGGGGGCGTGCGAAGGACCTGTTCAGGTTATCGTTGGGGGTTTTCCGCGAACACGCGGGGCGGGTGCGCTCGTCGGTTCACGGTGATAGGCCAGTGGTTGGCCGGTCGATTCGGACAAGGTCACGGGGAGGTGTCGACCACATGCAGTGACTTCGCATCCTGGCAGCAACATTGCTGATTCGTTCCTGCGGATTGATGAAAGTAGTAAATTTCCTGTATCTGACTGCTTACTGGTGAGTCGCAATGATTACTGGTGGGTCGCAAGGGAATTTCAAAATATTACTATCCGATAGCCAATCAAAATCAGCGCCGAAGCTTGATTCAATGCAATTTTTCCGGACTGGAATGGATATGAATGGAATTTTTCCGAAATTTGACCGCAATGGTCGAAATAGAAACCGTGTGTTCGGAATTGCTTGCGAACGGGTCGTTTGCATTGTTAATGTGACTCGGGTCACGGATAGATTACAAAGTTTGCAGCTGCCACAGGTGCTCTCGAGTGCCCCGTGACCTCACGGCAGTTGGCCACCGACTTTAGGAGATTCGCTATGGGTTCAATGGAATCGGTACTTGGAGCTGCACTCGGCGGACTTGGTTCCCTCTTTGTTGGGGACAAGCTTTTCGCGTCCTTCTTGGGCTCGATCGAGACCAATCTCGGTAGCTTCGGCGCCTAGCTCGTTTGCCGGACCCCTGTGTTTCCGAACAACAGTGTTTCCGAACAACAGTGTTTCCGAACAACTGTGTTTCGATCACCAGCGGTTCTGTAATCAACAGTTTCCCTGTGCGCATGTAATGCGCCATTCGACAAAGGACTTCTTATGGGCTCGCTCGACATCGTCAAGATCCTGACCACCGGTTCCAGCGCAATCGGGACTGAATTCTTCAACATTCTGCTGGCACTGAGCGGCAACCCGCAGCCCACGCTTTAAGTAATCTGCGAAACGGCCCATGTGCATGCGCATGGGCCGTTTTCGTGATTTCCTGATCATCGCCACGCGATCGAGTTGTCAAGGACGGATACATGGACCTACGGAGAAGAAGTGCAGTGCGATCTGCGCTGGCGCTCTCGTGCTTGGTTGCCGGCGTTCCGATCCTGGCAACGCCGACGATCGCGGCCGGCGAGTCGTTGCCGGCAAGTTCGGTGTCGGCTCAGTCCGCGCCCGAAATTACGAGTGTCGTAGAACTATCGTCGGGCGTTCTACTTCTTGATGTCGCGAGTCCGGCGATGCAGCGCACGGTGCAAGTGAAGGTGCTTTCGCCGTCGGATACGTCGGTTCCGCAGGGGACGCTGTATTTACTCGACGGAAATTCGGGAAGAACCGACGACAGTAACTGGATCGACCCTACTGCCGGAAACGTCGTTCCGTTCTTTGCCGACAAGAACGCCTTTGTGGTTCTTCCGATCGGCGGCACCGGAACCATGTACACGGACTGGCAGGAAGATCACCCGAAGTTCGGCCGGCTCAAGTGGGAAACCTTCTTGACCAAGGAATTGCCGCCCTTGATCGACGCGAAGTTCAATACCAACGGACGCAATGCGATCGGCGGTATCTCGATGGGTGCCGAGGCAGCTCTCATGCTTGCTCAGCGTGCCCCCGGACTTTATGACGCAGTGGCGGGTTACAGCGGGTGCTATACGACGGTCGGCGGTTTCGGCAAAGCTCTGACAGACCTCGTCGTGATTAACGGGATGGCTACTTCGGAGCAGATGTGGGGGCCCGTCGACAGCCCGGCGTGGCGTGAACACGACATCTTCGCCAACGCCGACAAGTTGCGTGGCACAAAGGTGTATCTGTCTTCGGGTACCGGCCTACCCGGCCCACACGAGACGCTCGAGACCCCAGAACTCGCTCGGGTTGTGATCGTCGGCGGTGTCATGGAATTCGGTTCCACACTGTGCACCGACCAGATTTCGCAGGTACTGCGTGACAACGGCGTCGACGTCACCCGCAGCGCGCAACCGGTCGGCATACATGGATGGCCGTACTGGCGTGACGAGTTGGTCCGTTCATGGCCACTGCTCGAGTCGGCTTTGGCGGGCTGAGACCTCCACGGCTCGTCCGATGATTTTCGGCCGCCCGGGCGGTCTATCCCTACGAACACAAACGTAAGGAGTAGCCATGCCCACAATTACGCCATGCCTGTGGTTCGACACCCAGGCGGAAGAGGCAGCAGAGTTCTACATCTCCGTTTTCGGGAAGGGAAAGATCCTCGGAATCGAGAGATACGGGGAGGGCTCGCCGTCCGGTCTCCCTGCAGGGTCAGTGATGACGGTGAGTTTCGAACTGGACGGGCAGCGGTTCACGGGATTGAACGGCGGACCGATGTTCACCTTCTCGGAGGCCGTCTCGTTCGAGATTCCGTGTGTTGATCAGGCCGAAGTCGACCACTACTGGTTGGCCCTCAGCGAGGGAGGTGAGGAAGGCCCGTGCGGTTGGCTCAAGGACAAATTCGGTTTGTCGTGGCAAGTTGTTCCGAACCGGCTATTGGAACTGATGCAGGATCCCGACCGCGAAAAAGCTCAACGAGCGGTCGACGCGATGATGAAAATGAAGAAGATCGATGTTGCTGAACTCGAGCGAGCGGCCGCTGCCGGCGCACCCTGATCGTCACGGATGTCGTGGTCCCACCGCTGTGAGCGTCGACGCAAAGGGTGGCGGGCACCACTGCAGCGTCGGTACACTGGACTGAGTGAACTTTCAGCTAACGGGCACGCAGTCGGTGTTTGCCCGGGCTGCCGGATCAGCAGTGGCTACTTACGAGTGGGCTGCGGAAGTAGGTGTCGTCCGCGTATGAGCGTTCCAACCGTGCCGAATGTTGCTGCTGTAGGTCTCGATCTTCCTTCTCCGCGCTTTCCGCGTCTGCATGCGTACATCGACATTGCCGTGGTCATCGCTGTGCTGGTGGGAACCAACTTGATCGCGCACTTCACGACGGTGTGGGCGAGTATCGCGACGGTGCCGATCTCTGCCCTCGTGCTCCTGGCTATGAGCAAGCGTCGGGGGTTGGGCTGGGCCGAGTTGGGTCTCTCACCGAAGCATCTCCGGAGCGGATCGAAGTACGCGCTCATTGCAGTCGGCCTGGTACTGACCGTAGTTACAGTGGGTGCTTTGCTTCCGTTGACCAGGCCTTTCTTCATGGCCGATCGGTATGCGACGGTCTCCGGTGCCATCATCGCGTCGATGATCGTGATCCCGCTCCAGACCGTGATCCCCGAAGAACTCGCTTTCCGCGGAGTTCTCCACGGGACATTGAATCGAGTGAGTGGATTCCGCGGTGTCGCGGCGGCGGGCTCTTTGACGTTCGGCCTGTGGCACATCGCGTCGTCGATGGGGTTGACCAGTGGTAACGCCGGATTGTCGGGCTTTCTGGGCAACGGTGTAGCGGGTCAGATTGCCGGTATTCTGGGCGCTGTTCTCGCGACCGCGGCAGCGGGACTGGTATTCACCTGGTTGCGTCATCGCAGCGGCAGTTTGATTGCACCCATCGCGTTGCACTGGGCACTGAATGGCGCGGGCGCTCTGGCCGCAGCTTTTGTGTGGCACGCAACCATGAACTGATCGAGACAAATCCACCAAGCGCTGGCGGTGCGACTGTGATTTGCTGAATGAGTGACACAGTTGCATCGGGGCCATGTCTTTCATATTTCCGGTAGCCCGACCGTCGACAAGGCGGCCGACGCGCTCGTCTCCGTTCCGGACGGCGTACTGGCATTCGACAACAATGGCGTCGTCGTCTTCTGTGGTGACTACGAGAATCTGCCCGAGCAGTTCCGGCACGGTGACATGCACGATCACCGTCCCGGATTCCTGCTCCCCGGATTTGTCGACACCCACATTCATTTTCCGCAGGTATATGCCGGAGACGCGTACGGCGGCGGGCAGTTACTCGAGTGGCTCGACCTCTGCGTCTTCCCATCCGAATCACGCTTTGCCGATCCGGATTTTGCCACTCATGCGGCCGCATCTTTTTGTCAGCGACGGATAGCCACCGGTACCACTGCGGCGATGGTTTTCGGCTCCGCATTTCCCCACGCGCAGGACGCGCTGTTCGCAGAAACTGTGCGACGCGGCCTGCGCGTGGTCAGTGGCCGAGGTATCCAGACGGTGGGGCCGGATTCGGCCGCAGCACTGATCACGTCGGAGGAAGACGCGATCAGCCTGACCCGCGCCGAGATCGAACGTTGGCACGGCACTGACACAGGTGATGTCGACACCGCACTTCTGCACGTTGCCGTCGTGCCGCGATTTTCCTTGGCGGTCACGACGGAGACCCTGAAGAACCTGGGGGAGTTGTACGACGAGGTTCGGGAACGTGGCGTCTATTTCCACAGTCATCTCAACGAGAACAACCGGCCGGGAACCGGTGAGGTAGCGACCACCCTCGCGCAGTACCAGGTGAACACCTACCTCGACACGTACGACGGCAAGTTCCTGCCGGGCTCACAGATCGGCGGAAAGTCGTTCCTCGGACCGCGCGCAATTCTGGCGCATTCTGTTCACTGCCAGGACGCCGAGCTGGCCCGAATGGCGGAGACGGGGACATCGATCGCGCATTGCCCGACGTCGCAGCAGTTTCTCGGCTCGGGCACGATGCCGTGGAAACGAACCGTCGCGGCCGGCGTCAACATCGCGATTGGTTCGGACTTCGGCGGCGGTGACGAGTGCCTGATCTCGCAGGTTCTCGGCGACGCGTTCAAAGTGCACATTTCCGAGGTCGGTGATGCCGGAATCTCGATGCATCCGGCGGAGCTGCTGTTCACGGGAACGTTGGCCGGGGCTCGCGCGCTGGACATGGAGAGCCGCTTCGGCAATTTCGACGTCGGTAAGGAAGCAGACTTTCTGGTTGTCGATCCGAGTCGCTGGGCACCGCTCGAAGGTTTGATCAACCACGGAACCCGCTCGCCGGATCCGGTCCTGGCGCGTGATCAGACCTTGTTCGGCCTGCTGATGGCGATGCGCGAGCCGGCGATCTCCCAGGTCTACGTCCAGGGTCGCAGGATCTCGGACTGACGTGTCGGGTTCCGCGACTGTCGTCACGGCGTATCACCGCTTCGCGAGCGGCAGCGGCGATGCGTTCCAGGAGTGGATTGCCCGCGCTGTCGACGCGGCCAAGGAGGAGGAAGGCTACGTCGGCAGCTCGGTCAGTGATGGTTCCGGACCTGCGGATTGCGGAGTCTCCCATACCTTTACCGGGGTCGAAGATCTACATCGGTGGCTTGATTCACCCGAGTTTGCACAGGTCGCGGAAGACGGTGCGGCGCGCGGAGTGCTGGCAAAGAGCTCGGATCTTGTTCTGGTGGAAGGAATTCCGCCGCCGCCGGGAATTGGGGTGTATGACCATACGGTTGTCGCCGGGAGGCAAACCGAATTTCTTCGGACGCAGCACCTCTTGATCAACGCGAGTTCCCACTTCTCCGGATACGAGGGCGCGCTGCTGCTGCGGTCGGTTCAGGACGCGACTCGGTGGAAATCGGTTCTGCGTTTTCGAACGGAACAGCAACTCGCCGTGTGGATACGGTCGCCGCAACGGGCCGAGGTGTTGCCGGAACTACGCGCGGAGTTGGCCGAGGATTTCACCGAGACCGTGCGATCGACACCGTTCGGCACGATCTTCCGTACCGAGAACGGGCACACTCGCGTGACTCCGAACTGGAAGACCGCGATGATCGTTCTGCTGGTTCTCTACCCGACCGTCATGACGTTGTCGCGGTTTCTCGGCCCGGTGCTCGACGACTTCGGCGCATCACCGTGGTTGTCGATGTGGTTGAGCCAGATCGTCAGCGTCGGTGCGATGACGTGGTTCCTGATGCCGGCGGCCACACGCTGGTTCGGTCGGTGGTTGGACCCGATCGACGGCGCGAAACGTCGCACCAACACCCGGGGCACCGTTGTTGTCCTGGGTGTCTACGCGGCGACGCTCGCGCTGTTCGCTTCCGTTCGATGGCTGCAGTTCTGGGATTACTTCGACTGAATGCGTCCGCGCCGGAAGTAGGCGATGGGTCCGACGAAGTTGATGGCAATGATCGCAGCCCATGTGGTTTTGCTGCCGTTCACGGTCGCTCGATCGCGTCGAGCAAGATCCGCCCAGGCCGAGACTGCGAGGATTGATTGGACGGCGAACATCGCGATGATGATGCGTCGTTGGCGGGCCGAGAGCTCACTCCAGGACTTCTTTTTACGGTTCATGACCTCACTCTGCCGCTCCCCGTGGCCCGTGGTTGTCGCAACGCGAATCGAAACCACGCGAAATAAGTGTGAGTAGCGTCACAGCCGTACCGGTCTGGTTGGTGCCGAGTGGGGTTCCGTGGCCTCGGCAGGAGCGTAAAGAACTCGTGAATGCGCGTCATGGCTGACTGATTGCGCGCAATTCGCGGATGTCGACGCCTTCCGTGATCGGTGGTCCGCGCGGGCAGGCAAGATACGTGGTCAGAAAGTTAATTAAGTAAGGCTTGCCAATATTCTGGCGCATCGTAAGAGATTGCCAAAAAATAGCCATTTCCGGAAATCGTGTTCGGATACCGTAAAGAACTGGGCGTATTGTCGCAGTTTGGTTACATTGATGGGTTGCTACCTGTGCATATGACGTAGTTCCGGCGAGAGGAAGATGTAACGTACTGGACACATTTGGTGTCGCAGAAGTAACGGAAGGGCTCTACTGTTATCCCCAGCAGCCAGACAGCGGCTCGCCATCACGGACAGTTCATCACTGACAGGAGCAATAACAATGCCTAGTTCTTCGGATATCTCAGACTTCCTCGGTGCCTTCTCCGCTCTGTTCAGCTTCCTCGACTTCATCAGCGGAAGCGTCGAAGGCGTAATGCCGAAGTAGGTCCAGAAGACTTACAGAAGATCCAAAGCGGTGCCCCCGAGTCTCGGACTCGGGGGCACCGCTTTATGTCGGTCAAAGGCTGTGGGCCGAGCGGTCTGCGAAATTTGGGGCTGATGTTCCGCAAGTGTCAGACGGGGCGGTGGGACTGTGATGGAATCGAGCCGAAAAGGTTATTTCGACATTTCGCCCAGATTGGGCGAGCCATGCCGTTGATCGGAGCACTGTGCACGTTTCACGAAGGAATCTGTTCAAGTACGCGGCCGCGGGGTCCGCTGCCGTGGGCCTGGCCGCGCTGGGTGGAACCACGTCGGTAGCAAACGCCGGCTCATTGGGAACGCTTCTCGACTACTCGGCCGGAGTCCCGTCCGCTCAAGCGATCCGCGCGGGAGGCTATGCGGGTGCCATCCGTTATGTATCGGACCGTCGTCCGGATGCGAACTGGATGATCGGCAAGCCGGTCCGAGCGAATGAAGTCAATGCGTTGTCTGCGGCCGGATTGCAGGTTGTGTCGTGCTACCAGTTCGGTAAGGGTGCTACGGCGGACTGGCGGGAGAAGTACGAAGGCGGCCGGCGCCATGCCGCGCGGGGGCTCGAGCTCCACCGGGCGGCCGGTGGCCCCGCAGGAGTGCCCATTTATGCGTCCATTGACGACAATCCCAGTCCTTGGGAGACGGCGAACCTGGTGCGGCCGTACCTCGAAGGCTGGGCATCGGTCATCGGCAATCAGAACCTCGGTATCTACGGCAATACAAAAGTTATCGACGCAATGATCGGCGCCGGCATCGGAACCTGGTTCTGGCAACACAATTGGGGGTCGACAGGGGTACACCCCCGGGCGCATCTACATCAGTTCGAGATCGACAAGCGGCAAGTCGACGGCGTAGGCGTTGATCTGAATGCGATCCTCGCCGTCAACTACGGGCAGTGGTCGTTGGCCGGGTCGCCTCTTCCCGGCCTGCCACTCGGATCCGTCCTACCTGTCTTACCTCCGCTACCTCTCGGATCTATCGCACCATAGCGCCGAATTTGGCCAACCAGGCGCGGGCATCCTCCGGGAGGTTGCCCGCGGCTTCGGCGGCCAGGCACCAGGCTTTGGTCATCGAAAGAAAGTTCATCGGGTTGTAGGCGTCTTCTTCACGGGACCACAAGCCGTCGCCCGCGTAGTGGAGGATCGTGATGTTTGCGGCACCGTGAGTCGAAGCGTCGCCCGGATCTTCCATCGGATTATCGATTTCGGCGATGATCCATCCGCGCTCTTCGTCGATCACGTGCCAGTTGGCGGGGAACTCCGTCATACGATTTCCCGGAAACTCGGTCATCGTGCGAGTTACCCACTTGCGTACGGCTTCACGGCCGTTCAGTGTGCCGAAGGCATGTTCGACGTAGACGACGTCTTCGGTGAACATGTCGGCAAACGCATTCCAATCACCACTGCGGGTGCATTCGACGACGGTGTTCTGGAACCCCGCGAATGCGCGATCAAGTTCTGAGCGTGTCCAAGCCATGTGTGACTCCTTGGTCGGTCGTTCAAGGGGCAGGCAATCGAATCAAATTAGAACATGTTCTTCTTGGGTTGCGTCGGCGATTCGCCCGACTCCGACCGTGCGGTACCGTCGTTGCCGGGTCGGGAACCCTTACACGGAAGGAATCTATTCATGGATCTGCTCATCAACTTCATCTACTCCATGCTGTCCGCGTTGCAGACCGGCAGCATCGAAGGTTCCTCGTCGAGCTAGCGCCGCCGCGAGGCTGATTCCCTTATGCGGCTTTCCGTTTGGGAATCAGCAACGCGAACAACATGGTGGCGCCCGCGGCGATGATGGAAAGCAGGAACGTAGCTCTGAACATGTCGAGCGTCGGGAAAACACGGTCGTGGACAACAATTGTGGCGCCGGCCAGTACAACGCTCACGACAGCGGCGGAACTCGACGTTCCGATCGATCGCATCAGTGAGTTCAACCCGTTGGCGGCAGCGGATTCGGTGATCGGAACTGCTCCCATGATCAGGGCGGGCATGGACGAAAATGTCAGCCCGACGCCGGCGCCGATGATCATTCCGGCCAGTGCGATCTGCCAGACGGTCGACGTCGCGAAATATGCGACGGCATAACCGAGTCCGACGATGAAGCCCCCCACAGTCAAGGTGATCCGGGGCCCTTTCCACATCGAGAGCCGAGCCGAGACCGGCGAGAGCGCCATCATGACAAGGCCGCCCGGAGCGAGCGCCAACCCGGCGGCGACCATGGAAAGCCCCATTCCGTAGCCGGTTTCCTTGGGCGCCATCAGAAGTTGTGGGAAGGACAGCGAATTTCCGTACATCGCAAACCCGACCGATATCGATGCAAGGTTTGTAAACAGGATCTGTTTCCGGGCGGCGATGCGCAGGTTGACCAGTGGCGCATCCAGTCGTAGTTCCCACAGTCCCCAGATAACAAAGATCACTGCCGACGACGCGAGGAGTCCCAGAGTCTTCGGATCGCTCCATCCCCAAGTTCCGCCCTTGGTGATGGGGAGAAGAAGTGCAATCAGGGCCGCGGCCAGTCCCAGCGCGCCGATGAAGTCGAAGCGGCCCGGACGGCGCACCGTGGACTCCGGAATGACGAAGTGCACCGACAACATGCAAACAGATCCGAGTATTGCGGATACGACGAACAGGTAGTGCCAATCGGCGCTCTGAGCGATGATTGCGGCGACCGGTAGGCCAATCGCCCCGCCGACGCCCAATGTGGCACTCATGACGGCCATGGCTCCGCCCACCTTCTTGGGTGGCAGAACGTCGCGCAGGATGGCAATGCCCAGTGGGATCGCGCCCACGGATGCCCCTTGGAGTGCTCGGCCGATCACCAGCACGATGAGTGAGTGGGCCAGGGCGCAGATGACGGAGCCGAGGACAACCAGACCGAGGCTGACCAGGATCATTCGTTTCTTGCCGAACATGTCGCCGAGTCGACCGCTGATGGGGGTGATCACGGCGGCGGCGAGGAGCGTCGCGGTGATGGCCCACGAAGTGTCGGAAGGGGAGGCGTCGAGCAGGACCGGTAGTTGCGGAATGATCGGAACGACCAGAGTTTGCATCAGTGCAACGACGATCCCGCAGAGTCCCAGGACTGTCAGGATCAGTCGCGGTTTCACGGTTGGCGCCGGGTCGGCATGAGTGCCCGCATTCAGTGGATCTGCGTGAACGGACATGTAACTCCCGATGCAATTGGGCGGTGCCTGGCTGTGCGGCTGGAACCGCTCTAAGTGTGCACGCTACACATTATGTGTATCCTGCACAATATGACCGCCGTGCAAGGGCCGACGCCTGACCGAAACAGTGAATTGGTTGATATCGAGTACGAACTGACATTGTTGTCGCGATATCACGCACTGGCTCAACGCGCGGAGCTTCATCTGGACCGTTCCGCCTATCTTCTGCTCGGGCGTCTCGAACTGGACCATCCCAAGAGCCTCAAAGAATTGTCTTGCGCATTCTCTTTGGATATCTCGACCATCAATCGGCAGATCGGGGCGCTTCGGCGCCAGGGACTGGTTGAGCGCGTCGAAGATCCCGAAGGCGGTCTGGCTCGGAAATTTCAGCCGACGATTGCCGGTCTGTCGAAACTCCGTGCTGACCGCGAGCATTCGATTGTCGGCGTCGGAAGGGTGCTGGGGGATTGGTCGCCGGACTCGAGGCGTGCGCTCAGTGAGCTTCTGCGGCAATTCAATCAATCGGTGGAAAAACTCGAAGGCCGTGACTGGCCGCGGCCGATTTCGGCGGATCAGGTTTGAGCGCCTGAAAGGCTCGAATCAGGTTCGGGCGCAATGACAACAAGCTTCGGATGATCCTCCGGAGACGAATGGTTTCCGCGCCACGACATCAGTGACCACCGCGAAAGTCCGGACAATGCCGAGCCCAGGCTGGCGAATGATCCGGAACTGAGGAATGACGCGGTCGAGCCGATACTTCCGACGGACAGAACCGAGAAGGCACTTCCGATCGAGAGGATCGAGTACGCGCTACCGATCGAGAGAATCGATCCTTCGGAGCGGATCGACAAAATTGATCTACTTCGTGAATGCCCCTTGCTGTCCAAACGTGAATGTCCCATTCCTTGGTCTATCACGGCACGGAAGCGCACAAAAGAGGCCCGCCGAAATTCGGCGAGCCTCTTTTGTGTTGCGTGTGTTCAGATCAAGCGACCGCGAACATGCCTACGGTCGGCAGGAAACTGCACGTGATGCGCTCTGCGCCTTCGGGCTGTGTGGTCAGCGAACCGCTGATCACGGACAGTACGCGTCCCGGGCCGGTGTCGGCGATTGCCGACAACGTGGCGGGGCCGTCCGGGTTGATGCGAGCAGCGTTGGTGAGGTTCTGGGTAGCGCCGCGCTGGTTGTCGATGTTGATCCACGTGACCGTCATCGGTACCGGCTGGTCGTCGGTAGCCGGAGCGGTGCCGAGGGCTGTGAAGACAAATCCGGCCTGACCGGCGGCAGGTCCCGGAGGCGGCAGTTGCGCCGGGCCGGGAACAGCGAGGGCGGTGCCGACGGAATCGGCGGTCGCGCCGATGCAGCCCTTACCCAATGTCGGGTAGAGGAACTGGGCGATGACAGGTGCGTTCTCGTTCGGAATTTCCGGTCCGCCGCCGCCGCTGCCGTCGAGGAAGGTGATGACCTTCTCGAGGGTGGCCTTGAGCTCAGGCGGAAGTCCTGCGGAATTGAGAATCGCACGTGCCTGGTCGAGCAGTGCGGCCTGCGGGTTGCCGGCGACCTGCATGTTGCCTGTGGCATCGACGGGACCAGCGGCTGCGCCGATGATGGCGGGGGCAAATGATGCCAGGAACTCGATCGGCACACTTCCTGGTGCCGGCGGAGCGGCCGGATCGGCCATCGCCTGTGCCGGCAATGCCAGTCCTGCTACTGCGGCAATTGCGACGGCGGTGAACGCCCTACGCATACCTCGGGTTCGAAGCACTGTTTCCCCATCCATTGGTCATACTGCGCAGATGCCGGGGCACCCACGTTTGACGGCTCGAGGGGTCACTCTATGTACAGAGCCCCCGGGTTGTACAGCTGTTCAGTTTCTGATCAGCTACGGATCCCGCAGGAGTCTATTACATGACTGGCCCCGATATGATTTCTCGGCGACCATACCTGTGGCAGAAGTGATCTATGTGAATGTTGATGCAACTGTTATGTCGGCTTATTCAGTTTCGGGGCTTATTGGCTCATGAAATTCTGAATGAGAGCATCAATTTTCCGAGCAAACTTCACGTCGAGTTCGGTGATACCTCCAGCCGAATGGGTCGACAGTGTGTAGGTGACTTTTCGCCAGCGGACATCGATATCGGGGTGATGATCGGCGGCCTCGGCAGCGGCGGCGACCTCTTGCAGGAGCGCGATTGCGTCCGGGAAGGTCGAGGATTCGACGGTGCGCGAGATGGCATCTCCGGTGCGGTGCCATTCGGGTAGGTCGGCGAGGGCTGCGAGAATTTCGGAATCGGACATCACGGTGGACATACTCCATCATGGTGTCATGAGCGACGAGCCTGCAAGGGAGTACGTAGTAGTGGCCGGCGCGATCTTCCGCGACGGCCGACTGCTGCTGGCACAGCGAGTCCGGCCACCGGAGTTGGCCGGCAAATGGGAGCTGCCGGGCGGGAAGGTCGAGGAGTTCGAGTCGCCGCAGGAAGCCCTGGAGCGAGAATTAGCCGAAGAACTGGGCGTCGAGGTTCGGTGTGGATCCCGGATCGGCGTCGATGTTGCACTCGGTAAAGGGCGAGTGTTGCGGGCGTATCGCGTCGACATGACGGAAGGCAAGCCCGAGGCGCTTGATCACGCGCAACTCGCGTGGGCCGACGCGGACAGCTTGGAAAAGTTCGATCTGGTGGCGAATGACGAGGCCTGGGTCCCGGATCTGCTCGCCGAATTGAGATCGCTCAGGCAGCCCGAGCCTTCTTGAGGCCCGCTTTCAGCTCCTTCTTGGATGCTCCGGCGCTTTCGAGCTTCTTCATGCGCATGATGACGACGGGGCATTTGATGCAACGGGTCTTCTTGCGGCAGCACTTCTTTTTAGGCTTGAGCTGTGAGACTTTGCTTGCCTTGACTTTACCCATGTGGCGCTGCGGCTTTCCTGTGTCGAGATGGCGGAGAAACCGCACTTCAAACAAGGTTAGCGTACCCTTAAGCGGGGTGTTTGACCAGGCGTAACCGCAGATGGATTCAGGGTGTTGTAAATCACTATCTGCAGGTCGGGGCCGTGATAGACACCGCACTATGCGCGAGTCTGCGCTCAGAGCGAGTAGGATTTACTAGGCCGCGGTGCCTTCTCAAGGCGATTCGTGCACCTACTCGGATCACACATTCGTACAGCGGCCACCAGAAGAGCCGTGCGTGCGAGTTTCGCGTGGCCGAATCTACTCAGCCGAATTACTCAGCCAGGAGAGCCATCGCGTGACCACCACCAGCTTCCGTAACGTTGCCATCGTCGCACACGTCGACCACGGCAAGACCACCCTCGTTGACGCCATGCTTCGTCAGTCCGGCGCCTTCGAGGAGCGCGCCGAGCTGGTCGATCGCGTCATGGACTCAGGAGACCTCGAGCGCGAGAAGGGAATTACGATTCTCGCGAAGAACACCTCCGTACATAAGCGCAACGAGGACGGCTCGATCACCGTCATCAACGTGATCGACACCCCCGGCCACGCCGACTTCGGTGGAGAGGTCGAGCGCGGCCTGTCCATGGTCGACGGTGTTGTCCTGCTCGTCGACGCTTCCGAGGGCCCGCTTCCTCAGACCCGCTTCGTGCTCCGCAAGGCACTTGCTGCCTCGCTGCCCGTCATCCTGGTCGTCAACAAGACTGACCGTCCCGACGCGCGTATCGAAGAGGTTGTCGCCGAGGCTCAGGATCTGCTCCTCGACCTCGCATCCGATCTCTCGGACGAAGCAGCCGAGGCCGCCGAGCTCGCGCTCGGCCTCCCCGTCCTCTACGCCTCCGGTCGTGAAGGCAAGGCTTCGACCGTGCAGCCCGAGAACGGCCATGCGCCCGACGCCGAAGACCTCGAAGCACTTTTCCAGGTTCTGATGGAGTACGTCCCGGCCCCCAAGGGCAAGGCCGACGCACCCCTGCAGGCTCACGTCACCAACCTTGACGCCTCCGCATTCCTCGGTCGCCTCGCGCTGGTTCGTATCCACAACGGCGAACTGCGCAAGGGCCAGACCGTGTCCTGGTGCCGCGAGGTCGACGGCGAGCCCGTCATCACCAAGACCAAGATCACCGAACTGCTCACCACCATCGGTGTCGAGCGCGTTCCCTCAGAACTTGCTGTTGCCGGCGACATCTGTGCTGTTGCAGGTTTCCCGGACATCATGATCGGCGACACTCTCGCGGATCTCGACAACCCGGTGCCGCTGCCCCGCATCACCGTCGATCAGCCGGCCATCTCGGTCACGATCGGCACCAACACGTCGCCGCTCGTCGGCCGCGTCAAGGGTCACAAGCTGACCTCGCGCATGGTCAAGGCTCGCCTCGACCAGGAGCTCGTCGGTAACGTCTCGCTCAAGGTCCTCGACATCGGTCGCCCCGATGCGTGGGAGGTCCAGGGTCGTGGAGAGCTCGCACTCGCCATCCTCGTCGAGCAGATGCGTCGCGAAGGCTTCGAGCTGACCGTCGGCAAGCCGCAGGTGGTCACCCAGACCGTCGACGGCAAGATCCACGAGCCTTTCGAAGAGCTGACCATCGACAGCCCCGAGGAATACCTCGGCGCCATCACCCAGCTCCTCGCAAACCGCAAGGGCAAGATGGTCCAGATGGCGAACCACGGCGCAGGCTGGGTTCGTATGGAGTTCATCGTTCCTTCGCGTGGACTCATCGGCTTCCGTACGGAATTCCTCACGGACACCCGCGGAACCGGTATCGCCAACGCTGTCTTCCACGGTTACGCACCGTGGGCCGGCGAGATCCGTGCGCGCCACACCGGCTCGCTCGTTTCGGACCGCTCCGGCACGGTTACCCCGTTCGCCATGATCCAGTTGGCTGACCGCGGAACCTTCTTCGTCGAGCCCGGCGCCGACACCTACGAGGGCATGGTCGTGGGCATCAACCCGCGTCAGGAAGACCTCGACATCAACGTCACCCGCGAGAAGAAGCTGACCAATATGCGTCAGTCTTCCGCAGACGTGATGGAGACCCTCGCAAAGCCGATCAAGCTCGAACTCGAAGCAGCCATGGAATTCTGCTCCGGCGACGAGTGCGTCGAGGTCACCCCGGAGGACGTCCGCGTCCGCAAGGTGCACCTCAACGCAACCGAGCGCGCTCGTGAGCGCTCGCGTAGCAAGTCCCGTGACAAGGCTTCTCTCTAGTCTTTCGCTGGTAACAACCTGACAGGCGAATGTGCCTTTTGCTCGGACTTCCTCCGGCGAAAGGTACATTCGCCTTCATGGTTTCCAGGAACCTTGCAAGCCTGGGAGTCGTGGACAGAGGGGCGCACTGCACCTCGTACGGAAGGAATTTTTCTGTGGTTGGTGGACGTCGTTACCTGGCGTTGGTAGTGGCTGTGACGGCATTGTCGTTGGCTGCTTGTACGGCAGATCCGCCTCCGCCGGTCGAGAGCACCGAGACGGTCAAGCCGACGCCCGCACCGACGACGCCGGCGATGAAGGTGGTGTCGGTCGGCATCGACGAGGTTGGCGACGGATTCAATCCGCACCTCCTCGCGGACCTGTCCCCGGTCAACTCGGCAGTGGGTAACCTCGTGCTGCCCAGCGTTTTTCGTCCGATCAGCTCGGCTGTCCGTCCGGGAGTGACCGAGTGGATGCTCGACGACTCGTTCGCACTGTCGGCAGAGGTGGTCTCCGAGGCGCCGTTCACGATTCGCTACCAACTCCGTAACGAGGCACAGTGGTCGGACGGTGCGCCGATAGCGGCCGAGGATTTCCGCTACCTGTGGCAGCAGATGATTTCGGTTCCCGGAGTCGTCAATCCTGCCGGGTACCAACTGATTCAAGACGTGACGTCTTCCGGTGGCGGAAAGACCGTGAACGTCGTCATGCGTGCGGCCTATCCGGCGTGGCGTGAACTGTTCACCGATCTTCTTCCGTCCCATCTGATCAAAGACACCCTCGGCGGCTTCAGTACCGGCCTCAGTGAGGGAATCCCGGTGTCGGGGGCGCATTTCCACGTCCGTTCGGTCGACCGCGGCCGCGACGAGATCGTTCTCGAGCGCAACGACAGGTTTTGGGGCAAGCCCTCGGATCCGGACCAGATCGTGATGCGCCGCGCGGGAACCGCGGCACAAGTGGCCGACGCGATGCGTACCGATGACTCCCAGGTCGCGCAGATCCATGCCGGTAGCTCCACCGAGATCCAGCTGTCCGCAGTTCCGGGAGTACAGACCGCCTTTACCTACGTGCCGCGCACTCTCGATGTGACCGTGAACGGGCGCAGTGCCATATTTGCCGATGTTCGTGTCCGGAAAGCCGTACTGGGACTTCTGGATTCCGATCTCCTTGCTGTGGTGGCTGCGGGCAGTGAGTCTGCTTCGGCGCCTGCCAAAGCTCAAATTCTCTCGCCGTCCGACCCGGGCTACGCACCCACTGCGCCACCCAAGCAGAGCCGCGAGCAGTCGGTCGAACAACTCGTGGAGGCGGGCTATGTCGTGGAGCCGCCGAGCGGCCCCGTGCCGGTCGGAGGAACCGTCGGACGCATCGTCCGCGACGGTAAGCCCCTTACTTTGGTTGTCGGGGCTCCGGAAAACGACGATATCGCAATCGCGGTAGCGAACACCGCTGCCGACGAGCTACGGGATGTCGGAATTGCAGTAACTGTGAAATCTGTTCCAGCAGAAGAGTTGTACGGCAAGGAACTTACGACGGGACGCGTCGACATGGTGGTGGGCTGGGTTCGTGCCGGTGCCGACCCGGCGACGTCCTTGGCCTCTCGATTCAGTTGCCCGCTGGTTCCGATCGTGGCGGCATCGGTAACTCCGGCGCCCACCCCGGTGACACCGACACCTACCACTGCACGTGAGTTCAATTCCGAAGCGCCGAGCAATATCTCGGGTCTGTGCGATCCGTCGTTGCAGCCACGGATCGACGAAGCCCTGAGTGGTATAGGAGACTTCGGTGCCTTGATCGCGGATGCCGAACCGAAACTGTGGGATCTGGCGGCCGTATTGCCGATCGCGCAGGACCGCACGCTGGTTGCCACGGGAACCGGGGTGGAAGGCGTCACCCTGGTCAGTCCGGTGCAGGTCGGAATTTTCGGTAATGCCACCAACTGGGTGAGGGTGAAGAAGTGACCATCGAGACCAAACGACTCCTCCTGGTACACGCACACCCCGACGACGAGACGATTACCACCGGCGGAACCATCGCCCGGTACGTCGACGAAGGCGTCGAGGTTACTGTCCTTACCTGCACGCTGGGTGAAGAGGGTGAGGTGATCGGTGATCGTTGGGCCGGTCTCGTCGCCGGTGAGTCGGATCAGCTCGGTGGATACCGGATCGCTGAATTGACGTCTGCGCTCTCGGTGCTCGGCGTAAATGCTCCTCGATTCTTGTTGGGAGCCGGTCATTTTCGTGATTCCGGAATGATCGATACCCCGTCGGCCGCCAATCCCCGGGCATTTGTCAACGCTGATACCGAAGATGCTGTTCGCGGTGTGGTTGCGGTAATCCGTGAACTGCGTCCGCACGTCGTGATCACGTACGACACCAACGGTGGGTACGGGCATCCCGACCACATTGCGGCCAACATGATCACCACCGCTGGGGTCGACGCTGCCGGTACATCCGTTTACCCGGAAGCCGGGCCGCCGTGGACGCCGCAGAAGTTGTATTGGACGGTGACCGAACGCAGTTCGTTGGAACGAGGGATCGCGTCCATCTCCGAGTTCCCCGAGCAGTGGCGATTGCCGGAACCGGGCGAACTGCCGAGCGTCGATGATGCCGAGGTCACCACCAGGATCGATATTGGTGCGGTACTCGAGTCCAAGGCCGAAGCTCTCGCCGAGCACGCGACCCAGGTGACGGTCGCTCCGAGTGGCACCGAATTTGCGCTCTCCAACAACGTGGTGCAACCGATTCTGCCGGTGGAGCACTTTGTTCTCGTCCGGGGTGCGCTCGGTGAAGTCGGCGGCGACGGTCGTGAGAGCGATCTGTTCAGCGGTACACACGACTGACCTGGCAGTTGTGGGTCAGGCATTGCGGCTCACACCGGAATGCGATGTGATGCATGTCACCGGACGGGTGGTCCTTCGGGTGACAGCAAGGATGGTGGCGCGCACATGTTCAACTGGGACGTACAGAATCAGATCGTCGCGTTCGTCGATTCTCTTCGACCGATGGCGGGTTTTTACCACGATCAGTACTACGGATCGCTGTACGCGTTCGCGGATCAGCAAAGTCACCTCCTGACGTTGCTCGGGTTCCCGCCGGTTCCGTGATCGTGCATCCTTGCATGGAAGGGACCCGCGCTCACCGGTGTTACTCGGATAGACCAAAATTGAGTCCATGACCACGGCCCCGCCGACCTCGAACACAAACATCGTGAAGTCAGAAGGAATGTCGTTTCTCGATCCAGTCATTCTCGGTGTTCTGATTTTCGATGGATTTCTGTGCGCGGTGCTGGCGGTGATCTTTCTTCCGAGCTACCTCGGCACCACACCTTTCCCCGTCAGCATTCTTCTCGCCGCTGTCGTCAACCTCGTTTTGGTCATTGCCGCGCGGACGGTGACGACGGCAGGCAAAGCGGCGCTGCCCCTGGCCGGCTGGATCGCCGGATTCCTGTTGTGCATGGTCGGCGGTCCGGGCGGGGACGTTCTGGTGCTGTCGTCGCCGTTGACTCTCCTCCTTCTCATCGGTGCGCTGGCGCCGGCAGTTGTGTATTTGTTCAAAGTCGCGAGCACAGCCCTCACGTCACCCAAGGATTTCGGCCGCGCATAGGGGACACTGACATCTGTGGCTGAACTAGACCTTGCGGGTACAACTATCGCTTTGACGGCGGAGCGACGGACCGAAGAATTTGCGGCCCTCCTCGAACGGCGGGGCGCCGAGACCGTCCGTACGCCGGTAATCCACGTACTGCCCTTGATTGACGACGCCGATCTGCGCGTGCAGACGGCGGCGTTGATCGCTGATCCGCCGGAACTGGTGGTCATCAGTACGGGCATCGGGTTTCGGGGTTGGCTCGAGGCCGTGGCGTCGTGGGATCGGACCGAGCAGTTTCTGGGCGCACTGAAGCGGACGCGCATCATTGCCCGCGGACCCAAAGCGATGGGCGCGATCCGTGGGGCGGGTTTGCGTGAGGCGTGGTCGCCGGCGGGGGAGTCCTCCGAGGAAGTCCTCGACCACCTTCGCAGTGAGGGCGTCGAGGGAGTGCGCGTGGCAGTTCAACTGCACGGCATCATCACCGAGTGGGAACCGCTGACCGACCTGAGTGCGTCGTTAGCAGACCTCGGAGCGGTCGTGACCCCGATATCGGTCTACCGGTGGATCCGGCCACCCGATCAGGGGCCGGTGCGGGCACTGGTGTCAGCGGTGCGGTCCGGCAATATCGATGCACTCACCTTCACCAGTGCCCCCGCCGTCTCCTCGATGCTCAGTACGGCCAAAGAGATGGGCGAACTCGAACGATTTGTTGCTGCGATGCGAGGGCCGGTGCCCACCTATTGCGTCGGCCCCGTGACAGCGGCGCCGTTGGAACTGCTCGGAGTGCCCACGATTCAGCCCGAACGATCGAGGCTCGGATCATTGGCGCGACTGATTATCGACGATCTGCCCAGACGTCGCCCGCTCCAGGCGTGACAGCTTCGATCAGGCTCCAGGAATCCTGAGCCGGCAGGTCGATCACGGCGTAGCCGCCGGTGCCGGCCGGCGTCGCGGCAATCACGGTGGCAACTCCGGCGCGTCGCTGGAAGAACGTTTCACGAACCGTCCAGCCGATCACGCCGTCCGCTTCCAGGCTGTGCCGTTTGCGGTCGAGTGAGCCGCTGCGGGTGATCAGCCATCCGGGCAGCACTGCGTGACCAAGGCCCTTGGCTCGGTCGTAGGCGAGGGCTGCGCCGCCCACTGTCAGCACTGCAACGCCGACCCACGCGTAGACCGGAACTTGAACTCCGAACGCGAGGCTGACCAGCAGCGCCGCAAGCGCGATCCCAGCGGCGAACAGGCCGCGGGTGTAGCGGCGCCGACGCGCGGCGCTGCCGTGGCCGACAAGGGGGACTGAGGCCTGCCGGGTATCGCCGATGACAGTGGCCATCACCCGTTCTGCTTCGGCCCGCGGACCTTGGGGCAGCAGAAGCGAGGATTCCTTCTTCTCCGCGCTCACACCGGTCATGATGGCGTCGAGGCGAGCGCCGCCGGCCAGGCGAAGCAGGAGAGGCTCTTTCAGCGTCGTACCGCGTAGGCGCGCTCGATCCAAGGTGGTCTGGCGGGTCTTGAGCAGTCCGTGGCTGACATGGAGGATGCGGCCGTTGTCGGTCAGTGTCATGTTGCCGAACGCGATCAGATACTGAACGCACGCGAAGATGCTGGAAAGGACGAGTAGCGCAACGAGGGCAACGACGACCAAGACGGTGATGCCGAGGCTTTCGAGCGAGTCGACGCCAGTGGAGACGGCCGACGATTTTGCGATTGCGCTGCCGACTCCGTATTGGAAGGCGATGCCGACTATCGCGGCGATGATGAAGATTCCGGTAAACGAAAAGGGTGCGTACCGTACCCAACTCGGCTGCCAGTGCCCGATCTCGGTTTCCGAGGATTCTTGCGGCAGCGGTGTTCCGGAAGTGGGCTGTCCCGGTTTTTCAGGCTTGCCTTGTGCGCCGGCGAGAAGTGCGGCGCGAAGGTCGGGGACCAGTGCGCTCGAGAGTGCGTTGAGTTCGAACTTGTTGGACTCGTGCCCTTTGCCGGCACGCTGGCCGGTGCCGATCCGGACGATGGAAAGGCCGAGCAGGCGGTGCATGACACCGGCTTCGACGTCGACGGATCGAATTCGGCTCCGCGGCACCGAGAGCAGTTTCTTCTGGAAAACGCCGGTGCGAAGCTGAACATGTACCGGGCCGATGCGGTAGGTGGTGGTGAACCATCGAAGCAGACCGAAGATCACCAGCAGCGTGACCACACCGATGCCCCACAGATGATTTCCGCTCTGGCTGCCGAGAATGAACGAGACCACCAGGACGGGAAGCAGTTTGACGACTTCGTTGACCGGGTGGACCAGCAGCATTCGTCGGTCGAGGCGAAGCCACGGCTGTTCTTGCTCCGCGGCTTCGGCGGCCACAGATTCGGATTCGGCGGGGATGTCGACCATGGGTTCGTCTGTTTGTGATGTCAGTTCCTGATGCTCGGTCACGTCGCGTCTCCCGCGTTGCTGCCGGCGATTTCGGTCAGCTGAGCCACGGTACGGTCTGCGACATCCTGATCCAGGGCGGAGATCTTCACGGCTCCGGCGGACGACGCCGTCGTCACGGTCACGGTGGCGAGCCCCAGCATTCGGTCGATGGGTCCACGCTCGGTGTCGACGGTTTGGATCCTCGAGATGGGGGCAATGCGTCGTTCGTGGGTGAACCAGCCGGTCCGGGTGTAAACGGCGGTGTCGCTGATTTCCCAGCGGTGCACGCGATATCTCCAGGCCGGAACCATCAGGATATGGACGGCGGCGCCCAGAACTGTGACCGCAGCGATTGCTCCCACCAGCCAGGTCGGCAATCCGGGGATCAAGATCGCGGCGACGATCTCGGCCACGATGATCGGAGCCCAGGTGAGGGCGGCGGTAATTGCCCACAGTTTGGGGGCGTTGGTGCTCGGGCGCCACAACGGGTCGGCCATGGTCACAGCGTTAGGCGCGGTCATAGTGCCTACTTTGGTCGAGTTGGGGCGATCTGTCGACAACCGCCCTATGGTGGAGTGTGGCGACCGATGAAGGGAGCACGTGATGACTGAACAAGATTCGGCATTCGATTCGGAGGCACCGGAGCCAGATGCTCTGGAACAAGCAGCACTGGTAGATCCCAATACTCCGGGCGAACCTGATCTCACTGATATTCCGATTGATGCGGCGGCTGCCGATGTTGTCGATCAGCGCCGCGAAGTTGCGCTCGACGAGGAGTATCCGCCCACCTGACGGGCGCTGGTGTTCTGGGAGTTCTGGCACCGAGTGGCAGTAGCCGTCCGGTATGGCGCATGATCGCTAGGTGAACCGAACTGGTGATGACTCCGGCAAACCCACCATGCTTCCGATGCCCGGCATATCTGAGGCGGCCGGCTCGAGCGCATTGTCGAGCTCGCCGGCCCCGTCTGCTTCGGCGATGCGTCGTGTGCTGCGCCGCGCGCGAGACGGCGCGACTCTGAATGTCGACGAGGCGTCGACGCTGTTGCAGGCTCGTGGCGCCGATCTGACGGACCTGTGCGCGTCAGCGGCGAAGGTTCGTGACGCCGGACTGTTGGCTGCGGGACGCCCGAACACCGTGACGTACTCGCGCAAGGTTTTCATTCCGCTGACCCGCCTGTGTCAGGACAAGTGCCATTACTGCACCTTCGTGACGGTGCCGGGCAAGCTGCGCGCTGAGGGACACGGAATGTACCTCGAACCTGACGAGGTACTTGAAATTGCCCGGGCGGGCGCTGAGTTGGGTTGTAAGGAAGCGCTATTCACTCTCGGTGACCGTCCCGAGGCACGCTGGCCCGAGGCCAAGCAGTGGCTCGACGAGCGCGGTTACGACTCCACCCTCGACTACCTGCGGGCAATGTCGATCCGCGTGCTCGAGGAAACGGGACTGCTACCGCATCTGAACCCCGGTGTGATGAGTTGGCAGGAACTTTCGCGTCTCAAGCCGGTAGCGCCGTCGATGGGCATGATGCTCGAGACCACTGCTACCAGACTGTTCACCGACAAGGGTGAATGCCACTACGGCAGCCCGGACAAAGACCCGGCCGTTCGGTTGCGAACTCTGACTGATGCGGGCCGTCTGAACGTTCCGTTCACGACCGGCATTTTGGTGGGCATCGGGGAGAACTTCCTCGAGCGGGCCGAGTCGATCATGGCGATTCGGAAGTCGCACAAGGCCTTCGGTCATATTCAGGAAGTCATCATCCAGAACTTCCTGGCCAAGCCCGACACCGCGATGCGCGATACTCCCGATGCGGGTCTCGACGAGTTCCTGGCTGCTATCGCCGTTGCTCGTCTGCTTCTGGGTCCGACGATGCGGATTCAGAGCCCGCCCAATCTTGTCTCCAACAGTGAATGCCTGGCCCTCCTCGGAGCCGGCGTCGACGACTGGGGCGGGGTTTCGCCGTTGACTCCCGATCACGTCAACCCGGAGCGCCCGTGGCCGAACCTCGAGACCCTGGCCGCGATCAGTGCGGAGGCGGGCTTCACGCTCACCGAACGCACTGCTGCGCAGCCTGCATATGTGCTGGCCGGAGCGCCCTGGATCGACCCGCGGATCGCCGGTCATGTTCAGGCACTTGCCGATCCGAAGACCGGCTTGGCCAAGCTGGATACCAAGCCGGTCGGTCTGCCGTGGCAGGAGCCGGACGAATCCTGGGAATCCAGCGGACGCGTCGACCTCAATACCGAGATCGACACGGACGGCCGCAACACCGAAACGCGCAGTGACCTGGGCAGTGCCTTCGGTGACTGGGAGACCGTGCGCGAGCAGGTTCTCGAACTGAGCGCTCCCGTTCGTGTCGACACCGATCTTCTGGCTGCACTGCGCAGTGCCGAGCGCGATCCGGCCGGATGCTCCGACGACGAGTACCGCGCACTTGCCATTGCCGAAGGTGCCGGCCTGGAAGCTGTTGTGGCACTGGCAGATGCGCTCCGCAAGGAGGCCGTCGGCGAGGATGTCACCTACGTGGTGAACCGCAACATCAACTTCACCAACATTTGCTACACCGGTTGCCGGTTCTGCGCCTTCGCGCAGCGCAAGGGTGACGACGACGCCTTCACTCTCTCAGCTGAGCAAGTTGCCGATCGGGCTTGGGAAGCGCACGTCGCTGGGGCCACCGAGGTGTGCATGCAGGGCGGCATCGATCCGGAACTCCCCGTCACGGGCTACGCCGACCTGGTGCGCGCGGTCAAGAAGCGTGTGCCGTCCATGCACGTCCACGCGTTTTCGCCCATGGAAATTGTGAACGGTGCTTCGCGCAGTGGTGAGAGCATCCGCGATTGGCTCACGGCGTTGCGTGAAGCAGGACTCGATACGATTCCCGGCACCGCCGCCGAGATCCTCGACGACGAGGTGCGCTGGATCCTCACCAAGGGCAAATTGCCGACGGCTGAGTGGATCGAAGTAGTCACGACGGCACACGAAGTGGGCCTGCGATCGAGTTCGACCATGATGTACGGACACGTCGATCAGCCGCACCACTGGGTTGGTCACCTCAACGTGTTGCGCGGAATTCAGGACCGCACAGGCGGATTCACGGAGTTCGTTCTCCTGCCGTTTGTGCATCAGAGCGCTCCGCTGTACTTGGCCGGAGCGTCGCGCCCGGGCCCGACCATCCGGGACAACCGCGCCGCGCACGCGCTCGCGCGCATCATGCTGCACGGCCGGATCCCGAACATCCAGACCAGCTGGGTCAAGCTCGGCACCACCGGCACGCAGATGATGCTCAACGGCGGCGCCAACGACCTCGGCGGAACGTTGATGGAAGAGACCATCTCACGGATGGCCGGATCCCAGCACGGCAGCGAGAAGACCGTTGCCGAACTGCGCGCTATCGCCGAAGGCATCGGTCGACCCGCACGCGAGCGCACAACAACGCATGCCCGACGCGAAGAGGTGATCGCCTGATGGCGGATGTCCTGGGTGACCGCAAAGTCGTCGACGTACTCGATCGAGCGGTCTGGGGCATCAACCCCGTTCTCGACCTTGCGTACAGCGATCCGCTCGGGATCAAGCGTCGTACGTTCGAACCGACGGATCCGGAGCGAGGCGCCGCCGAGGTTGTTCTCGACGCCGTCGCCTGGGTTCTGGACGTCATCAAATTCCCCGGTACCGCTGCCTGGTCGGTCATGTCCGACGATCAACGATCCCAGTGGTGGACCACCCGACTGGGCGCACTCAACACACTAGTTGTCGCATTTCCCGGGATCTTCGGAGTTTTGCTCAGCCGATTACCGATCCAGGATTTGCTCGCTTTTGCCAATCAGGCCGTCGTCCTGGTGGCTGTTGCGCGTGAGCACGGAGTGACCGAGCGCGATCAACAAGTTGATCTTCTCGCGTCAGTTCTGTGCCGCCGCGAGGTGGAATCACGATCGGTGCTTTCCGGAGAAAATCTTTCCGAACAGCCCGTGACCAGCGTCGACGAGACCTGGCGACCGTTCGCGCTGATCGGAACGCTCTGGCGGACTGCCAAGACTTTTCGGGCAATCAGCGACGAACTGCACAAGCGTCCCCAGCGTGCGAAGCCGTACGAGTTGGCCGGAAAGATCCCCGTGATCGGCGTCGTAGCCGACTATCTCGGTGAGCGCGGTGCGCTGATCCGTGCTTCGTCAGCCGGTGAGAAGTGGATAGCGATTCGGACGAAGAACGCCACCACAGTAGGCTGAAATGTGTTAAGTCGCTTGCGCGGAGCAGGTGCACCTCTGGAAGGTAGGGAGAGAAGGCAGTGACCTACACGATTGCTGAACCGTGTGTAGATGTGTTGGACAAGGCTTGTATCGAGGAATGCCCTGTCGACTGCATCTACGAGGGTGGGCGCATGCTCTACATCCACCCCGACGAATGTGTCGACTGCGGCGCGTGTGAACCTGTCTGTCCCGTCGAAGCGATCTTCTACGAAGACGACGTTCCCGAGCAGTGGAGTCCGTACATCAGCGCCAACGTCGATTTCTTCGACAACCTCGGCTCGCCTGGTGGAGCCGCCAAACTCGGCAAGGTCGACTACGACACGCCGTTCATCAAGGCCCTGCCTCCCATGGGTGAGGAATAGAAATCTTGTCTCGTACTCCGGTTGCTGCCGGGCTTCCCGATTTTCCGTGGGATTCGCTGGCAGATGTCACCGCCAAAGCACACGCTTATCCCGACGGCATCGTGAACTTGTCGGTAGGTACGCCGGTCGATCCGGTTGATCCGGTGATCCGGGAAGCTCTGGCATCCGTTGCCGAGGTCCCGGGTTACCCGACGACACACGGAACTCTCGCTCTGCGTGAGGCTGTCGCCGAGTCACTCGATCGCCGCTACAACATTCCGGATATCGATCCGGCAGCCGTGCTGCCGGCCATCGGTACCAAGGAAATGATCGCGTGGCTGCCGACGCTCCTGGGCCTCGGCGCAGACGACCTCGTTGTCATTCCGGAGTTGGCGTACCCCACCTACGAGGTGGCTGCGAAATTGGCCGGCGCGCGGATCATTCGCGCCGACGGACTGAACAAACTCGGTCCCGAATCGGCATCGCTGATCTTCGTGAATTCGCCGTCCAACCCCACCGGCAAGGTGCTCGGCCTCGAGCATCTGCAGAAGGTTGTGGCGTGGGCCCGCGAGCGCGGCGCAATCGTCGTCTCCGACGAGTGCTACCTCGGCCTGACCTGGGAATCGGATGCTCTGTCCATTCTCGATCCACGCGTCAACGACGGTGACCTGACCGGCCTGCTGGCCGTGCATTCACTGTCCAAGACCTCGAACCTGGCGAGCTACCGCGCCGGTTTTGTCACCGGCGATCCAGCCTTGGTGGCGGAACTTCTCGAAGTCCGCAAGCACGCCGGAATGATTCTGCCGCTGCCCATTCAGGCCGCGATGGAAGCTGCACTCGGCGACGATCTGCACGAGAACGTGCAGCGTGAGCGTTACCGCGAACGTCGAAGCGTGTTGCTCGACGCCGTTCGTGGTGCCGGATTCACCGTCGAGAACTCCGAGGCCGGTCTTTACCTGTGGGCTACTCGCGGTGAAGCCTGCCGCGACACGGTTGCGTGGTTCGCCGATCGCGGCATCCTGGTCGCTCCCGGTGAGTTCTACGGACCGAGCGGAAGCAAGCATGTACGAATCGCATTGACGGCTACGGATGAGCGGATTGCCGCTGCGGCAAAGCGACTCACGGCGTAGTCAATTCTCGAAAACGATTGTCCGGCACCTGAACTTCAAGTGCCGGACAATCGTTTTTTGCCGTGGCACTGTGGATCGTCAGACTTGTTTGTCCTGGGCTCTGGTCATAATGAGCTTCATTCCGATTCGGTATTCGGTTGTCGTTGTAGTTGTCGCTGACGCTCATTGCCGGGATGTCGTCCACACACGGTCAACAGTTGACTCGGCTGTTTCGCCCTGTCCAGCAAAGACTTCGGCGCCGCAGGAGTATTACACCCGGGTGGACCGAGGCAGCACGGTAGGGCCATCCGGGATTCGGCAAACGCATCCTGAAGTCAGTGGCCGGTAGATTCCTTTGCCGGCGAAGCGGGAACCGGAGCACCATATTCGCTGGCAGCCCACGAGGCGAGCAGTCGCAGCGCTTGTTCGGATCCGGAACCCGGCTCTGCGGTGTAGATGGTTAGTGTCAGGCCGGGTTCGGCGGCCATCTCGAGCCCCTCGTACGCAAGGGTGAGTTCACCGACGACGGGGTGGTGGAATGTCTTGGAACCGGTGCCGTGGTGTCTGACATTGTGTGCGCTCCACCGACGACGAAAGTCTTCGCAACGAGTGCTGAGCTCGCCGATGAGGTCGTGAAGTTCCTTGTTGTGTGGGTCGCGGGCGGCTTCGGTACGCAAAATAGCGACCGTCACCTCGGCAAAGAGATCCCAGTCGGGGTAGAAGTCACGTGCCCGCTCGTCGAGGAAGGTATATCGGGCGATGTTCGGCGGCTGGCCCGGCATGTCGTAAACGTCCCCGTAGAACGCGCGGGCCAGCATGTTGACAGCAAGGATGTCCATGCGCCCGTTGCGGACGAATGCCGGGCCGGCGGTGATCGCGTCGAGGGCCCACTGCAGACTCTGGTGCGGCAGCCACGTCTTCGAATTGCGGCGCCGCGGGGGCCTGGCCACGGGACTTGCTGCATGGGCGAGATCGAACAAATGCGCACGCTCGGCATCATCAAGGCACAGTGCCTTGGCAAGACTGTCGAGGACCTCGGGTGACGCACCGCTGATTGCGCCGCGTTCTATCCGTGTGTAGTACTCGATGCTCACCCCGGCCAGGGTCGCGACCTCACTACGGCGAAGCCCCTCGACCCGCCGATTGGTTCCCGCTGGGAGTCCGACCTGCTCCGGAGTGACCAGGGCGCGACGTGAGGTCAGGAATTGCCGGACTTCCGCTCGATTGTCCATACGTCGACGCTAGTCGAGGTCCCGGTGTCGAGGGAGTCCCTTGCAGTACCTCCACCAACCGGGACTCCCACCCGCACCCGATAAGTGGTGTGCTGGTGAAGAGGGGAAACCGGCAAGGCTCCCGCCTGCGACCCGTCGACGAAGAAGAAACGAAACCACCTTGAAGTCACAGACCAAGACGATCGAAACCGCAAGCGTACTAACCCAATCCGCTTCCAGCGACGGTATGGTCGACCCAACCACGTCGATGCCGGCCAGGCCCGTGGACGCGTCGTATCCACACGGCCGCCTACCGTTGCATGCACTGCTCGTCATGGCGCTCATGGGGTTCATCCTCATCACCACCGAAACCATGCCCGCCGGGCTGTTGCCGCAAATCGCGGGTGGCCTCGACATCGCCGAAGGGACTGCGGGACAGCTGGTCAGTGCCTACGCTTTGGGTACCGTGGTCCTCACCATCCCGGCCATAGCATTCACTCGCGGTATACGACGCAAACCGGTGTTCCTCGTCGGCATTCTGGGATTCCTGATCGCCAACACCATCACCGTTTTCTCCCCGGATATCGCGGCGACGTTGATCGCGAGGTTCGCAGCCGGCGCTTTCTCCGGTCTGGTGTGGGGAATGCTCGCAGGATATGCACGCCGCATCACCGCCCCGGAACTTGCCGGGCGAGCTCTCACCATTGCTTCGATCGGCACACCCCTCGGCTTGGCCATCGGAACGCCTTTCGGATCGTGGCTGGGTACTACATTCGACTGGCGTTGGTCTTTCGGAGTTCTCTCCGTGTTGACGATTGTCACCGCCGTCCTCGCCTTGACGATCGTTCCCGATGCCCCGGGGCAACGTGCGGAATCACGCGTCCCCCTCGTGCGGGTGTTTGCCATTCCCGGTGTCACTGTCATCCTCGTCGTCATTTTTGTGTGGATGCTCGCGCACAACACGGTCTACACCTACATCGCTTCCTATCTACGTACTGCGAATGTGCCGATCTCCGTAGACGTGGCTCTCGTGGTATTCGGGCTTTCCGCACTGATCGGCATCGCAATCACAGGCGCCCTCATCGACCGCGTCCCGCGTCCCCTGCTTCTGGGCAGCCTCTCCCTCTTCCTCACCACGGGTGTGGTTTTTGTTGCCGGAAGCCAATCGCCCGGCGCAGTGCTCGGCGCCGTTGTTCTCTGGGGAATCGCCTTCGGCGGCGCGGCACCACAGTTGCAAACAGCCATCAGCGCAGCAAGCGGCGAGAACGCGGACATCGCCAACTCCCTGCTCGGGGTCGCGTTCAATGTCGCCATCTTCTCGGCCGGAGTCCTGGGAGCGGTACTCGTGAGCACATTCGACGCAATGGCCTTGCCTGTCCTCATGATCGGGCTTGCCGCAATCGCCTTTGCGATCGTCCTCACTGCACGCCGCACAGCATTCCCTGCCCAGCGATAGGGCCGTGGAGAAACACCCCATCCGACCAAACACACCAGAGGATAGATACATGCTTACTGTCACCGCCTACGCCGCTCCATCCGCAACCGAACCACTGAGCCGCACACACATCGAACGCCGCGACGTCGGCTCGTGTGACGTGCTCATCGAAATCAAGTACGCGGGCGTCTGCCATTCGGACATCCACACCGTCCGCGGCGACTGGGGTCCACAACAGTATCCGCTCACCGTCGGACACGAGATCGTCGGAATCGTCACCGAAATCGGCTCCGCCGTCACCCGCCATCACATCGGCGATCGTGTGGGTGTCGGCTGCATGGTCAACTCGTGCCGCGAATGCGTCAACTGCCGTGGCGGCGAAGAGCAGTACTGCCGCGAAGGCAACACCCAGACGTACGGCAGCGTGGACCGCGACGGCACCATCACCCAGGGCGGGTACTCCACCCACGTCGTCGTGGACGAAGACTTCGTCCTTCGCGTTCCGGTGAGCATCGACTTCGCAGCGGCCGCCCCGCTGCTGTGCGCCGGCATCACCACCTACTCGCCACTCAAACATTGGGGCGCCGGGCCTGGCAAGAAGGTTGCGATCGTGGGGATGGGCGGCCTGGGTCACATGGCCGTCCAGATCGCGCACGCGCTGGGCGCCGATGTCACCGTCCTGTCCCAGACCCTGAGCAAGAAGGACGACGGTGTGCGTCTAGGGGCAGATCACTACTACGCCACCAGCGACCCGGCAACGTTCACCGATCTCGCAGACACCTTCGATCTGATCGTGAACACCGTCAGCGCACAAATCGATATCAGCGCGTACCTCCGGTTGCTCACTCTCGACGGCACCCTGGTGAACGTCGGTGCACCGCCTGAACCGCTTCCGGTGGAAGTGTTTTCGCTGATCCTGGGGCGCCGCTCCTTCGCCGGGTCGGCGATCGGCGGCATCCGTGAGACCCAAGAAATGCTCGACTTCTGCGCCGAGCACGGCCTCGCTCCCGAAACCGAACTCATCGCCGCCGATCAGATCAACGACGCCTACGAACGCGTCCTTGCCTCCGATGTTCGGTACCGGTTCGTCATCGACACCGCGACCATCCTCTAGACCCCGTGCGACAAAAGCTCGTCATCGCAGGAACAGCGGCTATCGTATTCGCCGTCACCGGATGCACGACATCCGTCGAACACTCCACCCCAAATTTGACGATTCCGGCTGCCACCACATCGCTTCCTTCGTCTGCGAGCAGTTCTGCCGACCCGGCAATCGAGGTGGGCAAGGTCGAAGGGACCGTCGTGCGCTTCACCTCGGGTGATACTGCAGTCGACGTCACGATCGAATCCGATAATCCCACTACCCGTGACTTCCTCGCGATGCTTCCGCTGACCCTGTCGGTCGAAGAATTCGCAGGTAGGGAGAAGGTTAGCCGTCTGCCCAGGGAACTGGAGACAGACCGCTCGCCTGGATCGGACCCCGAGAACGGAGATCTCATCTATTACGCACCGTGGGGGAGCCTCGGCTTCTACTATGACGCAGACGGCATCGGCTACGCGGATCAGACCATTCACCTGGGCACTTACGACGCAGCCGCAGCGCAATTGAGCCGCCTCGAGGGCGGAAATGTCACCGCCGAGGTGATCCACCAGCAGTACCGTGTGCATCCCACCATGCGGTAAATGTCCCACCGGTCTCACCGTGGCGCTGCCTGCTGACCAAGCCCCGCTTTTCAATGGCCCTTGAATGCCTCCGCCAACCACCAGGATCCGCCGTCGCTACTGACCTTTGCGTCGATGACGAGGGGTCGATCACGTGAACCCTCCACCCAATTACCTACCGCATCAAGATCTTCCGGGGTGCGGACGGTGACACCGTCGGCGCAGCAACCGCGGGCAATTGCCGCGAGGTCGGTTTCCGGGAAAGTCACTATCGAACGGTCCATCTCGGGATCTGTGAAGTGATGGACCTCGGCACCGTAGGCGCTGTCGTTGTAGATCACGATCACGAGAGGAAGTTTCAGGCGGACAACGGTTTCGAGTTCCGAAATGCCCATCAGAAAACCGCCGTCGCCGAGGGTTGCAACGGGTAGGCGATCCGGTTGCGCCAACGCAGTCCCGATCGCGGAGGCCAGACCGAGGCCGATGGATTGGAAAGCCTGAGTGAAGCAGAACCCGAAATGATCGGGCACCGTCAGATAAGCGCTCGGGTATCCCATGAAGTTTCCGGAATCGACGGATACGGTGCGCTCGGCCGGGAGAATTGTATCGAGAGTTGCGGACGAGACGGTAAAGAAGCCCGACGGAAACCAAACGTAAGACCCGCCATCGCGCGGGCGGACGGGATTGCCGCGGGAACACCACCTGGTGGTGAACGTGGCCGGGGTAATCCGGTCGCTCATGGCGAGTGCACTAAACAGCACTCAATGTGAACGGTCGTGGAACTCAACGGGGCCGTGAGGTCGATGATCTCGATGGACTGTGAGCCGATTTTCACGAGTAATTTCGTTCAGCGTGGTCATGTGGCTTCCTTTGATTCGACAGGGGCGTGTAGATCGGGGCGTGTATTCGCACACTATCGAGCGCTGCGTTCTGTCACTCGCCGGGTTAGCCTGAATGAAGGTCCTCACGGGGTCAAGGAGTCAACATGGACGGCGTTACCGCAGTTCCGATTCCGGTCAATGAACCGGTTCATTCCTACGTGCCGGGCAGTCCTGAGCGTGCTCGACTTCGATCGGCCTTGAGTAGCGTTTCCAGTGAATGTATCGAGATCCCGCACGTGATCGGCGGCTCCGAAGTGCGTGGAGCGGGCGTATCAGTGGATGTCGTCGAACCTCACCGGCACGCGCATGTACTGGGCATGTTCCGAAACGGCACCGGGGAGGATGCCGCCGTAGCTATCGACGCGGCCACGGTTGCAGCCCCCGGTTGGCGTGAACTTTCGTTCGACGACAGAGCTGCGGTGATTCTGCGGGCAGCGGACCTTCTGTCGGGGCCGTGGCGTGAACGCATCGCGGCAGCAACCATGCTGGGCCAGTCGAAGTCGGTGCAGCAGGCCGAGATTGACGCTCCCTGTGAGTTAGTGGACTTCTGGCGGTTCAACGTGCACTTTGCACGTCAGATCCTGGCCGAGCAACCGCAGTCGTCACCCGGAGTCTGGAACCGGATGGACTACCGGCCGCTGGAAGGTTTTGTGTACGCGATTACGCCGTTCAACTTCACCGCCATTGCCGGCAACCTCCCGACTGCTCCGGCTCTGATGGGAAACACGGTTCTGTGGAAGCCGTCGCCCACGCAGACGGTCGCGGCGTACTGGACGTTGAAACTGCTCGAAGAAGCCGGCCTGCCGCCCGGGGTGATCAACCTGGTGACCGGCGACGGGCCGGATATTTCTGCAGTGGCACTGCGGGATCGGCGTCTGGCAGGCATTCACTTCACCGGTTCCACCCGAACTTTCCAGTCCTTGTGGGCGCAGGTAGGGGCGAACATCGGGGATTACGCGGGCTATCCGCGTCTGGTGGGGGAGACCGGCGGGAAGGACTTTGTGGTTGCTCATCCGTCGGCCGATCCTGCGATTCTGACAACAGCTTTGATTCGCGGAGCGTACGAATATCAAGGCCAGAAGTGTTCGGCCGCTTCCCGCGCTTACATTCCGCGAAGTCTGTGGGCGGTGTTGCGTGAGGAATTCCTTGGCGAAGTGGATGGAATTACCTACGGCGACGTGACGGATCTCGAGAACTTCGGGGGCGCGGTCATTGATCGTCGGGCATTCGACAAGAGCGTGGCGGCGATCCGGCGAGCTCACGCAACGCCCGGCATCGACGTTGTTGTCGGCGGAAAATCTGACGACAGCGTCGGCTATTTTGTTCGCCCAACGGTATTGCTGGTGGACGATCCACGCGACGAGGCGATGACGACAGAGTACTTCGGGCCGATCCTCTCGATTCATATCTACGACGACAATGCACCGGACGCATTTGGACAGATCCTGTCGGAAGCAGATTCTGCCGCTCCGTATGCACTGACCGGATCGATCATTGCCACCGACCGCGGTGCCGTAGCGCAGGCAACAGATGCTTTGCGATTTACGGCCGGAAATTTCTACGTCAACGACAAGCCCAGCGGAGCAGTGGTGGGCCAGCAACCGTTCGGTGGTGCCCGTGCGTCCGGCACCAACGACAAAGCGGGCTCCCCACTCAACTTGATGCGGTGGGTATCGGCGCGGACAGTCAAGGAAACATTTGTTGCGCCCGAAGACTACCGTTATCCGCATATGAAGCCGGAACCGTGAAACCGTCTGTTGTACTGAACAATCCGCTGCGACCGATAATCTTGGCGGCCGCACGATCCCCTCGGTGCGAACACGCGATTACGTCGACATCTGTGAGTCGGCAGTTGGTGAACCGGTTTGTTGCCGGCGGCGAGCGCAGCGACGCGATCGACGTGGTGAGTCGATTGCTCGACGAGGGGCGGTACGTCTCGGTCGACTTTCTGGGGGAGCACGTCACCGATACGGCGGCGGCGCAGGCAACTGTGGACGAATATCTGGCGCTGATTGAGGAATTGGGAAAACTCACCGACTCGACGACCTCGGTGCAGCCCGTGGAGGTATCGATGAAACTCTCCGCCCTGGGTGCCGAGTTCTGCGCCGAAGACGCCGTCAAGAATGCTCGAATCATCTGCGAGGCAGGGCAGTCTGCCGGAGTCTGGGTCACCGTCGACGCCGAAGATCACACTACAACCGATTCGACGCTCGCCGCTGTCCGCTTGTTACGCAACGATTTCCCGTGGTTGGGAACGGCACTGCAGGCCTATCTGAAACGTACCGAGTCGGATTGTCACGACTTCGCGGGTGCGCGGATCCGATTATGCAAAGGCGCCTACAACGAACCCCCGTCAGTGGCATACCGGCGTCGGGACGAGGTGACGGCGTCGTATCTGCGGTGTCTCGACATTCTGTGCGAGGGAACGGGATACCCGATGGTCGCGTCGCATGATCCCGCCGTGATCGAGGCGGCGGCACGCGGGGTTCGTCAACAGTTCGAATATCAGATGTTGTACGGCATTCGAGAGGACGAACAGGCGCGGTTGGTGGCTGCCGGGAACCACGTCCGGACGTACGTTCCCTATGGCAGCACGTGGTACCCGTACTTCATGCGAAGGCTTGCGGAGCGCCCGGCGAATCTCCGGTTCTTCCTGAGATCGCTTGTCTCTCGCAATTGACGTCAGTGCGTTGTGAGATGCTGTCGGTATGCTGCTCCGATCACTGAATTCCCTTGCCATTGCCCGCGGCGACGATGTCGAGGACGCGATCAGGATCGGGGACACGACGCTGTCCCGAAGCCAGATTCTCGGTGCGGCCACTTCCGTTGCCGAGAGGGTCGCGCAGGCTCAGCGGGTTGCCGTGCTGGCGACACCGACGGCAAAAACGATCCTCGCGGTAGTCGGCGCTCTCATTGCGGGCGTCACCGTCGTTCCGGTTCCCCCGGACGCCGGGATTGCCGAACGCGAACACATACTCAATGACTCCGGAGCCCAGGCTTGGCTGGGGGAGACCGGCGAGTTGTGCGTTGGTCTACCCGTCGTTCCGGTTCGGCTGCATGCCCGTTCGTGGCACAGCTACCAGGAGCCTGCCCCGGAATCCACGGCATTTGTTCTCTACACCTCCGGCACGACCGGGCCGCCGAAGGGCGTACTGCTCAGCCGCCGCGCTATCGCCGCCGGCATCGACGCTCTGGCCGAGGCGTGGCAGTGGACGGGGAAGGACACCGTCGTACACGGACTTCCGCTCTTCCACGTACACGGTCTGATTCTGGGTGTGCTGGGGCCACTTCGGGTGGGAAGCCGATTGGTCCACACCGTCAAGCCGACCCCGCAGGCCTATGCGCAAGCCGGTGGCTCCCTCTACTTCGGGGTGCCGACGGTCTGGTCGCGGGTCGTCGAGGACGAGGCGTCGGCGCGCGCATTGTCGTCGGCACGGCTGCTGGTCTCCGGCAGCGCGCCTTTGCCGGTTCCGGTGTTCGAGAAACTGCGCGATCTCACGGGCCTGACGCCAATCGAGCGCTACGGAATGAGCGAGACGATGCTGACGCTCAGTACACGCGTCGACGGCGAGCGTCGGCCCGGTTGGGTGGGTGTACCCGTGCGAGGCGTGGAAACTCGGTTGCGTGACGAGGCGGGCAACGACGTGCCTCACGACGGCGAGAGCATCGGCGGCCTCCAGGTGCGTGGTCCGATGTTGTTCGACGGTTATCTGAACCGTCCCGACGCGACCGCAGAATCCTGGACGGACGACGGGTTCTTCAAGACCGGCGATGTTGCGGTGATCGACGAGGGTGGATTCCACCGAATAGTCGGCCGTGAATCCATCGATCTGATCAAGACCGGAGGCTTTCGCGTCGGCGCCGGTGAGATCGAGACCGCACTTCTCGGTCATCCTTCGGTGGCTGAAGTTGCGGTAGTCGGTGTCCCCGATTCGGACCTCGGCCAGCGGATCGTGGCGGTTGTCGTTCGGCGTTCGGCGGAACCCGATGTCACGGAATCGGAGCTCATCGAACTGGTGGGTGCGCAACTGTCCGCCCATAAGCGTCCGCGTGAAATTCGGTTTGTCGAGGCGCTCCCGCGGAACGCAATGGGCAAGGTGCAAAAGCGACTTTTGATGCCCGAATAATCTCGTTTGGTTGGTTTTTTCGTGTTCTTCGCTACACTTCCCGCCGGTACGGATTGCTCCAGTTGCACCTGCGACTGGCTTCGGGAGGGCAGATTTCATGGCGGGCGGACGGCACTCGAGCGCTGACAGTGGGCGTTCATTCGGGTTTTACGCGTTGAGCGGGATGGTCCTGGTTGCAGTAGCTGCCACCGGAATTGTCGTTTTCAAGGCAGTCCAGCCTGAGACCTGTCCGAGCGTCGACGAGTTCACTCTGGCAGCGGATCCGTCGATCGCACCCGCAGTATCCGAGGTGCTTGGCAACGTGACGCCGGAGCAGACGGACTGCGCGCGGATCGTCGTCGAAGCAGCACTCCCGGGCGACGTCGTGGGGCGTCTCGGGAAGGGCGTCGATGCACCCGATCTGTGGATTCCCGACTCCGGAGCGTGGGTCGGCAAGGCAGCGCTTACAGCGGCGGGGCCGGTTGTCACCGCCGGCGGGTCGATCGCGACCACTCCGGTGGTGCTGGCTTCGGGCGGCGGTGAGCGGTTCGCGAACTGGCTGTCGGTGCTGGAAGTGCCGGACCTCGCACTGGGTAATCCGCTGTCCACCGGGACTGCGTCGGCCCCGATCCTGGCCGCGCTCGCCGAACATAGTGGTGGGGCGGAATCGGTACGTGCGGCATTGGTGCCGCACGCTCAGGCCGAGAGTGTGCGAACCGAGGATCAGCCGGTCGGAGCCAAGATGCTGACCGAGTTGGTCAGCACGGGCAAAGTCGGAGTCTCGACCGAGCAGCAGGTCGTGCAGTTCGGTAATCCGTCGATCAGCGCGACCGTGCCCTCCACCGGCACTCTGATGATGGATTACCCCCTGGTCGTGAGCGCGTCGGACCCCGAGCGTCACTATCTGTCAGACAAGAAAGCTAATGCCCTCGAAGCGATATTCAAGAGTGAAGCAGCACAGGAAGTATTGACCCGCAACGGTTTCCGTGACTCTTCCGGAGCGGCACCGGTGGTTGGCGGAATCGGAAACGTCACGGCGCTGCCGGCACCGGACCAATCCGCGGCAGATCGGACGCTCGGCGCCTGGACATTGATGGCCAAGCCGATTCGCACCCTGGTTGCGATCGACGTGTCATCTTCGATGGACTTCCCGGCAACCGGCGGAAAAAATCGGATGCAGCTCACGACAGCCGCAGCGTTGGCCGGTAATCAGGTCTTCCCGGACAGTGTGGCCGCTGGATTGTGGGCTTTTTCCCAGGGTATGAACGGAACTCAGGACTACCAGGAGTTAGTTCCGATCAGGCGCTACGACACCATTGTCGACGGAGTGTCTCAGCGAACGCTGATGGCACAGCAGGCCAATCGGTTGACCCAACTCAAGCGAGGTGCGACGGGTCTCTACGACACCACTCTGGCTGCATTTCGCAAGGTGCAGGAATCGTACGATCCGCGAGCAGTCAACAGCGTCATCGTGCTGACCGACGGCGCCAATGAGGATGCGGACAGCATTACTCGGGAGCAGCTACTCGATGTTCTTGCACGCGAGCAGGATCCGGCCCGCCCAGTGATTATCGTGACCATCGGTATCACCGACGATGCCGATGCTGCGGCGCTGGCGGATATTTCGAGAGTTACCGGTGGCTCGACGTATATCGCGCGTGACCCGTCGGAGATTTCCGAAGTGTTCGTGAATGCGTTGGCTCACCGCGGCGCCTAGGGACCATCTGATCGTGAAGGATTTCGCTCGCTCAGCGAACGAAATCCTTCACAATCAGGCGCGATTCCTCATATGCCTATTTAAGTACCCGAGTGCCGCGATTACCGCGAAAAGGACCGATGTCGAGATCAGCTGGGCGCGGGCGTTGTCGTCGAACAGCATGAGGATGACAAACGCTCCGAGCATTGCCAGGGTGGCGTAGCTGAGATACGGGAACAGCCACATACGGATCGAGAGCTTGCCTTCGGCTTCGAGTTGCCTGCGCAACCGAAGGTGAGAGATGACGATGAAGATCCAGATAACGAGAAGGGCCGCACCGACTGCGTTGAGCAGGATGCCGAGGAGATCGTCGGGCAGGAGCCAGTTCAGGAGAACGCTCACGAACCCGAAGAAGACCGAGAGCAATACCGCGTTGGTCGGGACGCCGGTGCTGGAGAGTTTGGCCATGAATGCCGGACCGTCGCCACGCCGTGCCAACGAGAAGGCCATACGGGAGGTTCCGTAGATGTTGGCGTTGAATGCCGAAAGCAGGGCAACGACCACAACAAGTTCCATGAATCCCGCGACGCCGGGGATGTTTGCCTTGTTGAGTACGGCGACAAATGGGCCGCTCTCGAGTCCTGGATCGTTCCACGGCAGCACCAAGACCATGATCGAGATGGCACCGATGTAGAAGACGCTGATACGCCACACCACGCTGCGGACAGCGATGGCGATGGAGCGTTCCGGATTCTCGGATTCGGCGGCGGCAATGGTGACGATCTCGATACCGCCGAAGGCGAAGGCAACCACCAGAAGTCCGGCAGCGACGCCCGAGAATCCGGTGGGCATGAAGCCGCCCTGACCGAACAGGTTGGAGGTTCCCACCGGGTCGGTACCGGGAAGAAGGCCGAAGACGAGCAGCACACCGACGATCAGGAAGCCGATGATGACGGTGACTTTGATTGCGGCGAACCAAAATTCGAACTCGCCGAAGTTGCTGACCTTGGCCAGGTTCACGACGGCGAAGAACACCACGAAGACGAGGGCCACCACCCACTGCGGTACACCGGGGAGCCAGTTGTCGACGATGTCGGAGGCTCCGGTGATCTCGGCGCCCAGAACCATGATGAGCATGAACCAGTAGAGCCAGCCCATCACGAATCCGGCCCACTCGCCGATCCCCAGACGCGCGTAATGCGAGAAGGAACCGCTGGCCGGAATCGCAGCGCCCATCTCGCCGAGCATCCGCATGACGAAGACGACTATGGCGCCCGCGACGATGTAGGAGATCAGAACCGCGGGGCCGGCCGTCGCTATACCGACGCCCGTTCCGAGGAACAGGCCGGCGCCGATGGCTGAGCCCAGGCCCATCATCGTGAGATGTCGGACCTTGAGGCCGTGACCGAGAGCGGTGGGTGTTACCTCGGGGGCGTCGGTGTTACTCATCAGTCGTTGGCGTGAAGTGCCGCATTCAATTCGACGCCGGTGCCCTTCCACGGCACGACCTCGACGGCACCCGATACGGAGTTGCGACGGAACAGAAGGTTGGACTTGCCGCTGAGGTCCTTGGCCTTGACGACGGTGCCGTCGGGGCCGGTGACCTTGGTGCCGGCGGTGACGTACAGGCCGGCTTCGAGGACGCAGTCGTCGCCGAGGGAGATGCCGAGGCCCGAGTTGGCGCCGAGGAGGCAGCGCTTTCCGAGGGAGATCGTTTCCTTGCCGCCGCCGGACAGGGTGCCCATGATGGATGCGCCGCCGCCCACGTCGGATCCGTCGTCGACAACGACGCCGGCGGAGATGCGGCCTTCGACCATCGAGTTGCCGAGGGTGCCGGCGTTGAAGTTCA
>NZ_JASHKR010000190.1 GCF_030056815.1 Rhodococcus sp. IEGM 1379
CCCGATATTTTGTTGAGTCTGGTTCCGGAGAGTTCTGCTCCGGGGAACGAGGAGTAGAAAAGCGTGTTCACTGGAATTGTGGAAGAACTCGGCGAAGTCGTCGCAAAGGAAGACTTGGTGGATTCCGCACGCTTCACGGTGCGTGGACCTTTGGTGACTTCCGATGCGGGTCACGGCGATTCGATCGCAGTCAACGGTGTGTGCCTGACCGTCGTGGACGTCCTGGCAGATGGTTCCTTCACTGCAGACGTGATGCAAGAGACGTTGAACCGCTCGAGTCTGTCGAAGCTGGGCGTCGGCAGTCGCGTCAACCTCGAACGCGCGGCAGCCTTGAACAGTCGCCTCGGCGGGCACCTCGTACAGGGCCACGTCGACGGAACGGGTCACGTCATTTCGCGTTCGCCTTCCGAGAACTGGGAGATCGTGCGGATTTCGCTACCCGAGTCCATCTCGCGTTACGTGGTGGAGAAGGGTTCCATCACGGTCGACGGTGTGTCGCTGACCGTCTCCGCGCTGGGTGGCGATCGTGGTTTCGAGTACTTCGAGATCTCGCTGATTCCCACCACATTGGAGTTGACGACGCTCGGCACCGCGACGGTCGGTACGCCGGTCAACCTGGAGGTCGACGTGATCGCGAAGTACGTCGAACGGTTGCATACTGCCGGTCGATAAGACCTCCCCTGATCGGACCCGTCCGAATGGTCGTAGGGTTGTCAGTGCACCCGCTCGGGTGCACTCGTTGTATTCGATGATGTGAAAAGTCAAGACTTTGGAGTGCGAGCACGTGAC
>NZ_JASHKR010000142.1 GCF_030056815.1 Rhodococcus sp. IEGM 1379
TGCCTCGGCGCGCTGCTGCGGGTTACCCGACTTGAAGATTCCCGAACCGACGAACACGCCTTCTGCGCCGAGCTGCATCATCATCGCAGCGTCGGCGGGGGTGGCGATGCCCCCGGCGGTGAACATCGTGACGGGGAGCTTGCCGGCCTTGGCAACCTCGACGACCAACTCGTACGGAGCCTGCAGTTCCTTTGCCGCAACGTACAGTTCGTCTTCGCTCATCGAGGTGAGACGACGGATCTCGCCGCGGATGGTACGCATGTGAGTGGTGGCGTTGGAGACGTCGCCGGTGCCGGCCTCACCCTTGGAGCGGATCATTGCCGCGCCCTCGTTGATACGACGCAGTGCTTCACCCAAGTTGGTGGCGCCACAAACGAAGGGAGCGGTGAACTTCCACTTGTCGATGTGGTTGGCGTAGTCGGCCGGGGTGAGAACCTCGGACTCGTCGATGTAGTCGACGCCGAGGCTCTGCAGGATCTGCGCTTCGACGAAGTGACCGATACGTGCCTTGGCCATGACGGGGATGCTGACGGTGGCGATGATGCTGTCGATCATGTCGGGGTCGCTCATACGCGAGACGCCGCCCTGAGCGCGAATGTCTGCGGGGACCCGCTCGAGTGCCATGACGGCGACGGCGCCGGCGTCTTCGGCGATCTTGGCCTGCTCGGCGGTGACCACGTCCATGATCACACCGCCCTTGAGCATTTCAGCCATGCCGCGCTTGACGCGCGCAGTGCCGACGGCAGTTACGGGGGCAGAACCGGGGGTGCTCACAGCAAACTCCTGCAGTAGTGGCGTGATGATCGAACGCCAAAACTCTAGAACGAACCGGACCTTAAATCCGTAGCCAATTTCGCTTTGCTGGCCTTGAATCACCTCAGTTGCGGGATCAGCGAATCGAGCGTACGGCCGGGTCTTCGGTTCCGTCTGCGATTGTCGCAGCTTCGGCCAGCAGATTTGCCAGGTCAAGCGGGTAAACGGGTTCTCCGGATTTGGACAGTTCCCGGATGACATCGGCACTGCACCAACGGAATCCGGAAATTGCCCGCTGCTCCAATTCGGTGTGGCCCTTGAATACGGGCGTGAATCCGTGTGTGCGCGTGGTGAAGAAGAGTTCTTCGCTCCGGATCAACTCCCCGTCGAACGGGAAGATCGCAACACGGCGCCACAGTGGACCCCGGAGGTCCTCTCCTGTGACAACCAATCCTGTTTCCTCGGCGATCTCACGCACTGCAGCCGCCCGGAGTTGCTCACCACGCTCCAATCCCCCGCCGACCGTGAACCAGAAATGCGAGTTCGGAATCTGCGGATCGTGTCCGCGAAGCAGAAGCACCCGGTCCTGCTCGTCGAGCAGAACGACGCGTGCCGACGTTCGTGACGTGTCGACGGTGATTCCCTCGGGGACGCCAGCCGCCGTCGTCCGCTCGGAGATCTCGAAATACTGTGGCAGCGGCGCTGTTCCACCAAGGTGGAGCCAACGGACGAGCCTGCGGGTTCGAAGCGCGAGAGTATCCCGGACGGCGTCGTTGTGGAATCGGCGAGCAATCAGTACCCGAGCTTCGGCGTCGGCCAACTCGGCAACAAGTTGAGGCCGCAGGGACGTCGTTCCATAGGCAGCCAGAGCGTTGGAGAGCTTGTTCTCGGCCAACTCTCGGTCCGGTCGATCAGCCCGCTCGGCAGCGTCGGCCAAGGTCACGAACCTTCGGGCGTCATCAGCGCTCATGTCGACTGCAGCGGCACGAACCACTGCAGCACGCCGCGACAACGCCGCGTCGAGTGCCAGCCACGACTGGTCCGAGCGGACGTGCAGTCGGTCCAGCCGGTTAGCCGTCCCGTAAGCCCACAGCCCAATGACGAGAACAATGGCGGCAATGAGTCCGAGGACAAATATTGTGAGTGCCGAAAAAGTCACGATCCCACCACATGCACGCCGCTGCCGCCCACTGTCACTGTCTCGTACACACGAAGAATCTGTTCGGCAACAACCGGCCAGTCATATTCGGCGACAACAGCGGTCGCCGTATTGACCAATGCCCGCCGTCGGTCCGGATCACCGAGAACCGAGTCGATCGCCTCAGCAAGGGCATCGGAATTCCCGATCGGAACCAACAATCCGGCTTGACCGTCACGCAGTACCCGGCGGAATGCGTCGAGTTCGCTGGCTACCACAGCAGTACCGGCAGCCATTGCCTCGACCAACACAATTCCGAAGCTCTCCCCACCCAGGTTCGGTGCGCAGTACACGTCGGCACTACGTAGTGCCGACGCCTTCTCCTCGTCACTGACCTGGCCGAGTAGACGCACATGCTTGAAGTACTGGCCCGCATCCTTGCGGAGTTTTTCCTCGTCCCCGCGCCCCACCACAATGACTTCGACATCGGGATAGCGCTCGACCAACGCCGGCAATGCACCGAGCAGCACGGCCATCCCCTTGCGCGGTTCGTCGTAGCGACCCAGAAACAGGACCGTCCCACCTTCACGCGGATAACCCGGTAGGAGTGCCGCGTCGGCAAATGCGGAAACGTCGACGCCGTTCGGGATCTCCACCGCGTCGGATCCGAGAGATTCGACCTGCCAGCGACGCGCCAACTCCGAGACTGCGATGCGTCCGCTGATCTTTTCCAGGTACGGCGCCAGAACACCTTGAAAGGTGCTCAGTGCCAATGATTTTGTCGTCGACGTGTGGAATGTGGCGACGATGGGCCCTTCGGCGATACGCAACGCCAGCATCGACAAGCTGGGTGCGTTCGGTTCATGAATGTGCAGGACGTCGAAGTCACCGTCGGCAATGAACTTACGCAGGCGCGCATTGGCTGTAGGACCGAAGGACAAACGAGCAACCGAACCGTTGTACGGAATCGCGACGGCCTTACCGGCGGAGACGACGAAATCCGGAAGTTCGTCATCATCCGACGACGGCGCCAGGACGCTGACCTTGTGGCCACGTTCGATCAGAACCTCGGCCAAGTCCACCACGTGCGCCTGCACCCCACCGGGCACGTCGAACGAATACGGGCAGATCATGCCGATTTTCATTCACCCTCCATGCGGGCGAGCCGCGATTCGGAGAGGTCGGAACGCCAGAGCGGTTGCAGCATGTGCCAGTCCGCCGGGTGCGCCGCAATATTGATCGCAAACTGGTCTGCGAGTGCTTGGGTGGCCGGGCCGACTCCGCCGGACACGTCGATGGGCGGATCGACCTTGAATCCCCAACCGTCGGGTGTGAACCAGCAGTGCACGGGAAGTAGATGGGCGCCGGTGTCGATGGCCAGTTTTGCCGGACCGGCCGGCATCCGGGTCGGTTCACCGAAGAAATTGACGGGCACACCGTGCTTCGCCAAGTCCCGCTCACCGAGCAGGCAGACGATCCGGTTGTCTTGCAGCCGCTTCGAGAGCTCCACGAACGGTGGCTGCTCGCCACCACTGAGCGGAAACACCTCGAAACCGAGGCTCTCGCGGTAGTCGACAAATCGTTGATACAACGATTCCGGCTTCAAACGTTCTGCGACGGTAGAGAAACCGTTCCAGTGCTGGGCGCACCACACCCCCGCCATGTCCCAGTTTCCGCTGTGCGGCAAGGCCAGAATGGCGCCGTTCCCGGCGGCCATCGCAGCGTCGAGGTATTCCTGTCCCTCGATGAGCGAATCCAGTGCCTTACCCGTCTCCACCAGATCCATCGAGGGTAGACGGAAAGCCTCGCGCCAATACCGTGCGTACGAGCGCATCGAGTCCTTGATCAACTGATCCGGCACATTCTCGGGAGTTGTGCCGAGCACGCGCGCCAAGTTGCGACGCAACTGTTCCGGTCCACCCTTGCGGACCGCAAAATCAGCGCCGGCGTCAAAAAGCTTGACTGCCACCGACTCCGGAAGACTGCGAACCAGACGCCAACCAGCGGCGTAACCCAGATCAGTAGCGCGCTCGGCAACACTCACTTGTCGGACTCACCTTCAGTCTTGGGTGCCGGTGGTGTGATCGGCAGTAACTCCCGAGCCCCCGGCGAATTCCGCACCGCGAGTACCCGTTGGAAAACTGTCACGATACTGCCCGCAGCGAGAACCCACATGGCGATGTGGATAGCCCAGGGCAATCCCATTCCGGCGAGTCCGGCGCCGACCAACACGATGACCAGACGGTCCGGACGCTCGATCCAGCCGCCGTCCGCGGTCAGTCCACTCGCTTCGGCGCGAGCCTTCGCGTAGGAAATGACCTGCGACGTGACGAGGCAGATGAGCGTCGCCACCAACAGCCATTTGTTGTTTTCGTGGTACACCGCCCACCAGGCCAAGCCGGCGAAGATCGCGCCGTCGGCAACGCGATCACACGTGGCGTCGAGAACCGCGCCGTACCGCGTTCCGCCGCCACGCGCACGGGCCATCGCACCGTCCAGCATGTCGAACATGACAAAGAACCAGATGAAGAGGGTTCCCCAGAACAAGTGTCCGGACGGGAACAGCGTCACCGCACCGGCAACCGTCGCGACCGTTCCGATGATTGTCACCGCATCGGGAGTCAAACCGGTTTTGATCAGCGCTTGACCCATCGGTGCCGTCACCTTGGACACCGATGCGCGTCCGAAGATACTCAGCACCGAACAACCCCTTCTCGCGACAAATCGTCAGTCATTCCAGGCCCGCGCAAGTAGCCCTCGGGTGTCACGCAACAACTGCGGCATGACCTTCACGCCGCTCAGAACGGTGATGAAGTTGGCGTCGCCGCCCCAGCGAGGAACCACATGCTGATGCAGATGCTCGGCCAACGAACCACCGGCCGCTGCACCGAGGTTGAGGCCGACGTTGAAACCATGCGGGTTGGACACCCGCTTGATCACACGCAGCGCCTGCTGGGTAAACGCCATCAACTCGGCGCTTTCCTCGGGCGTCAGATCCTCGAGTGCTGCGACCTTGCGGTACGGAACCACCATAAGGTGGCCTGGGTTGTACGGGTACAGATTCAGCACCGCGTACACATGTTCGCCGCGCGCGACGATCAAACCCTCTTCGTCGCTCATCTTGGGAATCTCGATGAACGGCTCGTTAGGTACGCCCGGCGTCTTGGGTGCCTCCGCGATGTAAGACATGCGGTGCGGCGACCAAATACGCTGCAGATGATCGGGATCGCCGACGCCGTAGTCGATCAGCGAACCCGGGCCATCGTCATCAGGCGTTGTCATGGCGCCACACTTGGCTGCACCAGTTCGGCAGTCGGGGAAGCATTTTCGCGGCGCGCGATCCATTCGGTGATGATTCGAACCGCGTCGTCGACGGGGATGCCGTTGATCTGGGTGCCGTCGCGGAAACGGAAGCTGACAGCGCCGGCTTCCACGTCACGCTCGCCCGCGAGGAGCATGAACGGAACCTTCTGCGTGGTGTGGTTGCGGATCTTCTTCTGCATCCGGTCGTCGCTGAAATCGACCTCGGCGCGCACTCCGACCGACTTGAGCTTCTTGGTGACGTCGAAGAGATGATCGGCGAAGGCCTCGGCCACCGGGATTCCGACAACCTGCACGGGAGCCAGCCATGCCGGGAAAGCACCTGCGTAATGCTCGGTCAGCACACCGAAGAACCGCTCGATTGAGCCGAACAGTGCACGGTGAATCATGACCGGACGGGTCTTGACACCGTCGTTGCCGGTGTATTCGAGGTCGAAACGCTCCGGCAGGTTGAAGTCGAGCTGAATGGTGGACATCTGCCAGGTGCGGCCGAGCGCGTCCTTGACTTGAACCGAGATTTTGGGGCCGTAGAACGCAGCTCCACCCGGGTCCGGAACCAACGTCAGACCGGAAGCCTGACCGACCTCGGCCAGTGTCGCGGTTGCTTCTTCCCAGACCTCGTCGCTGCCGACGAACTTGTCCGGGTTCTTGGTGGACAGCTCGAGGTAGAAGTCGTCGAGGCCGTAGTCCTTGAGCAGTGCGAGAACGAACTGCAGTGTGGTGGTGAGCTCGTCGCGCATCTGCTCACGGGTGCAGTAGATGTGGGCATCGTCCTGAGTCATGCCGCGCACGCGAGTCAGTCCGTGGATGACACCGGACTTCTCGTAGCGGTAGACGGAGCCGAATTCGAAGAGCCGCAACGGCAATTCACGGTACGAGCGGCCACGCGCACGGAAGATCAGGTTGTGCATCGGGCAGTTCATCGGCTTGAGGTAGTAATCCTGGCCCGGCTTGCGCACGGTGCCGTCCTCGTTCAGTTCCTCGTCGACGTGCATCGC
>NZ_JASHKR010000143.1 GCF_030056815.1 Rhodococcus sp. IEGM 1379
TGCAGACCTACCTGACGGCTGGTCCGAAGGAAGCTCGCGCCTGGACCATCCACAAGGGTGACACCGCGCCTCAGGCTGCTGGCGTCATTCACACCGACTTCGAGCGCGGCTTCATCAAGGCCGAAATCGTGTCCTTCGAAGATCTCGTCGAGGCTGGTTCCATGGCCGCAGCCAAGGCTGCCGGCAAGGTCCGCATCGAGGGCAAGGATTACATCATGGTCGACGGCGATGTAGTGGAGTTCCGCTTCAACGTCTAAAACTTCAGCTCACCGGCCCATCTTTGGCCGTCCGCCCACAACAAAACCCGCAGAGACTCGGAACAGTTCGTCCGCAGCCCTGCGGGTTTTGTCGTCCGCGTCGGGAGAAGGTTCGGTGCCCGTTCACACCGTGAACAACCACGTCGTTTGATCGACAGTGCCGATGAATAGCCGAACATGCTCCGTGAGAATTTCGAGTTGTTCATCAGGCGTGGGGATCTCCCAGCATCCCTCCCGAGGACTGCGCGGTTGCCGCAGGTCCGTCAGCACGACTTCGCCTGGATGCCAGACAAGTGACGATCCCCAAGTGCCTGAGTGAACAGACGGCAGGCGGGCGCTTAGCAGTCCGCCGCGGGCATCTCGCTGAGTGTCCGGCGGGTGACAAACCGCCGCGGTCTCCTCGACAACGGATCGGTGAATTCGAGTTCCCTCGCGAGCAATTGGAGTGGGAGGGAATGATCGTCCGGCGCGTCGGGCAGCAGGTCGGGGTAGCGCCGGTCGCCCAGAATCCCGGCGCCGAGGGCCGCCAGATGCACCCGCAACTGGTGCATCCGTCCGGAGTGCGGACGTAGAACCGTGTGCAGCACAGTCCGTCCGGAGGCGCTCACGCCGATCCCTCGCGCCTCGATCATGGTCTCGGCGTTAGGTTCACGGCTGGCGTCGACGACAACCCGCAACTCGCCGCGGCGGGCCGTGATGTGGTTGCGGTAGACGAGGGGGACGTCGCGTCCGTCGAGCGCCGGCGCGTCCTGGTCCCACGTGGGCGGTCGCGCTGATACGGCCTCGTAGACCTTCGCGACCTGCCGCTTCTCGAACAGCGACTGGTACGCGCCGCGCGTCGCGGGGCGGGCCGAGAACATCACCAGGCCCGCGGTGCCGCGGTCGAGTCGATGGATTGGGGTCAGATCCGGGTTGTCGAGGCGGACCCGCAGGCGGACGAGCGCCGACTCGCGCAGGTAACGCCCGCTGGGGGTAGTCGGGAGAAAATGCGGCTTGTCGATCACGACGAGGTCGTCGTCGACGTGCAGGATCTCTTCGTGGAACGGCACCGGGTCTTCCGCCGGTAACTCACGGTAGTACCAGACGAACTGGTGCGCGCTGAACTCTGTGCTTCGGCAGATCGAATGGCCGTCGATACCCACGAATTCGCCGTCGTCGAACCGCCGATATAGGTTTTCGGAGTCCAGGTGGTCGAACCTCGCCACGACGTACTCGGCGATCGTCGCCCACGGCCCAGACGCCGGGATGCGTAGGCGCGTCGGGCCAACTCCGTTCTTGACGGGCAGCGGTGGGAGCATCGACACACAGGCCATCATCCCATCGACTGCTGGTCAGTCCGCGCTCCGGGCCGATCCGGGTTCAACGGTGATTCGGTGTGGCATTGACGGGGACGTCCCCGCGGGGACGTTTCTCGGATCGGGACCGGTAGCTGTCCCGCAACATGCACTCATTCGGGATAAATCAGTAGCGCGGACTGCAGAAGGTTCCGTATGGTTTCGACAGACAACATGACCGCGGCCGAAAAGTGCTGCGGTTCATACCTTCTGTAGCTCAATTGGTGAGAGCACCCGACTGTGACTCGGGCGACGGCGGATCGTAACCGCCCAGAGGGACTGCGAACGGTAGTCGTCTTTCGTCTGGCGATCAGGCCTGACGGATTCGCGCGATTGCCTTGACCTCCACGAGGATTCCGGGCTTACCGAGGGCGGCAACTCCGACGGCAGTCCAAGCCGGACGGACCGTGCCCTGGAACCGTGCCTTCGCTTCCATGAACTCCTTCATGTGCTGCGGGTAGTCGATGTGGAAGCTCACCAACTCCACGAGATCCTGGGCCGACGCTCCGTGCTCGGCCAGCAAGTTGCCGATAGTCGCGAATGTGAGATCGTACTGACGGTTCGGGTCTGTGGGTACCGAACCGTCGGCTTCAAGGCCCACCTGTCCGGATATGAAGAGCAGGTCACCGCTGAGGAGGGCGTCCGAGTACCCGTATTCCTCTTCCCACGTCTTACCCACTGACATTCGTCCTCCTCGGTTCGACTTCCGGTCAGCGACGACTGCCGGCGACCTGACGTCGATGATGTCCTGCGCGTGGACAATTCAGCTCGATTTTCCCGAATATCGGGAATTCTGGACCTTGCCGTTGTCGGGATTGTGACGTCATCGTTGCGTCCTTGGCGCTATTCAGGGCGATCTATCCAACCAAACGGGACGACCGTCTGCATTAAGGGGTGTGGATTAAATCTCGTGTAGCGGCTCGGCTCCACGTGCAGTTTCCCGATGACCGGACATCTGGACAATTCTGCGCGGCGATTGCCCTAGCGTTCTATGTCGATAAACCACGTGAAGGGATTTTGTTCAATGGCTAAGAATTTGGCACCCGCAGCGACACGGGCCCACGACATCTCTGTCGATCTGCTGGTAATTGGGTCCGGTACCGGCATGGCTGCCGCCCTGGCCGCGAACGAACTTGGCTTGTCCACGTTGATCGTGGAGAAGACGCAGTATGTGGGCGGTTCGACGGCGCGGTCCGGTGGAGCGTTCTGGATGCCGGCCAACCCGGTACTGGCGGACGCCGGAGCGGGCGACACAATCGAGCGCGCGAAGACGTACGTGCGTGCGGTGGTTGGCGATTCGGCACCGGCTGAACGTGGTGAGGCATTTGTCGACCACGGCGCAGCCACCGTCGACATGCTGTACCGCACGACGCCCATGAAGTTCTTCTGGGCCGAGGGTTATTCCGACTACCACCCCGAACTGCCGGGCGGTAGCGCTGCCGGTCGCACCTGCGAGTGCCGACCGTTCGACGCATCCGTGCTGGGAGATGAACGCGGTCGCCTGCGCCCCGGTTTGATGGAAGCCAGTCTGCCGATGCCGGTAACCGGTGCGGACTACAAGTGGATGAATCTGATGGCGAAGAAGCCGTTCAAGGCTTTTCCCCGCATCTTCCGTCGTTTGTCACAGGGCGTTTTCGGTAAGTACGTCCTCAAGCGCGAATACATTGCCGGCGGTCAGGCGCTCGCAGCTGGCCTGTTTGCAGGCGTGGTGCAGGCAAATATCCCGGTGTGGACGGAAACGTCGTTGGTTCGGCTCGTCACCGAGGGTGGCCGTGTCACCGGTGCCGTTGTGATCCAAGACGGACGCGAGGTCACGGTGACGGCTCGGCGTGGCGTCGTGCTGGCTGCCGGCGGCTTCGACCACAACATGGAGTGGCGCCACAAGTACCAGTCGGAGAGTCTCGGTGAGCACGAGAGCCTGGGCGCTGAGGGCAATACCGGCGAGGCGATCGAGGCCGCGCAGGAGTTGGGCGCCGGCATCGGCTTGATGGACCAGTCGTGGTGGTTCCCCGCAGTGGCGAGCATCAAGGGCCGGCCGCCGATGGTGATGCTCGCCGAGCGCGCTCTGCCCGGTTCGTTCATCGTCGACCAGACCGGTCGACGTTTCGTGAACGAGGCTACTGACTACATGTCGTTCGGTCAGGTTGTGCTCGACCGGGAGAAGGCCGGCGACCCGGCCGAGGCGATGTGGTTTGTTTTCGACCAGGAGTACCGCAACAGTTACGTGTTTGCCGGCGGTATTTTCCCGCGTCAGCCCCTTCCGCAGGCATTCTTCGACTCCGGCATCGCGCACCAGGCGAGCAGCCCGGCCGAGCTTGCCCGAAAGGTCGGTCTGCCCGAGGACGCGTTTGTCGAAGCCTTCGGCAAGTTCAACGACGCGGCTGCGGCCGGTAGCGACGGCGAGTTCGGTCGAGGCGCAAGCGCGTACGACCGGTACTACGGCGACCCGACCGTATCCCCGAACCCGAACCTGCGGAAGCTCGACAACAAGGCCCTCTACGCGGTGAAGATGACGTTGAGTGACCTCGGCACGTGCGGCGGCGTGCGCGCCGACGAACACGCTCGGGTTCTCCGTGAAGACGGCAGCACCATCGATGGGCTGTACGCGATCGGCAACACCGCCGCGAATGCGTTCGGCCACTCGTATCCGGGTGCGGGTGCGACGATCGGCCAGGGGCTGGTTTACGGCTACATCGCTGCGCAGCACGCAGCCGAGAAGTAGATCATGTAAGTAGCGGCTCGACCCAACGGGAGATCAGTGCACGTACTCCGGCAACGGAACGTGCTCTGGTCTCCCGTTGGGTCGGACTGATGTTCACGCCGCTCGCAGGAAAATTGGCAGCATCGGTCGGAGCGCGCAGTTCGCTGTTGATCGGAACCGGACTGTTCCTCGCCGCGTGTGCCGGTTTCTTCGGGTTCCATGATTCGGTGGTCGGGATGGCAATGCTCGTGGTCATCGTTTCGATAGCAACGGCCTTCGCGTACACAGCGCTGTCGAACCTCTTCGTGGAATTCGTTCCCGAGCACAGCACCAGTGAAACGATCGGTAGTCAGTCGGTTGTGCGAACGGCAGCGATGGCAGTCGGAACGTCGATCGCCACGGTTTTGCTCGCTTCTCTCGTGGTTCCGGGAACGTCGACACCGACAGTTGCCACGCTCGGTGCCGTCTGCGCGTTGCTGGTGACGATGTGCGCCGTGACAATCATTCTCGCGCTGGGCATCAAGTACGAAAACCGTTGACAAACAGAAGCTTCGACGAACATCTGCGATGGGCCCGAGTCGTCCCTCTCGGGCCCATCGCGATATCGGCTCCTTCTTGACAGCCGACGCGGGCAGATCCAGGCCGCGCTCGGTCAGAGCGGCGCGAAGTCGGTCGGGGAAGTCGGTCGGGGAAGTCGGTGATGATTCCGTCGACGCCGAGGTCGATCAGCGCATGCATCGTTGCCGGATCATCAACGGTCCACGGAATGACCTTGATGCCACGCGCATGTGCGCTCTCGATCATCCCTGCCGTCGGGTACAGCGTGAAGCCGGGATCGGATACCTTGCCGCCCTGCAGGAAATCGCCGTTTGCCAGCGCGACGACGGGAACGCTCGGAGCGAGTTCGAGGGTGAGCATGAGTGAACCCCAGTCGAAGCTCTGAATGGTGACGCTGTCCATCATGCCCGCTGATCGGATGGTGTCGAGCACGACGGAGACGAATTGCTCGCGTGGAGCAGTTTCGTGAGGTGCTCCGGCTTCAACTTTGGTTTCGATGTTGAGCTTGAGGTCGGGTGCGTTGTACGCCTTCACGAGGGTGAGTACTTCGTTGAGCGTCCGCATCGTGGCGCCCGGAACAGTCTGCTGCTCAGGGTATCCGGCGAGCTGCTGAGTTTCGCAGTCCATCGTCTTGACCTGCTCGAGATTCAACGTAGTGCTTTCGGTGAACAATCCCGGTCCGCCGCGATGGGCTTGGGCATCGAAGGTTGAAACTGGTTGGGGTGCCAGGCTTCCCAACGATTCCGACCAGTCCAGACGACCGGTGGGTGCGGTGGCGCAGGGCAGAATTTTGGTCAGTTCCATGGAATGGAACGTAGAGACGCTGGGTGACCCGATGGGGATAGTTAGGTTTACTAACGGTAAAGATCAGGCCGCGTGGGCGAGACGCTCGACGCCGTTCGCTCGGGAACCCATCCAATCTGCCAGTAGCTGGCAACCGGTGAGCCCACTGTTGTCGAGGGGTTCGATCGCGTAGCTGATGTGCCGCCCACCGCGAGGGTTCTGCATCTGAATGCTGCGCCAGTTCAACCGAGTTGGTAGGTATCCGAGCACTTCGAGGAATGCGGTATGGATGCGTCGCAGGTCTGTCCGCCACTGGTTCGGACTGAAACGAGTCTTCTGGGCATTCTGGAATGTATTGCTACGAAGCAGTTCCCACACCTTGCGGAACCAGACCTGTGCCTGGGTGAAGGACATCCAGCGGGTGAGGTCGGCGATGTCACGAATGTAACTGTCTTCGCTGGCATTACAGATCATGTCCTGAGGATGCCCGATCCACTGAACCGGAATCCACGGCGGAACATCCGGGCCTATTCCGGCGACTCCGTGGCC
>NZ_JASHKR010000144.1 GCF_030056815.1 Rhodococcus sp. IEGM 1379
CCGAGAAGGCCGAGAAACTTATCAGCAGTGACTGCGTTGCAGCAGTTTTCGGCGGTTGGACGTCGTCGAGCCGCAAGGCGATGCTTCCCGTGTTCGAGGACAACAACTCACTCCTCTACTACCCCGTGCAGTACGAAGGTCTGGAAGATTCCAAGAACATCTTCTACACCGGCGCCACGACAAATCAGCAGATCATTCCGGCACTGGACTACCTGAAGGAGAAGGGCGCCAAGTCGCTGTATCTCGTTGGTAGCGACTACGTCTTCCCCCAGACTGCCAACCGCATCATCAAGGCGTACGCAGCAGCCAACGGCATGGAAATCAAGGGTGAGGACTACACCCCTCTTGGATCCACCGATTTCTCCACCATCGTCAACAAGGTGCGCACGGCTGACGCCGACGCCGTATTCAACACTCTCAACGGCGATTCCAACGTCGCTTTCTTCCGCGAGTACACCAACGTCGGATTGAAGCCGGCTGATATGCCCGTGGTCTCCGTCTCCATCGCGGAAGAAGAAGTGGGCGGCATCGGTGTGCAGAACGTCGAAGGCCAACTGACAGCGTGGAATTACTACCAGACCATCGACAGCCCGGAAAACAACAAGTTCGTCGCGGCCTACAAGGCCAAGTACGGCCAGGACAAGCCCACCTCCGACCCGATGGAAGCCGCCTACACCTCGGTCTACCTGTGGAAGAACACTGTCGAGAAGGCTAAATCCTTTGCTGTCAAGGATATTCAGGACAATGCCGACGGCGTCACCTTCGACGCCCCCGAAGGCCTGGTCACCATCGACGGAGACAACCACCACATCACCAAAACCGCCCGCATCGGCGAGATCCGCAGCGACGGACTGATTTACACCGTCTGGGATTCCGGCCAGCCGATCGAACCCGATCCGTACCTGAAGAACTACCCCTGGGCCGCAGGTCTGGGTAGCAGCAGCAAGTAGAGAGCCCCGACTGCAATGAAACCGACTGGTAGAGAGGCGGAACGTCTGTCATGGATGTAATGATCGGACAGCTGTTCACGGGTTTGAGTATCGGATCGATCCTGTTGTTGGCCGCACTGGGACTGTCACTGACGTTCGGGCAGATGGGCGTCATCAACATGGCGCACGGCGAGTTCATCATGGCTGGTTCGTACACCGCCTACGTAGTGCAGCAGGTCATTTCCAACGCCACCGGATCTTTGATCGTCTCTCTGCTGGTTGGTTTTGTCGTCGGCGGACTGATGGGTGTCCTCCTGGAAGTGGTTCTGGTGTCGCGGATGTACCACCGCCCACTCGACACGCTGCTGGTGACGTTCGGCGTCGGCCTGATCCTTCAACAACTGGCACGCGACATCTTCGGCGCACCCGCTGTCAATGTCATAGCACCGACGTGGCTTTCGGGTGGCGTCGAAATCTTCGGCGCCATCGTCCCCCGTACCCGAATCTTCATTCTTGTACTCTCCATCGCCGCCGTGATCGCCGTATCTCTGGCACTCAAGCAGTCATCCATGGGCCGCCGAATCCGTGCCGTGGTGCAAAACCGCGACCTCGCGGAAACTAGCGGAATCTCCTCCCGACGTACCGATATCACCACGTTTTTCATCGGGTCCGGCTTGGCCGGCGTAGCGGGTGTTGCATTGACGCTGATCGGCTCGACCAGCCCGACTATCGGGCAGTCCTATCTGATCGACGCATTCTTGGTAGTTGTCGTCGGCGGGCTCGGGCAGATGAAGGGCGCGGTCATTGCCGCCTTCGCCTTGGGCATCCTGAACTCGTTCATCGAATACTCGACTACCGCGTCGATCGCGAAGGTGATCGTCTTCGTCATCATCGTCGTGTTCCTCCAACTGCGTCCGCAGGGACTGTTTGCAGTCAAGACAAGGAGTCTCGTATGAGTATCCTCAGCAATTCACGTATCCGGGTCTGGGGCGGATTCGCAGTTGCCGCGGTCATCTTGTTCGCGGTTGCCCCGGCAGTGCTCTCCGACTTCCGGCTGTCGTTGCTGGCGAAGTTCCTGTGCTTCGCCATCGTTGCAGTCGGAATCGGATTGGCTTGGGGCCGAGGAGGAATGCTCACCCTCGGGCAGGGCGTCTTCTTCGGAATCGGCGCCTACGTGATGGCAATGCATCTCAAGATCGCCGACGCCGAACTCAAAGGTGACGCGGTCCCCGACTTCATGACGATCGCCGGAAAAACCGAACTACCCGGCTACTGGCAACCTTTCGCCTCTCCGTTCGTCGCGATCTTCGCGGTACTGTTCCTGCCCGCTGCCGTGGCCTTTCTTCTCGGACTCGGCGTCTTCAAGCGACGCGTCAAGGGCGCTTACTTCGCCATCCTCTCCCAGGCACTGGCCGCGGCCTTCGCGATCTTGCTGATCGGGCAGCAATCCATCGGCGGGAGTAACGGACTGAACCGCTTCCGCACGTTCTTCGGATTCAACCTTAACGACCCGGCGAACAAGCAGATGCTGTTCTTCATCGCCGCCGGAATTCTTCTCGCGTCGGTCGCGCTGATTAGACAGCTGATGAACTCCCGGTACGGCGAACTGCTTGTCGCCGTGCGAGATCAGGAAGAGCGGGTGCGATTCCTCGGATACGATCCCGCCAACATCAAGCTGGTGGCCTACGTGACGGCCGCATTCCTCGCCGGCATCGCCGGGGCACTGTTCGTTCCGATCGTGGGCATCATCTCCCCCGCCGACGTCGGGATCGTTCCTTCCATCGCCTTCCTCATCGGCGTCGCAATCGGTGGCCGCGCAACGCTACTCGGACCCGTACTCGGAGCCATCGGTGTCGCCTGGGCGCAGTCGGCCTTCTCCGAGAAACTTCCGTCCGGCTGGATCTACGCCCAAGGCCTCATGTTCATCATCGTGGTCGGCTTCTTCCCCGCCGGAGTCGCCGGACTCTTTGCCCTACTACGACACCGCAAGAAGCGAAACAAGTCCGTTCCCCCGACAACGTCGAAGGTCACCGAACCGGAAGCCGTGGAGGTGTCCGTATGACCAACACAACCGCCACCAGCCGAACCGCCCCCGCCCTCGGTGGCAACGCCGGAATGTCCTCCGAATACCTCGAGGTGCGCAACCTCTCGGTCAGCTTCGACGGATTCAAAGCCGTCGACAACGTCGACCTGACGCTGATGCAGGGCGACCTCCGCTTCCTGATCGGCCCCAACGGCGCCGGCAAGACCACACTCGTCGACGCCATCACCGGGCTGGTACCCGCCACCGGGTCGATCACCAAATCCGGTGAACAGTTGCTGGGCAAGAAGGTTCACAAGATCGCCCGGCTCGGTGTCGGACGCACGTTCCAGACTGCCAGCGTGTTCGAAGAACTCACGGTCCTGCAAAATCTCGACATCGCAGCCGGCGCCGGCCGCTCGGCCTGGGAACTGTTGCGCACCCGCAAGTCCGTACTCCCCGAAATCGAAGAATCCCTCGAGACAATCGGCCTCGAAGCTCTGCGCGACACTCCGGCCGGCATCTTGGCTCACGGACAGAAGCAGTGGCTCGAGATCGGAATGCTTCTGGTGCAGAACTGTTCGGTTCTGCTCCTCGACGAGCCCGTCGCCGGTATGAGCCTCGAGGAACGGGAGGAGACCGGTAACCTCCTGCGTCGTATCGGCGGCGCGCGCACCGTCGTCGTGGTCGAACACGATATGGATTTCATGCGAGCGTTTGCCACCTCGGTCACCGTTCTCGCCGCCGGCAAGGTCCTCGCCGAAGGAACCGTCGCGCAGGTACAAGCAGATCCCAAAGTCCAAGCGGTCTACCTCGGCACGGCAGCAGCTGCGCCGGTGGGTCAGGAGTGAATCATGCTGGAAATCAGGGATATCCGAGCCGGGTACGGTCGAACCGAAGTCATTCACGGGATCTCACTGACCGTCCCACGTGACGGGGTCGCCGCGGTCATGGGCCACAATGGAGCCGGCAAGACGACACTCCTGCGAGCTGTTGTCGGGCTGATCAAGCCGACCAGTGGAACCATCCTCCTGGGCGGCGAGGACATCACCGCAATGCGCCCCAGCGCCCGCGTAGCCCGCGGTCTTGCCTACGTCCCGCAGGGACAACAATCGTTCGGGCAACTGACCACAGCGGAGAACCTTCAAGTGGTAGCCGATGGCCGCAAACGCGGAAAGGCACTCATCGCAGAAGCATTGGACATGTTTCCCGCGCTGACCACATTGCTCGAGCGCCGCGCCGGACTCCTCTCCGGCGGACAACGCCAACAACTGGCCATCGCCCGCGCCCTCATCACCGAACCGAAGATCCTCATCCTCGACGAACCCACCGAAGGTATTCAGCCCAACGTCGTCGCCGAGATCGAACGCACCATCATGGACCTGACGCGTCGGGGCGATCTCGGTGTTCTCCTCGTCGAACAACACATCGGATTCGCGCTCCAGTCTGCGCAGCACTACAGCGTCCTCGCTGCGGGGCATGTCACCTCCACCGGAACCGGCGGGACCGAATCCACCGACGCCGTCCGCCGAGCAATGGCCATCTGACATGTCTGTCGTCGAGCATTCCGCCGGGTCTCTCCGAGATCAGGTATATCAGTCGATCCGAGCAGATCTGATGTCCGGAAAGATCGCCCCGGATCAACGCTTGAGCGAGGAGCGTCTCGCCCAGATCCACGGCGTGTCGAGAACGCCTGTTCGCGAAGCTCTTGCCCGGTTGCAGTCGGACGGTTTGGTTCAACGCGGTGAGCACGGACTGTATCCGTACCGCCCACGTCTCGAGGAACTTGACGGACTGTACGAACTGCGAATACTGCTCGAATTACAGGGAATTCGCCGAGTTCTCGACACCGAGTACACCCGGCACGACGTCGACGTACTAGGTGCAGAACTCGAGCGGTGGTACAAGTTGCGCGCACGCACCCTCGAACCGGACACCAGCTTTGTCACTCTCGACGAGGAATTCCACACAGCTCTGCTCGTGGCGTCTGGAAATCCAGCCCTGACGGAGGCTTTGGCACATGTCAACGCCAGGATTCGGCCGGTGCGGATGTTCGACAATCTGACGCCGGCGGGAATCGAAGCCATTGTCGAGGAACACATCGCGATAGCCGAACTCGTCCTCGACAACAAGTTGCCCGAAGCGCTCGATTCACTGCAGGCTCATATCGACTACGGCAGGCTCGCTGTACTCGAACGCGCTCACCAGGCACTGTCGTTGGCAGCCCTGGCGAGCGCTGTCAGATACTGAGAGACGGGTGTCCTCAGTGCCCGACAGACACCGAATCCTTAGATGGCTCGGCGTCGACGGCCTTTGCGCGAGTGAGCAACACACCCATAGCCGCCGCTGCGGCACCGATTACCGACAAGGTCAGGAAGACGTAGACATATCCGGATTCCTGGTACTGCGACGCATGCCCGACCAACATGACACCGGGTACTGCGCGGATCGCGATCATCAACTGGCTGCCGAGCGCGCTACCCATCGAACCCGACAGGTTGAGCATGCCGCCGGCGATGCCCTGCGTCTCGGCAGGCACGGTGCGCATCATCAGGTTGGGCAGTGTGGCCGACGCCGTTCCGAGTTCGAAGCCCAGATCAGGATCGGGCATCACGAACATCGAGATGAGCATCGAACGGCTGACCAGCACGAACTGAACAAAGCCACTGGCTGCCATAGTCTTTGCGACAGCGTGGAGCTTGAGAAGATCGATGTCGATGAGCGGTTCTGCCGGTCGACGCTCGTAGAAAACCCAGCCGATCAGAATCGCGATACCGCCGCCGACGGACACGATCGTTTCCAGCGAGGAGTATCCCAAGCGGAAGCCTTACCGATGCCGAACAGAAGGACGAAAGCGCCGAGGCCGAGGATCAGTGCGCCGACGACGTCGAGCTTCGCCGGGTGCGCAGGGTGGTCTCGAGAACCAGGAATGCGCCAGCCGCACCGGCGATGAGTACGTGAATCAGCTGAGCCCAGAACACGCCGGTGTATCCGCAGTGGTCGATGAGGGAGCCACCGACGATGGGTCCGAGAATTGTGCTGGCGCCCATGCCCGTCGCGACGAAGCCCACCCCAACAAGAATCAGGCTCGGCGGTCTCGGATCA
>NZ_JASHKR010000040.1 GCF_030056815.1 Rhodococcus sp. IEGM 1379
CGTTGCTGCGCGCGGCAGGATCCTGACCGCGCGCAGCCTGCAGGTCCTCGCGAATAGTGCCGAGGATACTCATGAAGCTCAGTCCCGGATGTGTTCGAACAGCGGGGTGGAGATGTAACGCTCACCGAAGTCGCAGACCACAGCCACGATCAACTTGCCGGCGTTCTCGGGACGCTTGGCCAGTTCGAGGGCCGCCCAAACGATGGCGCCGGATGAGATGCCACCCAGGATGCCTTCCTGGGTACCGAGCGCACGGGCGATCTCGATGGAGTCCGGGAACGTGACGTCGATGATCTCGTCGTAGATCTCGCGATCGAGGATCTCGGGAACGAAGTTGGCGCCGATGCCCTGGATCTTGTGGGGTCCGGGCGCTCCACCGTTGAGGATCGGGGAGTCGAGGGGTTCGACGCCCACGATCTTGACCTCGGGCTTGTACTTCTTGAGTGTGCGTCCGACGCCGGTGATGGTGCCGCCGGTTCCGATACCTGCCACAAAGATGTCGACGGCACCGTCGGTGTCCGCCCAGACCTCTTCACCTGTGGTGACCTCATGGATGGCCGGGTTCGCCGGGTTCGCGAACTGGCTTGCCGAGACGGCATTTTCGGTCTGCTCGACAATTTCTTTGGCCTTGGCCACAGCACCGGCCATACCCTCGGAACCCGGCGTCAGCACGATCTCAGCGCCGTAGGCGCGCAGCATGACGCGACGCTCGGTGGACATTGTCTCCGGCATGGTCAAAATGACCTTGTAGCCGCGTGCAGCTCCGACCATGGCAAGTGCGATACCGGTGTTGCCACTGGTGCCTTCGACGATGGTGCCGCCGGGCTTGAGCGCACCGGACTTCTCGGCAGCGTCGATAATTGCCACGCCGATACGGTCCTTGACGCTGTTAGCCGGGTTGTAGAACTCGAGCTTCACTACAACCTGTGCACCGAGACCTTCGGTCAAACGGTTGAGTCGCACCAACGGGGTGCGCCCGACCAACTCGGTGACGTCGTTGTAAATTCCGGTCATTTCTGTACCTCCATGCGGCCGCAGTGTCGACCGAATCGTTTATCTGGTGACGTTATTGCATCATTTGATGGGGCATATAGCTCAACCGGGCCGGTTAAATCCCGAAATTGCTCAAAAATGTCTATTCAAATACCGAATGCCGCATCGATTCGATCAGATCGAATCGATGCGGCATCCGGGTTACGCAGAAGGTCGCGAGGGACTAGCCCAAACGCTGCTTCAGAGCTTCGAACTCGTCACGAATGCCGGTAGGCAGTTTCTCGCCGACGAAGTCGAACCACTCCTCGATGAGCGGGATCTCGGCCTTCCACTCGTCGATGTTGACAGCGAGAGCTTCGGCGATGTCGTCAGCCGACACATCCAGGCCGTCGATGTCGAGAGCCGCGCCCGTGGGAACAACGCCGATCGGGGTGTCGATGCCGGCAGCCTTGTGCTCGATACGCTCGACGATCCACTTCAGGACGCGAGAGTTCTCGCCGAAGCCTGGCCACAGGAAACGTCCGTCGTCGCCGCGGCGGAACCAGTTGACGTAGAAGACCTTGGGCAGCTTGGACTCGTCGGCAGCCTTGCCGAGGTCGATCCAGTGCTGGAAGTAGTCGCCCACGTTGTAGCCGAGGAACGGCAGCATTGCCATCGGGTCGCGGCGAACCGTGCCGACCTGGCCTTCAGCTGCTGCGGTCTGCTCGGAGCCGACCGTGGCACCCATGAAGACGCCGTGCTGCCAGTCGCGAGCCTCGGTGACCAGCGGAACCGTCGTCTTACGACGTCCACCGAAGAGGATTGCCGAGATCGGCACGCCCTTCGGGTCGTCCCACTCGGGAGCCATGATCGGGCACTGCGACATCGGGGTGCAGTAACGCGAGTTGGGATGAGCAGCCTGGTTGCCGGATTCGGGCGTCCACTCGTTGCCCTTCCAGTCGATCAGGTGCTGCGGGTCGCCTTCGAGGCCTTCCCACCAGACGTCTCCGTCGTCGGTCAGTGCAACGTTGGTGAACACCGTGTTGCCCTGGTCGATGGTGCGCATGGCGTTGGGGTTCGAGGACCAGTTGGTGCCCGGTGCCACGCCGAAGAAACCGAATTCCGGGTTGACGGCGTAAAGCTGTCCGTCGTCACCGAAACGCATCCAGGCAATGTCGTCACCGAGTGTTTCGGCACGCCATCCGGGGATGGTCGGCTGGATCATCGCGAGGTTGGTCTTGCCACAGGCGGACGGGAATGCCGCCGCGATGTAGTAAGCCTTGTCCTCGGGGGAGATCAGCTTGAGGATGAGCATGTGCTCGGCCAGCCAGCCCTCGTCGTGCGCCATTGCCGAAGCGATACGCAGCGAGTAGCACTTCTTGCCCAGGAGAGCATTTCCGCCGTAGCCGGAACCGAAGCTCCAGATCTCACGATCCTCGGGGAAGTGGGTGATGTACTTGGTGTCGTTGCACGGCCATGCCACATCGGCTTCGCCCTCGGCCAGCGGAGCACCCAGTGAGTGCAGCGCCTTGACGAAGAATCCGTCGGTGCCGAGCTTCTCGAGCACATGGCTGCCCATGCGGGTCATGACGCGCATGGAGACGACGACGTACTCGGAGTCCGTGAGCTCGACGCCCAACTTGGGATCCTCGGCGTCGAGGGGGCCCATGCAGAACGGCACGACGTACATGGTGCGTCCGCGCATGCAACCGCGGTACAGGTCACCCATGAGGGTGCGCATCTCCGACGGGTCCATCCAGTTATTGGTGGGGCCTGCGTCGATTTCTTCCTTCGAGCAGATGTAGGTGCGCGATTCGACGCGTGCCACATCGGAAGGATCGGAATTGCCGAGGAACGAGTTCGGCTTCTTCTCGTCGTTGAGGCGTGTGAAGGTGCCTGCCTCGACCAGCTTGTTGGTCAGCCGGTCCCACTCTTCGTCCGAACCGTCTGCGAAGACGACGCGAGCGGGCTGGGTGAGTTCGGCAACCTCTTGCACCCAAGCAAGCAGTTCCTTGTGCTGTGTGGGGGGCGTGCCGTCAGTTCCGTTGAGACCGGGAATGGTCGCTGAGGTCATCAAACTCTCCTGGGGTGAGCCGGAACCGGGTTCTTCTGACACACGACGCACCTTCACAGGTAGCGCCCCGATACCAGTTGATCCCGGTGTCCCCCTCTCGACGGGGTCCAGCCGCGTCATCCACTCACGTGAATTCCACGGACGCCGGGTGTCCTATGTAGTGAGGTTAACGCTGGCTGTTCACCTGCAGGTAATCGGGTGCGGTCAGAATTGTCACAGAAACGATTCAGATGGTGTATTCAGGCGGCGTACCCGGCCTGAGAAGGCGTCAAACGGCCACTTTCGCTCCAAAAGTCCCGGCATCTTCACTCATAAAGTCCCGGCGTCGATGCGATCCCAGACCAACAGGCCTTCGTCGTCGCGGTGGCATTCCCACGCCGAGTAGTCGCCATCGGCTTCGACCATCGCCACGCGGTCCGCGCCGCCGTCGTGATCGAAATCCGAGACGACGACGAGCGCATCATCGGATTGGATGACGCGACTGTCGACGATTCCGTCTCCGTCCAGATCGAAAGCGTCGAGATTGACCGTCAGATCGCCGACGTCGACGGCACCCGATCCCGGTCCGAACGTTGCCGGGTCGATACCCTCGGCCGGCAGATGCGCGACGGGCAGGTGACATACGTCGAACCAACCGGTGTCGACGTCGTCTGCCGTGATCAGAAAGCTGTCCATGGTTCCCCCTGTAGTTGGTGCCTGCTGCGCCTCGCTACGGCAACCCCTACCGAACGACGAGACTCATCAGTATTACCAGATTTCGGCAGCTCTTCCCCGTCGAAAATTTGCGCCTGTGGACAACCTGCTCAGGTACCGGATCCGTTCAGAATCGCAAGGTCTCGTTCACAGGCCGCCAATTGTCCGGTATGCGCCTGGCCCAGTGTCCGGAGTTCGGCGTCGATCTCCACGATTCGAGCCTGCGCCGACGCAATCAGTTCACGGCTCTCGGCCATGATCGCGTTGCCGAGGTCCACTTCCGCGTCGAGAAGTCCGTTCAGTACGCGTTGCTCCCATTGCGCTCGCACGGTAGACATCGTTTCGACCAACCAGGCGCGAGCGTGCGCTCGGTCGGCGGCAATGCTTCTCGCTCGGCTCAACCACCACGCTGCTACCGCGCCGAGTGCGAGGGTCACCGGAATGCTTGTAATATCCAGGGCCGGGATCATCTCCAACGGAGTGACTGCGATCCGGCCCAACCCGAGACCAGCCGATGCCCCGACCAACACGGTGATTCGCTCTTCGTTCCCCCGCGGCCGCGCGGCCAGTCCGTCGGGAAAACGCGGTACGGGAAGGTGGCCGCCGGCCTCCCCCGCGCCGACGGCAGTGGACATTGCGGCATCAAAAATGATTGTGTTGCTGGCAACTTCATGTTCGAGGCGCGCCGGCAAGCTCAAGAGTTCAGCTCGGGCAGACTCGTCGATCCAGATGCGCGCCGACGCCACCGTCGTACGGGTGGTGTCCGCAATCTGCTGTGTGAGATCAGCGCGTGCCCGTTGGAGCCGGCTTCGCATCTGGGCAAGACGCTCACTGCGTCGGCCGTCACGCTCGGTCAGTAACTGTGCTCGCTCCGAACGCAATTCGCCGCCGGGGACATTTTCGCGGAGGCTTCGGATCTCGAGGTCGATCATTCTTCGGGTTTCCGCGATCACTCCGCCGCCGGGCTGGGATACGGCACGCAATCGGAAAGCGTCGACAACGGCGAACAACGACGCCGCCCCACCGTGCTCGGACAACTCGACGACGGTGGCAGCACCGTAGACGTCATTATGCGCAGCAAGAATGCCCTGGTCACGGACACGTACGGATTCCCAGTCCGGATAGCCGTCCACACCGGTCAGCACTACCGCCAACGGCAGGCCACCAACCCCGGCCCCGTCGAGTAACTCGAGTTCTTCTCTTCCGATCACGCTGGCGGCGTCAATGACCAACAACACGATTATCGCGTCGGTCGCGCACTCGACGGTGACATATCCAGCACTCGAACGAAGTAGTTGTTCCACGTCTTCGCGCCCACACCGAGGCGGACCGACAACGAGAACCTTTGCAGCACTTTTAAATTCACCTTCTTCGACGCCGTCGACGTCCCCCGACACCCCGGCAGGATTCCATCGCTCCACCACCGGCCGCATCGCGGTGGACGCTGCCGTCGGATCGTCGTTCACGGAGCGCCCTCGGATCCGGCCGGTCTGCCACCGAGTGAGGCCCACCTTCTGACGTATGCACGCTGAACGAGCGAAACCGCGTCCGGCCACGAAGGGTGCTCGCGTTGCGCCTGCCCTCCCCACCATGTTGCACACCGCAGCGCTTCGTCGACCGTCTCAGGCAAAGCAGGCGCCGCGGCGACAAACTCCTTCAACTCCGGACGCACCAGTGCGGCAGTCGCGGCAAAGGTCACCCCACTGTCGGCGCCCAAGTACCTCTCGACTTCGTCCTGCGCGCCGGCCTCGTCTGCGTCGGCACCGGCGGCAACCCTTTCGAGTACCGCTCGCATTCCGTCGACTCTGCGCCACCACTGCGCCTCGACTATCCGGGCGAGGGCGTCGAAAAAGGCACCACCGCCTTCTCCGGTCAACGCTACGAGGGGAACTGTGGCAGTCCCGAGTTCGTGCGCAATCTCGGTGGCGCGTCCGACCGCAGCTTCCCAGCCGTCACCCACGCGGTCGGCCTTGTTCACGACGACAAGCCCGCGATCGGACAACCGCCGCGCTGCACGCCGATCCACATCACGGATTCCGTCGACAACTACGTACACGACGCAGTGGTGGGTCAAATCCGGATCGATTGCACCCGGCACATCGAACGCCCGCGTCTCCGTCGGGATCACCGGAGCACCGCCGACACGACGCGCCGCTCTGTTGTCACTTTCGAGCAACCGGACCACTGCAGACCGACCCACTCCGCTTCGTCCGGCAACAAGCACCTGCAACGGCGCTGTCAGCGATCCGACAATCGAATGCACGGCCTCTGCGGCGCGCTGGTCGATCGGCATCAGCCGGTACGCGAGCCGCCTCAATTCGTCCATCGGTTCCGCGCTCGCGTCCTCCAGCGAACCCGCGGACATCAATCGAGCCCCTGTTCTCATCCCCACCCCACGCTCCCCTCGTGCTGGCCAGATTCTGTCAGGTCTACTTCGCGGGAGCTGTTCCCGGCAGGTCATCCGGAGTTCACTCACACGGATTTGTGTCCTGTTTTCCGCACTTTTCACAGAAAGCCTCAAGTCGAAGTTCAGACCCGTCTGCGATATATGGCGCTCATGCGTGACAATGGACGCGTGAACGAAGCCGATCAGCACGCACTGCCAACCCCGAACGCTGGCGAGACGGAAGAATCCAAGGGTTCCCGCCTCCATCCGCGCGTGACAAGTTTCCGCTCGCGCCGGGGTGCGCTGACCGACGCACAGCAGAAGTCGTGGGACCGTCAGTGGCCGCTCATCGGTGCCGACGTGTCCGATACTCCCCTCGACGCAAACGCCTGGTTCGGACGTGACGCGCCCCTGATCATCGAGATCGGATCGGGCACTGGAACCGCCACCGCAGCAATGGCCAAGGCGGAGCCCCACGTCAATCTGGTCGCCATCGAGGTCTATCGCCCCGGGCTCGCACAGCTGCTCCAGCAGGTAGAACGCGAAGAAATCCCGAACATTCGTGTGCTTCGCGGTGACGCGATGGACGTTCTGGAAAACATGATCGCCCCCGAATCGTTGACGGGTGTGCGCGTGTTCTTCCCGGACCCGTGGCCCAAGGCTCGCCACCACAAGCGTCGCCTGCTGCAGGCCCCGACCTTCGCTCTGATCGCCAACCGCCTCAAGCCCGGCGGAGTTCTCCACGTCGCCACAGACCATGCCGATTACGCCGAATGGATCGGCGAAATCGGCAACCAGGAACCTCTGCTGACAGAACTCGATTGGGAGTCCCCGATGACCCACGAGCGCCCCGTCACGAAGTTCGAGGACAAGGCCCATCAAGTCGGAAGTGCAATCACCGAGTTCATATGGGGGAAGATCAGAGCATGAGTGTCAGCGAACAGCTATCTGAGGACGTCACGTCGTCAGGATCTCCCCTCGACCTCGGTCGTGACTCCCGCCACCCCAAGCGGGTACTTCTCGTCTGGGACGCCCCTAACCTGGACATGGGCCTCGGTGCGATCCTCGGTGGACGGCCGACGGCCGCCTACCGGCCACGATTCGACGCTCTCGGTCGTTGGCTACTCTCGCGCACCGCTGAGCTGTCCGTTCGGGAAAGTGGCACTCTCGAGCCAGAAGCGACAGTCTTCACGAACATCGCGACCGGCAGCGCCGACGTTGTACGCCCCTGGGTCGAAGCGTTGCGTAATGTGGGTTTTGCGGTGTTCGCCAAGCCGAAGGTCGATGAGGACAGCGATGTCGATTCAGACATGCTCGAGCACATCGCTCTGCGGTACGGCGAGGGCTTGGCCGGAATTATGGTCGCGTCCGCCGACGGGCAAGCATTCCGCGAACCGTTGGAGAACATCGCAGCAACCGGCATTCCGGTTCAAGTACTCGGATTCCGCGAGCACGCCAGCTGGGCGGTGTCGTCCGACATCTTGGACTTCGTCGATCTCGAGGACATCCCCGGTGTCTTCCGCGAGCCTCTGCCGCGGGTAAGCCTGGATACTCTGCCCGACGAGGGCGCCTGGTTGCAGCCGTTCCGACCGCTTTCCGCCCTGCTCATCGGGCGAAAAAGTGTTGCCGAATAGGAGTTGATCAGTGTTCGCCAGCTGGGGAAGCATCGTCTACCGTGCCCGCTTCACCGTCATCGCCGTCATGGTGGCGGGTCTTCTTGGGCTCGCCGCTTACGGCCTGAGCCTGCAAGATCACCTCAGCCAGAGCGGCTGGGACGATCCGGGATCGCAATCGGTCGAGGCTGCCAAACTCGCTGACGGCACTTTCGGGCGGAGCACAACCGGCGACGTCTTGGCGCTGTATACAGCGCCTGAAGGCAAGACCGTCGACGATCCCGAGTTTCAGGCGAAAGTCATCGACAGCCTGCAACGACTCGTCGCCGAGCACCCCGACCAGATCATGAAGATCAACGGTTCGTACTTCAAGGTCGGCGACGGACTCTCCGTCGCCGCCTTGGCGGACCCGACGAGGCAGCACGCGGTGGCCAGCATCGCCATCGCGGGTGACAACGACACAGCTGTGTCCAACAACTTCCGCGACGTCGAGAGCGCGTTCTACATCGACGGCGTCAACGTCCAATTGGCCGGTCTGCAGCCGGTGGCGAACTCCCTGAACGACACGATGGCCAATGACATCAAGCGCATGGAAATGCTCGCCATTCCGGCCGTCGGTGTCTTGTTGTTCTTCGTCTTCGGTGGCGTGGTCGCTGCGGCACTGCCTCTGATCATCGGCGGCCTGACCGTCATCGGGGCCAACGGAATCATCCGCCTGATCACCAATTTCACCGAGGTCAACGCATTTGTTGCGCCTGTGGTCTCGCTGGTCGGACTCGGTCTTGCCATTGACTACGGCCTGTTCATCGTCAGTCGATTCCGCGAAGAGATAGCTGAGGGGTATGACACCCCGTCCGCAGTCCGCAGAACCGTCATGACGGCCGGTCGAACAGTCATGTTCTCGGCAACGATGGTCGCGGTCAGCCTCGGCGGACTTCTGCTCTTCCCCCAGGGATTCCTGAAATCCGTCGCCTACGGCGCCATCGCTGCCGTCATGCTCGCTGCGATTTCGTCCATCACGATCCTTCCCGCGATTCTGGGAATTCTCGGCAAGCGGATCGACGCCCTATCCTTCAAGAGGTTCCGTCAAACCAAGACGAACGAAGAGATCGAGAACGGCTTCTGGGGCAAGCTCACCCGTCTGGTGATGCGCCATCCGCTCAAGGTCGCCATCCCGATCATCGTGGCTTTGCTGCTGATGATCATTCCGCTCAGCGGCATCAAGTTCGGTGGCATCAACGAGACGTACCTGCCGCCCAACAGTCCGACACGCATGGCACAAGCCGAATTCGACGAGCTCTTCCCGGGTAACCGCACCGAGCCTGTGCGTCTGGTCATCCAGGGCGCAGACAATGCGGCTCTCGGCCAAATCATGAAGACGGCCAACAACGCACCCGGTCTGGTCGAGAAGTTCACGCCCGAGCAGGCAACGAAAAACGGCGTCAACGTACTCAAAGCCGGCCTGACAGAGCGCAACGACGCTCGTCCGACCGTCGACTACCTCCGGTCATCCGAATGGCCCGAAGGTACGACGGTCCTCGTCGGCGGCACCCCCGCCATCGAGCAGGACAGCGTCGACGCCCTCCTCGACCGACTTCCGTTGATGGTCGTGTCCGTCATCCTGCTGACAACGTTGCTGATGTTCCTGACCTTCGGATCCTTGGTTCTTCCGATCAAGGCAGCTCTGATGAGCGCTCTGGGATTGGGATCGACACTCGGCATCCTGACGTGGATCTTCATCGACGGGCATGGCTCCGAGATGCTCAACTTCACGCCCGGCCCCATCATGTCGCCAGTTCTGGTGTTGATCATCGCCATCGTGTATGGCCTGTCCACCGACTACGAAGTGTTCCTGCTCTCCCGGATGGTGGAGGCCCGAGCCCAAGGCGCGAGCACTACCGAATCCATCCGCATCGGAACCGCCCATACCGGCCGAATCATTACTGCTGCGGCATTGATCCTCATTGTGGTGACCGGCGCGTTCGGCCTGTCGGAACTTGTGATGATGAAGTACATCTCGTACGGCATGATCGCGGCCCTCGTCATCGATGCCACGCTCATCCGCATGTTCCTCGTGCCCGCCACGATGAAACTGCTCGGCGACGACTGCTGGTGGGCTCCCGCATGGATGAAACGCATCCAGGAAAAGATCGGTCTCGGCGAACCGATCCTGGACAGTGAACTTGCACTCGTCAACGTCCCGCAGCTCGTGCCTGTCGGCGCGATCGCCGGACCCGGCCTCGCCAAGACCGAGGCATCGCGGGTGCAGCCTCCCCTCACACCGGCTTCGGGCAAACGTGAACCGGACCCCCTCACCGAGCCCATCCCCCTCAGCGAAATGTCCGTCAAAGCACCGACCGTCAAGCCCACTGAGACGCCGCGTCGCCGCAGCACGGACAGGCCACCTGTCACGGCCCCGCAGGACCTGATCGAAGCGCCGGTTCCCAACCCGACGTACAAGACCACAAAACCTGTGCCGGCATCTCTTCCCACAACCGAAGGACGTCCGATCGAAAGCTGGTTGTCGGATCTGCGCACGCCGGAGGCGACGCCGCCCGCATCGAGGCCACTTCCGGTTGTGCGGGCAACTGTCGCAACCAACGGGAGTGCAAGCAACGGGACTGCACACAACGGTGCCGTCCAGCCTGTCACCGAAACACCCGTCAACGGAAGCACTGCCGTCACCGGAAGCACTGCCGTCACCGGAAGCACTGCCGAGGACGCAGCCACTGGACGCCATCGCCCTGACGACAACAATGCCGTCAGTGTCAGCGAACTCATCGCGAGGCAGAAGAACCAGAGTTGACCTGTTCCTGCTTGCCGAATGCGCGTGCATAGCGCGTCCCGACAAGCAGGAGCAGTAGTCCGACGATCAGGAATGCAACACCACGCACCAGTCCGCTGAGTGTTGCGAGATCGAACAGGAAGAGCTTCGCGAGCGCGGCGCAGGTGAGCGCAAGCCCGGTTCCCAGCATCACGTGCGCATACCGGCGGTTGTTCAGGCCGTACACCAGGGCAGATGTGGCTGCCAGCATCCACACCACGGTCGCGGCGCTGTGGCCGAACACAAATCCTGTTGCCGCGCCCCAGATCTCGATGCCCGAAGCCACCAGTGCGCACGTCAATCCGTAGAGGGCGCCCAGACCGGCGAGGGCCCAGATCGTGGCAATGTTGTTCTCGCCTACCAACTTCAGCCGTCGGACCGTCCATGCACCGGCGATGAGTACGCCGATTACAGCGAGGCCTGTCAAGGCAGAGATCACATCGAGGTGCGCCGACGCAGCCCGAGCCGTAATCAGTGCCGCGGGCGGAACCGACACCAGGAACCCGATCAGCCCGGCTGCGGCAAAGATCGATCCGAGGGCGAACACGAATCGCGATCCGGCCGAGAATGCAACACCGAAGAAAATCATCGCAACCACGAGAAGAACTGCGGCGATCAATGATTCAGGAGATCCCGCCGAGCAGCAGAGCAACAGAGCCATTGCCCCGGTGCCGGCAACGGACATTCGAAGGTTGACCGCCAGAGCACTGCCCACCGCAGCGCCGGACAGAAGAAGCGCAGCCGTGACGCCGTACAGCACCGCTGCCATCTGACGGTCGAGGAGCAGTCCGACAGCGATGAGCGGAAGTGTCGCGACGATGAAAGTTGCACTCGACCATCCGCCTGCAACGTCGTCACGCGAAGGTGAACCGGCGCGCTGCACAAGAACCGAAGAGGCCAGGCCGATCGCAGCGACAAGAATTGCGCTGACCACCAATTGAGCTGCTTCACTGTCGGTTACGCCGGAAATCAGCCCCGAAGCAACAGCAACGACGAGTGCGAGTACCACCGGAACCGTACGAGCCAAGCCCAGGTACTTCCATTCCCGACCAAGCTGGGCCGAGAATGCCGCCAGCTGGATTGCGACGAGAAAACCGATGAGTGTCAACGTGATTGCACCCGTCAGCACAGGGGCCAACAGTGCAGCGCCGAGCACGATCAGCAATGCAAGCGGTTCGGAATCCCATTTCAGTGCCACGGCAATTCCGGCAGCAGCAATCCCGAATGCAACCACCATCGCCACCGGTACAACGAGCCAGCCGTACAGGACCGACGCCGCCATGACGTCGAGGTAGAGGCCGGCAAATCCCGTAGCCACCAGCGAAATTGCGCCTACCCGGCCGCCGGGGCGTCCGTACACCCGAAATCCGGCGAAGATCAATCCACCGGACAACGCAGCACCACCGATGACGCGGAGCGGTGGCCCGAAGAATCCGGCCTGAGCCGCCAGCACCAGAAGCATGACAACCCCGATCAAGGTGACCGAGACGCCGGCAATCGCCAGCAGTCGACTGATCACCCCGTCGCGCTGCCACCACGGCTCACGACGGTCGTACGGCGCGCCGACATACTGCGGTGGCGGTGGAGCGTATTGCTGTTGGGGTGCCGGCGCGAATCGCTGTTGCGGCGGAGCGAATTGCTGTTGCGGCGGAGCGTACTGCTGTTGCGGCGGAGCGTACTGCTGTTGCGGCGGCGGCGGAACAGGAAGCGGAGGTGCCGGGGGCGGAACCTGCATTGGCGTTTGAGCAGGCGGGTTCACCAACTGCGCCTGCAGGATCGACAGGTTCTGCCCTAGGTGGTGCAGCGATCGACCGATACTCTCGCACTCGGTCGACAACGCCGTCACGAGTCGCGGATCAACGCCCGGAGAACTTGGTGTGGTCATACTCCGAGCCTGCTATCGGAGGCCCGGATTCAGATGAGTAGTACTACTCGATTGCCCTGGGTGCTTCTCGGATCAGGAACCTAGGAACTTTCGGATGGTGGTCCCGAAGGGATGTTTGGCGGTGACGCTGCCGAAGCGGACCTTGCCGTGCACCACGAGATGCAACGGACCCATGTGCGGCCCGCTCCGCACCTTGTTGGAAGCGCTGCCTCCGATGGCTTCGACGTCGTTCATGTCGACGGTGGCTTCCTCGGGAACGATCAGCGCAATCGAACTCGCATAGTCGTTGATCGAGACGTGCACTACCTGCGTCTGCATGACTGCGCGGGTGAAATCGATGGTGACACTCGACATTCGAGTGTCGATGACAACGGCCGGAGGAACAATCCAGGCTCCGTTGCGGGTCACCGTCGACATACGCCCACGAACGATCGCAGCGTTGGCCGCGCCGTACGGCCCGGTTGCCGGAACACCGACCGGCGGTTGCGACTGGGTGTACCGAACCTGCTGGGGATATTGAGCCTGCTGAGGTTGCGGATACTGGGCCTGTGGATACGGATAGCCGGGCTGACCTGTGGGATACGCCGGCGGTTCGTAATCCGAGATCAAGGTGATGCCGGGAAGATCTGCCAGCACGGCGTTCAGTTCACCGCGAGTCTTCGCGGCCAACGCGGTGTCCATACGTTCGGTGAACTCACCGAGCGAGAGCATTCCCTGCCCGACTGCTTTCTGCAGCAATTCGCCGACGTGCTCTCGCTCTGCATCCGATACTCGTAGATTTCTGGCCTCCATCCCTCCAGGATAAGCGCTAGTCGAGTCCTTGCTCGATTGCGTAGCGCGTCAATTCCACCCGGTTGGCCAACTGCAGTTTACGGAGAGTGGCCTGAACATGGTTTTCGACGGTTCGATGGCTCAGGGAAAGCCGCGTCGCAATCTGCTTGGCACTGAGGCCCTTTGCAACCAGTCGCAGCACTTCGGTCTCACGTTCTGTGAGCCTGGGAACCTCCGGTGCGCGGTCGTCAGCCGGGGCACTGGACATCCGTCGGTACTCGCCGAGGACCAGTCCGGCAAGTCCCGGGGTGAATACAGCCTGCCCGTTGTAAGTGGCGCGTACGGCGTCGAGCAGTTCGGCGACGGAGGCACTTTTGACCAGGTATCCGGATGCTCCGGCTTTGATCGCGTCGAGAACATCGTCGCGTTCCGACGACGCCGACAGCACCAGGATCTTGCTGTTCGGCGAGACCTCGAGCACTGCGGTGGTGGCGTCGGCTCCGTTTCCGTCGGTCAGATGCATGTCCATGAGCACGACGTCCGGCCTGACAGCGGCTGCGCGACTACGGGCGCGCTCAACACCGTCAGCGGTGGCTGTGACGGTGAACCCGGCAGATTCCAGGTCGCGGGAGACTCCGTCTCGCCACATCGGGTGGTCGTCGACGACCATCACAGAAACCACGCTTGTCGACACCCCGCTTGTCGACACCCCGCTTGTCGAAACCCCGGCACCGTGTTCTTCAGTCACTCCCACTACTTCCCTTCGGAACGTTGATCTCCCATTCGGTGCCCTCCCCGGGACCGGTGTGCAGGGTCGCGGAACCTCCGAGCGCCGCGACACGACCGAGAATCGACTTCGATACTCCCATGCGGCCTTCGGCTTCGGCGGCAGCCAATCGACCTTCAGGTATACCGACGCCGTCGTCGCGGATGCTGACGATGACTTCGCCTGGTAGATCTTCGAGGAGTACGTACGCCTTGGCGCCGGGTCCGGCGTGGAGGGCCGTGTTGGACAGGGCGTTGTCGACGATTGCGGCCAGTTCGATTGCGCAGTCGCGGCCGAGAACTACCGGGTGGGCGGGAGTGGAAACGGAAACGGTTGTGCTTGCCTGAGTGGTCAGCAGTGGAGCGAGATCTACGCTCTGGCCGCCGATGTCAGCGGTGACGCCGGAACTCTGCTCGGAGATGAGCATCCTCAATGCGACTTCCTGTTCCCCGGCCAGTTCGGCGAGTTCCGCGGCGCCGCCGCCGAGTTCAGCACCTCGCCTTCGAACCATCGCCAGAACTTGCAGAACTCCGTCGTGAACTTCTCGGGCGAGCCGTTCGCGTTCTTCGGTAGCAGCGATCAGACGCACGGCTTGTTCGAGTTGGCGATGGGCGCGTCTGGCGGTGGTGGTGGCGAGGCCCAGCGCCAAGCCCACCGAGACCAGGACCGGGGCTGTGGCATCGCGCCACAGATCGAGATTGATCTGGTCTCGAATGATCGCGCTCGCTGAGGAGATGAGAACTCCCGACGCGATTCCGAGCCAGGGGCCACCGAGAATAGCCGCAGAAATCACCGCATTGGTCGCCCACAGTGTGGTGGGCAGGGTCTGGTGATTCTGGTACCACCCTTGGTCGGAGACGAGCCTCGTCGACGCCATCAATGCAATGACTACTACTTGATCGGTGAGCACAACGTAGGTGCGGATCCGACGTCCACGCACTATCTGACGTTCGAGCTGGCCGGTGTGCGGAACCTTTCCGCCGGCGAGCATCACCGCGGAGGCTCCGGTCCACACCGCCATCAGCGCGACGAAGAACCAGCTGAGACGTGAATTCGTGTAGTTCGAAACCGACGCGAATTGATAGCTGATCGCGTAGATCAGTGTGACCAGTCGAAATGCCTGCGCGGCCCGCCACAGCGGTGCATCCGGATCGGTGTCTACTCCGGACGCGGCACGAACGGTGGGTCGGTAGTGCAATCGCCGTCGGCCGGCAGGTTCAGGCAGTGCAGGTTCAGTCAGCTCAGGTTCAGTCATCGGGTGTGACATCGCTCGGTGCGATCGGATTCTCGATTCGCGGTTCGGTTCGCACTTCGTCGGGTTGCGCCGGGTAGAGGGGTGTCTCCGGATCTTCGACGTGTAGTTGCTCGTACACAGCCTCGGGGTCGTCTGCGAGCAGCGAGCGAATTGCCGTGTTGAGGACGGCGACTATGGGTACCGCGAGGAGTCCGCCGACTATCCCGGCGAGGACGATGCCCGTGGTAATCGCGAGAACAACTGCCAATGGATGCAGTCGAACCGCCCGTCCGAGCAGCAACGGCTGCATGACATGCGCTTCGAGTTGCATCACGCCGATGATGATGCCGAGCACGATCAGGGCGGTCAGGAGTCCCTTCGTGACCAGTGCAACGAGTACTGCGAGAAAGCCGGTGAGAAAGGCACCGATAATCGGGATGAACGCGCCGACGAACACCAACGAAGCCAAGGGCATGGCCAGCGGAACACCGAGGATGACCAGGCCCAAACCGATTCCGATGGCGTCCGCAGCGGCAACTGCGACTGTTGCGCGTACGTATCCGATGAGCGAGCCGAAGCCGGCGGACCCGGCGATCCGTACTCGGCGTCTGGAATCACGCGGAACGATCCTGGTGACGAATCCCCAGATCTGATCGCCGCCGTACAGGAAGAAGATGAGAGTGAAGAGGGTCAGGAATGCACCGGTGAACATCTCACCGATGACAGTTGCCGTGGTCAGGGCGCCGCTGGTCAGTTCTTCACGATTGGACTGCACCGACTTCACGACGGAATCGCCGGCCTGCCGAATCTGATCTTCACTGAAATGGAGCGGGCCGCTGGTCAACCAGTTCTGGATCTGGGTGACGCTGGCGGCAAATTGGTCGGTGAGCTGCGGCAGTCCGTCGATGAACTGCTCGACGACGAAGGCCACGATTCCGGCGACGATTCCGATCGCGCCGAGCAGTACGAGGATTACCGCCGCGGATCGCGGTACACCCCACGCCTGCAAGCGGTCCACCAACGGCACCAGCAGCGCAGACGCCAAGAGCGCCAATCCCACCGGGATGAGTACTGTCTCGAGTCGCAACACGACGTAGGCAAGGACGGCCAAGCCCGCGAAGATCATGATGAGGCGCCACGACCATTCGGCGGCGATGCGCACGCCGGGATGCACTGCCTGGGCGTCTGCGCTGATGGGCTTTCTCATACCCGCTCGAACTCGCTCATACCGAAATCCCCGTCCGCATTCCCCACGTTTGCGTTCACATCGGGAGCCTAACTGTCTATGCCGACAAGCGAGGGCGGACGCAAAATCGGACGTGCATACCAACAGTTCGACCCCAGCCAGCTAAATTGAACGCTGTGCGGGCCTCATACAGAGCGATAGCGGTGACGATCCGCAGTCGATGGCCCATCTATATGGTCTCGATGCTTGCGGCGAATTTGCTCGGTGCAGTACTGGTTTTTGCGTTCGTCCGGTACGGCGTGCCCATCGAGGAGTCCGACTCGATCGTTGCCAAGCATGTCCGTAACTTCGCGATATTTGGGATCTACCTCGCGTTTGCGGGAGTTGTCAGTCTGACTGCGGCGGCGATGATGCTCCGCAAGGTCATTCGGTGGCGATTGCGCGGTGGGCCGCCGACACGCAGTGAGCAGATGGCAGCGCTGCATGCCCCACTCCGGCAAGCGATCGTTCACCTTGTTCTCTGGGTCCTCGGCGGCGTCATCTTCGTGCTGCTGACGATCAACGAGGTGCCCGGGCTGGCTATCGCGGTGGTCGTCACCGTGTGTATGGCTGCGACCACGACCTTCGGATTCACGTACATGCTCGGCGAGCGGATCCTGCGACCCGTCGCGGCCCAAGCCCTCAGCGAAGGCGAATTCGACCGGACGATGGCTCCGGGCGTCGGCACCCGCCTGATGATGACGTGGGGTCTGGGCACACTGATGCCCGTCGCCGGCATCATCCTGCTCTGCGCCACTCAACTGAGCAGCGACTTCGATTTCTCGCCCGACTCGTTGGCCTGGACAATCCTGTTGATTTCCGTCATGGCGATCGTGCAGGCATTCGCGCTGTCCATGTTGACTTCCAGTCAGATCTCCGACCCCGTCCGCCAGCTTCGACGGGCCATCGAGCGGGTCCAGCGCGGCGCCACCGACGTTCGTGTCGAGGTGTTCGACGGCAGCGAGATCGGGCGTCTGCAGGTCGGGTTCAACCGGATGATGAAGGAATCCGACGAGCGTCGACTGCTCCGTCAATTGTTCGGCCAGCATGTCGGTGAAGACGTTGCTCGACGCGCTTTGCAGTTCGGTACCGAACTCGGCGGCGAAACACGATTTGTTGCGGTCCTCTTTGTCGACATGGTCGGGTCGACGGGTGCTGCGGCCGAGCGTCCGCCAGGCGAGGTCGTCGAATTGCTCAACGAGTTCTTCCGGGTTGTGGTCGACGTGATCGACCGTCACAACGGATTCGTGAACAAGTTCATGGGAGATGCGGCGCTCGCCATCTTCGGCGCTCCTCTCGACCGCCCGGACGCGCCTACCGCTGCCCTTGCCGCGGCCCGCGAACTGCGTTTCAAGCTCGATGAGATCACCGGCCTGGACGTGGGGATCGGTGTGAGTGCCGGGTTGGCGGTCGCTGGAAATATCGGTGCGGCGGAGCGTTTCGAGTACACGGTGATCGGTGATCCGGTGAACGAGGCTTCGCGTCTGACGGAGCTTGCGAAGTTCCGTCCCAGCCGAGTTCTCGCGTCGACGAGCGCACTGTACTTCGCGGACGAGGAAGAACAGGCCCAGTGGGAACTGGGCGAGCAGGTCCAGCTTCGCGGGCGCCGGCGGCTCACCCATCTGGCCTGGCCGGAAAAGTACCCTGAGGTCGATCCGGAACAGATTGGCTAGGCTGAATCAATGGCTCAGCCTGGAGATACCCCGCACAAGGCCGCATCCGGCCGGGTCAGAGGGCGCTTCTGGTGGCTGAAATACGTCGTCGGGCTGGCCTTGATCGCTTTGCTGATTGTCGAGGGAACCATCCTCTGGCCCAACTTCAGTGAATCGTGGCGCACGCTGACGGAAATCCATTGGGGTTGGGTTGCAGCGTGCGTCGGCGCACAAGCTCTGTCGCTGAGCGGCTATGCATCGGTTCAGCAGAGGCTCCTCAATGCTGCCGGGGTGGTGGTTGGGCACGCCCGGAACCTCTCGGTCATCTACGCGAGTACTGCGATGGCCCTGACCTTGCCTGCGGGGCAGGTGTTCTCGACAGCTTTCACATACAAACAGACCCGCAAGTGGGGTGCGACGCCGGTAATCGCCTCGTGGCAGTTGGCGATGTGTGGTGTAATCGCGGCTGCGACTCTGGCTCTTCTCGGCGCCACGGGCGCGTTGGCTTTCGGTACCAAGGTCAGCCCGATCACGATGACCATCTCGATGATCGGTGTGGCACTCATATTTTTCGGTCTGCGGTACATCGCGCAGAATCCCGGCAGCATCGAGCGCGTCGGACATTGGGTTCTCGCCCGATACAACAACTTTCGCGAGAACCCGGCGGACCGTGGAATGGCGCGTTGGTCCGAGATTCTCATTCAACTGGATTCGGTGGAACTAAGCCGCACCGATACCGTTGTCGCTTTCGGATGGTCGGCAATTCATCGTGTTGCCGATGTGGCGTGCCTCGGATTCGCATGCTGGGCCGTTGGTGCAGAGCCCTCGTTTGCCGGACTGCTGATCGCTTTTGCCGCAGCCAAGGCCGTCGGAAGCATTCCGCTGGCACCCGGCGGATTGGGCTACGTGGACACAGCATTGATCACGGCGCTCACCATCGCCGGAGCCACTGGCGCGCAGGCAATCGCGTCCGTATTCGTCTACCGCATGGTGAGTTTCGTGCTTGTTGTTGCGGTGGGTTGGATCGTTTTCCTGATTTCGTTCCGCGCAACTCGTCACGACGACGCCGAGATGGCTATCGAGTTCGAGCGCCGCGAACAACCGGGCGCTTAGCCGCGCAACGCTGCCGCCATGTCGTCGAGGTGCTCGCGACTGATTCGTAGCGCTTCTTCGGCATCACCGGCTTCGATGGCATCAACCGACTTTCGGTGCTCGTCAGCGTCGGGCTGACTCTGTGGATGCAGATCGAGCACTCCGATCAATTCGATCAGTGCGGTTCGTAGCCGCGGAACAATTGTCTCGAAGAGTTCCGACAACACGGGATTGTGCGCGGCTTCGACCACGGCTCGGTGGACTGCGATGTCTGCGTCCACGAAGGTTGCGTCATCCGAGTCGGCGGCCGCTGCTCTCCCCTCAAGAGCCGCCGCATCGCTTCGATATCCGAGTCATCACGCCTCCGAAAGGGTGGGATCGCTTACCTGCTGGCGTCCGAATACGGCGTCGAACTCCCCCGGCGCCTGCAGATCGACTTCGCGTCACGCGTATAACTCGAAACCGACGGTTCCGGCTCGAAAATGACCGCTGAACAGCTGTGGAACCTACTGTTGCGCGAGTACTGGTACAACGGAGGAATGCGCCGATACTCGGTGGAACACACTACGGACGGAGACAACCTGTTCGTCGTTCTGGATCGCGACGGCCATGAGGTCACCGCCGAGTCCTGCGCGTCCGGACCGGTCGAATCGCGTCCGGACCGGTCGAATCACTGTGCAATATCTTGACCGAACAGGGATCGGCCGTTGAAGTTCTCTCCCTCACGCAGCATTCACTGCCTGGCAACCCGGCGTCGTCCGGCAATGCACATTCTGCTGTGACGATCACCGAGTGCGTGGTCAACGGGGTTCAGCGGTGGGGAGTGACTGTCCATCAATCCGTCACGGCGTCGGCACTGCACGCGGTGTACGCAACGACCCATACAATGTGATGCAAGCCACTCGGGGTTGCGGAAGAAATCCCGAAGGTTCATAGTTGAACCTACAAGCAATTGAATATTCAACTACTTATCAAGGAGTTTCGATGACCACCACCTCCACCACCTTGCCCGCATTGACCCCCGGAACCTGGGTCATCGACACCACCCACTCAGCCGTCGCCTTCTCCGTTCGCCACCTCGTCGTCTCCAAGGTCCGCGGCACGTTCGACGAGTTCTCCGGCACCATCACCGTCGGCGAGGACGGCACCGCTTCGGTCGAGGCCGAGATCTCCGTCGACTCCATCAACACCAAGAACGAGCAGCGCGACGGCCACATCAAGTCCGCTGACTTCTTCGACGCCGAGAAGTTCCCGAAGGCCACCTTCAAGTCCACGGACATTCGCGCCAAGGGCAGCGACTTCGTGCTCGTCGGCGACTTCTCGCTGCACGGTGTGACGCGTCCGATCGAGCTCAATCTCGAGTTCAACGGCGTCAACCCGGGCATGGGCAACGGCCCGGTTGCCGGCTTCGAAGCCACCACCGTCATCAATCGCCGTGACTTCGACATCTCCATCGACATGCCCCTCGAAGGCGGCGGAGCGGTTGTCGGCGACAAGATCACCCTCACCATCGAGATCGAAGCCGGCCTGCAGGCTTAAGGCCTTCGGCCCTGTGCGCCCTTTTGGTAGTGACCGCTACCGAAAGGGCGCACAGTCGTATGGTGGACGGCGTGAAGAAGCACGCACTCCCCCTCCTGATCGATGCCGTTATCGTGATCGTGTTTTGCGCAATCGGCCGCCAGACCCACGAAGAGTCAAACGCTCTCGCGGGTCTGCTGAAGACCGCATGGCCATTCCTTACCGGCCTGGTGATCGGCTGGTCCGCCACGTTCGCGCTCTACCGCGACAAGTTCGACGCCACTCTCCTGATCCCCACCGGTATCGTCGTATGGCTCTCTACAGTCATCCTCGGCATGGCGCTGCGAGTGCTCAGCGACCAGGGCACGCAGTTCAGTTTCATCATGGTGGCGACGCTTTTCCTCGGCGCATTTCTTCTCGGTTGGCGGGCGCTGGTTCCGGTGGTCGCAAAAACTCGCGCGAGGTCGTAACCGTGTCGACGGCCTCGAACTACCCGAAATGTCCGTTTACGTAGGACACTTTTCGGATGAGCAATACTACGGAGCCCGTCGAACGTAGCGAAAAAGAAGACCGAGGGTTCTTCGGACAGCCATTTGCGCTGGCCAACCTCTTCGGTGTGGAGATGTGGGAGAGATTCTCCTTCTACGGGATGCAAGGCATCCTGATCTACTATTTGTACTACAGCGTCAGCGACGGCGGCCTCGGCATCAGCCAGGCCGCCGCGACCAGCATTGTCGGCGCCTACGGCGGCACCGTCTATCTATCCACAATTCTGGGCGCCTGGGTTGCAGACCGCCTGCTCGGCTCCGAACGGACGTTGTTCTACAGCGCTTCGCTGATCATGGCCGGCCACATCGCACTGGCGGTGTTCCCCGGCTTATGGGGCGTCGGCATCGGCCTGGTCATGGTCGCGTTCGGCAGTGGTGGGCTCAAGGCAAACGCGACGTCTCTGGTCGGAGATCTGTACTCCGAAAAGGACGAACGTCGCGACGCCGGATTCTCCATCTTCTACATGGGCATCAACATCGGCGGGCTGGTCGGTCCGCTATTGACCGGTGCGGTGCAGAAGGAATGGGGATTCCACGCCGGGTTCGCTCTCGCAGCCGTCGGCATGGCGCTGGGTCTGATCCAGTACACGTTGGGCCGCAAGCATCTTCGCGGTATCGGTGAAGTCCCGGGTAATCCGCTCCCCCCGGAGAAGCGTCCGGTCTACATCGGTATCGGCATTGTTGCGATCATCGTGGTGGCCATCGCTTCGGTCACCGGGTTGATCCGAGCGGAGAACATGTCCGACATCGTGGTCGGTCTGACCATCATCGCGTCGGTCGGGTACTTCCTGCTCATGCTGACCAGCAAGAACATCACGAAGGTCGAACGCAGTCGGGTATTCGCGTTCATTCCGATGTTCATTGCCAGCGCGGCCTTCTGGTCACTGTTCCAACAACAATTCACGACCGTGCCCGTCATCTCGGACAAACTGTTGGACCGCAACCTCTTCGGTTGGGATTTTCCGCCAACCTGGGTGCAATCCATCAACCCGGTGTTCATCATCATCTTCGCCGGCGTCTTCGCGGCGATGTGGACCAAACTCGGGCCACGTCAACCGTCGTCGCCCATCAAGTTCGCAATCGGGACCGGCATCATGGGTCTGGCATTTCTGGCCTTCATCCCCATCACCGGCGGTGGACCGAACAGCGCGCCACTCCTCGGACTGGCGGGAGTTCTACTGCTCTTCACCTTCGCGGAACTGTTCCTCTCCCCCGTCGGTCTTTCTCTCGCAACCAAACTCGCACCGGAGCATTTCCACACCCAGATGGTCGCGTTGTTCTTCCTGTCCGTTGCGTTGGGCACCTCGATGGCGGGAACTTTGGCGGGCTACTTCGACATCGACAACAGCAAACCGTTCTTCCTGGTCATCGGATTCGCATCGATCGGAATCGGAGTCATTCTCGCGGTCGCGTCGCCGTGGATCAAGAAACTGATGCAGGGCGTGCAATAGCTATTTGACCCACAGCCACAGCGCCAGAGCGAATCCCGCCATTGCCACTGCCACTCGCAGTACCGATGGCGGGATTTTCTTGACGACGGGTGGGCCGCACCAACCACCGGCCAACGCGCCCAGAGCCATCGCCAGCGCAGCGACCCAGTGCACTTGTCCGGAGAACGCAAAGATGAGTGCTGCAACCAGATTCGCGATACCGAGGAAGAAGCTCTTCAGGATTGTTGCACGCCACACTGTTTCGGACGTGAGGATCAGGGTTGCCGCAAGAAAGATCACGCCCGCGCCGGCACCGAAGTAACCGCCGTAGACGGCAACGGCAAACAATGCCGCGGAGTAGATTCCCGGATGCTCGCCCCCACCGGTAAGCTCACGAATTTTCGGCTGCACTAGCAACGCCAGTGCCGCGAAAGCAACCATCGCCGGTACGACGGACTCGAATGATCCCTCCGGCGCAAACATCAGAATCAGTGCTCCGACGATACCGCCGAGCGCCGAATAGATACCCCACCGAACAAGCTTGGGCCCGGTATCGGCAACCTCACGAGAGGAGTTCGCCAGCGCTCCGACACCAACGGCAACCAGCGCAACGGTATTGGTCATGTTGGCGCTGACGGGCGACAGTCCGACACTGAGTAATGCAGGATACGAAACGATGGATGCCAGTCCGGTGACAAATCCGACGAGTCCGCTGAAAAATCCCGCTACGACGAGGAATCCGAAATCGAGCAGGTTCACAAATCATGAACCTACCCGGCGCAACTACCTACTTGTCGGCAGGCTTGCCAAGCTCCTGAAGGAGCTTCTCCGTCATCTGCATAGCCCGATCCCCACCGTCCGCGTCAGCGACGAGAACAGCAAACGCCAGATCGCCCCGGGATCCGAAGAACCAGCGATCGTCGCCGCTCGCAGCCCCGGCCGCAATCAGATCGGGGTACCCCACCAGCCCACCGGCGCCGCGCATGGAGTCGCGAAGACGGTTGTTCACGTCGGCCGGCAACGGGGATGCGGCGACGTCAGTAGTGGCCGGCTGACCGAACACCATCATCGGCGTCGGAGCACTGCCGCGTGCGATAGATGCTGCGAGCATTGCCATTCCGAACGGGGTGACCTGCGGATCGCCGGTGTTCGCTGTCTTGTTCGACGCCAGAATGTTGCTGACGGACTGATTGCTACCGGGGCGGTCGGACGCAAATACGGCCGTCTGTTGGTCCAAGCCGGGGATGTTGAATCCGTTGCCCAGGCCGAGTTGCTGCGCGGTATCGGTCAGTTGTTCCGGGGACACTGCGCGGGGGTCGACGCCGTTCTTAACGGAGGCGGCGAGCCGGACGAGGTCGAGGGCGCCCCCGGCCGGACGTAGCCCGGTAAATGCGATCGGCCCCTGTTCGATTGCCTGATTGTTCTGTGCTGCAGCAAGAATCGCACCGTCGGAGGGCCGGATCGCGACGATCGCTGCGGGAGTTCCGGCACTGACGACAGCCTCGATAGCTGCGAGTTGTGTGTGGGAGTCCAAGGTTGCAGCTACATCAGGACCGGGAGGCCCCTGGAAGCCGGCCTGCTTTGTCGGCGCACCGCCCGAATCCACGAGGTTGACTGCCCAACCTGCGGTGGCGTCGCGGTTGGCCTGCCAGACAGTGCGCAGCGGATCCAGGAGCGGCGAGCTGATGCGCCTGTCCGACGCGATCAACTTGGGCGTCTTGACGACCACAACGCCGGGGATGGCGAAGTCGCTTTCGAGATAGGCATAGTCGGGGTCGCGTAGCAGTACTGCGGTGACCTGCTTGCCGGGGTTCGCCGCGAGGTCGGCAAGCATCGATTCCGACGTCACGAGCGGAGCGACGGGTTCGATGACTTTCGCGAGTCGTGTGGTGGTGTCGACGGGATCGGGCATTGTTGCCGGGTCGAGGGTGATGGCGTTGATGGTCTGCTCGTTCATGAGCAGAGCGCCGCCGGCGTCGACGACTTTGGGCGGCGCCGCATCGGTCCGGGTGTAGGAGACTGTGCGTCCATTGCCGAGGCCGGGGACGATAACGGCAGGATCCCAGGACAAGCGCCAACCGACGGAGAGGTCGCGGACTTCGCCTTGCGACTGGTAGGTCCAGTCTTTGCCTTCGCCGAAGTTCCAGGCGGCATCGAGTGTGAAGAATGCGGAGTCGCTACCGAGGTCCATAACCTGTGCGACGTCGAAATCTGTCGACTTCGCGTCGAGTCCGTCGAACATCTGCGCGATCGATGCGCGGGCGGCGTTGGGGTACGAGGTGAGGTCGGCGGCGGCGTCGATGTCACGATTATTGAGTGCATTGACAAAATCTTCGACCACCGAAGCGGCATCGGTCTTCTTGTCCCCCCCGACGACGCACGACGCGAGCGCCACTGTCATCACGACAGCAGCTATCGACGCGATGACATATTTCCCACGACGGCTTATCTGTGCTCCGGTCCCCATTTCAGCAACTCTTCACTCCAGTCACACCGGTAACAAGCACGGGATGCCTACGAACGTGTCACGGTTGAGCCACGGAGGCGTCATCGAACTGCAACCGCAATGAGGTTTCAGCGCAGAAAAGTACCGGCTACCTGCACAGCAGGCGCGGAGCTGTCGGCTCCGGCAATGAACACCGCAAATGCCAAATCTCCCTTGATCCCGACAAACCATCCATGGGCGGGTCCCCCGTCCACTTCCGCTGTTCCGGTCTTGCCCAACAGTCCGTCGATGTCCGCGAGCGAGGTGGCCGTTCCACCCGTGACGGTCTCACGCATCATCGTCCGCAACTGTTCGGTCACCGCGGACGGAGCGGGCGCAACAGTCTGATCGGCGACGCCTGGTTGCCCCTTCACAAGCATCGGAGCCGGCGTCGCACCATGCGCGATCGACGACGCGACCAACGCCATCCCGAACGGCGTGGCAGTAACTGAGCCCTGCCCGATCGCGGACTCGACACGCTCGGCCGGAGTGTTCGCGTCGGGAACCTTTCCGGTCACCGTCGTCAGGCCCGGGGTGACATAGTCGACGCCCAATCCGAATTGCAGGGCCGCGTTATGCAGAGCGTCGGCGGGCAGTCCGACGGCGAGCCTCGCCATCGTGGTGTTGCACGACTTCGCAAATGCGGTGTGCAGCGGTACTGAGCCGAGGTCGAACTCGTCGTCGTTGGGAATCTGCCGGCCCTCGATGTTCTCGGTCCCGGGGCACGACAGGATCGTGTCGGGAGTCGCGACACCGGCTTGCAGCGCGGCCGACGTCGTCACGGTCTTGAAGGTCGATCCCGGCGGGTACAGACCGGTCAAAGCAATCGGCCCCTGAGCATCTGCAGCCGAATTCTGCGCCACTGCCAGAACTGCACCGGACGACGGTTGCAATGCAACGATCACTCCCGGCTGAGTGACCCCGGCAAGTGCGTTTTCGGCGGCCAACTGAAGGTTTCGATCGATCGTGGTTGCAATGTTCGGGGCGACCGGGCCGTCCTGCCCGGCGAGAGTCGTTGCAGCGCCGTTCTCTTTTACCAGTTGCACCGCCCAGCCGGCAGATTTGTCCTGACCTTGCTGCCACAGATCCGCAAGCCCACTGAATGTCGGCGACGAAAGAGCCTTGTCGACGGAAAGCAGCCGTGCCTGCGGCGCCAGCGTCACACCGGGTACAGCAACCAGTCGATCTTCAATGGGTGCAAGGTCTTCCGCGCGAAGGGTGACGGCGGTGACAGGTTTGCCGGCGGCAGCGGCGAGGTCGCTGCGCAAGGAGCCCGAGGTGATGGTCGGTGCGATCGGCGACAGAAGTGCCGCTACAGCAGCGGTATCCGCGGTGGGATCGAGATTCACCAGGGTCACCACTTGTTGCTCCAGGATGGGCTGGCGGGCGGAATCGAGAACGACGGGCGGTGCGCCCGTAGTGGGCGTGTATCGAAGGGTCGTCGATGCCGTTAGATCCGGGGCGAGCAACGTCGGGTCCCATTGGATCAACCAGTTGTCGCCGCTTGCCGATGCGCTCCCGTGCGTCGAGTACGACCAGTCCTGCCCTTCGGCGAACTTCCAGGATGCGTCCAGGGTGAAGGTGCCGGCGTTGTCGCTGGATTCTTCGGCATCCGAGACTGTGAACGTGCCCTCGTCCTTCCCCAGTCCGTCGATCATGGCTGTGATCGCCGTGGATGCTGCAACAGGATCCGTGGTGAGGTTGGCGGCAGTCTGAACATCGTCTGCGGTGAGCGCCGACGCGAACTGCTCGGCCACTGATCGCGGCTGGTCAGGGCCATTACTGCAGGCGACGACGCTGCCCGTTATAGCTGCTCCCAGCGCCACCGACGCTAGGGCTCGTCGGATCAAACTGCGGTGGGTATCGACTCTGGACTGGCGCACATTCTCGATCATGCCCGAATTTATGGCGAACCTTCGAATATCGGTGTAATCATGTAATCAGTGCAATAAGCACTACCGACGACTTCTCAGGAGAACGTCATGAAAAATTCACACGGCCCCGGCGAGCGCGGATTCGGTCGCCCGGGAGGTTGGCAACAAGCTTCGGTTCCCGACGCCGGTGACGCGGCCGACTGGTTTGCCGGCCGACTCCCCGACACCTGGTTCACCGGCCCCGCCGATGTTCAGGTGGACCGCGAGGAAATTGTTGTCCTCGGAGAACTACCGCCGGTCGACGGCGGAGAAGCGGCTGCCGAGGGGCGTATCTCTCGCTTCCGTGAAACCACGCGCGCCGATCGCATGCGTATCGCCGACGAGGCGGAAGCACGATACGGACGCAAGGTCGCTTGGGGCGTGAAACTCGACGAAAAGACCTTCCTGTTCACACATCTCGCAGTTCCGGTGATGACGAGGTTGCGGCAACCCGAGCGCAAGGTTCTCGACACATTGGTCGATGCGGGTGTGGCTCGATCACGTGCTGACGCCCTCAAGTGGACGGTTCGCTTGGCAGGCCAACACAGCGAACAGTGGCTCGCGGAATTACGGGACGCGATGTCGAAGGTCGAAGACCTGCGAGCGGAGGGCCCAAAGATCTGAGAGGAGATCCACACAACAATTCAATTGCCGAGACCAACTGCTACCAAGTAGCGTTGACGGCGAATCGCAAGCGTCCGCGCCAGCGGTGAGCGCATCAAACGCAAGTCGAACGAATAGGAAACGGGCCGTTGCTCATCTAGAGGTTTGTTACGCGAAGGCATCCACACCCATCAGCCGCGGCTGAGCCGGGTGGTTCCCCGCATCCTCTGGAGTACGTATGACCCATTCTCGTTCATACCTGGCGCTTTCCGATCTCACCTTCACCTGGCCTGACGGCGAGCAGGTTTTCGCCAGCCTCAACCTCGTATTTCCCAGCGGCCGAGTCGGTCTGGTGGGACTGAACGGATCCGGAAAGTCGACACTGTTGCGCCTGATTGCAGGCCAACTGACACCGGATTCCGGCTCTGTCAACGCTTCCGGCGAGATCGGGTATCTGCGCCAAGACATTACGTTGGACCCTGACGTCCGTGTCGATGACATCCTGGGCATTCGCGATCTGCGAAAGGCTTTGCACCGCATAGAAACCGGCGATAGCACAGAGTCCGATTTCTCCCTGGTCGACAACAACTGGGATATCGAGGAACGTGCGATCTCCACTCTGTATCGCCTTGGCCTCGAGCGCGTTGTACCCGATATCCAAGCCTTGGGACGCACGGTGGGAACTCTGTCCGGCGGCGAGACAGTACTACTCGGCCTCACGGCTGCACTACTGCAAAATCCGCAGGTACTGCTGCTGGATGAGCCGACTAACAACCTGGACCGCGAGGCCCGCGGCAGGGTTCACGATGCAGTGCAACAGTTTCCGGGAACCGTCGTGGTCGTGAGCCACGACCGGGAATTGCTGAACAGCATGGAGTTCACGGTCGAATTGCGGCGCGGCAATCTCCGAGTGTTCGGCGGCAACTACTCGATGTATCAGGAAATAGTTGCTGCCGAACAGGAAAACGCCCAGGCTGCTGTTCGAGATGCCAAGACCGATCTGGCAAAACAGAGCCGCGAACTGATCGAGACACGAATCAAACTGGACCGTCGAAAGCGGTACGGACAGAAGATGCTCGACGAAAAGCGTCTGCCACCTATTCTGGCGCAGACTCGCAAGCGTAAGGCCGAGGTTTCCGCCGGAAAGTTGGCGGTCAGCCACATCGGAAAGGTCGACGACGCCAAGTCTGCCCTCACCGATGCCGAGGACTTGCTTCGGGACGACCGTGAAATTCGGCTGAATCTTCCTGCCACCGAGGTATTTCCAGGTCAGCAGGTGGCTGCGCTGGACGAGGTGACACTGCGTAGCGGCCAACAAGTGTCGCTGCAGATCACCGGACCCGAACGCATTGCGATAGTGGGGCGCAACGGAATCGGCAAGACAACACTGCTCGACGCACTGGCTGTATGTGGTCTACGGCTTCCCTACCGCGCTCTGCCACAGAGACTGGACGTGTTCGACAATGACCTGTCGGTTGCCGACAACGTCGCGCTGGCTGCGCCGCACGCAACCAGTGAGGAAATCCGCGGACAGCTGGCTCGATTCCTTTTCCGCGGAACAGATTCCGATGTACTGGCGTCGGCCCTGTCCGGCGGCGAACGCCTTCGCGCCGCGCTGGCTACTATCCTTCTGGCGCAGCCGGCACCGAAACTCCTTCTACTCGACGAACCGACCAACAACCTGGATCTGCCGAGCCTCGCTCACTTGACGCAGGCTCTACAAGATTTCCGGGGCGCACTTGTAGTTGTCAGTCACGATCTCCCGTTCCTGCGGGACATCGGAATCACCCGCTGGATCAGTATGGATGAGAACGGGATTCAAGAAATCGACCCCGAGTAGCCCGACGCACGGTTCACGTCCATACTGGATCAGTGATGCAGGATGTGAGGAACCCGGTCGACGGCACCCGTATCGCCTACCAGGTCGTGGGGACGGGCACTCCCCTGCTGATGGTGCACGGCACGGCCCTGTCCCACTCGATCTGGCGGGGATTCGGCTACGTCAAAACCCTGCAAGAGCAGTATCGACTGATCCTGGTCGACATGCGTGGTCATGGTCGCAGCGACAAGCCACACGATTCCGATTCTTATGCAATGGATCTGGTGGTCGCGGATCTACTCGAAATCCTCGATACCGAATCACCGTTCGAACCCTCACATGTCTTGGGGTACTCGTTCGGCGGCCGCGCTGCCCTCTCACTGACGATCGAGCATTCCGAACGGATCCGATCGCTGACCGTCGGCGGTGGTAGTAGCCGGCCCATGACCGGAGCGTTCGACGCTCTGTTCTTCCCGGGTTGCGTCGACGCTCTCGAACGCGGCGGTATGGACGGATTCCTCGAAGGTTGGGGCATCAGGCGCGGTAAGCCTGTCGATCCGCAGACTGCTGCGGCGTTCCGTCGCAACGATGCGCTGGCGTTGGCTGCGTACATGCGACGGTCGGATGTCGAACCTGGAATCGACGACGCCGTTCTTCGCGCCCTGACTACCCCGACGTCAATGTTTGTCGGCTCGAAAGACCGGGAGCGGCGCCCCGATACCGAGTACGCCGCCTCCCTGATCCCTGATTGTTCGTTGACTGTTATCGAGGGCACTGATCATGCAAGTGCCGTCGCAGCCTCCGAAGCTGTTCTGGCGTCGCTAATTCCGTTTCTGAGCCAGAACTAGCCCAACAGACCCTTCGCTAGCCCAATAGCCCCTTCGCGATGTGCGTGACCTGGATTTCGTTGCTGCCGGCGTAGATCATGAGCGACTTCGCGTCGCGCGCCAGCTGCTCAACGCGGTATTCCGCCATGTAGCCGTTGCCACCGAACAACTGGACGGCTTCCATCGCGACCTCGGTTGCAGCGCGCGATGAGTACAGCTTCATTGCCGATGCCTCCGCCAGGGTCACCTTGTCGCCGGCTGCAGTGCGTTCGATTGCGTTGAAGACCATGTTCTGCACGTTGATTCGCGCAATTTCCATCTCGGCGAGCTTGAGCTGAATAAGCTGGAACTGCCCGATTTCACGGCCCCACAGCTTGCGCGACTTCGCGTAGTCGATGCTCAACCGGTGGCACTCGTTGATGATGCCCAATGCCAGGGACGCGATACCGATGCGCTCGGCAGCGAAGCTTTCCTTGGCACTGGACTTTCCGTCGGACTTTCCGCTGTCTTCGGTTTCGCCGAGGAGGCGGTCCTTGGAGATGCGCACGTTGTCGAAGAACAACTCGCCGGTGGGCGAGGAGTTCATGCCCATCTTCTTGAAGGGAGCGCCCTGCGTGAAGCCTTCCATACCCTTGTCGAGGATGAACGCGAGAACCTTGCGGTCGCGGCGATCGACGGACGCGTCGCCGTCGTCGAGCTTGGCGTAGACGATGGTGACGTCGGCGTACGGACCGTTGGTGATGAAGGTCTTGTTGCCGTTGAGGATGTAATCGTCACCGTCGCGTCGTACGTAGGACTTCATGCCCCCGAAGGCATCCGATCCGGAGTCGGGTTCGGTAATCGCCCATGCACCGACGGTGTCGAACGTGACCAGCCCGGGCAGCCAGCGTTCCTTCTGGGCCAGGGTGCCGCGGCTGCGGATGGTTCCGGCGGTCAATCCGAGGCTCACACCCATGGTGGCGACGAGGCCGAGGGTGACGCCGGCCAGTTCGCTGTTGAGTACAACGCCCATGCTGCCGGCGCCACTGAAGGCGCTGGACTTCTCACCGTCACCGGCGGGAGCGTCGCCACGCTCACGGGCGAGCGACTTCTCGAGGCCTTCGCGTGCCATGTCGGCCAGTCCGAAGGTCGCGTACAGCTTGCGGATGATGTCGAAGGGAGGCTGTTCACCACTTTCGAGCTTGTCGACGTGTGGGCGCACCTCCTTGTCGATGAAGCCTCGCAAGGCGTCGCGGAACATCAGGTCGGTGTCGGACCACTCGTACATGTGCCTGCACTCCAGTCAGTGAACGATCAGGGTCGACTGCCGGGGAGCAGTCATACACCGAATATAGAACACGTTCCAATTGCAGGAAAAGAAACTCAGCTGATCAGCCCCATACGCTGCGACAACCATGTCAGTTCATTCTGGAGAGCGGCCGACCACACGACAAAGCTGTGGCCTCCGGGCAGCTCGAGGTACTTCACATCCATACCCGCAGCTTTGGCCGCGTCGTAGATCTTCTGCTGACCGGGCTTGAACTCGTTGTCGTCGGAACCGACCACAACGATTCCGCCCGAATTCGGGAACTTCCGTCCCGCCAGAATGTCCATCGGGTTGACCTTCTTGAACGCGGCTTCGTTGCCACCGAATATCTGGTCGACAGTGCGCGCGCGGTCGCCCAGCGAAGGCTCGAACTGACCGGAGAGGTCGAAGAAGGTCGGGTAGACGTCGGGGAAGTTGGTCGCCATCTGCAGCGAGCACGTTCCGCCGTAGGAGAGTCCGCCGATGGCCCAGGCCTTCGGATTCGTATCTACCTGGAACGCTGCGGTCACAGCCGCCGGTAGATCCTTGGCCAGGTACGTCGCGACATTGCCGGCGGGGGAATCGGTACACAACGGATTTGCGAATTGAGTACCGGTGGCGTCGGCCATAACAACGATCGGTGCCAGCCCGCCATGTTGGTGCGCAAAGGAATCCATTGTGGCGGTGAGCTTCCCACCCTGTAGCCAGTCTTGCGGACTCCCAGGTTGCCCCGCCATCAACACCAGAACCGGAAGCAGTGGACGCGGATCAGTGAAGTACGACGGTGGTAGGTACACCTCCGCGTCGCGGGCGACAAATCCTGAAACCGCGCCGGGGACAGGCAAAGTCGCGACCCGACCGCGAGTCGTCATGCCTTCCGGCGCTTTCCACACGGTGTCCGTAGGATTTCCGGTGACGACCGGGGTTGTCGGTCCGGGTACGTCACTGAGAGCGATTCGGTCAAAATCGTCGTGGCCCAGCACAATTCCAACCGTCGGATAGGCCGAGAACTCCAGATTGATCTGCGTCGCAGCTGCGAGAACAACCAGCAACGCTGCCACCACGGAGACAGCGGCACTACGAATGTTCCCACCCGCCTTGATACGTGGGCCGAGAAGCAGCAGCGCGTACACGCCCATCCCGATCCACACGTAAATCGACATCGCGATCGGATCGGGGAAAGGCACGATCACCTTTTCCACCAGGATCCACGCTGCAACCATGATCAGGAACGCAGCGAACCCGCAGACGGGGATCGCGTAGCGGTAGAACCACCGTGCCTTCCCACTCAGTAGCCACACTCCACCGAGCGCCCCCAGCGCCGTCAGGACCACGGGCAAGAGCCCCGAGATCACACTCGTTTGATAGAGCCAGTCCACGTCGCGCCTCTCGCGTGAAGAAATGTCGCTCGCTCGAGGCTAGTACCCTGATGCAGGTGACATTCATCAAGGTCTGTGGACTTCGCGACGCCGATACCGTCGATCTAGCTGTGCGACTGGGCGTCGACGCCATCGGTTTTGTGTTCGCCGAGAGCGTCCGCAAGGTCGATCCCGCGCTGGCGGCAGATCTCATTGCACGGGTACCCGCAAGCATCAGAGCGGTCGGCGTATTTCTGGGCAATCCCCTCGATCAGATCCTCGACATCGCCCGGGCCACCGGGCTGAAGTACGTCCAGATCCATGATCTCGATTCCGCCGAGCAGGTCCAGAGTCTGCACGACGCCGGACTCCTCGTGATTCGCGCAGTTGTTTCCGGCAAGGTGCGCGACGGGTACAACCTCGATCTGGGTGAGGACGAACTCCTGATCGACGGCACCGACGCCGGTTCCGGAGTGCCGTGGGACTGGGCGCAGCAGCAATCACGCCCGCAGGGGCATTGGATTCTGGCCGGCGGACTCAACCCGGACAACGTACGGGCGGCGTTGGACGCCACCGGAGCTTGGGGCGTCGACGTGTCCAGTGGCGTCGAATCCTCGCGGGGAGTGAAGAACCATGTGTTGATCGAAAACTTTGTCGCAGCAGTGCGCAACTGACTTCGTGAACACCATCACGCCAGACATCGACGCCGCTCAACGGCGAACCCTTCGAGTATTGGTAGCAGCCCAGATCCTCAGTGGAGCAGGGTTGGCCGCCGGCATCACCGTCGGAGCGCTCCTGGCGCAGGACATGCTCGATTCGACGGGCCTCGCCGGCCTCCCCAGTGCCCTGTTCACCATCGGATCAGCTGCTGCGGCAGCCACCGTCGGCAGGCTTTCGCAGCGGCTCGGGCGTCGCGCCGGACTCGCGAGCGGATATGCCGTCGGCGCACTCGGCAGTCTCGGCGTCGTAGCTGCTGCCGCCTTGGACAACATTCCACTGTTGTTCATTGCGCTCTTCGTCTACGGGGCCGGAACGGCAACCAACCTCCAAGCCCGTTATGCCGGAGCTGATCTCGCAGCCCCCGCTCACCGGGGACGAGCCGTCAGTACCGTCCTGGTCGCAACCACCGTCGGCGCAGTGATCGGCCCCAATCTCGTGACCGTCCTCGGTGATCTCGCCGAAGCGATGTCGATTCCCCGCCTCGCCGGGCCGTTCATGCTCGCGGCACTCGCGTACGGTGCCGCCGGACTAGTCCTCTGGGTGCTCTTGCGTCCCGACCCACTGATCCTGGCGAGGACAATTGCCGACGACACCGAGAGCGACGACGCGCCCTCACTCACTTCGGTCCCGACATCGACGTGGACCAGTGCCGTGGCACTCGGCACGACGATCATGGTCCTGTCCCAGTTGGTCATGGTCGCGATCATGACCATGACGCCGATCCACATGCAGCATCATGGGCACGGGGTCGGCGCCACTGGCATCGTGATCGCTGTGCATGTCGCCGCGATGTATCTCCCCTCACCGCTGTCGGGGTTCCTGGTCGACCGCTTCGGACCCCGCATCGTCGCAGTCGCATCAGCGGTGACACTTCTTGCTGCCGGAATCACCGCCGCGGTTGCGCCCACCGATTCGGTATTCAGCCTCGCCTTGGCGCTCGGCCTACTCGGCCTCGGCTGGAGTTTCGGTTTGGTCAGTGGAACGACCATCATCACCGGAGCCGTCCCCCTGAGTGCACGCGCTAAAACTCAAGGCACGGTAGATGTCTCTATCGCCATCGCCGGTGCCGGCGGCGGACTGGCATCCGGATTCATGATGGCGTCAACCAGCTACGCCACTCTCGCGATTGCGGGTGGTGCGATCTCTCTGGCCATCATCCCGGCGATAGCCTTTTTCACAAGGCTGCCCACGCGCTCAGCACAGTCCGAATCCCCGTCACCAACTGCAAAGGCTGATCGATCATAACGTGATGGCCGGCGTCGGGAATCTCGGCGATGATGGATTCGGGCCCGAGCAGCGTGCAGATATGACTCATCAACTCTTCGGAGACAATCCCGTTTTCCGCGCGGAAATATGCTGTGCGACAACGAGTACCTCCACCCAGCGCCTCCTCCACTCCTACCCGCAGGAAGAAGTTCGGATCGAATTTCCACGACCATCCGCCGTCCACGGCCACCATCGAGGTTTCCGCCACATGGTCACGGATACAAGGCAATCCCGCATCCTGCGATGGAACAAAACGAAAGCGTGACTTCGCATCTTCGCGGGTCGGATAGACCTTCTTCGGCCCAAAGGCGTTCTGACGTCGGGCAGCTTCTTCTTCCGGTGTCCTCGCACGCAAGGGAGAATCGATGATGACAACGCCGCCGAGATCGTCGCCGTACAGGTTCGAGGCTACAAACGAGACGATGCCACCCATACTGTGTCCCACAAGGATCGGCTTTCCTTCGATCCCACCGGCCCGGCCGGCAGCGAGCGCTTCACGCCCCCACTGTGACATCGAATAGGTTTCGCGGGTGTCACTGTCCCCGTGCCCGGTCATGTCGAGGGCGACAACTCGGGTTCCGGCAGCCAACTGCGGCCCGATGTGATCCCACCACCTGCTGTGCGCAGCGCCTCCGTGAACCAGGACGATTCCCGGCCCGACCGGACCCCAGGCGCGGAATCGTACGGTCGCACCCTCAACCTCCAGGGTGCCCGTCTCGACCGGCGCTGACAACGCCTTCGTGAACCAGTCGGGCACTGCAAGCACTTCTTCGATGTTTGTGTTGCTCATCGATCGAACATACCCATACGAGGCGAACCGTCCGGAACCCTTCCCTGGTTGCCACCCGATCGCCTATATTGAATCCGGCCTCAAGTTCAACTGACCTGCAGAGAGGGACACATGCGCAACCGTCAAGTACGCCTCGCCGCCCGACCAACGGGACTTCCCGACGCCTCCACCTGGGACTACGTGGATGGCGATATTCCGGTCGCCGGCCCCGGCGAGTTTGTCGTCAAGGTCGAATACCTCTCCCTCGACCCTGCAATGCGCGGTTGGCTCAACGACGTCAAGTCGTATGTTCCGCCCGTAAAACTCGGTTCCGTCATGCGCGCTCACGGCGTCGGGCACATCACCGACTCTGCGCACCCCGACTACAAGGTCGGAGATGTTGTCGCCGGATCGTTCGGCGCCTCCGAATACGGAATTTCCGACGGCGCCGACGTCACGCGTGTCGACGAGTCGATCGCTCCCCTACCGACCTGGCTCGGCGCACTCGGATTCCCCGGCGTGACAGCCTACTTCGGGCTGCTCGACGTCGGAAAGCTGAAGGACGGCGACACCGTTGTCGTATCCGGTGCCGCCGGCGCCGTGGGCAGCCTCGTCGGACAGATCGCAAAGATCCACGGCTGCAAGGTGATCGGTATCGCCGGCGGTCCGGAGAAATGCGCTTGGCTGACCGACGAACTCGGTTTCGACGTCGCCATCGACTACAAGAACGACTCCGTCTACAAGGCTCTGCGCGCTGCAGCACCCGACGGAATCGATGTGTACTTCGACAACGTCGGTGGCGAGATCCTCGACGCTGCGCTCTCCCGTCTGCGCTTGCACGCCCGCGTGGTCATCTGCGGCGCCATTGCCGGATACAACGCCACCGAACCTCAACCCGGCCCGTCGCACTACCTTTCACTGCTTGTAAACCGGGCAACGATGGCAGGGTTTGTAGTGTTCGATTACCTCGATCGATACTCCGAGGCGCAGGAACAGATCGGAAAGTGGATCAAGAGTGGCCAATTGACTGCTCGTGAACACATCGTCGACGGCGGCATCGACGCTTTCGGAGACAGCCTCAATCTACTGTTTGCGGGTGCGAATACCGGAAAGCTTGTCCTGCGGGTGTAGGTGAGTCCTCACCCAGTCGCGGCGGCGCCGTCCGGTAGGTCGCCGGGGTGACACTCAGACCGATCGGGTTGGCTACCTGCCTGATCGGTTCTGAGCGCCGCGGATCCTCGATTTTCACAACAGGATTCAGGTTCAACCGCTCGGCTAGGTCCACTGCCTCGGCAATGTTGTTGAGCGGTCCACAGGGAACCCCTCGTTCGGTGAGCTTCTCGAACCAGAAATCCGCGTCCCCGGCCGCGAGTGCAGTGGTCAGGGCATCGAAGAGTTCTTCTCGATGCGCGACGCGTGAGCCGTTGGACATGAATCGAGCATCAACAGCCAATTCCGGGATACCCAGAACCTCTAGCAGCGCACTGAATTGGCGATCGTTGCCCACCGCCAGCACCAGCGGACGGTCCGCAGTCTCGAATACCTCGTACGGTGCCACACTGGGATGCCGATTACCCATGGCTTGCGGAACTACTCCAGCCGCAACGTATCCGGACGACTGATTGGCAAGTGCCGATAGCGACGACGACAACAGGTTGACTTCTACATGCTGCCCTTCACCGGTTCTATCCCGATGACGCAGTGCCGCAAGAATTCCCACACTCGCATGCAGGCCGGTGATGACATCGACCAGCGCGACGCCGGCCTTGGTCGGAGTCTGCGGATCCGGCCCGGTGATACTCATCAGTCCGCCGACCGCCTGGATCAACAGGTCGTATCCCGGTAGCGAATTGTTGCCTCCGAAGCCACTGATCGAGCAGTAGACAACACCCGGATTCATTTCTCGCGCAGCGTCGTAACCGAGTCCGAGCCGATCCATGGTGCCGGGTAAAAAGTTCTGCACAACGACGTCCGCGGTGCGCACCAGGTCTTGTGCGATCGACAGATCATGTTCGTCACGCAGGTCCAACGTCACCGACTTCTTGTTCCGATTCACCGACAAGTAGTAACTGGACTCACCGTCCACCCACGGCGGCCCCCAAGCACGGGTGTCGTCACCGACTCCGGGGCGTTCGATCTTGATCACCTCGGCGCCCAGATCCGCGAGAAGCATTGTCGCGTAGGGACCGGCGAGCACGCGCCCGAAGTCTGCGATCACCAATCCGTCGAGCGCGCCGGCAGAACTCAACGGAATGCTTCCTCTCCGGTCAACGCGCGGCCGATCACCAATTGATGCACCTCGGACGTGCCTTCATAGGTGAGCACGGATTCGAGATTGTTGGCATGGCGAATGATCGGGTATTCGAGAGTGATGCCGTTGGCACCCAGGATGGTTCGGCATTCGCGAGCGATCTTGATTGCTTCACGCACGTTGTTCAGCTTGCCCGTGCTGACCTGCTCGGGCCGCACAGTGCCGGCATCCTTGAGCCGTCCGAGATGGATGGCAAGCAACTGCCCCTTGCCCAATTCGACTGCCATGTCGGCAATCTTGGCCTGAGTGAGCTGGTAGGCAGCCAACGACTTGTCGAAGACCTTCCGATCACGCGCATACGAGATGGCCGTCTCCAGGCAGTCACGCGCTGCGCCCATCGAACCGAAGATGATGCCGAAGCGCGCCTCGTTGAGGCAGCCCAACGGACCGGACAGGCCACGAGCCTTGGGCAGCATCGCCGACGCCGGCAGACGCACGTCTTCGAGTACAAGTTCGGAAGTAACCGAAGCCCGAAGCGACATCTTGTTCTTGATCTCGGGAGCCGAGAAGCCGGGAGCGTTTGTGGGAACGACAAATCCGCGCACACCGTCGTCCGTTCGCGCCCACACCACAGCCACGTCGGCGATGGAACCGTTGGTGATCCACATCTTGGTGCCGTTCAGAATCCAGTCATCGCCGTCTCGCTTGGCATTGGTGAGCATGCCGCCGGGGTTCGATCCGAAGTCAGGTTCCGTCAGACCGAAGCAACCAATGGCTTCACCGGTCGCCATGCGAGGCAGCCATTCATTCTTCTGCTCTTCGCTGCCGTTGTGATGAATCGCGAACATCGCCAACGAACCCTGGACCGACACGAGACTGCGAATACCCGAGTCGACGGCTTCGAGTTCCTGGCACGCCAACCCGTAGGCAGTGGCACTCATCCCGGCGCAGCCATAGCCGTCCAGGTGCATGCCCAGCACTCCCAAAGATCCCAGTTCCTGCGCCAACTCCCGCGCCGGCAGTGCGGCGTCCTCGAACCACTGCCCGATGTGCGGACGGATGCGACTATCGACCATCTTCCGAACGGTGTCGCGAATCGCGATCTCCTCGGCGTCGAGCAGAGTATCGATGGCAAAAAGTTCTGACAGGGACTGCGGCGTGGTCACGGGACCTCCATAGGGGAATCTTGAACCTTCTTGACAAACAACGCGAGAACGATTGTGCAATCGTTTGCATCACCTAGAGTAGAGACCGACCACGCACCCGTCAATCCCCGAATTCGTACCAGGAGCCCCACCCTTGATGTCGCCTCATCCGTCTGACCGCAGCAGTGGACGTCCGCCCACACTGCGAGAAATCGCGGACAAGGCCGGAGTCCACACCTCGACGGCGTCGCGCGTCCTACGGCAGTCCGAACCCGTCGACGGGTGGTCCGACTCGGCTCGGCGCGTGCGCCAAGTTGCCGAAGACCTTGGTTACCAACCGAATCTGTGGGCCGCCAGCCTGCGAACACGCAAAACCACGACGATCGGCGTGGTCATGCCGAGACTCACCGACGGCGTCGTCGCCACCATGTTCGAAGGCATCGAAGAGGCCGCTACTGCAGCCGGCTACTCGGTTCTGCTGTCCAGCCCACCCGACGACGTGGATGCGCAACGCAAGGCCGTCGAGTTCCTGATCAGCCGCCAGGTCGACGGCCTCATGCTCAGCAGCATTCACCTGCCGGGGACGGATTTTGTGGAGTCACTCCCGGTTCGTTCGCTCCCGGTTCTGCTCCTCAACCGACACATCGATGTCGGACTCCCCTATGTCAGCGGCGATGATCGTCGCGGTGGGTATCTCGCCGGAAAACACCTGCTCGACTGCGGTTATCGGGACCTCGGGATAATCGCCGGACCCGACCACGCCAGCACTTCTCGCGAGCGCGTCGCCGGATTCCGGGATGCGCTCACCGAAGCCGGGCTGGAACTGCCGACGAACCGGATTGTTGCATCGGACTTCGAGGTGGACGGCGGTGTGCGAGCGGCAGCCAAGCTACTGAGCGGCACAACGCGTCCCGACGCGATTTTCACAGTCAGTGACACCATCGCCATCGGCGTTCTCGGCGTTGCCCGCGACCTCGGTCTGAGCATTCCCGACGACCTTGCGCTGGTGGGCTACAACGATATTCCCGTCGTCTCGCAACTTCCCGTCCCGCTCACGACGGTACGGTCACCCGCCCGCAAGATCGGTGCGACCGGAGTCGGCCACCTGCTGTCCCTCATGGGAGGGAAGAGCGTCGAATCGGTGAAACTTCCGGTCGAACTGATCGTGCGGGCGTCGACCCAGACTCGTTGAGCTCTACCAAACCTCGCTTTACCAAACTTCGGATTCGCCAATTCCCAACTGACGCGCGTAACGCGCATTCAAATCATCCCACCCGTATTCACGCGCCTTGGCTCCCACGACGGGACCGAACGGCGAACCTGCGAGCAGTGCGTCCAGCACGTCGAAGCACAGGTGCCAGCCCGCCGCCAACGCCGAAGCCATGCCCTCAGCCCTCGAACGCTGGGTCAGCACAACGTGGGTACCACCTTCGACGGGAGTGAGTTCCCAGATCAATTCGTCTGGGCCCCATTCATGTTCAAGCCGGCGAGACTCTTCTACCACCCGCACGGACACCGGCAATGACATGTCCGGGCTTCCGTCTTCCGAGAGCATGATGATGACTGCTTCTCCGACGCTGCTCAGATCACGATCAGCCGTGTACGGCGACCACTGCGCCAACATTTCCGGATCGGTTACCGCCGCCCACACCTGGTCCACGGGATGGGGCAACGTTCGAGGAAAGGTAACGACGGTGTCGTCGCCGTCGACGCTCACCGTGACGTCGGACAGGCCACTGGGCTGATATTGCTGGGCACTCATAGTTCGATCCTAGAGATCGAACAGTTCCGACGCAGCTGCGAGGCTCTGCGGGACCACCGGAAACTTGGCCGCTGCAAGGTCGTGCCTGGCTCCCTCGAATTCGACCAGCTTCGTCTCGGCCGGGATCAGAGTCAGTGCCGACCGCATTTCGTCGGTAGTTGCAAACTCGTCCTTCGAACCATGAACCACCACAGTCGGTGTGCGGAGCAGTGGAAGATGCTCGATACGCAGCTTGTCCGGCTTCTTCGGCGGATGCAATGGATAGGACAGCAATATCAACCCGTCCACCAGACCGGGATTCTCGGCGGCAAGCATCGACGCCTGTCGTCCACCGTACGAATGCCCGCCGAGAAGGAGCGGACCGACCGTGGCGTAATCACTACGAAGCATTGCAACAACTTCCGCAATCCCGGCCCGGTCTTCGGCAGCACGCGACGGGTGCGGCGGACCTTTCGGCCGGCGTACCCGGAATGCCAGATCGAACCGAAGAACCTGCACTCCGGCTTCGACAAAGCCTTCGGCCACTGCCTTCAACAACACTGTGTCGCAGTTGCTTCCAGCGCCGTGGGTGAGAGCCAACGTTGCTATCGGATCACTATCAGGACGATGGAGAAATCCTTGCAGTTCACCACGATCGACCGTTTCAAGGGTAGTCATGGCCTCATTCTCGTCCGGCCTTCGCGGGCCTGCTCCACCGCTGCTGTCATTGTTCCCTCGTACGCCGGTCCGTGTCCGGGAAACAGAACGCCGGCGGGTGCTGCCGCTATGTTGCCCAGAGCCTCGTCCGTCGCAGTCCGGTCGTGGTTGAACGGGCACACCAGAAACTGCGGGCCCGCCACCCGTGACGTCGCGTGGCCCGTCACCAGAGCGTCTCCCGACGCAATCACTCCCGCACCGGGAACCAGGTACGCACTGTGCCCGTCGGTGTGTCCATGCGTCGGAATGGGGATGATGCCGCCCGGAACATCCAGGGCGCAACCTTCCGTAAATGCTTGTGCCTGAGGTAGTTTCGCGCCTTTCAATGCGCCGGCACCGATCACCTCGAACAGCCATTTCGGCGCGCCGCGGCGCCACAACAGCAGCGGAATCTTTGCCGGTCCGAGTTGCTGCAGATACTCGCGCCTGGCATGAGCCGTTTCCAACGGGTCCATCAGCACCGGTATGTCATGACGGGTAAGGATGTCCGCGATCCCGCCGATGTGATCGACATGGGCATGGGTGACGAGTACCGACCGAACATCCTCGGTGACGTGGCCGATCTGCTCGATCGACCGTTCCACGTCACCGCCGTTGGCCGGATACCCGCCGTCGATCAGCGTCAGATCAGAACCCTCTTCTACAAGAACCCAATTGGCGTGTCCACACCGAACCAGATAGGTGTTTTCGACACGTGTAATGGACAGTTCTCGAAGTGAGGGCATGACCTACCCTACGAGCTTCTCCTCCAACGCTGCAATGTCTGCGGGTCGAAATCAAGACCAGACAGCCGCTCGATTGATAGTGTTCGCCCGTGCCGGAATCCACAAAGAACACTGTTCGTAGCACAATTCGAGATCGGGCCGAAGCACGCTTGGTCGCAACCGCGTTCGCGCTGCCCACGATGGTCCGGCGGCGGATCACCGGCCCGCCCGTACAGAAGGACGGACTCACACTCCACCCCGACGCTCACATGCTCTTGACACTGTCCAAGGCACGCCCGAGACCTGCACTCTCATCCGAAGCTCATGCACTCGCGGCAGCCCGCGCCGAACTGGCGAGAACAGCCAAAATGATGGCGGGTAAGCCGACCCCCATTCACACCGAGGACATTCTTGTCCGGGGCGCCGACGGGTCGCTACGCGCACGCCTCTACATACCCACCCACGAATCCGGTGCGCTTCTGGTGTTCTTTCATGGCGGCGGTTGGGTACAAGGTGACATCGAATCACACGACGCTCCGTGTCGACTGCTGGCAGAAACGTCGGGAGCCCGCATAGTCTCGGTCGAGTATCGCCTCTCGCCCGAATTCCCCTTCCCCACACCAGTTGACGACGCCTACGCTGCGTACCGGGATATCGTGACGCGCGCGACGGAGTTGGGCACAAATCCCGCGCGCATAGCAGTGGGCGGGGACAGCGCGGGAGGGCATCTCGCTACCGTCGTCGCACTCCGCTCACGTGACGACGGCCATCAATTGCCGGCGGCTCAACTCTTGATCTATCCAGCCACCGACTTTCACGAGAAGTCACCGTCACGAGTAACCTTCGCCGAGGGATTCTTCCTCACGACAGCAAACATCAACTTTTACGAGAGAAGCTTTCTCGGCGTGAACGCAGATCCACTGAATCCTTGGGTGTCACCGCTGCGCGCACCGAATCTGAGCGGCCTTCCTCCGGCAATAGTGGTGACCGCAGGATTCGACCCACTTCGGGACGAAGGCGAGTCATACGCACAGAAGCTGCGGGACAACGGAGTTCGTGTGGTGAGCCGCCGCTACCCGGGCTTCATCCACGGGTTCGTGAACATAGTCGGCCCCAGTGCCACGGCACGCGCCGCGGTTGTCGAGATGGGCGGAATGTTGCGGGCGCTTCTGAACGACAGCGCACACGAGACTAGCTGTCGTCCTCAGCCTTGAGGCACCTACTTCGTAGATGTGGCACTCGTCCACTACCGAGATGACAGGATTTCCCGCACGGTATCGACCACAGGATCAACCGAGAGTTCCGGGCTGATAGCCCGTCGGAGGCCCAAACCGATTCCGACACTATCTCCCGAAGTTGTCCTTGGTCGCCGAGGTCTTCGCTGAGATCGTCGGCTTCGTCATCGGAACCCGGGGTTGGGTCGGCATTGATGCACGCGGTGATCGGCGCCGTCGACGCTCTGGACGTACCACTCCTCGCGCTACTCGGCAGCACCGAGCACTACCCACGTTTCGTTTTTGTCACCAGCGCCGAGGTAGGCATCCAGTCTCCGGAAGCCGAGTGGGGAAACCACTTTCAGATCCGCACACTCTCTACCCATCAGACGGGCACGTTTCGATACGCCACCCCGTTCAACGACGCATAATGTAGGCACGCCTGAGCACCACGTCCAGGTGGAGCACCATCATCGGAATCGGATCGGCGGCAACACTTGTTCTGAGCACCTTCGCCGCACGAACCACCGACGATCCGAGAACCCTGACGTTCGCCGACTTCGCGATCGAGAAGGGCCATTTCGACCCACGCCTGTCATTGGCTTTTCGCATCGCCGAGTATTTCGGAAAACGGGTCGACGACGTCTTCGGGAGTTGAAAACTAGTCGAACCGAAGGCCTAACCGAACGCAAGGTTCAGTCGAACAGTGTCGGTGATGTGCCGTCGTCGGAAGCACTTTCAGCGGGGGCGATTTTCTTCCCACCGCCCTTACGCACGACGGTCAGGGATGTCGTCCGAAGCGACAGCCTGTGCCCGTCACCGTGTTCGAGCAAGGCCATGCCCTGACGAACCTCGACTACCGTCCACGGACCCGCATGGTCGGCTGCCTGTACGAGGTCACCGGACTCCACTTCAGTTGCCATGACCTACTCCTTGTTCGTCGTGTCCTGCACGTTCTCGTTCACATTATCGACGCGGCCACGTAGCGCTTTGCGCGCAGGGTACCTGTGCTGCG
>NZ_JASHKR010000041.1 GCF_030056815.1 Rhodococcus sp. IEGM 1379
GTTCTCGATGTCAAGCCGGGCGCTTCGGTCACTCCGACCGCCCAGTGCGACGCAGCCGTCATCGACGGCCGGGTCCAGTTCCCGCTGAACACCGACATCACTTTCACCGAAACCGGTGCTCACACTGACGTCACCAACGTCAAGTGGGGTGAAGTGATCTGGGGCGTCAAGACCGGATCCGCAGACGTCGCGAAGATCGACGGCGAACCGACCGGAGCTTCCGTCAAGCTAACCGGCGAAGCAAACGAGTCGGTGGTTCTGGGACTCGAGAACAAAACCAGCAGCAATGGGCTGATCATCATTCCGATCCCGATCCCGCTGCCGCCGTGGGAACTCCCGACATGGCCGGGCTCTGAAGTACCCGGGGGACCAGACACTGACGTGTCGACTCCCGGCAACAACACTCCCGGCAATAACACTCCCGGCAACAACGGTGGTGGACACAACGGTGCTCCGGGCAAGCCTGCTCCGGACACCCAGGCTCAGGCCAAGCCGGATCAGTCGCCGTCTCTGCCGGTAACCGGTGCGAACGTCGTCTGGCTCGCCGGTCTGGCGCTGGCACTGATCGGCGGTGGCGCATGGCTCACCCTGCGTAACCGCAAGCGTGCACCCGGCCAGGAGTAACTCCTAACCGGATACCGAAACAGGGCGGGTGCGACCTACACCTGGTCGCACCCGCCCTGTTTCACCGTCACGACGTATCTGTCTCGCGGCCGCCCCCGCGGCCCACCCCTCGAAGGAGAAACACCATGTCATTCCTCCCGTTTCCGATCATCATCGAAGGCATCGAGACCACCGGTTCTGCCGCAATCGACGGCCTCGGTCGCCTGTCCGTACTCCTTTACGATCTTCTCGGCGGCACCGGAAGCGCCACGATCAACGCGGGCAGCTAGTTCGATACGGCGCCAGTTCGACACGTCAGCTAGTTCGATAGATCTGTGAAGAGGAGACCCCGGTCCGTGAGCGATACCAAGGTTCCAGGGAGTCGTCGGCCCGGCGCAGGCCAGGTAATCGGCGAACTGCTCCTCACGGCCGGGGTCGTCATCCTGCTGTTCGTCATCTATGAGGCGTACTGGACCAATATCGTCTCTGGGCGACTGCAGGACGAGGTCAACACCCAACTGGAGCAATCCTGGGGCAAAGACCCCGTGCCGACCGGTGACGATCCGGTTGCCCCGCTGGTCCCGGTGCTCGGCGAGTCGTTCGCGCGCGTGCACCTCCCCACCCTCGACTCCGCGTACGCCGTCGTCGAGGGCACACGCAACGAGGATCTGCGGACTGGCCCCGGCCACTACCCGGACACGCAGATGCCCGGCGAAGCGGGAAACTTCGCGCTCGCCGGGCATCGCATCGGTTCCGGTGCGGTGTTCCAGCACTTGGATCAACTCGAGTCGTGCGATGCCGTCGTCGTGGAGACCGAGTTCCAATGGATGACTTATCGGGTGGTCCCACTCGACTCCGCCTCGACCGAACGGCGCGCGGAGGCGGAAGCTTGCCTGAGCCCCGAGCAGGTCGATCGCGTCTCCAACGGCGACTACGCTCACGTCCTCGGGCGCCACATCACCATGCCCGGCGACATCGACGTCGTCAACCCGCTGCCAGGCATCCCTTGGGTCGAGCCTGGTCTAGGGCTGGAAAGTATGCTGACGCTCACCACGTGCCATCCGCTGTACTCGAATACCGAACGCATGATCGTGCATGCTGTTCTCGTCGAAACGATCTCGAAGTCCTCGGGCAATACTCCCGCGGCATTGCAGGAGCGATAAATGTACGGCTACCTCTGGGGCGCGCTCCCCGGCCCCCGACCGGTAAAGGCCCTGCTGGCGATCATTCTCGTTGTCGCGGTCGTGCTACTGCTCATGGAATTCGTATTTCCCTGGGTGTCTGAGCACATGCCCTACTCGGACGTCACCATATAGTCCGTTCAAATGGTGATTGAGGATCGGGCCCAATGTAGCCAGACCTTGCCGGCCGGTCATCTCCTCATGCCGGGTGGGAATTCGATACTCGAGTACTTCACCGGTGATGCGGTCCTTCCACCTCACAGCACCGGGCTGAGTGCCAAGACCTTGTTCGTCACCGGAATCTGTTGTTGCACTGAAGAAGAGAAGCTCAGCAATGTCCAGCAGTGGCGGTTGGTGCGCGAGAGCCCCATCGACGAGATCGCAGTACTGTCGATACAACGTCTCGAGATGAGCCGACGTCAGTGATGCGAAGAGTCCACCCTTGTGTCGCAACAACTCCGCCGCCTGTTCCGCGGTCACTCCTTCACCGGCTTCGAATTGATCCACGGCACCGAACTCTGCGACCAACCGTGCGATCGACGGCTTCTCGGCTATCGGCTCACTTCCGTCCGTCAAGCGACTGTCCATCATGGCGAGCGTGCCCACATCCTCACCCTCGCTCCGGAGTCGGACCGCCATCGCATGCGCAATCTGACCCCCCACCGAATAACCGAGCAGGTGATAGGGCCCGTGGGGCTGTACGGACCTGATTTCGCGGACGTAGCGTTCGGCCAGTTCGTCGAGCGAGTCGTAGTGCAGTTCGGGATCGGTCAGTGCCGGTGATTGGATTCCGTAGATCGGCCGGTCGTTGTCGACGTATTGCACCAATCCACTGAAACACCAGGCCAGCCCGATTGCGGGGTGAATACAGAAGAGCGGATTTCGGTTCCCGTTGGTACGCAACGGAAGCAATACTGCGAGTGCGGAATCGGCGCCGTCGGTCTCAGCCGGCCCAGCGCCGCTGGTTGCGATTCGGTGAGCCAAGGACTCGGGCGTCGAATGCGTCAGGACCCATTGGACCGGCACATCGGCAAAAATTGATTCACGCAGTCGCGCAGCCACACCCGCCGCCATCAACGAGTTCCCACCGAGGGCAAAGAAATTGTCGTCCGCACCGACTCGCGATGTACCGAGTTCGGCCGCGAACGCGGCTGCCACCGCTGATTCGGTAGCCTCGCCCGGTTCTCGGAACACTGCCCGGCCCGCGTCGAAGTCCGGTGAAGGCAGCGCACTGCGATCGAGTTTCCCGTTGACCGTGAGCGGCAAATCTTCAAGCACCATCACCGTCGCCGGGACCATCTGAGGAGCCAACCGATCCCCCACAAAGGAACGGACGGCCACCGAGTCGAGAACGACGCCTGGCCGAGGCGTCACGTAGCCGATCAATCGATCACTACCGCTAGCATCACTGCGAACCGCGGCGACCGCCCTGGTCACGCCCTCGCACGCCGAGAGTGCCGATTCGACCTCACCAAGCTCGATACGAGAACCACGAATCTTCACCTGTAGGTCGGAACGGCCGACATAGTCCAGCGCCAAACCATGACCAGGGCGCCGCAGCCATCGGACAACATCACCCGTCCGATACATTCGTCGACCCGAGCTACCAAATGGATCAGCGACAAACCGCGACGCCGTCAGCCCCACCCGATTGCGGTATCCACGTGCCAAACACGGACCCTCCACGTACAACTCCCCCGGCACACCGACGGGAACCGGCCGCAATCTGCCGTCGAGAACAACCTCGCCAACCCCACACGTCGGGTCACCAATCGTCACCTTCTCGCCCGCGGCCAACGGCTCGCCGGCATCAGTCTGGATTGTGGCCTCGGCCGGACCGTAGGTATTGAACATCCGGCGTCCCGGTGCCCACCGCGCCACCAACTCCGGTGGACAAGCCTCGCCGCCGACTACCACGGTCTTCAAGTCCTCGAGCCCCGCTGGATCTACCGTCCCCAGCAATGACGGTGTCAACGCAGCATGAGTCACTTTCTCCCGCAACAAGATCTCTGCCAACTCATTCCCGCCGTAGACCGTGGGCGGCACAACAACCAACCGTCCGCCCGACGCAAACGCCCACAATTGTTCCAGGACGGCAGCATCGAAGCTCGGTGACGCAACGTGCAACACCCGCGAATCCGGGCGCAACCCGAACCGAGAAGACTGCTCCGCCACCAGATTTGCCAACCCACGATGGGTGACCACCACACCCTTCGGCACCCCCGTCGAACCCGACGTGTAGATCACATACGCCGCATGATCGAGCTCCAGGTTTGCCGTCCGGTCCACATCGTCAACCGATAAAGCCGAGGCCAACCGCAACTCACTTTCCGTCACCGGATCGTCGACGACCAACCACTCAACCGACCCCGGCAACCGACCCCGCCACTCCGAGTTCGTCATACCCAGCGCCACAGCCGAATCGTTCAGCATGTACTCCACTCGGGCGGTCGGATACAGCGGATCCACCGGCACAAACGCCGCCCCAGCCTTCGCGACCGCTCTCGCCGCAACGACTTCACCGAACGATCGAGGCAATGCCACCGCAACAGACGACTCCGGACCGACACCGCGACTGATCAGCAACCGCGCCAACCGATTCGACAGATCGTCGAGCTCGCCGTAGGTCCACTGCCGATCCCCGAACACCACCGCGATCGCAGATCTGTTCTCGGTCCCGGTAGCCAACAACTCCGGCAACACCCGCCCCGGCACAGCCGGACCACCCGTTACCGATGTCAACTCGCGATATTCCTCCGGTGACAGCAGATCCAGTTGTGCCAGGGTCAGATCAGGGTCTGCGACGACGGCGTCGAGCACACGACGGACCCGCTGCAGGATCTCTTCCATCGCGGCGTGGTCGAAGATCTCGGGCAGGTATTTGATTCTCAGGTGCAATGTCGTATCAATGTCCGCGACGAGGCCGATCGGATAGTGCGAAGCATCAGCACCGCTCACACCGACCACATGCATGCCCGCGATATCGGTATCTTCGGTGAGGCCTCCGCGATCAATCGGGTAGGACTCGAACACCGTCATCGTGTCGAAGACTGCTCCCGGCCCGGCGACGCGCTGAATGTCAGCCAGACTCACATAGTGGTGATCGAGCAACTCGGCCTGCTCCGACTGAATCCGGTTGAGGAGCTGCCCCAGCGTCTCGGTGGTGTCGAGACGAATCCGTACCGGCAGTGTGTTGACGAACAGTCCGATCATCGATTCGATGCCCTCGATCTGAGGGGTCCGCCCGGAAACCGTGGCACCGAACGTCACATCGTCTCGAGAAGTCAACTCGCCCAGGATGATCGCCCAGACCGTCTGAATCACGGTATTGAGGGTGAACCCCCGGGCCCGCGCAAGACCTGCCAAGGCAGCGGTCTGCTCCTCGGTCAGTTCGCCGGCTACAACCTGTGATTCGGAATATCGACGGCCGGGATCAGCCGGCGCCACCAACGTCGGATCGGCGACCCCGTCGAAAGCTCGAACCCAAGCGTCGAGAGACGCCGTCGTATCTTGCTCGGCGAGCCAGGCCAGATAATCCCGATAGGGACGGACCGGAGGTAGCATCGCGCTGTCGCCCTCCGTGGCATAGAGCACCAGGAACTCTTTCAGGAGCAACGGCGTCGACCAGCCGTCGATCAGCAGGTGATGATTGGTCAGGACGAGCCGATAGTGATCCGGCCCGATGGTGACGAGGGTCCAGCGCAGTAGCGGGGAGTGAGCCGGATCGAACCGCGTCGCCCGATCGGCAGACAGCAGTTGATCCCATTCCCGACCTCGTGCTTCGTCTGCGAATCCGGACAGGTCGATCTCCGACCACGGGGCCTCGACGTCATCCTCGACCACCTGCACCGGGCCGGCATCGGTGTTTGCGACAAATGCAGTGCGCAAGTTCGGATGACGGTTGAGCAGTATGTGACCGGCTCGGCGCAATCGCGCCGAATCGACATGCCCACGCAACTCTACGACCAACTGCACCAGGTAAGCATCAACCGAAGCTTCGGATGCCGACGCTGCATCGGAAGCCAAGGCGTGGAACAGCAACCCCTTCTGCAATGGAGACAGCGGCCAGACGTCGCTCAGCGCCGGATACCGGTTCTCGAGGCGTTCGATCTCGGCCTGCCCGAGCGTGACCACGCTCAGGTCCGTCGGCGTATGCCCGCCCGCGCCAGGTTGCGCGGCATAGGTTGCCAGCAAGGAAAGGGCTTCGAGCCACAATCTGGCCAGCACGCCAACTTCCTCAGCGGTAAGCACCCCACGTGGGAAGGACCAGACCGCCCGCAGTGTCGGCCGAACGCCGTCGTCGATGGTGAGGGAGTTGATGTCGAGCACCGCCGGTACCGGCATGTCCGGATTCTGCGCACCCGAAAGGCTGCCCGAATCGTCGACGGGTACCCAGCCGCTGTCACTCCCGTTTGCTGAAATTCCTGCGGTGACCCTGCCGAGATAGTTGAACGCGATTTGCGGCACCGGCAGGTCCCGCAACACCAATCCGGTGGCTTTATTGAGATACCGCAGCAAGCCGTACCCGATCCCATGGTCGGGAACCGCAAGGAGCTGCTCCTTGACCGACTTAACCAGCGTCGCCAACGCACGGCCGCCGGCGTAGGCGTCGTCCAGATCGATACCGGAAAGATCCAGGTGTACCGGAAAAGTCGTGGAAAACCAGCCGACAGTGCGCGTCAAGTCCGAACCCGGGACGACACCTTCCTCGCGTCCGTGCCCTTCGAGACCGATCACCACGTCCCCCCGATCCGCCCCGCATTCACGCCGCCACTTCGTCACCGCCAACGCCAAGGTGGCCACCAGTCCGTCGCCCACGCCGCCGTGAAATACCTCCGGGACACTGGTCAACAAGGATTCGGTTACGTCTGCGGGCACATCGACCTCGACCGTCTCCGAAGTGGCCGCCACGTCGATCTCGAGATCCAGTGGCCGAGAGCCGATCATCGAATCGTCCGCCGCCATCGCTCGCCAGATATCGAGTTCGGCAATCCTCTCCGGTCGGTGGGCCGCCTCGACCAGTCCGTATGCCCACCGGCGCATCGAGGTTCCCACCGGAGCGAGTTCCGGCTGTACCCCGGCCTCGATCTGCGCCCACACGGTCGCCAGATCCGGCACCAGCACCCGCCAGGACACCCCGTCGACCACCGAATGGTGAATCACGATCAACACTCGGCCCCGCTCGGCCTCTTCAGCAGGATCGAACCACACCACCTGCATCACGATCCCGTCAGCGGGATTCAGCCGCTCCGCTGCGGCATCCAACTCTCGCGATGCTAATTCGTGGAACTGCGGGCTTCCCAGCGGCACGTCCAATGACACCCGAGTGATGATGCCCTCGGACCGAATCATTGCTTCCGGCAACGCTTCCCACGTCCATTCCCCGCGCGTCGCCTCATTCCGGCGCAACCGCGCTCTCAGCATGTCGTGGTGGTCGAGCAACACTTGAATTGTGCGCCGAAGACCGTCCGCATCGATATGTGCCGGCAGTCCCAGCATCACGGCCTGCGAGAAGCGGCCGAAGCCCGCTTCACCTCGTTCGAGCAGCCAGGACAAAATCGGTGTCAACGGAATTACCCCGACGCCGCCGCCTGCAAGCTCCTCCAACGTCGATGCCTCCACCTCATCGCCGACAACGGCAACCTGCGCCAATCCTGCAACCGACTTGCGGTCGAAGACATCCCGCGGCGAGAACACCACTCCGGTCCGCTTTGCTCGCGCCGCCAATTGGATCGACATGATGCTGTCGCCGCCGAGTGCGAAGAACGAATCGTCCACCCCCACTGATTCGAGTCCGAGCACCTCCTCGAACAATCCCGCCAACACCTTTTCCATGTCAGTTCTGGGCGCATGGAATTTGCTCCGCCCGGTACCGAAGTCCGGCGTCGGCAACACAGCGCGGTCGAGTTTGCCGTTCGGTGTCACGGGAAGAGAATCGAGGCGCATCACGGCAGCAGGCACCATGTGTGGGGCCAACTGTTCTCCGGCGACCGCGAGGACTGCCCGAACGTCGACATCTACCCCCGACTCCGCCACCACGTACCCGATCAACCGGTCACCGGATAGCCCGTCGCTGTGGACGGTGGCCACCGCCCGAGACACGCCCGGACAATTCATCAGAGCCGATTCGACCTCTCCCAATTCGATCCGGAAACCACGAACCTTCACCTGATGATCGGACCGACCGACGTAGTCGAGAGTGAGGGTCCCATCCGAGCGTCGTAGCCACCGCACCAGATCCCCGGTTCGGTACATCCGGCGACCGGAACCAGCAAACGGATCTGCCACAAACCTCGACGCCGTCAGCCCAACCCGGTGGCGGTATCCACGCGCCAGCGCCGGACCGGCCAGATACAGCTCACCGACCATTTCGACGGGCACCGGACGCAACCTGCAATCGAGCACGCACTCCTCGAAGCCGCGTATCGGGCCACCGACTGTCACCAGGCCATCTGCGACCAACGGCGGACTGGCATTCGACCAGATCGTCGCCTCCGTCGGCCCGTACAGGTTGAACATCACGCGATCCCGAGACCATCGCGCCACCAACTCCGGCGGGCACGCTTCTCCCGCCACCATCAGACATTGCAGCGACGCCAAGCGGCGCCCGGATTTCCCCGAAGCGGCATCCATCGCAGTGGTGTCGATCGAGGCCAACGCTGTCGGCGTGAGTACCGCATGAGTCACACCCTCGTCATCGAGCAACTGCGCCAACTCGCCGCCGCCGTACAGGAACGGCGGAGCGATCACCAATCTCGCCCCCGCACCGAACGCCATCATCTGCTCGAACACCGCAGCGTCGAAACTCGGCGACGCAACATGCAACACCCGCGCATCCGGACCCAAACCGAACCGAGAACATTGCTCCCCCAACAGGTTCGCCATACCGCGATGAGTAATCACCACACCCTTCGGCACACCCGTCGACCCCGATGTGTAAATCACATACGCCGGATGATCGAGTGCCAGTGCCGCGACTCTGTCCTCGTCGGTCACCGGATCTGCCGCCAACCCTGTCAACTCGACCCGGACCGTCCGGTCGTCGAGTTCGAGCCAGCGGACCGAATCGGGTAACCGATCGCGCCACTCCGACAGCGTAATTCCCACCACCACAGCAGAATCGGAAACAATATGCCCGATTCGGATGGCCGGATACAACGGATCGACCGGCACAAAAGACGCGCCCGACTTTGTCACCGCCCACGCCGCCACAACCGATTCGAACGAGCGCGCCATCGCCACCGCCACACTCGACTCCGGCCCGACACCGCAGCCGATCAGCAACCGTGCCAACCTGTTCGACTGTTCGTCGAGTTCCCCGTACGTCCACCGTCGATCCCTACACACCACCGCGATCGCAGACCGGTTCTCAGCGCCGGTAGCTAACAACTCCGGCAACACACGGCCGCGAGCGGCGGGACCACCTGACACCGATGACAACTCACCGAATTCGTCCGGAGACAGCAGATCCAACTTGGCGAGTGGCAATGTCGCGTCGGCGACGACGGATTCGATGACACGCAGGACCCGCTCGAGGATCTCCGTTATCGTGTCGTGGTCGAAGAGTTCGGGGAGGTACTTGATTCTGAGGTTCAGATTTGTATCTACGTGCGCAATCAAACTGATCGGGTAATGGGCGGCGTCAGTGCCGCTCACGTCGATTACCTGCATCCCGGCGATGTCGGTATCCGCAGTGAGTCCCGCGCGATCGACCGGATAGGACTCGAACACTGTCACCGTGTCGAAGACCGCTCCCGGCCCGGCTACCCGTTGGATATCAGCGAGACCGACGTAGTGATGATCGAGCAACGCGGCCTGCTCCGCCTGAATCCGGTCGAGTAGTCCGCCGAGAGTTTCGTTGGGGTCGAGCCGCACGCGCACCGGCAGTGTGTTGACAAGCAGACCGATCATCGATTCGATGCCCTCGATCTGTGGGGGTCGCCCGGAAACCGTCGCACCGAATGTCACATCGTCCCGGGACGTCAACGCGCCCAAGATAATCGCCCACGCCATCTCGACCACGGTGTTGAGGGTGATTCCTCGGGCCCGCACAAAGTCCGTCAGCGCACTCGTCTGTTCGTCGGTCAATTCATCTCGCACGTCACGTGATTCGGCAAATCGACGCCCCGGTTCGAGCGGAGCAACCAAGGTCGGTCCGTCGACGTCACCGAGCAACCGCATCCATTCCCCGAGAGACCGTTCTACGTCCTGCCGCTCGACCCACGCCAGATAATCCCGGTACGGGAACAGCCTCGGCAACGCCGCCGTACCTCCTTCCACGGCGTAGAGCAACAACAACTCGCGCAAGAGCAGCGGCGTCGACCAGCCGTCGAGCAGCAGGTGGTGGTTGGTCAGCATCAACCGATAGCGGGTCGGTCCGGTGGTGACCAGCATCCAGCGCAGTAGTGGGGCACGGGCAGTATCGAACCCCGCCGCCCAGTCATCTGCCATCAGCTGATCCCACTCACGATCCCGTGAGTCGTCGTCCAGGCCGGACAGGTCGATCTGCTTCCACGGTGCCGACGCGTCGTTCAGGACCACCTGCACGGGCCCACCCTCTGCATCCGGGACAAACGAGGTCCGCAGGTTTGCATGCCGATCGAGCAACATCTGCGCGGCGCGGCGCAAGCGCTCCGGATCGACGTGCCCGCGCAGTTCGACGACCAATTGCACAACATAGGCGTCGACCGACTCCGCGGACACCAGTGCATGAAATAGCAACCCGGCCTGCAGCGGCGAGAGCGGCCAGACGTCGCTCATTGTCGGGTACCGATCCTCGAGATCTTCGATCTCGGCCTGACCGAGGGCAACAAGGTCGAAGTCCGTCGGAGTGTGTCCCCCGGCCCCGTCGGTACCGGCGTACCTGGTCAATGCGGTCAACACCTCGCACCACGACGCGGCTAGTTCTTCCACCTCGGCCGCAGTCAACACCCCGCTGGGGAACGACCACGTGGCGCGCAATCGCGGCGCGCTCCCACTGCCGACGGTCATGGCGTTGATATCCAGCACCGCGGACACCGGCATGTCCGGATTCTGAGCACCACTGAGCTGGCCCGCATCGTCGACCGGCATCCATCCGGCCACCGGGACGCCTTCCGGAAGCTCGGTCGCCACACGGCCGAGATAGTTGAAAGCTATGTGCGGTGTCGAAAGATCCCGCAATTGCGATCCGGTGCTCTCGCCGAGATACCGCAGCAAGCCGTACCCGATCCCGTGGTCGGGAACCGCAAGAAGCTGTTCCTTGACGGACTTGACCAACGCTCCGGCCGCCGGGCCACCGACGCACGCTTCCTCGAGGTCGATTCCGGAAAGATCAAGTCGCATCGGGAAGCCCGTGGAGAACCAACCGACCGTACGAGTCAGATCAGAACCCGGGACGACGCTTTCCTCACGTCCGTGCCCTTCGAGACCGATCAGGACGTCGTCGAGGTTCACTCCGCGATCGCGCCGCCACGTCGTCACAGCCGCTGCCAGCGCGGCCAGCAGTCCGTCGCCCACACCGCCATGGAACGCCTCGGGAACGGTGGTCAACAACGCCTCCGTGACGTCGGTGGGCAACTCCACGCAAATACTTTCCACCGTCGAGTGCACGTCAACAACGGAGTTCAGTGGTCTGGACCCGATCACCGGGTCGTCCACCATGGCCATCTTCCGCCACACATCGATTTCCACGATCCGCTCCGGCTCCTGGGCCGCATCAACCAGGCCGTGCGCCCATCTACGCATCGACGTTCCGATCGGGGCAAGGTCGGGTTCCTGGCCCGCGTCGATCTGCGCCCACGCGGTCGCCAGATCCGGCACCAGCACCCGCCACGACACCCCGTCGACGGCCGAATGATGCACCACTATCAGCGCTCGCCCCGGATCGCGCCTCTCGACCGGGGCAAACCAGACCACCTGCACCACGATCCCGGAGTTCGGATCCAGCCGATCCGCTGCGGCATTCAACCCTGCCGCCGCCAACTCACGGAACTCGGAGCTCCTCTCAATCGGCACCGTGTGGATAACAGCGTCGGCTCGAATCATTCCGGCCGGCAACACCTCCCACGACCAGCTCGCATCGGGCTTCCGGGACAGCCGCGCCCGCAGCATGTCGTGCCGATCAAGTACCGCCTGGACGACGCCGGATAATGTCGGCCGGTCGATCCCCACCGGCAGACTCAGCATCACCGCCTGCGAGAAGCGGCCGAACCCTGACCCACCTCGTTCCAGCAGCCAGTGCACAATCGGCGTCACCGGAACCTCTCCGACACCTCCACCGGCAAACTCCTCCAACGCCGCAGTCCCCCCTCCCTCACCGACGGCAGCGACCTCCGCCAAACCTGCCACCGACTTGCGCTCGAAGACGTCCCGCGGTGAGAAATTCACTCCCGCCTGCTTTGCCCGCGAGACCAACTGGATCGACATGATGCTGTCCCCACCGAGAGCGAAGAACGAATCCTCCATGCCCACTTCGGCAACTCCGAGCACCTCCTCGAACAATCCCGCCAGAACGATCTCCACTTCGGCGACCGGCGGCCTGAATGTGTTTCTGCCGGAATCGAAGTCCGGTGCCGGCAGCCCGTCACGATCGAGCTTCCCGTTCGAGGTAAGGGGCAGAGACTCGAGCACCATCACAGTCGCGGGCACCATGTGCGGAGACAATGTCTCGCCCACACCACCGAGCACTGCGCGAACGTCCAGGTCGACACCGGGCTCAGGCACTACGTATCCGATCAATCGGTCACCCCTCCCCGCGTCGCGACGGACCGCAGCCGCCGCCCGGGCCACCCCCGGACAGGCCGACAGCGCCGATTCGATCTCACCCAACTCGATACGGAAACCACGAATTTTGACTTGCAGATCCGAACGACCGACATAGTCGACGGTCAGGCCCCCGCCTGGAAGCCGCAGCCACCGCACCACATCTCCGGTTCGATACATCCGCCGACCGGAACCCGTGAACGGATCGGCGACAAACCGCGACGCCGTCAAACCCCTCCGATTACGGTAGCCACGCGCCAACCCCGGGCCCGCCAGGTACAGCTCCCCCACAACTCCGACGGGCACCGGCCGCAACCGCGCATCGAGCACGCTCTCCGCGAAACCACAGATCGGCCCACCGACAGTCACGGCCTCACCAGCCACCATCGGCGTTCCGGCATTCGACTGAATCGTCGCCTCCGCCGGACCATAGGTGTTGAACATCCGCCTACCCGGCGCCCACCGCGTCACCAACTCCGGAGGGCACGCCTCGCCGCCCACCACAATCGTCCCGAGATCCTCGAGCCCGGCCGGATCAACCGTCGCCAACAACGCCGGCGTCAGCGCCGCATGAGTCACCTTCTCGCGCAACAAGATCTCCGCCAACTCACCGCCGCCGTAGACCGACGACGGCGCAATCACCAGCCGCCCACCCGACGCAAACGCCCACAACTGTTCCAACACGGCAGCATCAAAACTCGGGGATGCAACATGCAGCACTCGCGAATCCGGACCCAATTCGAACCGAGAACACTGCTCCGCCAACAGATTTGCCAACCCGCGATGTGTGACGGTCACGCCCTTCGGCACACCCGTCGACCCCGACGTGTAAATCACATACGCGGGGTGATCGATATCGAGTTCAGCTGTCCGCTCCGCGCCACTGATCGGTAGCACAGGCTCCCGCTGTAATGCACCCTCCACAACTGGGTCGTCAAGAATGAGCCACCGCACCGAACCCGGCAAACTATCCCGCCACTCCGAGAGCGTAATCCCGACCGTGACAGCCGAATCGGTTAGCATGTGCTGGATTCGGGCGGCCGGATAGAGAGGATCCACCGGTACAAACGATGCCCCCGACTTAGCTACCGCCCACACCGCCGATACCGACTCGACCGACCGCCCGAGCGCAACCGCGACCCCCGATTCCGGACCGACGCCCTGTCCGATCAACAACCGCGCCAAACGATTCGACTGTTCGTCGAGGTCCCGGTACGTACACCGCCGTTCCCCACACACCACCGCAATCGCCGACCGATTCACGGCGCCCGCAGCCAGCAACTCCAGCAACGACGCCCCGGGCACAGACGAATCACCCGATACAGCAGTCAGTTCCAGCAATTCCTCCGGGGAGAGCAATCCGACATCCGCAACCGGTGTCGACGGCGCAGTCACCACCTCCTCGAGGATACGAATGAATCTGTCCGCGAAACTGTGAGCCGTGTCCGGATCGAGGATGTCGACGGCAAAGACGAAGGCGGCTGATATTCCGGATGGGGCACCGTCGCCGGGATCGAACTTCTCGGCGAGGCTCACATGCAGGTCGTACCTCGCAACGTCAAGATCAACATCGACAACCTCCACCTCCAGCCCAGGCAAGATCAGATTGGGCGGCTCGGTGTTCCGCAACTCCATCATCACCTGAAAGAGTGGAGAAATAGCCGTCGACCGCACGTGATCGACGGCTTCCAACACTTGCTCAAATGGACTTTGAGCATGGGCGAAGGCGCCGAGATCGCACTCCCGCACGTGCCAGAGAAGATCCTCGAACGAATACCCTGGCTCGACGTGCGTCCGAAGCACCACGGTATTGACGAACATGCCCACCATCTCGTCGAGTGCAGCCTCACCGCGTCCGGCAATCGGGGTACCTACCGCAATGTCCGAAGTCCCACTCAGCCTGCTCAGCAAAACAGCCAGCGCCGCATGTAACGTCATGAACATCGTCGAATCATGGTCGCGCGCAAATATTCCCAGCCGACGATGCAAGCTCGCGCCGAGCTCGAACCGCACGCTGCTTCCTCTCCCCGACCGCCAGGTCGGGCGCGGTCGATCTGTCGGGAACGGCGTCGACTCGGCCATTCCTGCCAGCGTTTGCCGCCAATACATCAACTCCGCCGCGGCCAGGGAATCAGGATCGGACTCACTACCGAGAATGCTGCGCTGCCACAGCGTGTAGTCGGCATAACTTGCCGCGGTCGGCACCCAGCCAGGTGCTCGCCCATGCATGCGCGCGGTGTACGCGGCCACCACGTCCCGTGCCAGCGGCGCCATGGACGAGCCGTCGGCTGCGATGTGATGGACCACCATTACCAGCACGTTCTCGTGCTGGTCGATACGGAACAACGCCGTCCGCACCGGGACCTCATCGTTGACATCGAAACCTGCACCCGCAAGGTCAGCAATCTGCTCTTGCAGTGACGCCCCGTCCGGCACTGTTACCGGAAGGAGTTCGGCAACCACCTGATCGGTCGGCACAACGACCTGCAGTGGCCCCGCTGCTGATGCCGGGTACACCGTTCGAAGCGTCTCGTGGCGGTCGACAACATCGGTAAGCGCAGCTCGCAACGCCTCCGTATCCAATTCGCCCGTCAACCGCAGTGCGATGGGAATGTTGTAGGCGGAGGACGAGGTGTCCAACTGATTGACAAGCCACATGCGCTGTTGAGCCAGTGACACCGGAACCCTGTCGGGGCGCTCGCCCGCAGTCAGTGCGGGTCTGGCCGACGTGTGTCCCACGCACTCGATTCGGGCCGCAAGCGCCGCGACGGTGGGCGCGTCGAACAGATCCCGCACACCGATATTCACGCCGAACGCCGAGTTGATCCGCGCCACCACCTTGGTTGCGATCAAGGAATTACCGCCGAGGTCGAAAAAGTTTGCGTAGATGCCGAGCTGATCGGCGGCGAGCATCTCGGCAAAGATGCCGGCGACGGATTCCTCGGTATTGGTTCGCGGCAACCGGAATTCTGTGCTTGTCGCCTCGAAATCCGGTTGGGGCAGGGCACTGATGTCGAGCTTGCCTACCGGGGTCAGTGGAAGCTCGTTCAGCACTGAAATTACAGCGGGCACCATGTATTCCGGCAGTAGCGAACGGACGTAGGTTCGCAGCTCGGCGACGTCGACGCCCTCGCTGTCACTCGGGAGTACATAGGACACCAGGACAGGGTCTCCGGCAGGTCCGGCACGACTGCGAGTCACCGCAAAACCGACGTGCGGATGATCGGTCAGAACCGAATCGATCTCGCCGAGCTCGATCCTGAAACCTCGAACCTTGACCTGAAAGTCGGTTCGGCCAACATATTCGAGAGTCAGACTTCCCGCCCGTTCGTGCCGCCACCTCACCACATCTCCGGTGCGGTACATACGACATCCCGGTACCCCGAACGGATCAGCCACGAATCGGGCAGCCGAGCGACCCGATTGATTCCGGTAACCACGCGCCAGGCCCGGACCCGCCAGGTACAACTCCCCGGCCACTCCGATCGGCACCGGACGAAGGCGTGAATCGAGTACGACCTCCTCGACGCCTCGGATCGGGCCACCGATCGTGACCGGCTCCCCCGACACATCCAGGGCCCCGACATTCGCCATGATCGTTGACTCTGTCGGGCCGTAAGCGTCGAACATCGCTCGCCCCGGCGCCCAACGCAGGGCCAGGTCCGATGAACACGCCTCGCCCGCCACCACGAGACATCGCAACGATTCGCGCCCCGCCGGATCGACCGACGTCAATGCCGACGGTGTCAGTACCGCATGGGTGACGCGGCCACGATCAAGTAGTTCCGCAAGCTCGTTGCCACCGAATATCGTCGGAGGCGCGATCACCAATCGCGCACCCGACCCGAATGCCCACACCATTTCGAACACAGACGCGTCGAAACTCGGGGACGCAAAATGTAATACTCGTGCGCCGGGATCAGTCTCGAATTGTTCGCGCTGTTCGGCGACCAGGTCGGCCAACCCCCGGTGCGGCACCACCACCCCCTTGGGTGCACCCGTAGACCCCGACGTGTAAATCACATACGCCGGATGGTCGAGTTTCAGAGGCGCCGTCCGTTCACGGTCGGTCACCGGGGTGGCAATTGATCCCGACACCTCCGCTTCGACGGCATCGTCGTCCAGCACCATCCACGGCACCGTCCGAGGCAACTCGTCGAACGCATCCGAGACTGTAAGCCCGAGCACTGCGCCCGAGTCGGTCAGCATGTGTTCGAGCCGAGCCGACGGATACCCCGGATCGACCGGGACAAATGCAGCACCGGCCTTCGCGATCGCCCACACGGACAGAACCGACTCGGTCGACCGCCGCATCCCCAATGCGACGCATGACTCCGGACCGACACCGCGACGAATCAGTGAGTGGGCCAAACAATTCGACTGTCGGTCGAGTTCTCGGTAGGTCAATACTCGATCACCTGACACCACCGAAACCGCATCGGGATCCATCTCGACTGCCGCCGCCAACAATTTCGGCAACGTCAGCGGAGGCATCGGTGCCCCGCCGCTCACCGGCGTCAATCGCTCACGCTCCTGCGGCAGGAGCACAGTGATGTCGCTGATCTGCACCGACGGATCCGCTGTTCCTTGCGCAAGAATGTGCACGAGACGATCTGCGAATCCCTGCATGGTCGCTGAATCGAACAGGTCGGTGGCATACGTCAGATCCACGGACAGGTTCGGCACTCGACCGGACGCTGCAAACTCCTCCTTCACCGCAACTTGCAGGTCACAGCCTGCGGCCCGGCGCCAGCCGTCGGGGGCGGTCACTTGTACACCAGGCACTCCCGTGGGGACTGGTTCTTCGCATCCGAGAACGATCTGGACAAGGGGCGAATACACCGACGATCGATCGATTTCCAGCGCCTCCACGACCCGTTCGAAGGACACCTGTGTATGACTGAATGCACCTTGTCCGCAACGCTTTACCTGCTGCACCAGATCCGCGAACGAAAGCTCCCGATCGACAAGAGTCCTCATCACCACAGCGTCGGCAGCATTCTCCGCCTCGTCGGAGACTGGAATACCCACCGCAATATCCTCGGCCCCGCTCAGCCTGGCAAGCAGCACCGCTAACCCGGCATACATTGTCGTAAAAATGCTTGAATCATATTCAGCTGCAAAAGCTTTAACACCACCAAACAACTTCTCGCCGAGATGGACGCACACGCTACCCGAACCTCGCGACCGCCGATTCGGACGTCGCCGATCCAACGGCAACTCCAACAGGCCACGCAGTCCGGACAGAGTGCGCTGCCAGTAGTCCAACTGTCGGGCCTCCTCCAGTCGACGCTCACCTTCCCTTGCGCTGCTCGGATGAATGGCAGCTAACGGAGTACCCGGTCCGGCAGCCACGAGTTCCTCGATCAGAGAAACAAATCCTTTGTGATGCAGCGTCAGTTCGTCGTCGCGGTAGCGGCCCGAGTTTCCCCGAAACTCGACAAAAGTCTTTGCCGGTGTACCACTTTGATAGACGTTGACCAGCAGGTCCCCAACCGGTCCGGAAGTCAGGACGTGAAACTCGCCGGTCAGTGGACCGAAGTTGATTTCTTGAGGGAAGAGCATCACGTTGACCATCGGTGCCGCACTCCTGTGCGGGGCCCCACCGCCACCGACACTGCGGAGCACTTCGTGAAGATTGGCTCGCTGGTGCCGCAGTGCGCCCACGAGTTCGAGATGAACACGTTCGATCAACTCGCCGACCGTATCTCCGGTGCGAACTTCGATCCGCAATGGCGCGACGTTGACGAACATCCCTCCCGAGCGCCGCAGGACCGCGGTGGTACGCGCTGACACGGGGACGTCCACGCGAACGTCCCTCCGGCCAGTCATCCGCGAGAGGTAGCAGGCGAAACCCGCGATCATTGTGGCAGTGGACGTACCACTCCCCCGCTGATCCGAATCCATCAGCCGCGTAACCGTGTCCTCTGAGAATGGCGTGGCCACCAATGTGTCGGTAACCAACGGGAGTGCTTCTCGCTCAGCCAAACTCACACCTTCGGCCAGTCCCGCGAGCTTCTCGATCCAGTACGAACGGTCGGACTCGAATCGACTCGAATCGCGATACCGACTGTCGATTTCATACAAGGTGCGCAGATCGGCTGCGGCGTTGGGTTCGGGTTCGCGCCCCTCAATCGCCGCCGAGTACAACGCAGCAATGCGGTTGACCATCGTCATCGCGGCATATGCATCCAGTACGACATGGTGACCTCGGCCGTACCACAGGTAGTCCGCGTCGCCGACTTGCAGAATCGACGTCGCGATCAGGCGGTCGCGCATCAGGTTCATTTCGCTCGTATAGTCCTCGCGCATCCACGAATGCGCGGCCTCCATCGGATCGGACTTGCCACGAAAATCGATGAATCCTATTGAAGTGTCCAGAGATTGGTCGACAACCTGACGAGGTTCCCCATCCACCTCGATCAGTCGCAGGAACGCCCATTGCACTTCGCGCCCAGCAGTTACAGCAGCCGTCCGAAACAGATCGAGATCAAGATCGCCGTGAAACTCCACGTACTGCGCGATGCACTGCGGAACCTTCGGAGACAGTTGTTGAACGAACCATACTCCGTGTTGTGCCGATGAAAGCGGAAAATGCTCTGAGGGAAGGGAATTGGGAGTCACAGTCTATTTCACCGCCGTCACGTACATTGCTTGATTCATCATGGTCGCGAGTTCCGCCGGGAGCTCTTCCACCGGTCGTCCGAATACCACCGCCAACTCGAAGGGATTGACACGCGTCACCGACCAACCGTGCTCCGTCAAGCACTGCGCGGGCTCTGCCCGCTCGTCGTCGAAAAGCAATGCGGACACATCGATATCTCCGAACACACTCTGGCCGAAGTACTTCGACGTGATCGTTGCGAAGCGCTGAGTATCAGCTCCGGCGACAAAATTGTCCACGGCAAGGTGGCTACCCCGAACCGATAGCGCATCGATCCGTTCGAACAGCAAGTCGTGTGCTATGCCAGGGAGATACGGCAGCAGGCCCTCCGCCGACCACGCTGTCGGCTTTACCGGGTCGAAGCCTTCGGCTTCCAGAGCAGCCGGCCAGTCGTCACGTAAGTCGACTGACACCGATCGCCGCTCGGTTTTTGTGCTGGCTCCATGTTGATCCAATACCTCCTGCTTGAACTCCAGAACCTTGGGTTGGTCGACCTCGAAGACTGTTGTGCCCGACGGCCAATCGAGGCGATACGGCAGCGCGTCCAAACCGGCAGCAAGGAGTACCGCCCCGGACGCTCCGGCCGCCGCAGCCGACAAGAAGAACTCGTCGTAGAACTTGGTTCGAACCCCCATGAAGCCCGGGAAGAATGGAGTGTTGTTCAACGAAGAAGGGTCTGCAGCCGTCTCCAACGCCCGAAACATCGCCACCCACAACGCGGTCAGTCCAACGCTGCTGACGATATCCCAGCTATCTCCATCAGTTCGCACCATAGAAATCATTTCCGATCGTGCTGAGTTAACTTCATCTCGATACCAAATTTTCGGCAGCAGAATTCCGCTAAGAAGTGATCTTCGCGACGATATATGCACGCGCCGGCGACGGCATGGTCGGCGCGAATTTCTTCAAGTACGCAGACATCCATTCGGATCGAGTTGCCAAAAACGGATAGTCAGTGCTGACCATTTGCCTCACTGCCAGCATCGGCAAGGGAGAATCGAGCGGCCTGAAATCCTCACTCCACAGGCCTGGCTGGCGGCATCCCGGATAGAACTGACCCAACATCAGCCCATTTTTGACGAATTTCGACTTTCCATGAAGCTGAACTGTTTCGATGACATTGAAGTCGGAAATGTTCGGGAAAATCGCCACAATTGCCCGAAATATTGCATCCTTTCCCTCACTGGGAGGCAGTTCTTGGTATATGTCCGCCATATCTTCTGCTATCGCTGACAGAGAGTCGAAATCGATATTTATTTCATCTGCAACCCCGGCCCAAAAGAGTTTCCTATCCACCGACGGACCGGTAAAGGGACAGACGGGACCGGCACGTCCCAAATCCGGATGCGGTTCAGTCAAAAATTCGAGCGCCCATTTCTTGAACGCTCGAATAGTTCCGCTCTGCGATTCGAGCGACTCATCGTCGAATACGTTAATGAACTCTAAGTGAGATCGTGTACCGATTATTCGTTTGGTCGTCCAATTCGTCGTCATTATCGCCATCCTTGTCACTATCGAGGCTGTGCCCCGCACCGTCGCGGAAGTGCCGATCAACGCCGCGGAAGTGAGAGTGGGTCTTGATGGAGTGTGATGGGCAAACGGGTTTCAGGCGCCGGCCATGAAAGCCAGGCAGAAGAGTTGGAATGTGAGCATGTTGCCTCCTGGAATTGCATCTGCTATTCCAGGGTTGTCGACGGACGGACGGATGTCGTCACCGCTGACACCCATCTGACGTACCGGTCAGCCCCACCTTGCACATTGCAGCCGTCTTGAACGCCCGAACCGTGCCGACCGAACGGGTCCGATCCGCACTGCGATCGTCGCCCACTGCGTACCGGCAATATCTGTACCAGGTATGTACCACCGTGCGCTCGGTATGCTCGAAGTACGTGGACCCGGTGACGTTTGGGCGACCGCTCAGCCGTTGACCTGGGATCAGTCGTAAACCTGGTATCTCGGAGTCGCGCATGACCGAATTCGATTCGCAGTTGACAAGTCCACCATGACCTCCGAGATCAGCAGTGACAATCACCGCCTGCGCGCAGGACCGGCCCAGTCCGGTGATCGCGTCAGGTTGCCACTCCGTGTAGTCCTGGCCGAGGACGACGTCTTACTCCGTGAGGGAATGGCGAGCCTGTTCACGCAATCAGGTATCGACGTAGTTGGACAGGCGGGCGATGCGGTACAGCTCCTGAAGGTCGTCCGAGCCACGTCACCGGATCTGGTGGTGGTCGATATTCGGATGCCGCCGACCCAGACCACCGAGGGACTCGACGCGGCCAGAGTAATCCGTGATGAACTCCCTGAGACCGGCATCCTGGTCCTGTCTGCACACGCCGATGTCGAGCAAGCAATCGAACTGCTGGCCAGTGGCCATGGGGTTGGCTACCTGCTCAAGAGCCGCGTCGTCGACGTAGAGGATTTTGTCGAGACCCTCCAGCGGATAGCCAAGGGCGCGACGGTCGTGGACGCAGCGCTGGTCCAGGAATTGGTGTCTGCTCGCCGACGCAACGACCCGCTTGCTGGGCTCAGTGCGCGGGAACGGGAAGTACTGGCGTTGATGGCGGAGGGTCGTTCGAATTCCGGCATCGCTCATACTCTCTGCGTCGCGGAGGGCACGGTGGAGAAGCATGTCCGCAGCATTCTCACCAAGCTGGGGATCACCGAGACCAGCGAAAACCACCGACGGGTCCTGGCCGTGATCACCTTCCTCGAGGCACGCTGACCGGATCGGTGTGAGTACTTCACCATGATGTGGAAACGATCAGCGATTCAAGGTCCGTCGGCGTCCGAGCCAGGCGCCACAATTCGGACGCGACTGCTGTCTCGGTTGATGCGCCCGACCGCCCCACGACTGGCGCTCGGAATCGCGGTTGCGACTGCTTTCATCGTGGTGGAGTCGATTCTGGCTATCTTGCTCAGGCGGGTCGCTCCCGACGAAGCCTTCGGGGTGGTGTACCTGGTCGGAGTCTTGGTGATCTCCATCGGGTGGGGTTTCGGACTGGCGGTGGTGACGTCGGTGGTCAGTGCTCTGGCCTTCGACTACTTTCGCAATTGGCCCCCGGATCTAGTCCCTGCAGGTGCCCAGAACTGGATAGCCGTCACTGTCTTCCTGGCCGTCGCACTACTGGTCAACACCCTCGCCGCAGTCGCCCGATCACGTGCCGACGAGGCAGATCAACGCCGCCAGGAGGCCGACCTCGGAGCCGAGCTTGCTCACCTCATGCTGCGTTCCGGCAACACGAGAACCGCGATGGACCGGGCCGCGCTACACCTAGCTCAGGTCCTCGGGCTGCCGTTCGCGAATCTCGAGCTCGATACAATCGCGTCAGATCAGCACCGCTGCGCGATCCCGTTGGCCGACGGTGCCACGTTGCTTGTTCCCACCGAGACTACGACGCAGACGTTGCAACGACTGCGAGAGCGAGTTGTGCCCACCTTGGAGGCACTGATGCGGGCGACGCGCGACCGCGAGGAGATCAACCACGCTCTGGAGGAAAGCCGCAGGGATCTGGAACGGTTCTTCGATCTCTCGTCCGATCTCCTCTGCATCGCTGGACTCGACGGCTCCTACCGGCGTATCAATCCGGCGTTCGAAAAGGCACTGGGATATCCGATCCAGGAGCTGATGTCGCGACCGTTCTCGGACTTCGTCCATCCAGCGGATCGGAGTCGTAGTCACGAGGCTCTCGACCAACTGGCCCGTGGACAACCCGTCGCTCAATTCGAAATCCGATTCATCTGCAGCGACGGCTCCGAACGTTGGATCGAGTGGAATACGGTACCGGACCGGAGCGAGCTCTACGGCGCCGGGCGCGACGTGACCGAACGCCGCGTGGCTCAACGAATCATCAAGGCAAGCCATGACGAACTCCGTGTGCTTGCACAGCAGCAGGCCTCGTTACGACGCGTTGCGACGTTGGTCGCGCGAGGTGCCGACCAAGCCGAGGTGTTCGCAGCGGTGGCAGAAGAACTGTCCCGGATCCTCGGCGGGCACAGCACGGCATTGTGTCGGTTCGAGTCCGACGGCGGTGCAACTCTGATCGCGAACCGGGCCGAACCTCGTCTGAAGTGGACGCCGGTCGGCACACACTTGTCATTGGAGGGCGACAACGTCGCGACAAAAGTGTTTCGGTTCGGTCGCGCCGCCCGCCTGAACAGTTACGACAATGCCGCCGGTTCCACTGCGGCGCTCATCCGAGACCTGGGCATCCGCTCCGTAGTCGGGGTGCCGATTGTCGTCGAGGGCAATTTGTGGGGTGCTGCGTTTGTGGGGTCGACATACCCCGAACCGCTGCCACCCGATACCGAGTCTCGCATTGCGGACTTCACGGGCCTCGTGGCGACCGCGATCGCGAATGCCCAAACCCACGCGCAACTCACCGCGTCGCGTGCCCGGATCGTCGCAGCCACCGACGACGCTCGACGGCGACTCGAACGCGATCTGCACGACGGCGCGCAACAGCGCCTCGTTTCCCTAGGTCTCGCACTGCGCTCGGCCGAGGCGTCGGCGTCGTCCGAACCTGCTGCACTCAAGAAGCAGATTTCCGACATCGTGACGGGGCTGGTGGACGTTTCAGCGGACCTACAGGAGATTTCGAGGGGAATACATCCGATCCTGTCGAAAGGAGGTCTCGGCCCGGCCCTCAAGGCACTCGCACGGCGTTCGAGCGTCCCCGTCGATCTTGACCTGGACCTGAAACCGCGAGTGCCCGAATCTACCGAAGTAGCCGCGTATTACGTTGTGGCAGAAGCATTGACAAACACCGCCAAGTACGCGTGTGCATCTGAAGTGTCGGTACGGGCGAAGACCGATGGAGCGACGCTCGAGGTCTCCGTCCGTGATGACGGCGTCGGCGGGGCCGACGCCGCGAAAGGATCCGGACTCACCGGTTTGAGGGACCGCGTCGAAGCTCTCGGCGGCCGGATGGAGATCAAGAGCCATCCCGGAACCGGGACGACACTGATCGTCGAGATCCCGCTCTCACCGCCTTGATTTTGTCGAGAGGTTCACAACTATTCGCCGTAAAATCGAAGTTGAGTTGCAGTGAAGGAGGATCCGACATGTCGCACCATCACGAAGGTCCGCACCCCGAGCACACGTTCCATCTCGAAAGTCCGAGCACCGATCGCACTCAGAATCGCCATATCGTCCTGGGCATCGGCACGGGATCTTCCAGCGAAGATGCATTGGAATTTGCACTGTCACTCGCAGGCGAGGAAGACGCATCGCTCCATATCGTTCACTGCATCAGTCCCGAGGACATGCCCGTCGAAACGGATTCGCCTCGCTTCGAGAACCGCTTCCGCGCCGAGATGACGAGGCAACGTGAGCATACGAGTGCGGCACTGGAGTCTCATAAAGGCTCGTGGACGTACGACTGCCAACATGGCGACCCCGCCGAAGTCATACTCTCAATGGCGGACAAGTACGACGCATTCACCATCGTGGTCGGATCGCCGCGACGAGGCCCCATTTCTGCGATCAGCCAAATGATGCACAGTTCCGTCGCGTCACGTTTGACCCGGCAAAGCAAGTATCCGGTCGTAATGGTGCCGATCGGAGTGAAATCGGCACGGTGAATGCGCAGGTCTGCGTAGCGACCCGCACTCCGCAGACTGCACTTCACAGACCTGCTCTTTTACGAAATCGAATAGTCCTCGAGTGGAAAGCGTTTCGCCTCGACAAACGCGTTCCGGGTGGAGGTCGGCCGCAGAATCGCCGCCTCACCGTGCTGATTGAAGTAGTAACTTCGCGCGGTCTGGCAACTGCCACCGTAGAAGACCGAGTCGGCCAAATTCTCGGTCATCCGATCCAGGAACTCGGCGTTGGCCGCTTCGGTGACCTCGAATGTTTCGGCCCCACGTCTTTTCACTTCACCGAAGAGTCTCTCCATGTGCTGCATCTGCGATTCGATGGTCGTGAAGTACGACAAACCACTGTACGAGTACGGACTCGCGAGGGTGAGGAAGTTCGGGAAATGGGGTACCGAAACTCCCTCATATGCCTGGAACCGATTGTCGCGCCACCACTTTCCGAGGTTGCGTCCTTCGCGACCAATCACCTCGATTGCCGGGAAGTTGACATCCCACAGATTGAACCCGGTGGCCAGAACCAAGGTATCGATCTCCGTCTTGCGGCCGTCCGCAGTGACAATTCCGTCGGACGCAATGTGATCGATCGACGTGGTCTCGAGGCGCACGTTGTCTTTGGTGAACGTACGGAAGTAACTGTTGGAGAAGGTGGGTCGCTTGCAACCGAAGTCGTAGTCCGGGGTCAGTTGCTTGCGCAACGCCTTGTCGCGCACCTGAGATCGGAGGAATGCACGCGAAAGCGCTGCTGCAAACTTATTGACGAGTTTGAACTGCCTGTAGTGCAAGACCGCACTGACCATGATCACTTCCAGAATCCCGGAACTCACGGCGCGGGCAATCCGCTGCGTGAACGGAACTCGCGAAAAAAGCTTCTGCACCGCCGACGGAATGGGTACGTCGAGCTTGGGAACGACCCAGATCGGGGTGCGCTGATAGACGGTCAACTCTTGTGCCACCCGCGCGACTTCCGGAATGAGTTGCACTGCGGTAGCGCCGGTTCCGATGATGGCCGTCTTGGTTCCAGCCAGATCATAAGTGTCGTCCCACGCCGTGGTGTGGATTATCTTGCCGCCGAAATCGTCGATACCGGAGATGTCCGGACGATGCGGTTGGGACAGAAAGCCGGTTGCCGTCAGAAGGTACGTCGCAGTGACGTCAGGTTGGCCTTCGACTGCCACAACCCAGTGCGACTCGTCCTCGTCCCACCGCGCTCCGTTGACCACCGCCCCGAAGCTCATATGTCGACGTAGGTCGTATTTGTCGGCAACATGATCGGCGTACTTCTTGAGTTCAGCACCCGGCGCAAAGAGTCGGGACCAGTTGGGATTGGGCTCGAACGAGTACGAGTAGGTGACCGACGCGATGTCGACGGCCAGTCCGGGATAGCGGTTGACGTGCCAAGTTCCACCCAGGTCGTCCTCACGCTCGAGGATCACCAGCTTGTCCAAGCCCAGCCTCTTGAGTTGAATGGCCGCACCCATTCCGCCGAAGCCTGCCCCGACCACTACTGCGTCGTACTGCACTGCCATCAGAGAATTTCCCTCTCGTGAACCGCACATCAGAAAATGACGCATCATTCCGTTACGGAAAACGGTATCATTCCAGGCGTGACGAAGGCCATAACCCGCGCAGAACGAAAAAAGGCAGAGTTGCGCCGCGAAATCATCGACGCGTCATTCGAGTGCTTCGCCCAGCGCGGCTACCACGCCACCGGAATTGCCGACATAGCAACAACTCTCGGCATCGGGCACGGCACGTTCTACCGATACTTCGAGAACAAACGCGACATTATCGATCACGTCATCGACGATCTGATCGCCAAGATCATCGGCGCACTTGCCACCGAGAATGCACCGGACGCAGCCAACACGTTGGACGACTACCGTGCCCAGGTAGCTCGCATCGCCGAAGCACTCCCCCGCATTTTCTTCGACGACCCCCGTATTCCGCGCGTGCTGCTGTTCGAGACAACGGGCGTCGACGCCGATCTCACCCGCCGGATGCTCGATCTGCTGGACCAATCCGCGGCCCTGACCGCGGGTTATCTCCATCACGGAGTCAATTGCGGGTACCTACGCGCCGATCTCGACGTCACGAACACCGCGCAAGCGATCAACGGGATGATGCTGGCCAGCGCAATTCAAGGTCTACGGGCAGAAACGCCCGTAAACTGTTCCGCACTCAACCAGGCAATCACTCGGTTGATGTTCGACGGCGTCCGCGCCGAATAAACCGAAAAACTAGCGGACCACGATCCCCTCGGCGCGCATCGCATTCTTGACCTGCGGGATGGTCAGATCACCGAAGTGGAAAACGCTGGCAGCCAGTACTGCGTCGGCGCCCGCTTCGACGGCCGGGGCGAAGTGCTCGACCTTGCCGGCGCCACCGCTGGCGATCACCGGTACGTGCACAGCGGCGCGGACGGCGCGGATCATGAGCAGATCGAACCCGGCTTTGGTGCCGTCTGCGTCCATCGAGTTGAGGAGGATCTCGCCCACTCCCAACTCTGCGCCGCGCTCGGCCCATTCGATAGCGTCGATGCCGGTGCCGCGCTTGCCGCCGTGGGTGGTGACTTCCCACCCGGACGGGGTGTCGGGCTGACCCTGCGGCACGGTCCGCGCGTCGACCGAGAGGACGATGCACTGTGAACCGAAACGCTCACTCAATTCTTTGAGCAGTTCCGGGCGAGCAAGGGCAGCAGTGTTGACGCTGACCTTGTCTGCTCCGGCGCGCAGCAGGCGATCGACGTCGGCGACGGTGCGAACTCCGCCGCCCACCGTCAGAGGGATGAAAACCTGCTCGGCAGTGCGGCTTACGACGTCGAGCATCGTGCCACGATCCGAGGTGGACGCAGTGACGTCAAGAAAGGTCAGCTCGTCGGCACCCTGTGCGTCGTAGGCCGCCGCAAGTTCCACAGGATCGCCGGCGTCGCGGAGATTCTCGAAGTTGACACCCTTGACCACTCGCCCCGCGTCGACGTCGAGGCACGGGATCACACGAACTGCGAGGGTCATGACGTTGGTCCTCCTGAGGACGAATCGCGCGGATCACCGAGCGAATTAAGGATATCGAGAATCTCACCGTGCACACCGGGTGCGCCGGCAAGCACCGAACCCGATTCTACGGTCCATGGTTTACCGGCAAGGTCGGTGACCACACCACCGGCAGCGCGAACAAGAGCGACCCCGGCCGCGTTGTCCCACGCATTATGTCCATAGACGATTGCTCCGCCCAAGATGCCGGCGGCGGTGAACGCCAGATCCACACCCGTACTGCCGTGGATGCGGATCCGCGAGGACACTTTGCTGATTTCTGCCAGTACGTCGAGTCGATAGCTGCCGGGGATACGTCCACGACTGTTCACGTTGAGCGCGCCCAACCCGACTATCGACGACGCCAGATTGGTCGATTCCAGCGGCGCGACCGGGGTTCCGTTGACCATCAACGGGCCGCCGGACCGTGCCGCATACGTATGACCGATCAGGGGCAACCATGTCAAACCCAGGACCGGAACTCCGTCGTCGAGTAGCGCCAACAATGTTCCGGCAGAAGGGAGTCCGGCCGAGTAGTTGAACGTGCCGTCGATGGGATCGAGGACCCAGACGAGTCCGGTATTCACATCGGGACCGCCGAATTCTTCGCCGTGAACCTCGATACCGGTGCGCTCGAACAGCTCCGACGTCAATCGCTTTTCGAGGGCGAGATCAACTTCGGTGGCAAAATCGCTCCAGCCCTTACGGACCGCGCTGGGCGAACCCACCCCGGCGACAAACTGTTCGTGAATGCCGTCGAGCAGTCCACCGGCAATCGCGAGCAGTTCGTCGAGGTCACGCGGTGGAGTCATCTGGCGAATCTAACCGGAAACTGCGGCAAGCGCTTCGGGAAGAGTGAAGCGACCCGCATAGAGAGCCTTACCGACGATCGCACCTTCGACGCCCTGGTCAACCAGACTGGAAATCGCGAGCAAGTCATCGATGGTCGAGACTCCACCGGATGCGACTACGTGTGCATCCGTGACGGCGCAGACCTGGCTCAGGAGTTCGAGATTGGGACCGGCGAGTGTGCCGTCCTTGGAGACGTCGGTGACGACGTAGCGGGTGCAGCCGTCCCGGTCCAAACGAGCGAGAGTTTCCCAGAGGTCGCCGCCGTCGGTAACCCAGCCGCGACCGCGGGTGCGGTACTGGCCGTCGATCAGTCGGACGTCGAGGCCGACAGCGATCTTGTCGCCGTACTTGGCGAGGGCGCGGGCGCACCACTCTGGATCTTCGATTGCGGCGGTACCGAGGTTGACTCGTGCACAGCCGGTGGCGAGCGCCGCTTCGAGGGAGGCGTCGTCGCGGATTCCACCGGACAGCTCGACCTTGACCGTCAGGTCGCCGATGACACCAGCCAGCAGTTCACTGTTGGATCCGCGGCCGAAGGCAGCGTCGAGATCGACCAGGTGCACCCATTCGGCACCGTCGTTCTGCCACGCAAGGGCCGCGTCGCGGGGCGACCCGTATCCGGTCTCACTTCCCGCCTCTCCTTGCACGAGGCGAACAGCTTCACCGTTGACAACATCCACAGCAGGCAAAAGGACCAGGCTCACGTGCGGTAACCCTAGTCGGTCAGGAGTTCGAACCGTCCTTCGGGTCACCGAACGCTCTTCGGGTCATCCGCTTGGATACGACGCCCATCGCCGCGATAGCAGCGACAACCCCGAGGAGGCCGATCGCGAGCCCCACGCCGGGCGACGGTTTCACCAGGACGATGACCACTGTCGTAACCGCCAGCGCGGCCACGGCAGCGCCGAGAGAGAACAGCGCGAGACGAGCGATCGAGAAATCGCCTCCGCTGTCCTTGCCGGGGGCGCCGGTCACAAACTCTGTACCCAGTTGCTCAGCAATTCGGCACCCGCGTCGCCGGACTTCTCGGGGTGAAACTGCGTCGCGGACAGCGGCCCGTTCTCGACAGCGGCCAAGAACTTTCCGCCGTGATCTGCCCACGTGAGCTTCGGGGCGGCGATGTGCTCGGACGGCGGAAGTTCCCACTTCTGCACGGCATACGAGTGCACGAAGTAGAAACGAGTGTCAGCGTCGATGCCCTTGAACAACGTGCTGGACTCGGGCGCCTCGACGGTATTCCAGCCCATGTGCGGCAGCACCTCGGCTTGAAGGCGCTCAACGGTTCCCGGCCATTCGCCGCAGCCTTCGGCTTCGACGCCGAATTCGACGCCGCGTTCGAAGAGGATCTGCATACCGACGCAGATTCCCAGTACGGGCCGTCCGCCGGCGAGCCGCTGACCGATGATTCGTTCGCCTTGGACCGCGAGCAGTCCTTCCATACATGCCGCGAACGCACCGACACCGGGAACGACCAAGCCGTCAGCGGCCAATGCCACCTTGGGATCGCTGGTCACCTCGACCTGTGCGCCGGTGCGCGCCAACGCGCGAGTGGCCGAATGCAGGTTGCCGGAGCCGTAATCGAGAACAGCAATCGTGGAAGCGCTCATGCCGCAACTCTATCGGGCAGGCTTGACGCTGCTGTGACCAGTGCTCGAGCCTTCGCTGTGATCAGTGCTCGGACCTCTCGACACCAAGCTTGTCGTACGCCTCCATGCACAGAGCAACAACCTGGACTCGGATGCTCGGCCGGTCCAGTGCAGGCTCGGGCCACGGAATTTTCACGGCCTTTTCCACCCCGTCGACGTCTGCAACCCAGTCGCCCGCAACCGAATCGAGGCCCACCATCCACGCTGCGGTCGCGGTCGGCTCTGCAAAAGCCTGAACGATCGACAAATTGTCGGTCCCGTGATCACCGTTCATATGGCCGATCACACCGGCAACGACTGCATCGTCAAAAGTTGTCATGACTCGAGATCCTAGAACAGCGATTCAGCGCTACCAACGCGGCGACAACACAAACTTCACGGCCCAGAAAGGACACTTATGGTCACCAGGCGCACCAAATAGAAATGTCCTATTGTGGCCAAGGCGAAATGGCGCACTGTGGGGAAATGTCGGATATCTTCCAATGTGGTGGTTACCTTCCCGTGGCCGCTACGCGCCCCCTCGCAGGCGCGGACTACCCGGAAGGCACAAACTCCTTTGACCGTTCTCGATCGGCCACACTCGCAAAAGCGTTGGTCCCGTGCTGCCGCCGCATTCGGTATCGGCACACTCGCCGTCGCCATGACCCTTGGTGTCGGTACCGCATCTGCCGACACCGTCGACCCCACGCCGATCCCGGTCGGCTCTGAGCCGGCCGGAGTGGCGATCACCCCCGACGGCACCCGCGCCTACGTCACCAACTGGGGTGCCGGGACGGTGTCGGTGATCAACACCAGCGACAACACCGTCACCGCCACCATTGCGGTCGGCGCCTGGCCACAGGAGGTGGCGATCACCCCCAACGGCCTCCGCGCCTATGTCACCAACCGAGGCAGCAACACGGTATCGGTGATCAACACCGCCGACAACACCGTCGACCCCACACCCATCATGGTTGGCAGCTTTCCGATCGGGGTGGCGATCACCCCCGATGGCCTCCGCGCCTACGTCGCAAACTTGGGCGGCACGGTGTCGGTGATCAACACCGCCGACAGCACCGTCGACCCCACACCCATCGCGGTCGGCGGGTCTCCCTGGGCAATGGCGATCAGCCCCGACGGCGCCCACGCCTACGTCACCCACCGGAACGGCGACACCGTGTCAGTGATCAACACCACCGACAACACGGTCAACCCCACACCCATCACGGTCGGTCAAGGTCCGTCATCGGTGGCGTTCACGCCCGACGGCTTACGCGCCTACGTCACCAACCAGGAGAGCAACTCGGTGTCGGTGCTCAACACCGCCGACAACACCGTCATCGGCGCGCCCATCACGGTCGGCCAACTCCCGTACCAGGTAGCGATCGCCCCTGACGGTCTACGCGCCTACGTCGCCAACCAGACCGACGGCACGGTATCGGTCATCAACACCACCGACAACACCGTCACCGCCATCAACCTTCCTGTCGGTGGAAGGCCGTTCGGGGTGGCGATCACTCCCGACGGCCTCCGCGCCTACGTCACCAACAACGGCAACGCCACGGTGTCGGTGATCACAATCGAAATAGCTCCCACACTCACCGGGGCACCGACCGCGGGCGTCGTCGGTCAGCCCTACAGTTACGCCTTCTCTGTCACCGGACAACCGGCCCCCACCGTGACCGCAGTCGGTGCATTGCCCGCCGGTCTGACACTCACTGAAGCCGGCGTCCTGTCCGGAACCCCCACCGAGGCAGGGACATTCGCAGTCACCTTCACTGCGTCCAACGGCATCGGCACCCCCGCCACCCTCGACGCCACCCTCACCGTCACCGCAGCTCCGGAACCACCCTCAACAGGTTCGCTCGGATCGCTCGTGAGTTTCGGCTCCTAACCTGCTGAACGTGAATCATCCCCGGGTTGCCATGCAACCCGGGGATGATTCACGTTCCACGATCAGATGCGCAGCGCGCCTGCGACCGCCGCCAAAATCGCCAAGGCCACAAGAATTCCCGACGCCAATTTGTTGACCTTGAACATCGAGTACGCACCGCCCACGGCGATTCCGGCGCCGATGAACAACAGGTAGGTATAGAGAACGCTCACAAGCTTCCCTTCGTCGACGGAATACCGCTCACTCGGGGATCGGGTTCGACTGCCTCGCGCAGTGCGCGCGCAACTGCCTTGTACTCAGCCTCGGTGATGTGGTGCTGATCGCGGCCGTAGAGAACCCGAACATGCAGGGCGATACGAGCATTGAGAGCAATCGACTCGAAGACGTGACGGTTGATCACCGCGTGATACGGGACACCGGGGTATCCGCCGATAACCGAATGCACCATGTAATCGGGCTCGCCGGTATGTACGCAGTACGGACGTCCCGAGACGTCGACGGAAGCATGCGCAAGGGTTTCGTCCATGGGGATGAAGCAATCACCGAAACGGCGAATACCCTTCTTGTCCCCCAATGCCTGACCGAGCGCCTGACCCAGAACGATCGCGGTGTCTTCGACGGTGTGGTGCGCGTCGATCTCGACGTCACCCTTCGCCTGCACGTTCAGATCGAAACTCGCGTGAGTGCCCAGAGCAGTAAGCATGTGATCGAAGAACGGAACACCGGTGGAGACGTCGACAATGCCGGTGCCGTCCAGGTTCAGTTCGACAACGATGCTGGACTCTCGGGTGGTTCTTTCGATCCGGGCGATGCGATCGCTCATGCCGTTTCTCCTTGAGTGATGAGTTGACTGGCCGCGATCTCGTCGCTCGCCTTGATGAAGGCGTCGTTCTCGGCTTCGAGTCCGACTGTGGCACGCAGGTATCCGGGGATTCCGATGTCACGGATGAGGACTCCGCGATCGAGGTACGCCTGCCAGGCCTTCGCACTGTCGGTGAATTCTCCGAACAGAATGAAATTGGCATCACTCGGGATGACTCGGAAGCCACTGTCCGCCAAAGCCTTCGACACACGATCGCGCTCAGCCGAGAGCGCATGAACGCTGCCCAAGGTTTCGCCGGCATGGCGCAGTGCCGCACGCGCAGCCGCCTGCGTCACAACCGAGAGGTGATACGGCAAGCGCACCAACAACAATGCGTCGATGAACGCGGGCGCGGCAGCGAGGTAGCCGAGTCGGCCACCGGCAAACGCAAACGCCTTGCTCATGGTCCGTGTGACAACGAGCTTGGCCGGAAACTCGTCGATCAAGGTCATCGCACTGGGCGCGGCCGAGAACTCCGCGTACGCCTCGTCGACGATGACGATGCCCGGCGAGACCTCGAGGATTCGTCGAAGTTCCGCGATTCCGATGCTGTGCCCGGTGGGGTTATTGGGGCTGGTGACAAATACGACGTCCGGTCGACGATCCGCAATGACGTCGACGGCCGCGTCCACGTCGAGCGCGAAGTCGGCCCGGCGGAACACCTCCACCCACTCGGTGTCAGTGCCGTCGGCGATGATCGGGTGCATCGAGTACGACGGGACAAAACCCATCGCGCTACGACCCGGACCCGCAAATGCCTGCAACAACTGCTGCAGGATTTCGTTGGATCCGTTTGCCGCCCAGAGGTTGTCGACGGTGACCGGCACGCCGGTCTGCTTCGACAGGTACGCAGCCAGGTCCGTTCGCAATGCCACGGCATCGCGGTCGGGATATCGGTGCAGTTCCTTGGCCGCTTCGCGTACCGATTCGGCCACATCGTCGATGAGCGCCTGCGTCGGCGGATGCGGGTTCTCGTTGGTGTTGAGCTGAACCGGCACCGTCAATTGCGGAGCGCCGTACGCCGACTTGCCACGCAGGTTCTCACGAATCGGGAGTGCGTCGACCGAAATCGATCCTCCGGGAACACTACTCATCGCAGAGCCTCGAACCGCAGACGCACAGCCTCGCCGTGCGCCGGCAGGTCTTCGGCATTCGCGAGCGTAATAACGTGTCCGGCAACATCTTTGAGAGCCGATTCGGAGTAGTCGATGACGTGGATTCCGCGCAGGAAGGTCTGCACGCTCAGCCCGGACGAATGGCGTGCGCAGCCGGCGGTGGGTAGAACGTGATTGGATCCGGCGCAGTAGTCACCGAGACTGACCGGGGCCCAGGGACCCACGAACACAGCACCGGCGCTGGTGACCTGAGCCGCAACACCCGTCGCGTCTTCGGTCTGGATTTCGAGGTGCTCGGCAGCGTAGGCGTTGACCACGCGCAGACCGGCCGCGACATCGGACACGAGCACTGTTCCGGACTGACTACCGGTCAAGGCGGTATTCACGCGCTCGCGGTGCTTGGTGATCTCGAGCTGAGCGACAAGCGCCTTGTCGACGGCGTCGGCCAATTCCACGCTGGTGGTGACCAGGATACTGGCCGCCATGACATCGTGCTCGGCCTGGCTGATGAGGTCGGCGGCAACGTGGACCGGGTCGGCAGTGTGGTCGGCGAGGATCGCGATCTCGGTGGGGCCGGCTTCGGCGTCGATACCGACGAGTCCACGGCACAGTCGCTTGGCGGCGGTGACATAGATGTTGCCCGGCCCGGTAATGAGGTCAACGGGTACCAATTCGGTGCCATCGGTATCAGTTCCGCCATACGTCATGAGCGCGATACCCTGGCCACCGCCGACGGCCCATACTTCGTCGACACCGAGCATGGCAGCGGCGGCGAGAATCGTGGGGTGCGGCAGCCCCCCGAAATCAGCTTGCGGCGGCGAAGCCACGACGAGCGATCCGACGCCGGCAGTCTGGGCCGGTACGACGTTCATGACAACACTCGACGGGTACACGGCATTTCCGCCGGGCACGTACAGGCCGACGCGCTCGACCGGAACCCAACGCTCCGTGACGGTACCGCCGGGCACTACCTCGGTGACGGTGTCCTTGCGGCGCTGATCGGCGTGCACCTTGCGGGTCCGCTCGATTGCAACCTCGAGGGCTTCCTTCACGGCAGGGTCGAGTTCGCGGAGTGCACGCTCCAACTCGTCGGCCGGAACGCGAACCGAGGCGGGACGCACGCCGTCGAACTTTTCGCCGAACTCGAGAGCAGCTTCGGCGCCGCGATCACGAACGGCTTCGACCATGGGACGAACCTGATGCAGCACCGCATCCACATCCACTCCACCTCGGGGAAGCGCGGCGCGAAGTTCGGCCGTGGATGGGGTACGACCGCGTAGGTCGGTGCGGGCAAGCATGAGAGTTCCTCTCGTACGCAAACGGGGGGCCTGAGTAGTCGATGATCGAAAACACAGAACTAACGTCAATTATCCAGGATAGGCGCACCCTGTTTTTCACCGGTCCACGTGCGGCGCTCAGCGCAGGTCCGGGGTCCGCCTTCGAGCGAGCTCGATCAGGTCGTCGCGGCGGTCCGTCGCCACCGTGATTTCACGTCCGTCTCGGATCCTGAACGACACTCCGATACCGGGCGCAGCAAGAATCGTCCGTCGGCCGGCGCCGGTCATCCGGTAACCAATGCCCGATCCGACACTAACCTGAACCGGAGTCGCGGACTCGAGTTGGGACCACGCGAACGACTGGTGCAGTCCGGGTCTCAACGCGACGACCACTCCGTCGTAATCAGTGTCGATGGTCACGCGAACTCGCCACAGGTACACAGCAGTCGCGAAGCAGATGGCGACGGACAGTGTCCCGATCACATATCCCGTCGGATCTCCGTCGACAATCGCCACGAACCCGCAGACCGCGAGCAGGAATACTCCGAGAGCTGCGCAGAGCGCAGTCGTCAATTTCCGCAGAAGCGGTCCCAGTGGAACGGACTCATGAAACTCGTACACGTCACTCTTTCTCCGGTCGAAGTTCTCGCAGCACGACATATCGCTTACACACGCGTTTATAACAAACGCGTCACGCACCGCTAGGGTCCAAAGTCGTGACAGACAGCGACGTGGCCAAGACCGCACCTCCCGCCGTGCCGAACCCACAGCGAACCACCGGACATTCTCGAGCTCGGATCGCGGCAATTGTCGCGTCCATTCTCGGCAGCATCCTGTGTGTATCCGTACCGTTCCTGCCGATCGAACAGGACACGGCGACAGTCAATTGGCCACAGTCGGGGTCCACCACAAGTGTCGAAGCTCCCCTCGTCTCGTATACGCCCATACGGTTCGAGGCGTCGATTCCCTGTGCGTCGATCAACGAGTTGGCGGATACCGGCGGAACCGTTGTGTCGACGGCTCCGACCTCTGCCGGTGACGCGCGCCGCTTCGGTTTTGTCACCACCGTCTCCCCTGAATCTGCTGACGCGCCCGCTCGCGTCACCGCAACCCTGCGTGATCAGGTGTTGTTCTCGATGCCCGCGGCGGATCTTGCCGGCGGTTGCGCACTCACACTTATTTCCGAACCGACCCGAACCGTGTTCGACGCCACCGGATCCGAATCGCGAATTCTCGACGGTGACTACCGTCCGCAAGTAGTCGGGGTCTTCAGCGACCTCGACTCCGCAGCGGCGGGTTTGAACGTGTCGATCGAGACGGACTCCCGCTTCACCTCGAGTCCGTCGACGATCAAGATGCTCGCGATGGTCATCGGCGCTCTCACCATGATCATTTCGCTTTTTGCACTGCACCGCCTCGACAACCTCGATGGCCGGGGCAGCCGAAAGTTTCTCCCCGCGCGCTGGTGGAAATTCACGGGCGTCGACGGCATTGTCATCGGAACACTGGTGTTGTGGCACTTCATCGGAGCTACCACTACCGATGACGGTTACCAGTTCACGATGGCCCGCGCTTCCGAGCACGCCGGCTACATGTCGAACTATTTCCGGTGGTTCGCTGTCCCGGAAACACCGTTCGGAACTCCGTACTACAACATCCTCGGGCTCCTTGCCGACATCAGTACAGCCAGCCCCTGGGTTCGTCTGCCGGCACTGTTGGCCGGCATCGCCACGTGGCTCGTCATCAGTCGTGAAGTTGCACCGCGCCTCGGCGCAGCAATCCGCGGAAACCGTCTCGCCCTGTGGACCGGCGCGCTCGTGTTCCTGGCTTTCTGGCTCCCCTTCAACAACGGACTACGCCCGGAACCGATCGTTGCACTCGGCGTCCTCCTGACCTGGTGCTCAGTCGAACGAGCCATCGCGACCAGGCGTCTCCTGCCGGTCGCCGTCGCGATCCTGATCGCTGGATTCACTCTGACGGCGGGACCCTCAGGCCTGATCTGCTTCGCCGCCTTGATCGCCGGTATCCGTCCGATCATGCGCATCATCATCGAACGAGCTCGAACCACCGGCTATATCGCGGCCGTGGGGCCGCTGCTGGCCGCTGGACTGTCGATCCTCATCCCCGCTTTCGGCGATCAGAGTCTAGCCACTGTCATCGAAATGCAGCGAGTCCACTCGATCTCCCCGAACCAGCCCTGGTTCGACGAGTACCTCCGTTATCAGTACTTGTTCAACATCTCGGTCGACGGTTCCCTGACCCGCCGATTCGGTGTGTTCGTCATGATCCTGTGCCTGGGCGTCTGCACCGCGATGATGCTGCGCAAGGGTGGCCGCATCCCGGGTCTGGCCGCCGGCCCGTCGCGTCGCGTCGTCGGTCTCACGATCGGCGCGTTGCCGCTGCTGATGTTCTCCCCCACCAAATGGACCCACCACTTCGGAATCTTTGCCGGACTCACCGCAGTGCTGGCGATGATGACAGCGGTTGCTGTAGGGACCAAGCTTCTGCGTTCCCCCCGCAATCGCGCATTGTTCGCTTCGGCGGTTCTGTTCCTACTGGCGATCGCGTTCACCGGCAGCAACGGCTATTACTACGTCTCCAGCTACAGCGTTCCGTGGTGGGACAAGCCGGTCTCGATCGGCGGACTCGGCGCGAGCACCGTCCTACTCGGTCTGACCGTGCTGATGCTCGGACTCGCTGCATGGTACTTCTTCCGTGAGCCTTACACCGTCGGGAAGGAACCGTCCGCGAAGCATGCTCGCTTGCTTGCCATTTCACCGCTGACAATCGCCGCCGGGGCCATAGTTCTCTTCGAAGTGCTTTCCATGTCCAAAGGCGTGATCACGCAGTATCCCGCCTATTCCGTTGGTCGTGCGAACGTCGACGCAGTACTCGGCCAAACCTGTGGTCTCGCCAATGACGTACTGCTCGAAACCGATCCGAATGCGTCGATGTTGACACCGGTCTCCGGTGACATCGCGACAGCACTTTCGGCCGGCGGCTCCACTGGATTCGCCCCCAACGGGGTTGCCGGTGACCTCAGCGCCGACAAGGAAGCGTCGGCAACCGGTGGCGCGAACACCGTCGATACCGACGAGACCACAACCGGCAACTCCGCTGGAACCGGTGGTGGCGCCGGGCAAACCGGAGTCAACGGCAGCAGCGTGGCGCTCCCATTCGGCCTGGATCCGGCAACTACACCGGTTATGGGCAGTTACGGCCAGCCCGCGCCGGGCACCCTGACAAGCGGTTGGTACCGACTTCCCGGTCTGGGCGAGAACGGCACCCGCGGAGACATCATCTCCATTGCCGCTGCCGGTCGCGTTCGATCCGTCGACAAAGACGAGATCGTCACGTACGGCCAGAACGTCGAGGTCGAATACGGCACCGCACGAGAATCCGACGACATGGAGATCCTCGGACGCATCGCTCCGATCGATATCGGGCCGTCACCGTCATGGCGAAACCTTCGGATACCGCTGGACCAGATTCCCATCGAGGCCAACAGCATTCGCCTCGTCGTCAGCGATAACGACACCAAGACGGATCAGTGGGTGGCCGTCACGCCGCCACGGGTTCCGCAGACACAGAAGTTGCAGGACGTCGTCGGATCGCAGGCGCCGGTGATGCTGGACTGGGCTGTGGGCCTGGCATTCCCGTGCCAACGCCCCTTCGATCATCGTGTCGGGATCGCCGAAGTTCCCGAGTACCGCATCCTGCCCGACCATGCCGGCGCGTTGGTCACCACTGCGTGGCAGGACCACTTCGGCGGCGGCCCGCTCGGGTGGATCGACCTGCTCCTGAGCGCCCAGACCATACCGTCCTATCTTGACAACGACTGGGATCAGGATTGGGGATCGATCGAGAAGTACACACCACTCGATCCGAACGCAGTGCCGGCTCAACTCGACGAGGTACGAGTGGGGCGCTCCGGAATGTGGAACCCCGGACCGATGACCATGGCCTTCTGATCTCTCGAAAGTCATGCGACTGGACACCTGTATGATCTAACCTCCCAGTCATGGGAGCCACGTCAAGGTCGATTGCCTCTGCCCTGCTCGCATTTGCCTGTGCGTTCGGGGTGGTGGCGGCACCGGCGCAGGCCTCGGCGGCTTTGCCCGATGACTTTCTCTGGGGTGTAGCCACTTCCGGATTCCAATCGGAAGGTTCGTCACCGGACAGCAACTGGTCGCGTTATTCGGCCTCGGGCCGGACACACGACACGATCGGTGACTCGGTCGACTTCCGTCACCGCTTTGCCGAGGACATCGACCGTGCAGCTGATCTCGGAGCAAAAGTGTTCCGTTTCGGTGTCGAATGGGCCCGGGTACAACCGACACCCGAGACGTGGAACGACACCGAATTCGAGTACTACGACGACGTCGTCGCACAGATCCGGGCACGCGGAATGAAGCCGATGATCACGCTGGATCACTGGGTTTATCCGGGCTGGGTTGTCGATCAGGGCGGGTGGATGAACCCGAAAACCGAAGCGGACTGGTTGGCGAATGCCGAGAAGGTGGTCCAGCGATACTCCGGCATAGACGCCCTGTGGATCACGATCAACGAACCGACCGTCTACGTACAACGTGAATTGACCTACGGCGGAATCGCTCTCCTCCAGGCCCCCGCAATGTTCGACGCCCTGGTTCGTGTCCACCGCGCGATCTACGACCGCATCCATGTCATCGATCCAGGCACCCGCGTCAGCAGCAACTTCCCTTTCATTCCTGCTGTGTCCGAAGCCGTCGACTCGGTTTTCACCGATCGAGTCCGCGACAAACTCGACTTCCTTGGTATCGACTACTACTACGGCGTGGCACTGAGCAATCTCACCGCCGCCTACTCCGCGATCGACGAGTTCTATAACGTCACACCACAACCCGAAGGCCTGTACGACGCCCTGATGCGCTACTCGCGTAAATATCCCGAACTCGCCCTGTACATCGTGGAGAACGGAATGTCCACCGACAACGGGAATCCACGGCCCGACGGGTACACCCGCTCGAATCACTTGAGCGACCACATCTACTGGATGGAACTCGCCCGCGAAGACGGCGCCGACGTCATGGGGTACAACTACTGGTCCATCACGGACAACTACGAATGGGGTTCGTATCGACCACGTTTCGGGCTCTACACCGTCAATGCTCTGACCGACTCCACACTGACCCGGGTACCCACCGACGGCGTCGAGACGTACCGTCGGATCATCGAGAACAATGGCGTCATGGAAGACTACGTACCGGTCAAGGCACCGGCATTCTGCTCATTGGTGGATCCGCCACTGAGTTGCATCAACACTCATCGACAGGGGTCGTCATGACACATTTCAGGAAACTTGCTCTCACGGCAACCGTCTCGGCAGCAATGATTTTCGCGGGCGGTGCGCTCGCAACCGCCGCGCCGACTCCGACCGACTCACCGCGTGAAGCACAGGCCCGCGCTTACATCGACGCACTCGTTTCGCACGACGTCACCGACGTGCACTTCGCCCCCGACGCCACCCGCGTCGAAGCAGGTCTGCAGACCGGTTTTTCCGGCCCACAATTGAGCGCTGACCTCGACAACGGTGTGCAATACAGCGTAATTCAAGGCGTCCGCGACCTGCGAATGACCGAGGAAGGGGACCTCGTGACCACCGTGTATCTCCTCGATGCCGGAATTCTCGGCACCAGGCTCGCCACGGTCGAGATCCGGGAAACTTTCGTGATCCGCGACGGCTTGATTCATACCATCGTGGCCGACATCATTCCTGTGTCACTTTCCTAGTTCGGACACAAAAAGATAGCTCGGTCGCGCCGCGATTGTGGTCGAGCGGATCTAGCCGACCTTCGAAGAACCCAAGCGCGGCGTCCGAGGTGGCACCGAGTGGGATACCCAGCCAGCCAGTCCGTCCTACGAACCTAGCGTGATCCCGACCAAAGTGCCCAGCCCACATCGCCTACCTACGAACGACAACCAGGAGACCGTAGGAAGAACCGGGCCACTCGCCCGGCCGCGATCGGAGGAAAAGCGTCGGGCGAGTGTGGCAGGTTCTCCGTCGCGTTCGGTCAATACAACCGTTACGACCGAATCGGTGGGACGTGTTGACCGGACTACGGAAGTTGACCCTGATAGAGATAAATGGAAACTTGGCGGAGAGCGCGTTGTGGACAAATTTGTGTCATTGGGTCCGCTTTGGCGTGGATCTCTCGGGACTGGTCCGAACGGTGATGACCGGTGGATCCTCGACCTAGCGTCCGATGACGCGCGGACTGTGGTTCCATTCTGTGCGGGTTGCCCTCAAGGGCTCCCGGCTTCGGATTTCCTGGCCAAGTTATGGGCGGGCGGCAAGACGGGGAATGTTGCCGGGCCCTATGCGCCAACAGTGACGTACACGAACATCATGACCCGATACGACCAGTTGATGCTTCCGCACACCAGTGGATATTCCGAAGCGCCTAACGCCACGAATATCGTTGCGTAGGAAGAATGTTCGCAGGATTACTCGGACCATCTAGCCCTTGCAACATCCAGGGTGACAACAGGCCATATGCTCAACGCTTTGATCCGGAGAACGCCCGCGCAGTGCCCTGTGTGTTTGTGACGCCGTTTCGCGGGGGCCGATCCGCTCGCAGATTGTGCAGCCGCGCAGGAAACTTCCGCGCGGCTGCCATCGCACTGTGGGGTACTTCTTGGCTGCGGGCATCGGTTGAGCCATGCCACGCTTCATCAGTACGGTACGAAGCCGGTTCGGGTAATCGGTGATGATTCCGAGATGTCGCTGCGACGGTATACCTGCGCCTGGACTGAAGGCCAAGCGCCATAGTCCAGATAAGGACGAATCCGAGCAATGTCGGGATTGCCACCAAAACGTCGGTAGCGGTGGCCACACGGATATTCTACCTAGGCCTACTCAAAGTCGCCAATCCGCTTGTGCCAACAGGTTCTTCGGCGAGCATGGGAACGATCGCCGTTCGCTGACTGTATCGGTCTGTGACGGTGTCGATTTCGGCGATCTCCCCAGCTGCCCGCTGCTCCAGGAGCGGCGAGGTCGGTTCGGCAGCGGCGAGGGAATTGTTGACCACCCACGCCCAGGGATGAATTCCCGCGCGTTGCAGATCCGCTTGCAGGCCAGCGGCTTCGAGGACTGGTGTGGTTTCGGCGAGGGTCACGAGCAGGACCTTCGTTGCGTTTCCGTCTTGTAGTCGCATCAGCGGGGTGGTGAAGTTCGTGTTCTCCCCCATCTGGCGGGCGATCTCGCGGTGATACGAGCCGGTGGCATCGAGCAGCAACAGCGTGTGACCGGTCGGGGCCGTGTCGACGACGACGAATTTGCGGCCCGATTCGTCGATGGCCCGCGAAAACGCCTGGAAGACAGCCACTTCCTCCGTGCATGGTGATCGGAGGTCTTCGGGGAGGGTGACAGCGATCGCAGCGGCGATGGTGCTCTTTCCGACGCCGCCTTTGCCCATACACATAATCAGGCCGTGATCGGTGGTATCGAGTTCGTCGATCAGGGATGAGAGCGGATCACCGAGCGACTGCGGGGCCGCGGCCGCAGCGGCGGGTACGGGGCTGGTGTTGGTGGTGAAGAGACTCCGCAGTGCATCGATACCGACGATGTTGGCCTCTTTGAGTGGGACCTGATCGGTGGGCAGTTTCGCCAATTCCGTTGGTAGGGCGTCGATCGCAGCTTGCTCACGGCGGTAGATCGCGATCTCGAGAGCACAGTGCGGGTTCGAATACTTCGACGGTGCTCACGGCGATGTCCTCTTTCTTGCTTTCAAGATTTCGATTGTGCGGGTTCTGCTGATCGGGGTGTCAGTGCGTGGTCAGGCGGGCGGCCAAGGTGTCGACACGGGCAGCGATGTCGTCGCGGACCAGGCG
>NZ_JASHKR010000191.1 GCF_030056815.1 Rhodococcus sp. IEGM 1379
GTCACCGGATTCCTCTCGTTCGTTCCAGTCCCGCTCGGCGGGTACCAGACGTTCTATCCGAGAGAATATCCTCCGCGAGACATACGACGCTATGGACGGGCGGGTGATCTAGGACTCAGTCCTCACGGCGGCGGCGACGCCCTGAGCCTTCACCTGAATTTGCGGAACTGAGATTTGCCATGATCTCGGCAACCGTCAGCCCATTGGAATGCGCACCGCTGTCCGCGTCTTCCGGAACAGCACGACGTCGACGACGCGGCTCGTCCGAGGCTTCGGATTCCACCTCTACGACCGGGGCGTCCACGGCAGATTCTTGGACAACAGAGGCCTCTTCGACGACCACTTCTTCAACAACAACTTCTTCAACAACGGGCTCTTCGACAACAGGTACAACAGGTTTTGCTGCTGCCGGGGCGGGGTCCTCGAATACCTCGGCATCGTGAACTTGCCGCGCCTTCTGCGAATTGCCTTTCACCGGAGCCGTTTTCGATCCCGGGTTTTTTGCAAAAGACTCACGCCACGAAGTTTCGGCGAACACGACTGTGGTCTCGGCAGTGACCGGACCGTCGTTGGGCGAAGCGAGGCCACCCACCTGCGGACTCGGCGAAGCCAGGCCACCCACCTGCGGGCTCGGCGAAGCGAGGCCACCCACCTGCGGGCTCGGCGAAGCGAGCCCGCCGCCCTGGGCACTCGGCGATCCGGTGGCATTTTGCCCGGCGCCGGGTACA
>NZ_JASHKR010000192.1 GCF_030056815.1 Rhodococcus sp. IEGM 1379
TTCACTGCGAGGGATCCTCACAGTTCAGGAGTCAACCGATGTGGGGGCAGCCCCGATGGCTGGTCGATTGGGCGAGTACTTTTTGCCCCGCCAACAGATTGTTGGCGGGGCTTTGCTGTCGGTGTGAGCTACTTGACGGGGGTTAGTGCGCGGCGTTTGGTGAGCAGCTTGACGTCTTTCGAATTGACGCGGTGTTGGAGCTGAGTGAGGACGGCTTGCTGCGTCTCAGGGGTCCAGAAGATTTGGAGGCGCTCTCGTGCCCGCGTGATGGCCGTGTAGAAGATGCTGTGCGAGAAGTTGTCCTCGTTGGCGTCGGTAATGACGATTTTGACCGAGTCGTATTCGAGGCCCTGTGCTTTGTGGATCGACACCGCGTACGCCACTTGGAAGGGGACAGCCGTGATTAAGGAGTCGTCGTCGCTCGTGTCGAGGTCGTAGACATTGAAACGCACGACTGAGTCTCTGACCCATTCGAGGTCTGTACCGATTACGTCGAAAGCGCTGATCGGGCGATCGACGTCGATATCGAATTGGACGTGGCCACGGAAGCTCTCGATTCCGACAATTTTGCCTTTGAGGTTGTTGTAGATGACGCCTCGGAACCGCTCTCTCTCGTTGAAGAGGATGGGGTCACCGACTTTGTATGTCGATGCACGCCAGGTGACGCTTGGGACTGCCCCCACTTCGGTTGACTTGTGGGGTTGATAGTTTCAGGCCGCGTATG
>NZ_JASHKR010000193.1 GCF_030056815.1 Rhodococcus sp. IEGM 1379
TGCGGGTACGACGGTCGTCGCCGTACTTGTCGACGATTTCCTTGAGCTCGTCACGGACGATCGCACGCTGACGCTCCGGCTTGGCCAGAATATCCTGGTAGTCCGCGATTTCAAGTTCGATCTCGGCCAATTCGTCGACGATCTTCTGACGCTCGAGAGCAGCCAGACGACGCAACTGCATCGCGAGGATGGCGTCGGACTGGATTTCGTCGACCTCGAGGAGGTTCATCAGTCCGGCGCGAGCGACGTCAACGGTCTGCGACGCACGGATCAGGGCGATGACCTCATCCAACGCGTCGAGAGCCTTGACCAGACCACGCAGGATGTGGGCGCGCTCTTCAGCCTTGCGGAGCAGGTACTTGGTGCGACGAACAATGACCTCGAGCTGATGAGTCGTGTACAGACGGATCATCTGGTCGAGGCGCAGCGTGCGCGGTACTCCGTCGACGATGGAGAGCATGTTGCAGCCGAAGCTGGTCTGCAACTGGGTGTGCTTGTAGAGGTTGTTCAGCACGACCTTGGCGACGGCGTCACGCTTGACCGTGACGACGATGCGCATGCCGACGCGGTCCGAGGATTCGTCGTGGATGTCGGAGATGCCGCCGATTTTGGCATCACGAACCTGCTCTGCGATGGACGTGATCAGATTGTCCGGGTTGACCTGGTAGGGCAGCTCGGTGATGACAATCGTGGTGCGACCCTTGGCATCTTCTTCGATCTCGA
>NZ_JASHKR010000042.1 GCF_030056815.1 Rhodococcus sp. IEGM 1379
GGGAATCGATCCTCCCTGTCCGGCAAACCCGACTTCAGCCCGGTACGCCTCGCTCAGCGCCGTGCTGAGCTGCTTGTATCCCGGCCCGCCCGTCGACGCACTGAACGGCATACCCGTCGACTCGGGTTCGACCGAAACACGGACATCCCACGGCGCCGCAGCCAGCAGATGTCCGATCAGTAGGTCCTGCGCGCCGACGGGATCGATGCCGGGCGGGACGCGCAGGTTGAGTCGCGCAGACGCCCGGGGCGCGATCGCTGCGGCCGAACCGACTACCGGCGGGCAGTCGATCCCCAGAATCGTGAGTGCTGGGCGAGCCCACACTTGTTCGGCCACGGAACCTGAACCGCTCAGGCCGACACCGTCGAGCACGCCGGCATCAGCACGAAACCGACCCTCGGCATATTCGACGCCATCCCAGCGCTGATCGTTCGTCAATCCGTCGACGGTGGTGTTGCCGTACTCGTCGTGGAGGGTCGAGAGCATCTGCACCAACGCGGTAAGGGCATCAGGCGCGGCGCCCCCGTACGCACCGGAATGGACCTCACCCTCCAGCGTCGACACGTGCACCACGACGTTGGCCATGCCGCGCAGGGATGTCGTGATTGTCGGCGCCCCGACCTCGATGTTGCCCGTATCCCCGATCAACATCACGTCTGCAGCAAAAAGTTCCGGCCGATCCCGGAGTAAATCCTCGAGACCGCCGGTGCCCATCTCTTCCGAGCCTTCGGCGACGATTCTCACACCGACAGTTGGTTCGAGACCGGTTGCGGCCAGTGCGCGCAGGGCCGTCAGATGCATCACGACATTGCCTTTGCAGTCCGCTGCCCCTCGCCCATACCAGCGCCCTGCTTTCTCGGTAAGGCTGAAAGGTGGCGATTCCCAAAGTTCTTCGCTTCCCGGCGGCTGAACGTCGTAGTGGCAGTAGAGGAGCACCATCGGGGCATCTGTCGGGCCTGGTCGAAAGCCGATGATCGCAGCGGAACCGTCCGAGGTCTCGACCGATTCGACGTCGTCAAATCCTTGCTCTCGGAAAGCTTCCAGAATCCACTGCGCCGCACTCGCACATTCTTCCGGCGGGAACTGTCGCGCATCAGCGACGGATCGCAAAGCCACCAAAGTTGTGAGGTCCTCTCGGGCACGAGGCATGAGCGTGGACACCGTAGCGCGTAGTTGATCGGTCATTTTCATCCTCTCCGTCATCGCACTTCTAAGTGTGCCCGAATCACCGATCAGCAACCCTCTCATCAGTTGGACACTTGGTCACCTAGAATCGGAGTGTGGCAACGTCGTGGGATTTCGAGCACTCGCAGCGACGCAGCGCAATTCTCGCGTCTGCCGTCGGACAGGTGATCACTCGATGACCTCGGATATTCCTCAAGTACCAAATTCTGCGGCCAATGCCGATAGCCTCGAAGCCGTGCAGTCATCCACCCGCAATCGCGTACGTCGACGGCCGGACCCTGCTCTCGAGAATTCACACCATGAGGAACCGCAGGAACTGCTTCCGCGTAAGCGTCCGACGCAGGAACGAAGCCAACGCAAATTCGACGCACTTCTTGCCGCGTCGCGGGATCTGCTCACCGATGTCGGTTTCGAATCGTTCACGTGCGAAGAGGTCGCGGCGCGCGCCGACGTCCCCATCGGAACGCTGTATCAGTTCTTTGCCAACAAGTACGTCATCGTGTGCGAATTGAACCGTCAGGACCTTGTCGGAGTCCAACACGAACTAGCTCAGTTCGGCGGCGAAGTACCGTCACTGGATTGGCTGCGTTTCCTCAACAGCTTCGTCGATCACATGGCCGGTCTCTGGACGTCGGATCCCTCGCGCCGTGAGGTGTGGCTGGCAATGCAGTCGACGCCGTCTACCCGGGCAACGGGAGTCATCCACGAGAAGCAGTTCGCGGAGACCGTCGCAAAAATGCTCGGGCCGCTGACACCGCGCTCCCCTCGCGACCGCCGCATGATGATGGCGGAAGTTCTTGTGCACGTGGTGTATTCGATGCTGAACTTCTCGGTCCAGGACGGCCAGAGCCATGCGGACGCGGTAGTGGAACTCAAGCGACTGATGGGCGCTTACCTTCTGGTGGCGGAGAAAGAATCCCGTTCGAAGGGCCTCGGAACCTACGAAGGCTAGTCCGCTCGTCAGAGCGATTCTATGACGGCGAATGCGCCGGCCATGTCTCCATCGTGAGTCAGCGAGATGTGAATCTTCACGTCGGTGAGGTGCTTCGCGACGTCGCCGCGCAACCTGATGGCGGGGCGCCCCCACGCATCCGAGATCACTTCGATCTGATTGTGGATCATCTCCCCCAGCACCGGTGGGCTGGCAAAGAGAGCAGTGGACCACGCTTTGATCACTGCTTCCTTCGCCGCCCACCGGGCCGCGAAATGTCTTGCGGGATCGGAACTCCGAGTATTGGCATCCCGACGCTCACCCGGTGTGAAGTTGTCGAGCATAGCCGTTCCCGGCCGTTTCAGTTGCTCGGCGAACTCCGACACCGTGACGAGGTCGAAACCGATACCCAGAACTCCCATCCTGCGATTATCTACTTGCAGCCAGGCAGATTCGAGCGGTACACCTGATCTGCACCGAGTCGGGCATCCTCGCTCAGGAGCATGTCTACTTCGAGCTGACGCGAGACCTTCGCGGGCGTTCCGTCGGCGCCGAGGCGACGATCTGCGGGACGCTCGTACAGGCTGTCGCCACCGCACATCGCCTTCGCGAGGCGACGCTGACCGTCGACGGTGCGCTGCTGTGCGGCTGCGATGTACGCCTCACGCTTGGCTGCGGGGACCGACTCGACAAATGCCTGCGGGTGGACAACCGCAATCAGTCCGGTGACGTGACCGAAGCCGAGGCTGGTCAGCAGGCCGGCGCGCAGCGGGAGCTGCTCACCGAACTTGAGCGGCTGACGTGCCCACACGAGGTGTTCGAACTCGGCCATCTTGTCGTCGACGCAGTCGAGGCTACGGTTCGGCGGGATGACGCCCTGGCTGAGCACCTGGCAGAGACCGATCAGCTGGAAGGCTGCGGCACCACCCTTCGCGTGGCCGGTCAGGCTCTTCTGCGAGACCACGAACAGCGGTGCACCGTCGCTGCGTCCCAGTGCCCCGGCGAGGCGCTCGTGCAGCTCGGCCTCGTTGGGGTCGTTGGCCGCAGTCGAGGTGTCGTGCTTGGAGATCACCGTGATGTCGTCGGCACTCACCCCGAGTGCATTGAGCGAAAGTGCAAGCTGCGAATCCGGTCCCCCACGTCCGGCGCCCAGCGCCCCGATACCCGGAGCCGGGATGGAGGTGTTGACGCCGTCGGAGAACGATCCAGCCCAGGCAACCACACCGAGAACGGGCAAGCCCATTTCCAGTGCCAGGTCACCGCGAGCGAGCAGGATCGTGCCACCACCGGCGGACCCGACGAAGCCGCCGCGACGACGATCGTTGGCCCGCGAGAAGCGGCGATCCTCGATGCCCTTGGCACGCATGTCGTCCGTCTTGGCCGTGGCAGACATGTCACCGAAACCGATGATTTCTTCCGCACTCAAGTCGTCGTAGCCACCGGCAACCACCAGCGTGGCCTTACCCAACCGGATCTTGTCGACGCCTTCTTCGACCGACACTGCCACGGTTGCGCACGCTGCGACGGGGTGAACCATCGCGCCGTAACCGCCAACGTACGACTGAACGACGTGCGCCGCAATAACATTCGGCAGAGCTTCCTGCAGGATGTCGTTGGGACGGTTCTCGCCGAGCAGCGTATCGATGTACAGGCTCCGCATGGAGGACATGCCGCCCATGCCGGTGCCCTGCGTGTTCGCAACCAGGCTCGGGTGAACCCAACGCAGCAGTTCGCTCGGTGTGAACCCGCCGGTGAGGAACGCATCCACGGTAGCGACGATGTTCCACAATCCGACGCGGTCGACCGAATCAGCCATGTCGGCGGGGATTCCCCACTTGGTGACGTCGAAGTTGGTCGGAATCTGGCCGCCAACACTGCGGGTCAGCTTCATCTTGCGCGGGACGCGGATCTCGGTACCAGCGCGGCGTGTGACCGTCCAGTCGCCGGACTCTGCCGATACCGACGCCACGGTGTTCTCGGGATCGGATTCGACGAAGGCCTGCGCCTCTGCCTCACTGCCGACGACGAAGCTCAGATCCTTGTCCAGGAACACCGAGGTGAGCAGCGGCGCGGTGTTGTCGATCATCGGGCCTTCGTCGACGAATCGACGGATGCCGCAACGCTCGACGACTGCATCGTTGTACTTGTCGGCGATTTCCGCCTCGGGCACCAGATCGCCTGATTCGACGTCGTACCACCCCGGCTTGGGGTCGTTCTCCCAGACGATCAGTCCGGTGTTCCACGCGAGCTCCAGAACGCCGGCGGCAGACAGTTGCTCGTCGACCTCCATCTCGAAGCGAGTACGCGAGGAACCGTAGGGGCCAAGCTCGCCCGCGCCCACGATGACCACGAGGTCCGAAGGATTGGTGTCGAGTTCGGGCCAGCTCGGAGCCTTGATCGTGCCATCGATTCGAGCCGGCGCCGGCAGTGCCAGGATGCTGCTCTCATCGATGGCTTCGTCCACTGCCTCCGCCAGTTCTGCAACCTCGGCGGCTTCGCGAGCCAGTGCACCCAGATCGAGGTTCGCCTCGGAAAGTCCACCGGTCAAGTCGATTTCGAGCGGTGCCTTCGCAGCGCTACGACGCGACTCGGCGGTAGCCGTCTTCAGCAGTTCGGTCGCCATTTCCTGGGTGGACCAGGTACGGACACCGGCAGCTTCGACAGCGTCGACGATCGGGTCGTTGTGGCCCATCAGGCCGGTTCCGCGAACCCAGCCGATGATGGCGTGCGCCAACGTGACTCGCTCGGCCCAGTTGCGCTCGGCCTTCCAACGGTTGACCACAGCGATCAGCGAAGCCTTGGCCTCACCGTAAGCGCCGTCGCCACCGAACGTTCCGCGGTTCGGTGAACCGGGCAGAACTACGTGCAGGTGCGTGTCGACATCGCTGTCGTAACCGATCTTCGACAGACCACCGATCAGGCGCTCCACCGACCATAGGAGTACACGCATTTCCATTTCGGCGCGAGCACCGGCGTCGGAAAGCTCGCCGCCGACGCGAGGAGCCGCGAACGGGAACAGCATCGTCGGCGTCATAGCCGGCTTGATCAGCTTCTTTGCGCCACTGGCATTTTCGGTGGCCTCGTTACCGATCCAGTCGATCAGTGCGTCGACGTCCGTGTACGACGCCATGTTCGCAGGAACCACCCAGAGAGCGGCACCGGCGCGAGCATTTTCGCGGTACAGGTCGCGGTAGAAGCCGAGACGCTTGCCGTCCAAACGCGAGGTCGTGACGAATACCGTTGCGCCGCCGGCCAAGAGCTTGCCCGTGACACTTGCGGCGATGGAACCCTGGCTGGCGCCGGTCACGACTGCGACCTCGCCGGCCCACTCCGGCGCGTCCGATTCAGCAGTGACAGCTGCGCCGGCGATGCGGGTGTAGACCTCGGCCAGCGTTGTGCGGCCTTCGTCGGAAGCGCGGGTGGACCACCACTTTGCCTGCGCGGCAACGGTGGAACCGGCTCCAATGAAGTTCTCAACCGACAACGTTTCGGATCCGAGCCAAATACGTGCGAGATCCTCACGCGCACTTGCCCAACGGTCGTCGAGCAAGACTGCCTTCTGGGCGTCGAATGCCGGAGCAACCAGACGCGGCCAGTCGGAGCCCAGCTCAGCCGAAACAAGATCGACCAGTTCGGTGTCTTCGACCGTCGCGACCGGAGCGTCTTCGCTCAGGCCGAGCTGCTCGAGCACGAGACGAGCGGCCGAAGCCAGAACGCCGTTGCGACCGGTGATGTTCTCGGTGAACTCGCCCAGAGCTGCAGCGTCGACGGTTCCGCCGCTGCCACCGCCGGTGGCAGGCAGAGCAACACTGACACCGCGAGCAGAACCGACCGAAGCCACAGCACTGTCGATGACAGCGTCAACAGCTGCTGCGTCGGCGAGTGCGCCGGAGCTCAGTCCACCAAGTTCGCCGCCGCGGATGCTGGCGCCGTCACGGGTACCGAGAGCAACCGCTGCGGTGACGTGATGTGCCCAGCCGTCGCCCAGCTCCCAGACCTTCTTGACACGGTCGGCGATGTAGCCGGGGCGCTTGCCCGAAGGTCCGAAGACCTTGCGGAGGTGATCGTTGATCGAATCGGAAAGAACCGGCCCGAAAGGCCTGTACGTACGAGCCAACTTGTCGACGGTGGCGCCGAGCGAGCCCATGTCTGCATCTGCCGCACCGTCGATGGCGCCGAGAGAAAGCTCGGAACCGAGGTCGACGAGGAGCTGGTTACGACGTGAGGAGACGCCGTCGCACAGTGCCTCGATCGTGTCGGCGGGGCCGACCTGATCGGGACGCAGCTTGGTCCACAGGCTGATCAGAACCTTGGTGGCGTCGGGTGCCTTGAAGGTGAGATCGTCCGGACGCGGTCCACTGGACGTGGCGACCGGTGCAGCAGCGGCCGCAGGGGCAGCAGCAACCGGAGCGGCCTGCGGCGCAGCGGTTTCGACGTCGTCATCGTCGTCGGCAGCCGGATCGATGTCCGTGCCGTAGACGATTCCGGCTTCGCGTTCGATGTTCAGAACCTCGACGGGGTAACCGAAGCGACCCGGCAGCTTGAGCGTCTGCGACGCGAGGTTCGCGACTGTCGGGGCAGACCCGAGGCCGACCTCGACGAAACGCTCCACACCGAGTCCACCGTCGGACTCGTCGGCGAAGAGCAGGTCCTGGGTCTCGATCCAGCGAACCGGGCTGGCGAACTGCCAGGCCAGAAGCTCGATCAGGATGATCCGGGACAGTTCGTGAGTACGGGTTGCGTAGCTGTCGAAGTCTGCGAGAACTGCATCCAGTGGCTCCGACGGAACCAGATCGGCGATTTCCTGAACGAAGCTGCGATCCAACGTGAACAGCTTCGGAACGAGGTTCGGGATGTAGCGACCGATGAGGATGTCCGGATCGATGTCGTGCGGGAGCAAGTCCTGCAGGCAACGGCGGAAGTCCGCGACGCCGCCGCGAAGAACGGTGGAGTGGAACGGCACATCGATGCCGGGAACCTGGATGTAGGCGCGCTTGCCGCCGAATTCTGCTCGGAGACGATCGATTTCGATCTCGAGTGCGTCGAGACCGGCAACCGAGCCGGCAATGGCGTACTGGCTGCCACGCAGGTTCAGGTTCACGATTTCGAGGAACTCACCGGAAGCCTCGGCAACACCGGCGACAAAGCCCTGCACGTCGTCGTCGGACACACCGATCTGCGACGGGCGAATAGCTGCCATGCGGTAGTCGGAGCGGCCCGATGCGTCACGAGGAACGAGCTGGTGCATCGCGGAACCGCGCTGGAAGACAACCTCGAGGAGCGCTTCGAGCGGGAAGACCTCGGCAACAGCGGCGAGGGCGTTGTACTCGCCGACCGAGTGACCAGCCAGGTAGGAGCCCTCGATGAAGGTGCCCGACTCACGGAGTTCGGCAACCTGGGCGACACCGAGAACGGCCATCGCAACCTGCGTGAACTGCGTCAGGTGCAGGACACCGTCCGGGTGCTTGTGCTCGACTCCGCGAGCCTTGACGGTGACCGGGTTGTCGCGCACCACAGCGAGAATCGAGAATCCGAGCGCCTTCCGGGTGTGCTTGTCGGCACGCTCCCAGACGTCGCGCGCAGCCTTCGAGCGAGCGCGGGCGTCGAGGCCCATGCCCGGACGCTGGATGCCCTGGCCGGGGAACGCGTAGACGGTCGTCGGCGCGGCGGTGCGTCCGGTGGCGACCATGACCAGTTCACCATCGATACGGCAACCGACCTCGACGATTTCGGCGCCCTGATCGATGCCGACACGATCGACACGAACATCGATCTCGGCACCGGGGCGAACCATGCCGAGGAAACGAGCGGTCCATGCGGTCAGACGACGCGGCGGTGTGCGGGTTTCGCTGGGATCGACTGCGGTGACAACCTGCTGGGCTGCAGCGGACAGCCACATGCCGTGCACGATCGGGCTTCCGAGACCGGCCAACAGTGCGGCGTTGTCGGACGTGTGGATCGGGTTGTGGTCACCGGAGACCTGGGCGAAAGCGCCCATGCTGACCGGAGCCAGGATCTTGGCGTCACGGCGACGGCGACGCGGGGTGTCGATGGCAGCGTCGGTGATCGATCCGCCGGCGCGTGCCGGGTCGGCGAGTTCGCCGGCGCCGGTGCGTCCACGGATGGCGAAACGCTCGGTCATGGTGACCACGGCGGGGGCGTCGAGGCCCTCACCGAGCATGGCACCGACCTCGACCTTGACCTCGACAACACGACCGAGGTCGGTATCGAGAACCGAGGCAACCTCGGCGTTGATCACGAGAATGCTTGTCTCGGAGGGCAGCTCACCGACGAAATCGACCGTGTGATCCAGGTGGACCAGGTCGAGCATGCCTTCGATAACCGAAAGACTGTCCAGCTTGGCTGCGCCGAGGACGGCAAAGACAGCAGGCCAGCAAGCTCCGACGACGACGTCCGGGACAGCCTTACCGCTCACACTCAGCGTGGTGGGCAGACCGGAACCGGTGACACCGGCGTGATCGGCGATACGATCGGGAACCCACGCGACGTTGACGCGCGCCTTGCCGTTCTTGACGGTCGGAAGTTCCTGTCCTGCAGCAACTGCCAGGAGAGCGGACATCGCAGCTTCGGCGTCGGCCTCGGTGACAACCGGAGCGCCACCGTCGACGACGGATACCGGGATGGTGATGGTGATGTCAACGGACTTGTCTGCCACCAACGGAACAGAAAGCAGAACGTGCGACTCGTCGACGACGGTCAGGCTCGCACCCGTAGTGCCGTGAACAGCCTTTTCTGCCGACTGAGCGGACCACTGATCGAGGTCGCCGAGGCGACGGACGGGGTTCTGGGTCAGACGACCGGCCCACTGGAGATCCGGTGCCGAGAGAACAGCGTCGAGCAATCCGGGAGCGGCATCCTGATGACGACGGCTTGCGAGGGTCACCGGAGTTGTTCCGGCAGCGACCAACTCGTCGTACGTGGCCTTCTCGAAGCGATCGAGCAGGGCACCGACGGGCTCGTCGACCTCGGTGATGCCGGCAACGGCAACGGTGCCGGGGATGACGCAGACTTGATCGGCGGTGTACCGCGGATCGTGCGCCTGCCAGAGGGAATCGCTACGCCACCAACGACGTACGTCGCCGTCGACAACCGGTACGAAGTTGACGGGCTTACCCGGCGTCTTGCACAGGGAGATGAAGAACGAGATGTCGGCCGGGTGCAGAACCGTGGTGTCGTAGTCCGGGTACGACGCCTGCAGAGCGCAGATCGCAGCCTCGGGACGCTCGAGAGTTGCAGCGTCGGCAAACAGGGTCGGGATGGGACCACGGTCGACCGGGTGCAGACGAGCCTCGGCGCGCTGCAGCATTTCGCCGAAGCGTGCGCGCCAGCTGATATCGAGCCACGTGCTCGACGTTGCCTCGGTAATTGCGTCCTGCAGGTCTGCGCCGCAGTCGAATTCCTTGGCAGCGTCGATACCGACGGTCAGCTCGAGGTAACGACGCAACCACTGTGCGTACGTAATCGTCTCGACGTCACCGAAGTACGGCTTGGCCGTGACGTTGAGCGCGGCGATGATTTCGTCACGACGCTCGGCAACGGCGTCGGAATCACCGGCGACCTCGTCGAGGAGGCGTCCGGTGCGCGAAGCGGCATTGTCTATCTCGTGGATGTCGGCACCGAGTTGGCTACGCCCCGAAGCCATTCCGCCTTCGGCAGTGCCGGCGCCGACCCAGTCCGGAGTACCCGGTGTGTCGACGAGAAGCTGCTTGACCTCGGGTGAGGTGGTGGCCTCGAGCGTTGCCATGGCAGCGGTTCCGACGAGGATGCCGTCGACGGGCATTGCCGGGAAGCCGGCTGCAACCGACCAACGGCCAGTCAGGTAATCAGCTGCGCGCTCGGGTGTTCCGATGCCGCCGCCGACGCAGATGACCAGGTTCGGACGCGCACGCAGTTCGGCGTAGGTGTCGATAAGCAGGTCGTCGAGGTCTTCCCACGAGTGGTGTCCGCCGGCACGGCCGCCTTCGATGTGGACGATGACCGGGAAGTTCGGAACCTCGTTGGCAATGCGGATCACGGAGCGGATCTGCGCCACGGTGCCGGGCTTGAACGCGATGTTGGTGATGCCGATCTCGGAGAGCTCGTCGATAAGGGCAACGGCCTCTTCGAGTTCCGGGATACCGGCGGTGACGATGACACCGTCGATGGGCGCACCGGCGGTGCGGGCGCGCTGCACGAGGCGCTTGCCACCGAGCTGGAGCTTCCACAGGTACGGGTCGAGGAAGAGAGAGTTGAACTGGATCGCGCGGCCCGGTTCGAGCAGCATCTTCAGTTCTGCGACACGGTCTTCGAAGATTTCTTCGGTGACCTGGCCACCACCGGCGAGCTCGGCCCAGTGGCCGGCGTTTGCCGCGGCGGCAACGATCTTGGCGTCGACCGTCGTCGGCGTCATGCCGGCGAGGAGGATCGGCGAGCGGCCGGTCAGCTTCGTGAAAGCCGTCTCGACGCCGATGCGTCCGCCGGGCAACGTAACCGGCTTGGGCGCGAATTCGGTCCACGAACGTGAGACCTCAGGCGTAGCACCGGGAGTCAGAAGGTTGCGGTGTCCGCCGCGAGTGGCAGCAGCGATGATGCCGATGCCCTGTCCGCGCAGCGACGACGCCGTCATGCGGGTCAGCTGGTCACTCGGTCCGAGATCGAGGATCCACTGTGCGCCGGCCTTGATGGCGCCATCAACTTCCTGTACCCAGTCGACCGGATCGACGAGCACTGCCTGCGCGAGTGCGCGGGCGCGATCTGCGTCCAGGCCGCAGCGGATTGCCCAGCTAGCGACCAGGTCCACGGCGTCGGCAAGCGCCGGGTGATGGAAGCCGATCTCGGTGTCGAGCGGGTCGAAGGACGGCGCGAATACCGAACCGCCACGCTTCTTGCCTTCGCGTTCACGTGCTTCTTCAGCTTCGATCTGCTCGCAGCGTTCCTGAACTCGCGCAAGCTGAGCGGGAGGTCCGGCGAGGACAACGCGGCGGCGGCCGTTGCGGATAGCGAGAACAGCGGCGCACTCGGGCGTCGTGGTCTCGGCCAGTTCGGCGACAACGGCGGCCAGTCGTTCGGGATCGACGTTGGATACGGCAACCATCGGCTTGCCGGCAGCGCTCGCGATGATTCCGCGGCGACGTCCGACCAGGCTGGCTGCAGCACCGACGAGCTGTGCGACTGCCAGAAGTTCCCCGTCGTCGTTGCCGCGGGCGGCAACGGCAGCGGTCGCCAGAACGCCCTGCGAATGGCCGATGACAGAAACGGGCGCATGAGCGGCGGTATCGAGACCCTGCGCAGAGAGCGCACGCAGCGCCGCAAGCTGCGTGAGAAACACACCGGGAAGTGAAACTGGTGCTGCGGTGAGTGCTGCAGCAGACGGTCCTGCCGGCTTCTCACCTTCTTCTTCGTCCACGATCTCGGCTTCGAGCATCCACGCGATCGGGTCGAAACCGATCGGGCGCACAACCACGAGATCCTGAGCAACGGGAGCGAGGCGTGCAGCGGCATCGTTGACCAGATCAGTCAGAACCGGCTCGAGGCCGTTGTCGCGGCTGAGTTCTTCGAGCGTGCTGAGCCACGGAGCACCCTGCCCACCGAACGCAACCGCGTACGGGAGTCCGTTGTTCAGTGAATCGACGAGGGCACCTTTGCTGGTCGTGCGAGAAACTCCCCCGTCGACGCCAACGCGGCGTCCGTCCTTCGAGTCGCGTCCGTTTCCTGTAGGTGTCGTGTCATCGATCGTCACGCGTACGTCCTCTCCTGGTCACCTCTGCGGCGAGGTGGGATTTGCAGTGTCCTGCCCGGCTGAATTGCTCGCGTATCCACCGAAAAAATCGGCATGATCAAGGCCTCCGTGCACAACAAGGTTTGCACAGGATCATGAGGATTTCCTCACGTTTGCGGGCGGCGTCGAGTACATGACTTCCCTGGCGGTGATCTTCCTCACCGAACATCAAGAAAGTGACTCGCGAGTAGGTCGCAAAGCCGCTGCCAGGGACTGTTACTTGCATTTCCACAAACCTGAGGAACCCCTCATATTTATTGTTACCAATTCGTGACCCTCTTGACGGTTGGCGCGTCCCATGCGTACTACGGCAAAACCTGTCGGACCCACTCGCTACGTTGAGCGCGTCCATTCGGACCACATTCTCTGGGGGGAGAAATCATGGGTATCACCAACGCACAAACGGCCGTCGGCTTCATCGAAGGCGAGCTACCACTCGCCGCCTGGCCACATTGGAACGACGGTTGGCAGCAGGAAGCGGAAGCCGCAATTCTCGACGCCATCTTCTCGGCTCGCGCCGCGTACGGAACGCCGTCCACTGGCGTCCGGGCCGTCATTGCCAAGTGGCGCGACTACCGCCAGTCGAGTGAACCGCTCGACGATCTGGCCGCGCTCGCGGCCTTCGCTGATCGCGGAGACGAACTGGCGATCATCCTCGGCAACCGTCAGCGAGTGCCGGGCAATTACTCCACCAAAGCCGAGGCCGCCGCACTGGCCGCTGCCGCACTGATCGCAACCGGATGCACCGGCAGTCATGACATCAGCGACACCGACGCACATCGTGACGCCGTCATTTCCGTTCCCGGACTGGGAGCGCGCACCTTCGAACTGCTGCTGTTCCTTTCCGGCACACTCACAGCGGGCTCTGCGGATTTACTGACGCGCTTCGCCGCCGAGGCCGTCGGGAATGAGGAACCACTGAGCACCGTTGACGCGACGGCGATTCTGACGGCCGCAGCCCAAGAACTGGGCGTATCCATCGCAACCCTGACCCACGCGGCCTGGCGGTATCAACGCACCGCCGAGCGACCTCGACGGCAATCGAAACCTGTCGTGGCGGACAGCCTCGCCGACTCGGCTTGATCTGGGGTTTCGAGTGCCAACTGAGCGCTGAGTCCGCTCTGCAAGGGCGGTGCCGACAAGGGGTATGCCGTCGCGTATCCTTTGAATTCCGCGCGCGAGTGGCGGAATTGGCAGACGCGCTGGATTTAGGTTCCAGTGTCTCAGGACGTGGGGGTTCAAGTCCCCCCTCGCGCACAAGTAAGAGTTCGATTCAAGAACTCATAGCAGGTGGGCCCGCCGAAAGGTTGGGCTCACCTGCTTTTTGTTGCGCCCTGCCTTCTACCGGCGTGCTCTTCCGCTCTCATCCGTTCGACCATATGTGGATAGTGCAGTTCGAACGCCGGTCGTTCGCTGCGAATTCGGGGTAGTTCGATGAAGTTGTGCCGCGGCGGCGGGCAGGTAGTTGCCCATTCGAGTGAGTTTCCGAACCCCCACGGGTCGTCGACCGTCACGACTTCCCCGTATCGATAGGACGTGAAAACGTTCCAGACGAACGGCAACAGTGACACGCCGAGGACAAACGAACCGATCGTGGAGATCGAGTTCAGGGTGGTAAATCCGTCCGACGGCAGGTAATCCGCATACCGGCGCGGCATACCTTCGGCGCCGAGCCAATGTTGGACCAGAAACGTCATATGGAAACCGACGAAGGTCGTCCAGAAATGCCATCTGCCGAGACGTTCGTTCATGAATCGTCCGGTCATTTTCGGGAACCAGAAGTAGATCCCGGCGTAGCTCGCGAAGACGATGGTTCCGAAGAGCACGTAGTGGAAGTGCGCGACGAGAAAATATGAATCGGTGACATGGAAGTCGAGTGGTGGACTCGCCAGAATCACCCCGGACAGACCTCCGAAAAGGAAGGTGATCAGAAAGCCGATCGAGAACAACATCGGCGATTCGAAGGTCAACTGTCCCTTCCACATCGTGCCGATCCAGTTGAAGAATTTCACCCCGGTCGGCACCGCGATGAGGAAACTCATCATCGAAAAGAACGGCAGCAAAACAGCTCCCGTGGCAAACATGTGATGGGCCCAGACCGCCGCCGAGAGAGCGGTAATCGCGATGGTCGCGTAGACCAGCCCGAGGTATCCGAAGATCGGTTTGCGGGAGAAGACCGGAAATATCTCTGACACGATGCCGAAGAACGGTATCGCCACGATGTATACCTCGGGATGACCGAAGAACCAGAACAAGTGCTGCCACAAGATCGCGCCACCGTTTGCGGGATCGAAGATATGACCGCCGAGATGGCGATCCACCAACAAACCCATCAGCGCTGCGGTCAGAATCGGGAACGCGAGCAATACCAGGATCATGGTCATGAACACATTCCAGGTGAAGATCGGCATCCGGAACATCGTCATTCCCGGCGCGCGCAGGCAAACGACCGTAGTGATCATGTTGACCCCACCGAGGATGGTCCCGACGCCGGCCAACACCAACCCCATAATCCACAGATCGGCACCGACACCCGGTGAATGCAGCGCGTCGGTCAGTGGGGAATATCCGGTCCAGCCGAAATCGGCGGCCCCGCCCGGCGTGAGAAAACCCGAGACGGTGATGAGCGCACCGAACAGATAGAGCCAGTAACTCAACGCGTTCAGTCGCGGAAACGCCACGTCCGGCGCACCGATTTGCAACGGCAGAATGTAGTTCGCGAAACCGAAGACGATCGGCGTCGCGTACAGCAGCAGCATGATCGTGCCGTGCATGGTGAAGAGCTGGTTGTACTGCTCATTCGAGAGAAACTGGAGCCCGGGAACGGCGAGTTCGGTCCGGATCAACAGGGCCATCAATCCGCCCAACATGAAGAAGGCGAACGACGTGACCAGGTACATCACGCCCAACTGCTTGGGGTCGGTGGTGGTGGCAGCGGAATAGAGGAACGAACCCTTGATCCCGTGCCGCTTCGGATACGGCCGCGAGGGAACAAGCTCTGTAACAACTGGGGTCACTGCGCACCATCACTGTGTAGGGGTGATGTGGGGCTTCCCGTTGCTCCGAAGCCGGAAACCTGCGCCCCGCGGCACGCCTCTACGACACGGCGTGGCACGCCTCTACGACACAGTGTCGGAGATCGCAGAGCGAGGCACTATAGCTCTCAGGTACCGTCTTAGTGTGTCCAAGAAAGCTACGAAACGCCGACCTGCGCTTATTCTGCTGGTCCTTGTCTCAGCCGCGGGCTGCTTGGCGCTCGGTTGGTGGCAGTGGGAGCGTTTCGAGGCTGTGGGCGGTACAGGCCAGAACCTCGGTTACGCGTTCCAGTGGCCACTCTTTGCAGCGTTTGTGGTGTACGCATACCGCAAGTTCGTGCAGCTCGAGGATGCCGACCCCGAAGTTGTAGCTGCCGAGCACGCTACCTCCGCACCCCGCGAGATTCCTGCGGACCTGCTTCCGCAGCGCCCGAAGGCTGAGCTCGACGACGTCGAACGTGACGTCGATGATACTGAGGCTCGCCAAATGCTCGAATACAACGACTACCTTGCGCAGCTCGCCGCTCGCGAGCCCGATAGGAGCACTACGTGAGTACCGGTCAGGAAGCGAACATCGCTGTCCCTGCAGTCGATGAAGCCAAGCGGACGAAGGTTCGTTCCGCACTCTTGCGGTACCGCGTCCTCGCATACGCGACAGGCATCTGGTTGTTGGTGCTTACCGCTGAGGTTGTCGCGAAGTACATCTTCAGCGTCGACAACCTTCCGACGTGGATCGCAGTTGTCCACGGCTGGGTGTACTTCGTCTATCTGATCGTCACGCTCGATCTTGCAGTCAAGGTTCGGTGGCCTGCGGCGCGCACGGTTGGCACACTACTTGCCGGCACGATTCCGTTCCTCTCGTTCTACGTCGAGCACAAGCGGACGGTTCAGGTCAAGAACGACTACAAGCTCTGACCTAGCGAAAAACGAAGGCCCTGAACGCAATTGCGTTCAGGGCCTTCGTTTTTCACTCTTGGACCGCGAGCGCCGCCAGCGCCGGGACCAACTGAACGAGGGCCCTCCCCCGGTGTGAAGCCGCGTCCTTCTCGGCCGGCGTCAATTCCGCAGCGGCACGGGTATCTCCGTCGGGCCGGAAGATCGGGTCGTAGCCGAACCCGCCGTCGCCGGCCGGTTCGCGACCGATAACTCCGCGCCATTCGCCGCGAACCACCGTCTCGTCGCCACCGGGAATCACGAGCGCACAGGCGGAAACGAATGCCGCTCCCCGACGCTCATCCGGTACGTCGCCCAATTGCGCGAGGACGAGCGCCGTGTTGGCGCCGTCGTTGCCGTGGGTTCCCGACCATCGGGCCGACAACACTCCCGGCATAGCGTTGAGCGCGTCGATCTCGACACCGGAATCATCTGCAATGCAAGGCATTCCGGTAGCGGCAGCACCATCGCGAGCCTTCGCGAGTGCGTTCACTTCGAACGTCGCACCTGTCTCCGGGGCTTCCGGGAACGGCGGCACTTCGTCGAGTCCGACGAGGTCGATGCCGCTTACTCCAGCGGCATCGAGCACGCGGTGGAGTTCCTTCAATTTCTTTGCGTTTCGGCTGGCAACCAGCACTCGGACAGTCACAGCTCAGGCACCGAATTTCTTCTTGGGTTCCGGGTTCTTGGGTTCGGGCAGTACACCCGGGTAGGGCTCGGCCAACGCGAGCTTCTGAATTTCGAATATCTGCTCGCATCCGGCCAGTGCAGAGTCCAGCAGTTTGTCGAGAGTCGAGCGCGGGAAGGTCGCACCCTCACCGGTGCCCTGGATCTCGACCAGAGTTCCGGTGTCGGTCGCGACGACATTCATATCGACCTCGGCACGCGAATCCTCCTCGTAGGGCAGATCCAACCGCACGCGCCCGTCGACAACACCGACGCTGACAGCCGCGATGCCGCACGAGATCGGCTGCGGATCGCTCAACAGGTCGGCGGCACGCAGGTAGGTGACCGCGTCGACCAATGCGACGTACGCGCCCGTGATTGCGGCGGTACGTGTTCCGCCGTCTGCCTGCAGAACGTCGCAGTCCAAAGCGATGGTGTTCTCACCGATTGCCGCAAGGTCGATGCACGCGCGCAGTGATCGACCGATGAGTCGGCTGATCTCCTGGGTGCGGCCGCCGACCTTGCCTTTGACGGATTCACGTCCACTGCGTGTATGTGTCGCAGCGGGGAGCATTGCATATTCCGCGGTGAGCCAGCCGAGCCCAGACCCCTTGCGCCACCCCGGAACATCTTCTTCAACGCTGGCGGTACACATCACACGGGTGTTCCCGAACTCGACCAATACCGAGCCTGCCGGATGGCTGGTGAACCCGCGGGTGATCTTGATCGTGCGGAGTTCGTCGTCCGCCCTGCCGTCTTCTCGTGTAGTCACCTTCGTGAGCCTAGCGTCCCGCTCAGGTGAGCTGTCAGATGTCGTACACACTTCCCGCGGAGACCGCGTGTACCGGTCCCGAGAATTCGGATTTCGCTTCGGCGATGACGTCCTCGCGGGACGTCCACGGCGGGATGTGTGTCAGGAGCAGTTCCTTCACGCCGGCCAGGGCGGCGACACGGCCGGCTTCCTTGCCCGACAGATGAATGCCCTCGGGTCGATCAGGACTGTCCGTCCACGACGCCTCGGACAGCAACACGTCGGCACCTCGGGCAAGCTCGACGACGTTGTCGCACATACCGGTGTCTCCGGTGTAGACGAGTACCTTCCCGGCAACGTCTGTGACTCGGAATCCGTAGGCCTCGGGCGGATGGTTCATCCGACTCGGAACTACGGTCAGTTCGCCGAAGGTGACGGGCTCGTTGTCGGTCCACAATTTCAAGTCGATGGTGTCGGAGATGTCATCGATTTCTCCGGCACATTCTGCGGACGACGTCCCGATCCGGCAGGCGGTGTCACTCGGGCCGTAAACCAGTGCGCGACCTTCGGGGCGATTGGGATGGTAGCGACGCCACACGAGCAGGCTCGGCATGTCGAGACAATGATCGGCGTGCAGATGCGAGAGCAGGATCGTCGCCTCGCCGGGGTCTGCGTAACGCTGCAGAGCACCCAGTACTCCGGGGCCGAAATCTATGACGAGCGGCGGGGTACCCGGCGCCGTGAGCAAGTAGCCCGAAGCCGGTGAATCCGGCCCCGAGACGCTGCCGGAACACCCCAGGACGGTCATGCGCATACGGGTCATGCTGCCACGTCTACCCACGAACAAAAAAGCTCCCGTCCGTTTTTGCGAGTCGAAGTCACACCCGCCGACGGGTGTGACCCACGTCCGTATCGAAAGTGCCTGGTCAGGCCGAAGTTACAGCGCCTGCCCGCTTGGTCCGATCACCCGACGCAAGTGCCCAGGCAGCCACCACGCCGCCGATCGCGCCGAATAGGTGCCCCTGCCACGAAACCTGCGGATCGCTGGGGAGCACGCCCCACAGGACTCCGCCATAGATCACGAAGACAACAACCCCGATCAGAATCTGAGTGAAACTTCGTGTGAAGAATCCTCGAACCAAGAGATACGTGACCCAACCGAAGATGAGTACGGATGCCCCGACGTGATTCGAATTTGCCCCGGCAAAGAGCCACGTTCCGACGCCACCGACAACCCAGATGATCCCGGTTGCCTCCAGCCCCCGGGAAATCCCCGAGACGAGTACGAGATAGCCGAGAATCAGCACCGGAATTGTGTTCGCAATCAGATGCGCCCAGTCGTCGTGAAGCACCGGCGCAAAGAGAATGCCCCACAGTCCGTCCAACGTGCGAGGTGTGACTCCGGCATTTTGGATGTGCTGCCCGGAAATGGCGTCCGCAACTTCGATGACATACAACGCCAGGACAAATCCGCCGATCAGCACTGCCGACTGCTTCCACACCGACGGTGGTTTCGGTGCCGGAACCGGCACTGGTGAACCGAAACCAGAACCGTTGAAATCCATCGTCATCTCGGGCGTCCTCACGGTAGTTGTGTCTACCTCGAGATTACCGTCGCGGGCGTGGAGCGTACGGAGGAACTAGACGAACGCGGACGGGAACAAGTCTCGATAGCTGGGAATGCCCGCAACCGAGGTCGCGTCCAGAATTGCCTTGACGATCGCCCGTTCCACAACCTGAGCGGCAGCCGCGCACACCGCGTCGAGGACGGGCAGATCCGCCGGAAAAGCTGCCGGTACCGCGATCTCGAATTCCGGGACGTGTGTTCCGGTCGCGAGGGCAAAAATCGTGTCACCGTCGAGTGGTGAGTGGGCCGGCCGGATTGCCCGTGCCAAACCATCGTGTCCGGCGACTGCGACGCGTCGGCAACCGGCTTTTGTCAGCGCCGCGTCCGTTGCCACAACCCCGATGGTGGTGTTGAGAACTGTCCCCTTGGCCGCGACGGCATTCGCGGCATCAAGTTCGGACGGCACCGGCAGACGCAGTCCGAAAGACTCGGCACCGTCGGATCCCACGCCCCACGGCAAGCCGGTTCGCGGATCGAACACCGACCCCACCGGGTTCGCGACGATCAGCGCCGAGACCGTTGTCCCCTGAGCTGGTCCGTCGGCAATCATTACGCTGGCAGTGCCGACTCCACCTTTGATCGCGCCGGCGCGAGCCCCGACACCGGCGCCCACCGTGCCGGTCGCACATTCCTTCGACGCCCTATCCGCGGCCAGGAAGCCGAAATCGGAGTCGGGCCGAATCGTCCAGTCCCCCACCGGAAGATCGAAGATCACAGCACCCGGGACGATGGGAACCACTTGACCCGGTGCACCCATCGCGATTCCGTGGCCGTGTTCTTCGAGCCACCGCATCACGCCGTCGGCGGCCGCCAAACCGTAGGCACTTCCGCCGGTCAGCAACACCGCGTTGACTTGCTGAACCGAATGGCTCGGATCCAGCAGATCCGTTTCCCGGGTTCCGGGTCCGCCGCCGCGAACATCAACTCCCGCAACCACTCCCGCCGGCGCAAGGATCACCGTGCAGCCCGTCGCGGAACCGGTTCCCAGAGTTGCATTGTCATCGAGCCGGTGATGATGACCAACCGAGATCCCGACGACGTCGGTCAATGAATCCGTGGGGCCGATGGTCGTCGCGGTCACGGCATGAGCGCCTGAACGAGCGAGTCCTGCATCCACGTCAACCAGTGATACACGTCCAGATGAGGCGCCCGGGGGTCGTCCGGATCCAAGCTTTCCGGCGTATCCGCGTCGATCCCCAGATTGGTTCCGAGAGCCAGGCGTACATCGTTGAGCGCCGACAACCACGCATCAGCTTGTTCCTGCGTCAACAAGATCTTGCCGCCGCTTTCAGGGAGCGAAGCCAACAACACCCGACCCGACGCTTTCTTGGCGTCGATGATCTCGGGCTCGTGCAAACTCCGCAACGCGCCGTTGACGTTGGCGCCGGCGTCGTCGAGATCATCGGGATCGGGCGAGACCTTGTCGGGGTCTGTCCGATGAAAATCGGGGAGCAACCTTGCCAGCACCGGATTATCCGGAGTCTCCGAATTACCGGTTCGCAGTCCGGTGAGCGCGGCAAGCTCGTCCTGCGGAGCCGACGATTCGCGTTCGTCCAACAGTCCGATCACCGACTCGACCAGCGAACGAAGGACCGCTGCTTCGTGAGCGTCCATCTCGGATCTGAACTTCACTCCGGAAAGTGAATTCTTCCTGCTCCACGTCCGCACGCGTCGGACTCCCCTCTGTCATCGGGTCGAGATTTATTGAAGGTAAACGAGATTTACGTGTCTTCGCGTTGCATCGTGGCCCAGAGACCAGCCGCGTGCAGGCGCCTAACATCGGCTTCCATCTTGTCGCGTGAACCACTGGAAACGACGGCCTTGCCCTCCGAATGGACCTTCATCATCAGATCGTTGGCCTTGGCCTTGCTGTATCCGAACAGCTTCTGAAAAATATAAGCGACGTAGTGCATCAGATTGACCGGATCGTCCCAGACAATGGTCACCCAGGGGCGATCGACGGCTTCGATAGTCGCGACAGCCTCCGACTGCTCGGGCACCGCACGCGGTGAAGACACCGTCGCACCCTTCATCGAGACGCGCGCCGAGGCGGTCGTGGGAACTGTTGCGCCGCCGGAAACCATGTCTCCAGGGTACGACGCGATACCGGGTGACAACACCCACCCATGCACTCTCCCGCTTAGAGTTGTGTGCGTGCCTACGCAAAATTCCGACATCCGTGACACTGATGCGAGTACCGCATTGCTCACCGACCAGTACGAGCTCACCATGCTCTCGGCCGCGCTTGCCGACGGATCTGCATTCCGTACCTCCAGCTTCGAGGTTTTTGCCCGCAGACTCCCCGACGGTCGCCGCTACGGTGTCGTTGCCGGTACCGAGCGTGTCCTCGACGCGCTGGAGCATTTCCGCTTCGGTGAACCCGAACTGGCGATCGTCTCGAAGTTCCTGGACGACGCGACGGTCGAGTGGCTGCGCAACTACCGATTCTCGGGAGACATCGACGGCTACCGCGAAGGCGACTTCTACTTCCCCGGCTCGCCTATTCTCTCGGTCCGCGGAACGTTTGCGGAATGCGTATTGCTCGAAACACTGATCCTCTCGATCCTCAACCACGACAGCGCCATCGCGTCGGCAGCGGCACGCATGGTCAGTGCCGCCGACAATCGCCGGATGATAGAGATGGGTTCACGGCGCACCCATGAGCAGGCTGCCGTCGCAGCGTCCCGCGCCGCCTACCTGGCCGGGTTCGACGCCACCTCCAACCTCGAGGCCGTCCGCCGCCATGGCGTTCCCGGCGCCGGCACCAGCGCGCACGCGTTCACCCTCCTGCACACCACCGAGAACGGAACCGACGAGGCCGCGGCCTTCCGTGCTCAGGTCAATGCGCTCGGTGTCTCGACCACCCTGCTGGTCGATACCTACGACATCACCGAAGGCGTGAAGACCGCTATCGCCGTTGCCGGCACCGAACTCGGCGGAGTGCGCATCGACTCCGGCGACCTCGGAGTGATCACCCGTCAAGTACGTCGCCAACTCGACGACCTCGGTGCTACCACAACCCGCATCGTCGTCTCGGGTGATCTCGACGAGTACGCCATCGCTGCCCTGCGCGCCGAACCCGTCGACGTCTACGGCGTCGGCACCTCCCTCGTTGTCGGCTCGGGCGCTCCCACTGCGGGCATGGTCTACAAGCTCGTCGAGGTCGAGGGAATCCCCGTCGAGAAGCGCAGCACCAACAAGGCGTCGCGTGGCGGAGCAAAGAAGGCCCTGCGCGTCGCCCGTCCGACCGGAACGATCATCGAAGAAGTCATCTACCCCGCCGACGCTCCGCCTCCCGTGTCCGCTGCCGAGGGCGCTACGGAACTGATGATTCCGCTTGTCCGCGGTGGCAAGACCGTCGACGGAGTTCCGACCCTCGAAGACAGTCGAGCGGTCGTGAAGGCCGGACTCGTCAGCCTCCCGTGGGAGGGTTTGAAGCTCTCTCGCGGAGACTCCGCGGTACCCGTCCGATTTGTCGGGGGTCAGTGATGTCTGCGCGTGCATTGATCGTCGTCGACGTGCAGAACGATTTCTGTGAAGGCGGGACACTCGCAGTCGACGGCGGCGCTGCGGTTGCCGCTGCGATCAACGATTTTGTCGGCTCTCACGAGTACGACGCCGTCGCCGCGACCAGGGATTTCCACATCGATCCGGGCGCTCATTTCTCCGAGGATCCCGATTACGTCGACACGTGGCCTGCGCACTGCGTGGTGGGTACCGACGGCGCAGAGTTCCACCCCGCGTTCGATGCGACGGTGGCGGGTTCTGCCGTGTTCTCCAAGGGCGCCTACAGCGCGGCTTACTCGGGGTTCGAAGGTTTTGCCGAGGACGGCACCACGTTGGAGCAGTGGTTGCGCGCCCACGACATCACCGACGTCGACGTCATCGGTATCGCGACAGATCATTGTGTGAAGGCCACCGCACTCGATTCGGTGCGCGCCGGCTTCGGCACCACAGTGCTCCTTCCCCTGACCGCCGGTGTAGCAACCGCCACGGTCGAGGCCGCGATAACGCAGATGCAGGCCGCCGGAGTGCAGCTCACAGGCCGCGACGAGAATGCTCCTTCCCACAGCGTCGGAATTTCTGACGTAGGGATCCACTAACCTGCTTGGGTGGCCGATCAACTTCCGAATGTCCCCGAACTGCTCCGAGCGGCGGTGCAGTCTCTGGGCGGCGCCGAGCGGACCAGCCAGCTCACTATGGCGTCGGCGGTAGCGCATTCGATCGATACTGGCGAGCATCTGGCCGTCCAGGCCGGCACGGGCACGGGTAAGTCACTGGCTTACCTTGTGCCGAGCCTGCGTCACGCCGTCGAGTCCGGGCGCACCGTCGTTGTCTCGACGGCCACCATCGCGCTGCAGCGGCAGTTGGTGGATCGTGATCTCCCCCGCCTTGCCGACGCCCTCAAGAAGCCGCTCGGACGACGCGCCGAGTTCGCAATTCTCAAGGGCCGCAACAACTACCTCTGCATGAACAAAATTCACACCGGAGCTTCCGAGCAGCCACCCGAGGACGAATTGTTCGATCCGTTCACCGTCTCCCGTCTGGGCCGTGAAGTGGTTCGCCTCACCGAGTGGTCCTCCGACACCGACACCGGTGACCGCGACGAACTGGTTCCTGGTGTCTCCGATCAGGCCTGGCGACAGGTCAGTGTGACGTCCCGCGAGTGCATCGGAAAGAACCAGTGCCCGGTGGGCGAAGACTGCTTTGCCGAACGCGCCCGTGCCGAAGCCTCCAAGGCCGATGTCGTGGTCACCAACCACGCACTGCTCGCCATCGACGCCATCACCGGCATTCAGATCCTGCCCGAACATGATGTCGTCGTCATCGACGAGGCCCACGAATTGGTCGACCGCGTCACAGGCGTCGCGACAGCTGAACTCACGGCATCGGCAATCAGTGCTGCCGCGCGTCGTTGCGGAAAGATCGTCGAGGAACAGGATGCCGATCGCCTCGAAGCTGCCGGCGAAGGCTGGGCCGGACTCCTCGAGGAGCTTCGCCCCGGGCGCTGGGAGTCGCTGCCCGACGGCGCCGCTCCGGCACTGGCCGCAATCCGCGATGCAGCCTGGTCGCTTCGCACTGCCATCGGTCCGGCCAAGCCCGGCATGATGGCCGCTGATCCCGAAGCCGCTGCTGCCCGCAATGCAGCCCTCTCTTCGGTGGACGATATTCACGACAGCGCCGTCCGCGTCCTCACAGCCTTCGACGAACCCGATCCGGCCAAACGTAAAGACGTTGTCTGGCTGTCCTCCGACGAGTTCCGGGGCAATGTCCGCCGATCGGTCCGGATGGCTCCCCTCTCGGTGGGCGGCCTACTCCGCCAGCGCTTGTTCGCCGAGTCCACGGTGGTCTTGACGTCGGCGACACTCACAGTCGGCGGCTCGTTCGACGGACTCGCCGTCAACTGGGGCCTTCCCTCACAGTCGTCGGTTCGCCCCGACTCCGGGACCGCCGTCGGCACCGAAGCACCCTCGGACGCTTCAGCTTTCCGCTGGAACTCCCTCGATGTCGGTTCACCGTTCGACCACGCCAAGGCCGGAATCATCTACATCGCCCGGCACCTCCCGACGCCCGGACGCGACGGCTTGGCTCCGGTTTACCTCGACGAGATCGCCGAACTCGTCGAAGCTGCGGGTGGGCGCACCCTCGGACTGTTCTCCTCGATGCGGGCCGCAAAAGCTGCGTCCGAAGCGATGCGTGAGCGACTCGACACCCCGATCCTGTGCCAGGGCGACGACTCCACCGGCACTCTCGTGAAGGCATTTGCCAAAGATGAAGCGACGTCACTGTTCGGCACGCTGTCCCTGTGGCAGGGCGTCGACGTACCCGGCCCGTCACTGAGCCTGGTCATCCTGGACCGCATCCCCTTCCCGCGCCCCGACGACCCACTACTGATGGCCCGTCAGCAAGCCATCGAGTCCCACGGCGGCAACGGCTTTCTCAGTGTCTCCGCCAATCATGCGGCACTGCTCCTGGCCCAGGGCGTGGGTCGACTGCTCCGCAGTGTCGACGACAAAGGTGTTGTGGCCGTACTCGATCCGCGTCTCGCGACGGCTCGCTATGCGGGATACCTGCGGGCGTCGTTGCCTCCGTTCTGGGAGACGACCAAGCCGGAGGTTGTCCGCAAGGCGCTTACGCGTATCCGCGATTCGCGCTCTTGACCTAGTTCTGCAAGCGACGCTAAGCCCGCCCCGCGAACATAGCCGGCTCGAAGGTGAAGACCACGTACTCACGCTCGCCCAGAGTGAACCGCGCCAGTTCTGCCATACCGTAGTGCCGGTGCACTGCAAGTGATTTCTGGTTCGCGGCCTCCACGAACAATGCACCGAGGTCATAGCTAGCCAAGTGCACAGTCGAGAGCCCGGTCAGGAGCTTGCTCAGCACGCCGCGCCCTTGGAAGTTCTCGTCGACTGCAACCGGCCCGTACATGAACCATCGAGTCCCCTCCTGCACGACGGCGGTCACCGCCGCGACAGTCGCCTTGGCCGGGCCGGCGTTCACCAGTCCGGGCTCCCAGGTCATCGCAAAGTCGGCCAGCGCGCCGTCTCCTCCGCGACAAATACCCCGGGTACAGCCTGGAAACGCGCAATCGTCTCCTCGTCCATTGCGCCCTGGGCGAATCCCCGCTCAGCCCGCTGCTGGGCCATCAGGTGCTCACCTGTCGACGCCTGCATCAGCGCGCGAATGGCCGCACGGTGGGAGGAGTCGGACTTTCGAATCGTGATCGCTATTCCGACATCCTCCCAGATTTCGCTCGGCTACCCCGCTGGCGTCGTCACCAGTCCAAACTCGGAAGCATTCACCAGCAACCGGTGATGCGGGAGAACCCTCACGGTGTAGCCGACGGAACCCGAAACCGGAAGCGCTACTTCAGCTTCGAATATTTCGGTACCGTCCTCGGAACCGAAATGTGTCATCGGGAACGTCACAACGTCGGTGAGTTCCTCCCCGGGACTGACCCGACCGATCACAGCCTGTACCTCGACGTCCGAGACCGACAAGCCACCGAGACGAACCTTTGCCTTCAGCGAGATGGTCGCGCCGATCTCCGGGGTGTCCGGCAATCCGGATCCGTCAACCTGCTCGATACTCACCGACGGCCACTGCGATTCGATCCGTCGACGGAATTCCGCAACCTCGCGGGCCCCGGCAAAATTGTCGGCCACCACAGCCCTCGCAGATTCCGCCGACGGGGCGTAGTACTGAACCGCGTAATCGCGAACCATGCGTGATGCCAATACCTTCGGCCCCAGATTCTCGAGCGTGTGCCGGACCTTCTCGACCCAACGCGTCGGGAGATCCTGGGTGTCACGATCGTAGAACGTAGGCAGGACTGCATGTTCGAGCAGTTCGTAGAGTGCGCTGGCTTCGAGGTCGTCTCGGCGAACGTCGTCCAGAACTCCGTCGGCGGTCGGTATTGCCCAGCCGTTCTCGCCGTCATACATCTCGTCCCACCACCCGTCGCGGATCGACAGGTTGAGTCCGCCATTGAGGGCGGACTTCATGCCCGACGTTCCGCACGCTTCGAGCGGGCGCAGCGGATTGTTCAGCCACACATCGCAACCCCAGTAAAGGTAGCGGGCCATCGACATGTCGTAATCCGGCAGGAACACGATGCGGTGACGCACGTCTGCCTCGTCCGCAAAACGAACAACCTGCTGGATGAGCGCCTTGCCACCATCGTCGGCGGGATGCGATTTACCGGCCACCACCAACTGCACGGGACGCTTCTCGTCGAGCAGCATCGCGCGCAGACGATCAGGATCACGCAGCATCAGCGTCAGACGCTTGTAGGTCGGCACACGCCGTGCAAATCCGACCGTCAACACGTTGGGATCAAAAACTCCACCGACCCAACCAAGTTCGGCTTCGGTAGCGCCGCGCTCGATCCACGACGCCCGGACGCGTCGACGTACCTCGTCGACCAACTTGCCGCGCAACGCATTACGCGTGCTCCACAATTCGGTTGACGAAAGCTCCTGCAGACGCTCCCAGCCGCGAGCCTCTTCGAGTTGTTCCTGTCCGACGATCCGTCTCGCGACGTCCATCCACTCCGGTGCCGCCCAGGTCGGTGCATGGACGCCATTTGTCACCGAGCCGATCGGAACCTCATCGGCGTCGAATCCTGGCCAGAGTCCGTTGAACATGTCGCGGCTGACGATGCCGTGCAATTGGGAGACACCGTTGGCCCGCTGGCCCAGACGAAGCCCCATGTGCGCCATATTGAAGATCGACGGGTCCGATTCCCGGCCCATACCCACGATGCGATCGACCGTCAGCCCGGGTAGCAGCGTCGATTCGTTCTCGCCGTTGCTACCGCCGAAGTAATGGCGAACCAGATCGGCGGGAAAGCGGTCGATCCCAGCAGGCACGGGAGTGTGCGTAGTAAAGACAGTGGCGGCGCGCACCGCCGCCAATGCGGAATCGAAGTCGAGACCACTGGCGGTGACAAGTTCACGGATTCGTTCGATACCGAGGAACCCGGCGTGGCCCTCGTTCATATGAAAGACCTCGGGATCCGGCAATCCGTATGCCGCGGTGTACGCCCGAACCGCACGCACGCCGCCGATACCGGCCAGGATCTCCTGCTTGATGCGGTGGTCCTGATCGCCGCCGTACAGACGATCGGTGACGCCCCGAAGTTCTGCGTCGTTCTCCGCAATATCGGAATCGAGAAGCAGCAGCGGCACACGGCCTACCTGGGCGATCCACACCCGCGACCGCAGCACCCGCCCGCCCGGCATCGCGACGTGAATGATGACCGGAGACCCGTCACCTGATGTCGGGCCGGCGTCGGTCAGCAAACGAAGCGGCAAACCCTGAGGATCATGAGGCGGGTAGTGCTCGGCCTGCCACCCGTCCGCCGTCAAGGACTGACGGAAATACCCGGACCGATAGAGCAGACCGACACCGATCAGCGGCAGTCCGAGATCCGACGCAGCCTTGAGATGGTCGCCGGCCAGAATGCCGAGACCACCGGAATAGTTGGGCAGGACTTCGCTGACGCCGAACTCCATCGAGAAATACGCAATTCCACCGGCCAGCGAAACTCCCTTGGCCTGCTGCGCCTGGTACCAGCGCGGAGTGCTCAGGTAACTGTCGAGATCAGCTGCCGCAGTGTCGAGGTCACGAAGGAAATCGGCGTCGCCACTCAGTTCGTCGAGTCGCGCCGGGTCCACTTCACCCAGCATTCGAACGGGATCGAACTGAACCGCTTGCCAGAGTCGCGGGTCGAGGCGCGAGAACAAATCCTGTGTCTCGGGATGCCAGGACCAACGCAAGTTGGTGGACAGGGGGCCGAGCGCGGCAAGGCGCTCCGGCAGGTGGGCTCGGACAGTGAACCGACGCAAGGCTTTCACCCCGCGAACCCTAGTCGAGTTGGACGGGCTGTGTCCTTACAAGCACCGTGACCGCTGGAAGCGACGACATGCCGGTACACCCACTACGGTTGAACTCGGCAACACCAGTAACACTCCACCATCAGAAATGGAGCTTCCCGTGACAGGACGCCTCGGTATCGACGACGCGATACCCGCGATCTCGGGTAACTATCCAGCCAAGGCTGTAGTCGGTGAAGTGATTCCCGTACATGCGACGGTCTGGCGAGAGGGCCACGACGCCGTCGCCGCGACCCTCGTCGTACGGGGTCCTCGCGGAACCAAATTGTTGCGAATCACGATGGATCCCGGCGGTGAGCCAGACACTGTCGACGCCGTGTTTGTCCCTTCCGTAGACGGACTCTGGACATTTCGGATCGAGGCTTGGAGCGATCCTGTCGCAACCTGGAAGCATGCCGTCGAAGCCAAATTGTCCGTAGGACAGGGACCGGCAGAACTTGCCAACGATCTCGAAATCGGTGCTCGACTCTTCGAACGAGCCGCCCAGGAACTTCCCCGGGCCAATCGCTCGAGGCTGGAGGCGGTGACGGCATCGCTGCGCAGCGATCAGACCCTGACCGCCCGGGTCGCGCCCGCATTTGCCTCGGACGTCACGGAATTGCTCCGCGCCAATCCACTCCGAGAATTGGTGACCAAGGGCGAGTCGCATCCCGTTCTCGTGGACCGCCATCGGGCCTTGTTCGGATCGTGGTACGAGTTCTTCCCGCGCTCCACCGGCGGCTGGGACGAGGACGGAATTCCGAAGCACGGGACGTTCAAGACTTCCGCAGAAGATCTTCCACGCATTGCCGCAATGGGTTTCGACGTCGTCTACCTTCCTCCGATTCACCCGATCGGCGAGATCAACCGCAAGGGCCGCAACAACTCTCTCACCACACAGCCCGGCGACGTCGGTTCTCCGTGGGCCATCGGATCTGCCGAGGGCGGGCACGACGCGGTCCACCCCGAGCTCGGCACCCTCGAGGATTTCAAAGCATTTGTGGCGCAGGCCCGCAAGCTCGACCTCGAAGTGGCACTCGACCTCGCTCTCCAATGCGCCCCCGATCACCCCTGGGCCGCAAAGCATCCCGAGTGGTTCACAGTGCTCCCGGACGGCACCATCGCCTACGCGGAGAACCCGCCCAAGAAGTACCAGGATATCTATCCGATCAACTTCGACATCGACCCCGACGGCCTGGACAAGGAAATTCTGCGCGTCGTCCGACACTGGATCAAGGCCGGGGTCAAGATCTTTCGGGTCGACAACCCCCATACCAAGCCGCCCAATTTCTGGGAGACGCTCATCTCGGAGGTCAAGAAGTCCGACCCCGATGTCCTCTTCCTTGCCGAGGCATTCACCCGGCCGGCCCGGATGTACGGCCTTGCCCGACGAGGTTTCACGCAGTCGTACACGTACTTCACGTGGCGCGTTGCGAAGTGGGAATTGACGGAGTTCGGAAACGAGCTGGCCGCAAAAGCCGACGAGGCCAGGCCCAACCTCTTTGTCAATACTCCCGATATCCTGCACGAGTCGCTCCAACACGGCGGACCCGGAATGTTCGCGCTCCGAGCAGCTCTCGCTGCAACCCTGGCACCGACGTGGGGCGTCTACTCGGGGTACGAGCTCTTCGAGCACCAAGCAGTCCGGCCGGGTAGCGAAGAATACCTGGACTCGGAGAAGTACGAACTTCGTCCGCGTCGATTCGCCGAAGCCGCAGCGCGGGGTGAATCGCTCGAGCCGTGGATCACCGCACTCAATCGCATTCGCCGCGCCCACCCCGCCTTGCAGCAGTTGCGCAACCTGCACTTTCACCACATCGACAACGACGCACTGATCGCGTATTCGAAGTTCGATCCGATCACCGGCGATGCCGTTCTCACGATCGTCAACCTCAATCCCTATGCCGCCGAAGACGGCACGGTGTGGCTGGACATGCCGGCACTCGGGCGCGAATGGCAGGACCAGATGACAGTTCTCGACGAAGTGACCGGCGAGCAATACCACTGGGGGCAAGCCAATTTCGTCCGCCTCGAGCCCTGGCGGGCCGTTGCGCACATCCTCGCACTACCGCCTGTTCCCTACTCTGCCAGAACGTCGTTGGCATACCGCGGAGGAAATTGATGGCCGCCGACAAATTGCCCGCCGGAATCGCGCCGGCCGCCCACGATCTGGATCTTCTGGCCCGCGGTGAACACCACGATCCGCACAGCTTCCTCGGAGCGCACCCCCACGCGGGCGGCACAGTTCTGCGGGCACTTCGTCCACACGCCGACGCCGTCAGCGCCGTCATCGGCGGGAAAACATATCCACTCCAACATATTTCGGGTGGGGTTTTCGCAGCACTGGTCCCCTACGCGGAACTGATCGACTACCGGTACTCGGTCACGTACCCCGGCGGACATACCGTCGTCGTGGCCGATCCGTACCGATTCCTGCCCACTCTCGGCGATCTCGATCTCCACCTGTTCGGCGAAGGTCGACACGAACGCCTCTGGGACGTCCTCGGCGCGCACCCCCGCACCTACGAAACACCCGACGGAACTGTCACGGGAACATCGTTTGCCGTGTGGGCTCCGGCCGCCCGCGGCGTCACCGTTATCGGCGACTTCGACGGCTGGGGTGGACAATTCGCTCCCATGCGCGTTCTCGGGTCGACGGGAGTATGGGAACTGTTCCTACCCGAGATCGCAGCCGGAGAACTGTACAAGTTTCGCGTTCACGGACATGACGGGTCTGTGAAGGACAAAGCCGACCCCATGGCCTTCGGAACCGAAGTACCGCCGGCGACGGCGTCGCGGGTCACGACGAGTTCGTACGTCTGGGAAGATCAGGACTGGCTCGACGCCCGAGCGGGTGTCGACCCAGCACAATCACCGATGAGCGTGTACGAGGTGCACCTCGGTTCGTGGCGTCCCGGCCTCGACTATCGGCAGATGGCCGAGCAACTCGCGCAGTACGTAACCCAGACCGGATTCACACACGTCGAATTGCTGCCCGTCGCCGAGCATCCTTACGGCGGTTCCTGGGGATATCAGGTGACGTCGTACTACGCCCCGACCGCTCGATTCGGGACACCCGACGACTTCCGCTGGTTCGTCGACCGTCTGCACGCCGCCGGGATCGGCGTACTGGTCGACTGGGTTCCCGCACACTTCCCCAAGGACGACTGGGCCCTGGCCCGTTTCGACGGCACGCCACTCTACGAACACGCCGACCCTCAACGAGGGGAGCAACTCGACTGGGGAACATACGTTTTCGATTTCGGCCGTCGGGAAGTCCGTAATTTCCTCGTCGCGAATGCATTGTTCTGGCTCGAGGAATTCCACATCGACGGCCTGCGCGTCGACGCCGTCGCGTCCATGTTGTACCTCGACTACTCACGGCCTGTCGGCGGCTGGACACCCAACATTCATGGTGGTCGTGAGAACCTCGAAGCCGTTGCGTTCCTTCAGGAAATGAATGCAACGGTCCACAAGAACCATCGCGGAGTCGTCACCATCGCCGAGGAATCGACCGCGTGGCCGGGAGTCACGCGCGCGACCAATGTCGGCGGGCTCGGGTTCAACATGAAATGGAACATGGGGTGGATGCACGACACCCTCGGCTTCCTCGGCCACGACCCGGTACATCGGACCTACCACCACCACGAGATCACATTCTCGCTGATGTATGCGTGGAGTGAGAACTATCTACTCCCCGTCAGCCATGACGAAGTCGTGCACGGCAAGGGCACCTTGTGGACTCGTATGCCCGGCGACGATTTCGCCAAGGCCGCTGGCCTCCGTTCACTGCTCGCCTACATGTGGGCACACCCGGGTAAGCAACTTCTGTTCATGGGTCAGGAATTCGGCCAAACCGCGGAGTGGTCGGAGGAGCGAGGCCTCGACTGGTGGCAACTCGACGACGCGCACACCGGCACCCTCCACCGCGGTGTCACTCAGCTCGTCAGCGACCTCAACTCCGCCTACCGACAACATCCGGCAATGTGGACACTCGATACATCGCCCGGAGGCTACTCCTGGATCGACGCCAACGACACCGAGAACAACGTCCTGAGTTTTCTGCGTTACGGTACTGACGGTTCGATTGTCGCGTGCTTGTTCAACTTCTCGGGCAGCGAACATTCGAGCTACCGCGTCGGGCTACCTGAGCCCGGCCGATGGGTCGAAATCCTCAACACCGATGCCGAGTCCTACGGCGGCTCCGGTGTGGGGAACCTCGGTGCGGTCACAGCGACGTCGCAGTCGTGGCACGGTCGGCCGGCGTCAGCATCGGTCGCCCTCCCCGCCAACGGCGCGATATGGATCAGTCTGGAGCGTTGATGTTTGGCCGGCGAGCAGTAATAGTCACTTCGTCATTGATGGCAACTGCCGCCTTGCTTGTCAGCTGTTCGCAGGGCTCGACCGGTCACGCGGTCTCGATTTATCACGACCCCTTTCGAGTGGCCGGTCTCGACGCATCGTCGGGTCCCAGTGGACTCCGCCCCGGGGCACCCGACGCCGAACGTGACATCGTCGGAACGGACGGTGGCCCGATCGACGCGCTTGCAGCCAACGCCATTACCGACATCGAGACGTTTTGGAAAACCCAGTATCCGGCACTGTTCAACGAGCCGTTCCAACCTGTCGACACACTGATCTCGTGGGATCCCACCAAGCCCGGTGGTCCGGAATTCTGCGAAGAGTCCACCAAAGATCTCATCAACGCCGGATATTGCAGTCTCGATCACACCATCGGCTGGGATCGGGAACTTCTCTTGCCTGAGGTTCAGGAAAAGTTCGGCGACGTTGCTGTCGCATTCATTTTCGCCCATGAGTACGGCCACGCCATTCAACGAAAAGCCGGCATTGTCGAAGGCGGATCCGACGCGGCTCTAGTGCGTGAGCAACAAGCCGACTGCTTCGGCGGTGCCTTCCTCCGTCATGTCGCCGAAGACAAAGCAACTCACTTCACGATGAATACCTCCGACGGACTGAACAAGGTCCTCGCTTCTGCCGTAGCCATCCGCGACGACGACCCGAACGACCCCGATTCACACCACGGGTCCGCATTCGAGCGGGTAACCGCAACCCAAATCGGATTCACCGACGGTCCCGGTGCGTGCGCCAAGATGGACGACGCCGAAATCGAATCCCGGCGCGCGGATCTCCCGCAACAGTTCAGCGAACAGAGCGAGTCCGGTGAGCTTCCCGTCACCACAGCCACACTTCAGGAGTTCTTGAAGACTTTTCAGTCGATCTTCGAACTGCAAAATCCTCCGACTGTGACCTTCGACGGCGCGGACACCGACTGCACGGATGCCAAGACCACCGAGCCGGTCTCCTTCTGCCCCGCCACCAACACCATTGGAATCAGCGTCGACGAGTTGGCGGATCGCGGAACTCCCGGACGGGTCGGCCGACGCGAGTTGATGCCGACCACCATCACCGGCGACTACAACGCGTATGTTTTGCTCGCGTCGAGGTACACCCTTGCGATGCAGAAGGAACGCGGCCAGTCACTCGACACCCCGCAGACTGCATTGCGCGCCGCCTGCCTGTCCGGAGTGATCACTGCGGCCCTGAGCCCCACCAATGCCGCAACATCGGGAGCTCAGGTCACGCTGTCACCCGGAGACCTCGACGAAGCTGTCTCCGGCCTACTCACCGACGGTCTCGCAGCCAGTGACGTCAACGGCGACACCGTCCCGAGCGGCTTTGCGCGTGTCGACGCTTTCCGTACCGGTGTGCTCGGTGGTCAGGTTGCGTGCGATAGCCGCTATACGGAGTAGCGGCCGTAGGACGCCTACGACATTTTGTACGGAGTAGCGGCTATCGCAGTTGTACTTAGCGGCCAGACTCAGTAGAGGGCTGCAGCCAGCTTGCGACGCGCTGCCATCACCATCGGCTCGGCGGGATCGAACAGCTCGAACAGTTCCAGAAGGCGAGTCCGGGCTGCGGCCTTGTCGTCGCCTGCCGTGCGCGCGACAACACCGATGAGACGAGCAAAAGCTGTCTCCGGTTTCTGCGCGTACATCTCCCTGTCTGCGGCGGCGAACTGCAGTTCGAGATTCGACGGATCTGCATCGGCGGCGGCGACAGAATCGGGATCCGTGTTCTCGACGCGAGCCATGAACTTCACTTGACGAACCGCGTTGAGCGCTTCGGCATTGGTGGGCTCGTCGTCGAGGATGACCTGGTATGCCGCAATCGCACCATCAAGATCACCCGCGTCGAGTGCCGTTTCAGCAGCAACGAACCGAGGATCCTCGACCTCAGGCTCGTCCGCGTCACCAGCGGCCGGTACCGGACCGCTGAGCTTGCCCGCAGTCGCTTGCAGAACAGCGGCAAACCACTGACTGAGCTGTTCTTCGGGCTGCGCACCTTCGAAATCGGCCAAAGGCTGACCGGCCGCGACGGCAACAACGGTGGGTACCGACTTGATGCCGAATGCCTGTGCGATCTGCGGGCTCACATCGACGTCGACGTTAGCCAGAATCCACTGGCCACCGGCTTCCGCAGCAAAGCGCTCCAGCACCTCGGTGAATACGACGGACGGCTCGTAGGCGCGACCGCCGAGGTTGACGATCACGGGGACCTGGCTCGACTTGACCAGAACTTCCGACTCGAAATTCACTTCGTTTACGTCGATGACAGTCCCCGGGAGCGCAGAAACGGCCCCATCGCCGCTGGGCTTACGCGGGGGTGGAGCCGTCGCCCGCTCTTTGAGAGCGGATAAGTCGACTGCGCCGCTCATGGCGGCTGCTACTGCTGACGAACGCGCGGGGGGCCTGGATCCTGGTCGAGTCACGCGTTCCAGTTTGTCACGAGTTGACCGAACCTACGAAGAGGCCTGGTTCGCATCAACGCGTGCGACCGTACCTTGTGCAGCTTCGAACTCGGTAGACAGCTCGCCGAGCTTGCCGTTCCGAACCGCCCAGCGCTCGAAAACGATGGTCCCGAAAGGCGGGACGCTGGAGACCAGCGCCAGGATGGTTGTCTTGATGTCCCACTTGAGCGACCAAGCAGTCAGCAGAGCGATGACGATGAAGACCATGAATCCCGCGATTCCGTGCAACATGCCGGGGATGCGAATCGCTTCTTCGTGTCCGAGGACCCACTTGAAGAACATCGCCACCAACAAGGCAGCCCACGTCACAGCTTCCCACCAGGCAACCAGACGGAAGCGCTTGGCCGGAGTGGATACGTCAAAGATATTCGCCATGAGGCCCATTGTGCCCGAACCACTACGACGCCCCGTAGTGGTGTGAGGAAAACCACGGGGCGTCGCAGAGCAGAACTGAAGTGTCAGGTGTATTTAGACCTTCGGCACGCGCACGATCAGTGCGTCGCCCTGTCCGCCACCACCACAGAGTGCGGCTGCACCGATTCCGCCGCCGCGGCGCTGCAATTCCAGTGCCAAGTGCAGAGCAATACGGGCACCGGACATTCCGAGCGGGTGCCCGACGGCAATTGCGCCGCCGTTGACATTCACCTTGGCGGGATCGAGCCCGAGCTCACGCGTCGACGCAATGCCGACTGCTGCGAAGGCTTCGTTGATCTCGACGAGGTCGAGGTCCTTGGGGTCGATGCCTTCCTTTTCGCAGGCCTTGGCGATGGCACGCGCGGGCTGCGACTGCAACGTGGAGTCCGGTCCGGCGACAACGCCGTGGGCACCGATTTCGGCGATCCACGTCAATCCGAGTTCTTCGGCCTTGGCCTTGCTCATCACGACAACAGCGGCAGCGCCGTCGGAGATCGGCGACGCCGAACCCGCGGTGATGGTGCCGTCCTTGCTGAAGGCGGGACGCAGCTTGCCGAGCGATTCGGCCGTCGTATCGGCACGGATGCCCTCGTCCTGCGCGAACACAATGGGATCACCCTTACGCTGCGGGATCGAGACCGGAACAACCTCGTTGTCGAAGAGTCCGTCCTTCCACGCGCGAGCCGCGTTCTGATGTGAGGCCGCGGCAAACGCGTCCTGCTCCGCGCGGGTGATGTGGCTGTCGTCCTTCTGGTTGACCTGCTCGGTCAACAAACCCATCGCCTGATCGGTGAAGATGTCGTGCAGGCCGTCGTAGGCCATGTGGTCGCGCATCGTGACGTCGCCGTATTTGAAGCCTTCACGGCTCTTCTCGAGCATGTGCGGTGCACGGCTCATCGATTCCTGACCACCGGCGACGACGACCTCGAACTCACCGGCGCGGATCAGCTGATCGGCCAGGGCGATGGCGTCGACACCCGAGAGGCACACCTTGTTGATGCTCAGTGCCGGAACACTCATCGGGATTCCGGCTGCGACGGCAGCCTGACGGGCCGGCATCTGGCCGGCACCTGCGGTCAGAACCTGACCCATGATGACGTACTCGACCTGCTCGGGAGCAACGCCTGACTTCTCGAGCGCACCCTTGATGGCGATTCCGCCCAGATCGGACCCGGAAAGGTCCTTCAAGGAACCCATGAGTCGACCCATCGGGGTACGGGCTCCGGCAACAATCACAGAACTGGTCACGATTTCCTCCGGCTACAAAAGAGACATAGGCATCACGCGCACGCGGCATACGAGTCAAGTCACATCCCGACGTGTACTACTCAAACGGTAGCGCTACCGTGAAAGGTATGACACAGACGTCCCCCAGTCCTGCCCTTGCACCTTTGTCCTCCGACCTCGTCGTAGCGATCGACCACGTCGGAATTGCTGTTCCGGATCTCGATGTAGCAATCGCTTGGTACACCCAGCACCTGGGCATGGTCTCCACTCACGAAGAAGTCAACGAAGCTCAGGGCGTCCGTGAAGCCATGCTCTCCGTCATCGGTGCACCGGCCGGCTCACCGGCCGTCCAGTTGCTCGCACCCCTCGACGAGAACTCGACCATCGCCAAGTTCATCGACCGCAGTGGCCCCGGTTTGCAGCAGTTGGCTTACCGCGTCACCGATATCGAAGCCATCTCCGAGGAGCTCCGCGCACGCGGCGTTCGGTTGCTGTACGACGCACCGCGACGTGGCACCGCCAACTCACGAATCAACTTCATTCATCCCAAGGACGCCGGCGGGGTGCTCGTCGAACTGGTCGAACCGGCCGCGCATCACTAGCAGCCCAAACTCCTGCACGTCTGCCAGGTAGATTATCGCCATGGCATACGAGCAGGACCGCGGTTCCATCCAACTTCCGTTCCAGATCGCCCGGAAGGGATACGACCGCGACGAGGTACGAAACTACTTCGAGCGGTTCGACGCCGAATTGCGGGTCACTGCGGCAGACCGCGATGCTGCGGCGTCGCAGGCCCGCGACCTTGCAAAACAGTTGGATGACGCCCGCGATGACATCGACGACCTCCGCAAGGATGTCGACCGGTTGTCCGTCCCGCCCACCACAGCGGAGGGCATGAGCGACCGCATCAGCCGCATGCTCCGTCTTGCATCCGACGAGGCGTCCGAGGTTCGCGCCAAGGCCGAGGCCGACGCAGCGGAGATGACCTCGATCGCCGAGCAGGACGGCGTGCGGTTGCGCAGCCACTACGAAACCTTGATCGCGGAACTCGACGACCGTCGCAATGCCATGGAAACGATGCACGAGCAGACCATGCTCCAAGCACGAACCGAGGCTGCGCGAATCGTCGAGGCCGCGCAAGCAGAACGTGATCGGCTCGCCGCCGAATCCGAGGCGAAGCGCACCCAGATCCGTGAAGATTTCGATATTTCGATGTCGGAACGACGTGCGAAGGTCGTCGCCGCGGTCAACGACCTCGAGGCTTCCAGCAAGGCCGAAGCGGAACGTCGTTTGACGGATGCCACGCGTGAAGCGCAGCGCCGACTACAGGCTGCAACCGATCAGTCCGAGCGAAAGATTGCGCACGCCAAGGAACTTGCCGAAGAACTGCGAGTTCTGCGTGGCCGAATCCTCGCGCAACTCCTCGGAATTCGCGGTCAACTCGATTCCGTGCCGGCGATGCTAGCCTCGGTCAATCGAGAGAGCGAACTGCTCGACGCTCCCTCGGCACCGGCTGCACCGGCCGCTCCTACTTACGACGAAGACGAATACAACGAGCCGGATTCGACGGACGAAGAACTCGATGACCGGGGCGACGCGGAAGAAACCAATACTGCCGAGATCGACACCCGTGCGGTCGAGCAGCGAGCCCAGTCCCGCAACTGAACTTCAGGACCACCTTCTGGTCAGGCCGCGAGTCCCGCGACCTGACCAGCATCCGGTGTGCCAGTGCCGACGTTCCGTCGCGCCACCGGGTTCCGACGGCCAGGTCACGACATGCGCAACACCGGGACTGATGTCATGGTCACAGCCAGGGCACCGGTAGAACTTCGTAGCGTTGGCGCCGGGAATTGGCCGCACCATGAATGATTCGCCGCCCGGACCTGGTTCTTCGCGAACCACTGATCCGCCGAAGAGAACACCCCTCGGCTCGTCCGAATCCTGGCCACGTCGATTATCCGTTCGACGGGTCTGTTTCGGAATAGGTTTGCGGCGCGGCATGACGAGAAGTCTAACGGCCTCAGAAAAGCCGGAACTCAGTGCTTTCCGTACCTCGCAACGCCTCGTAGTCGAGGACCAGGCAACGAATACCGCGATCATTGGCAAGTGTCTTGGCTTGCGGCTTGATCTGTTGCGCTGCAAACACTCCCGTTACCGGAGCGAGCAACGGATCGCGGTTGAGCAGTTCCAGATAGCGCGTCAACTGTTCGACGCCGTCGATCTCGCCGCGACGTTTGATCTCGACGGCCACCGACGCACCGTCCGCATCACGAACAAGAAGGTCGACCGGGCCGATTGCCGTCATGTACTCGCGTCGCACCAAGGTGTAACCGGATCCGAGGGTTTCGACATGCTCGGCAAGAAGTTCCTGCAGGTGCGCTTCGACGCCGTCCTTGATCAATCCTGGATCGATACCGAGTTCGTACGACGAGTCATGCTCGATCTCCTCGAGGGTGATCCGCAGTTCCTCGCCGGCCTTGTTGGTGACGATCCACAAGATGTCGTCGCTGTCCCCCGTGGTCTCGACCAACCAGCAGGGAGGACTCATCCAGTTGAGCGGTTTGTACGCCCGGTCATCGGCATGGATGCTCACCGAACCGTCAGCCTTGACCAACAACAGGCGTCGGGCGGTCGGGAGGTGGGAGGTCAAGCGACCTACGTAATCAACACGGCAACGAGCAATAACTAAGCGCACAGCACCACCCTAAGGGATCACCTCGACTACTCTCGACACACTATGCAGCGAAGCGATGTCCCGAGCGCACCCTTGGGGTCGTGGTTGCTCGGATCCACAGACGAGAGTCCCCTCCGACGACGGATTCGCGTCCAACTACTCCTGACCGCTCCACTCCTGATCACGAACCTGATCGGTGCCGGTCTGGCCATCATTTTAATCGGAATCGTTGTCCCCGGCCCGAGCATCATGCGGTCCGAGTTCGCATTGATCAACTTCATTGCCGTTCCGGTCTTCATCGTGTGCGTTTTTCTCGTCGGACTGCTCTGGGGTACCAAACGCCTCATGCATGATCTTCGATGGGCAACAGAGGACACCCCTCCCAGTGAGGAAAACCAACGTGCTGCGCTGCGTGGACCGTGGCGTCTCACCCGCGTTCAACTCGTACTCTGGACGGTTGCTCTCGCGACTTTCACGACCCTCTACGGAATCGTCGACGCCGACACCATTCCGAAAGTGTTGTTCACCATAGCTTTCAGCGGAATCACGACGTGTGCATTCTGCTATCTCCTCAGCGAGTTCGCGCTGCGACCCATCGCGGCCCGCGCCCTCGAATCCGGTGCACCACGCAAGTCTGCCGTTCTCGGACTCACCGGTCGGACCATCCTGATTTGGGTGCTCGGCAGCGGCGTCCCCGTCACCGGCCTGATGATCGTCGCAATCTTCAGCTACATCCGCCCGCCACAGTGGCAAGATCTGGCGATCTCGATTCTGGTAATCGGCGGCATCACCCTCTGCGTCGGGCTCGGGCTGACCTACATCAACATTCGATCCGCTGCCGCACCCATCCGATCCGTCCGGCGAGGGATGGAGCAAGTCACACGTGGAGACTTCAGCGCCCAGGTAGTCGTCTACGACGGCACCGAATTGGGTTTGCTCCAAACCGGTTTCAATCGGATGGCCGAAGGGCTCCGCGAGCGCGAACGGATCCGTGATCTGTTCGGACGTCACGTCGGGTACGACGTTGCCGCGAACGCGATGCGACGCAACCCTGAACTCGGCGGCGAGGAACGTGACGTATCAGTCCTTTTTGTCGACGTGATCGGTTCCACCACGATCGCCGCCACCAACTCCCCCACCGACGTCGTCACACTGCTCAACAGATTCTTCGACGTCATTGTCGACGAGGTCGACGCCCACGGTGGTTTCGTGAACAAATTCGAGGGTGACGCGGCTCTGGCCGTCTTCGGCGCGCCCACTCGGATCGACGATCACGCCGGCTGCGCGCTCGCTGCCGCCCGGAAGATCCAAGTTCGGCTGTGCGCCGAGGTCCCCGAGATCAGCGCCGGCATCGGCGTCGCTTCAGGCGTCGCAGTAGCCGGAAACGTCGGTGCGCGTGAACGATTCGAGTACACCGTAATCGGTGATCCCGTTAACGAAGCGGCACGCCTGTCGGAAGTGGCAAAGAATGTTCCGGGCAACTTGGCAGCATCTGGTCGGGCACTTGCCACTGCCTCGGAATCCGAACGTACTCATTGGGTCACCGCAGATTCGATAGTCCTTCGAGGCCGCACCCAGCAAACAGTTCTCGCCGTCCCCGTGACGTCTGTGGAAGCCCCGAACACCTCCGCATAACCCACTCGGCCCTTTCACCTGGCCGGTGAGCAAGCCAGAGAATCTTCTGAATTACGTTTTGCAACAATTTGATTCGTCCGGATTATCAGAATTCATAATGCTGCGATGACCTCGACTTTGTAACGCTGCAGGCCCCACGAAGAGACAAACATATCGACAGTAGAACCGACGATGCACTTACCGCGGCGAGTCTGCAGACGCCGATTCGGGGAAAGACAATCTTGCAGAGAATCAAATACACGTTGTCCGAGCGCAATACACGACGGGCACGAGTGATTGCCGCGGCGTTGTTGTCGACGCTCCTTCTCTGCGGCACATTCGAGCCCACCGTGGCGTCCGCTAATCCGGTGTGCGCTGCGTCGCCGGCGCATTCGGCGCCGTGGGGTGGGTACGACGAGTTGTGGGTGCCGTCTTCGATGGGAAGTATCAAGGTTCAGGTGCAGTGGGCGGCGCGGGGTGGCAATGCCGCGCTCTACCTCCTCGACGGCCTCCGTGCGAGAAACGACAGAAATGCTTGGAGTTTCGAGACCAATACGTTCGATCAGTATCGAAACGACAACATCACTTTGGTGATGCCGGTGGGCGGAGAGTCGAGTTTCCACACTGACTGGTACGCACCGTCAAACTTCAATGCTCAGCCGATCACCTACAAATGGGAAACGTTCCTCACGCAAGAACTTCCCAAATCCCTTGCCTGGTAGGGTGTTTCGCCGAACAACAATGCCATAGTCGGCTTGTCGATGGGTGGCAGCGCCGCATTGAACCTAGCGGGACATCATCGCGATTAGTTCAAGTTCGCGGGTTCATGGTCCGGGTACATCAACATCTCCGGGCCGGGGATGCGCGAAGCGATCCGCTTGGCGAGGCTCGACGCCGGCCGATACAACGTCGACTCGAGGTGAGGTCCACCATGGTCATCTGGCTGGATTCGCAACGATCCTTTCGTCAATGCCGAGTTGCTTCGCTGATTGCCGATGTACATTTCGGCATCCAACGGTATTCCGGGTCCGTACGAGCAACCCTCGGCGCCGATCGAGTACTGGAACACGGCGACGGGAATGGGCCTGGAACTACTCGCGTTGGTTCATACCCGTTCATTCGAACTGCGTCTGAACACACTGGGAATCCCGGCGACGTACAGCTTTCCACCCTCAGGGATCCATTCGTGGGCAAACTGGTCGGCTGAACTGTGGATGGCTCGCGGTCAGATCCTCGACACCATGAATGCCTGGTGAGAGCAGCCCTTCGATCCGACGCTCCGTGCGCCCACACCTAGGCGACGCCGGCGCCTCACCCAGGTTCTAGAGACAACCACTGGGAGAGAGCCCGCTGACGGTTATGCGTACGCGGATCGTCAGCACCGGGATGATCCCGTAGCGCAGCGAGAGAATCGCTCATCACGGTGGCAATCCACCCTGGTCTCGGAGCGAACGGTACGCCCGACGCCCCCGACCGAGACAACCACACCGTGCGCACCACCCCCGCCGGCCGGAAACCGGG
>NZ_JASHKR010000194.1 GCF_030056815.1 Rhodococcus sp. IEGM 1379
CCTCGACACCACAACGCTCACAGATGATGCCCTTGAAGCGGACACGCTTGTACTTACCGCAGTAGCACTCCCAGTCCCGGGTGGGGCCGAAGATCTTCTCGCAGAAGAGTCCGTCCTTCTCAGGCTTGAGCGTTCGGTAGTTGATGGTCTCCGGCTTCTTGACCTCGCCGTAGGACCAATTGCGGATGTCCTCTGCACTGGCCAAGCCAATGCGGAGTTCATCGAAGAAGTTGACGTCGAGCACGTAACTTCCTTTCCCCGTTGGGGTTACGGTTGCCGGTTACCCGGCAACCTGACTGCCAATTCAAATGTGAACTACGCCCCCGGGCTGCTCCGAAGAGCAACCCGGGGACCGAAACCTAGTTCGCGAGGTCGTCGACCGTCGCTGCTTCGTTCCTGGACAGGTTGATGCCCAAGTTCGCTGCAGCTCGCTCCAAGTCCTCGTCGTCGCCGTCCGCCATCGTGATGGCAGCACCGTCCGAAGACAGCACCTCCACGTTGAGGCAGAGCGACTGGAGCTCCTTGAGGAGCACCTTGAACGACTCGGGGATGCCGGGTTCCGGGATGTTCTCGCCCTTGACGATGGCTTCGTACACCTTGACTCGACCGACCACGTCGTCCGACTTGATGGTCAGCAGTTCCTGCAGCGTGTAAGCCGCACCGTAGGCCTGCATCGCCCAGCACTCCATCTCACCGAAGCGCTGGCCACCGAACT
>NZ_JASHKR010000145.1 GCF_030056815.1 Rhodococcus sp. IEGM 1379
TCAACCGCAACTTCCGCAACGAGGGCGTCGACTCCACTCACTCGCCCGAGTTCGCAATGCTCGAGACGTACGAGGCTTACGGGACCTACGACGATTCCGCGAAGATGATCCGCGAACTCGTTCAGGAAGTCGCGCAGGCGGCATTCGGTACCCAGGTCCTCACACTTGCCGACGGTTCCGAATACGACGTCAGTGGCGAGTGGCAGGTTCTCGAGATGTACCCGTCGTTGTCGGCGGCCATCGGTACCGAGGTCACCCCGGATACGACCGTCGACGAACTTCTTGCCTTGGCGGAGAAGGTCGGCCTCGAGGTTCCCAAGGACAAGGGCTACGGCCACGGAAAGCTCGTTGAAGAACTGTGGGAGCACCAGTGCGGCGATCAGCTGTACATGCCGACGTTCGTGCGCGACTTCCCCGTGGAAACATCACCGTTGACGCGTGATCACCGCAGCAAGAAGGGTGTCACCGAGAAGTGGGACCTCTACATTCGCGGTTTCGAGTTGGCCACCGGCTACTCCGAGCTGGTTGACCCGGTCATCCAGCGTGAGCGTTTTGTCGATCAGGCGCGACTCGCGTCGGCCGGCGACGACGAAGCCATGGTCCTGGACGAGGAATTCCTCGCAGCCATGGAGCAGGGCATGCCGCCCACCACGGGAACCGGCATGGGTATCGACCGTCTGCTGATGGCCCTCACTGGCCTCGGTATTCGTGAGACGATTCTGTTCCCGATCGTGCGGCCGTCAGCTCGCTAGATCTTTACTCGATGAGGGTTCGGCCGCATATGTTGCGGCCGAACCCTTTTCAGTTTGGTCGCTCGCGCGGAATTCGGTACGCGTTCGTAGTACTCGTCAACGACAGGCTTCGGCGGTGCCGGATACCAGATGACGCGTGGTGACTGCTTCAACTCGATAACTTCGATCGGCAGAACCTTCACTCGCGATTCGATTTTTTCCCAACGACATTCGCCATTGGCCACTCGCTCTGCGTACTGCCGAAGCTCCGGTGATGCGCCTTCTCTGGCTGCAAGCGTATCCATCAGTTCGTCAGTCACATCGGTTCTCGGATTCCAATCTCCGTTGGAAACCCGATCCAATCTTATTGCGGCCGTATCTACTTGCTCTGCAGCGTTCATGATTTTGTTGTAGATGCTGCGCAATTCGGGCGGGACATCGCTGCTCATACGGCATCAGCCCAGGGATCTCTTCCGGAACCTGGCGAGTAGCCGGTTTTCGGAACATTCATCGGGCCTTCGGCATCGGCAGTGCGAGTCACCGCCAGCGCCAGTTCCGTCCTTTTCTTTGCAGTGTCCAACTTTGCGACAACGGGGGCCAGTACCTTTTCGGACACTTCACTGAGTACGCCGGACGGCGACGTGACGAGGTCAAGATATTCGCGCAAGGCGTCGACTAGGGTGCGGATGTCCTCAACGATCTCACGGGACGGCGGGGCGTTCGGAGATGGTGAAGTGAGTGGGTTCGCTGTAAGTAATACTGGCGGGAGTGCCGTTTCTGTCGGCGAAGATTGCGTCGGCTTTGTTGGTTCGAACAATATCCTTGCAAAGTTCTCGAGGCACCGATGGTTGAATTGCTACTCCCTCCGACGTGATGGTTTCAACATGCTCGACCGGGCGGACTCGGCGAGCTATCGATACCCGCTTCGATGAGCGGCACCCGAACTCTGTTGCTCAGTGAAGCGCGGGCAATTGAGCCAGCACGGGATCCTGTATAAAGCAGACAGGACGTTCGTCCAAGTGCTAACGTCGCAGCTTGTAAAGCACTTTTTTACGACTAGTGGGAGCGGGTTCATGGCGAAGAGAGTTGTCGTCACATTGGTTGACGATCTCGACAAGGGCTCGCCGGCTGACGAGACTGTCGAATTCTCGATCGACGGGGTCGGATACGAAATCGATCTGACGTCGGCGCATGCTGCGGAACTGCGAAATGCGTTGAGCTCGTGGATTTCTCACGCGCGCAAGTCTGATGCGCGTAAGGGGGTCAACGGTGCGACGTCGACATACCGTCCGATTTCCGAACGGGATGAGAGCGCGAACATTCGTGAGTGGGCAAAGGCGGCCGGCTATGTGATGGCCCCGCGCGGTCGCATCGCGATCGAAGTGCGTAAGGCTTACGAGAACGCAATCTGAGTAGATAAAAAGCGTCGCCCGGACAGATTTGGGACACAGTTCCTCGAAACGTCGTGCGGGCAGGTGTCGGTTTGTTAGCGTCGCGACCGTTCGCATCTGTCATCAGAGGAGTCGATCATGCGCAGAATCGGTTTTATCGGGGGAGCGGTTCTCGCCGCAGCAATGCTCATCGGGATGGTGCCGACGGCGTCGGCGCAAGCACCTCTGCCAGTTCCTAATGGATTCTTGGCGGGGGTTCCGCAGGAACTGGGCAATCCGGGTGGTTCGGCCCCTGGTTCCAATGACTGGTCATGTAAGCCTAGTGCTGAACATCCCAATCCCGTTGTGCTGGTGCATGGTACGGGCGGAAATAGACAGACGAACTGGGCTACCTATGCGCCATTGCTTGCCAATGAAGGTTACTGCGTTTTCGCGTTGACCTACGGCAATTTTCCCGAGCAGCCGTGGCCGTTGTCGGCGATCGGCGGAATGCAGGAAATTTCTTCCAGCGCAGCGCAATTGTCGAGTTTTGTCGATCAAGTTCTGGCGGCCGCAGGTGCCGAAAAAGTAGATCTGATCGGTCATTCCCAGGGCACGGTCATCAATGGTTATTACGCGAAGTTCCTCGGTGGCGCAGACAAAGTGGACAACGTCATCTCGGTGGCGCCGCTGTGGAAGGGAACTCTCGGGAACGAGCAGGCAAGCATCGGTCGAAGCATGCGTGATCTCGGAATATCGGACGCGGCCCAGGCCGGATTTCCGATCTGCAAGGCCTGTCTGAATATGGCAGCGGGATCGGAGTTCATCGACAATCTCCGTGCGGGTGGCGTCTACATGCCCGGCATTCGCTACACCAACATCGTCACTCGGTATGACGAACTGGTGCTGCCGTACACGAACGGGCTGGAACCGGGGCCGAATGCCACCAACATTGTTGTGCAAGAGGGGTGCGAGCAGGACATCTCGGATCACCTGGCAATCGCGGCATCGCGGAGGTCCGCAATGTTTGCTCTCAATGCGCTAGATTCTGCGAACCCGCGACAGGTACCGTGTGATCCGGTGTGGCCCATCGTGGGTTGAGCGAGAATGGAGTTTGCGGTGGGTATTAGGTCAGTTGTTTGTGTAACACTCGGGACAGTTGTCGCAGGAGTGATCGCCGCACCCGTGGCGGCGGCGAGCGAACCGCTCCCGGTTCCGTTCGGCTTCGCGAGCGGTATCGTCCTCGAAGCACTCGATCCCGGGGGATCGGCGCCGGGAACTAACGACTTCTCGTGCACCCCGTCGTCGGCGCATCCCGATCCGGTGGTCCTGGTACATGGAACCGCAGCGAACCGGCAGACCAATTGGGCGGTCCTTGCCCCGATTCTCGCGAATGAAGGATATTGCGTTTTTGCGCTCACTTTCGGGAACAACCCGGACCTTCCCTGGCCGCTCTCCGCAGCCGGTGGTCTCGCCCCCCTTCCGGACAGTGCGAAGCAGTTGTCCGCCTTCGTGGACGACGTACTGGAATCGACGGGTGCGTCACGCGTCGATCTCATCGGGCATTCCCAGGGGACCACACTCAGTGGCTACTACGCGAAGTTCCTCGGCGGGGACGCGAAGGTCTCGAAGATCGTGTCGATCGCGCCGTTGTGGAACGGGTCCGAAGCCGGCCCACCAAAAGGCATCGGCGGACAGGATTTCGGCAATGCCATCCCCATCGCCGCGTTGTATGACGCCGGCGTCTATGCGGAAGAGGTCGAGTACACGAACATCGTGACGCGATACGACCAAGCCGTTGTTCCGTACAGCAGCGGAATACTCGAAGCGTCCAACGCGTCGAACATCGTCGTACAAGATGGTTGCGAGCAAGACTTGTCCGATCACATCGCGCTGGTGGCGTCACAGCGGACGGCAGCGTTCACGCTCGCGGCACTCGATCCGTCGACTCCACGGCAGATCCCTTGTGATCGAGTGCTCCCGATCACCGGCTGATCCGGCCCTGAACTCGCCTTGTGCAGCTGTTCGCTTCAGGCGTACAGGAACCGGGAAACGATTGCCGGAGCTGCGACGTTATGGAATGTAAGCAAGCCGGTGTCCCCTGCCAATCGGGTGGAGGAGCAGCAGGTGGACTTCGCGCCCACTAGAGTAATAAGTGGGGTCGTGCAACCTAAGTCGATTCGTGGACGTCATGTCCGCTGACCGGCGAGGCGATCAGTCTGTAGTGCCGGAGCGAAACGCGGCGACCAGGGACGAGACATCCGGTCTCGAACCTGCCCGCCGGAGAGTGTGAGGGAGAGCGATGTTCGAGAGGTTCACCGATCGCGCGCGGCGCGTTGTTGTCCTGGCTCAAGAAGAAGCCAGGATGCTCAACCACAACTACATCGGTACGGAGCACATCCTCCTCGGCCTCATTCACGAGGGCGAAGGTGTTGCCGCCAAGTCGTTGGAGTCGTTGGGTATCTCCCTCGAGGGAGTCCGCAGCCAGGTCGAGGAGATTATCGGCCAGGGCCAGCAGGCTCCGTCCGGTCACATCCCCTTTACTCCGCGTGCCAAGAAGGTCCTGGAGCTGAGTCTGCGCGAGGCGCTGCAGCTCGGACACAACTACATCGGCACGGAGCACATCCTGCTCGGTCTCATCCGCGAGGGTGAGGGCGTCGCAGCTCAGGTTCTGGTCAAGCTCGGTGCCGATCTCAACCGGGTCCGCCAGCAGGTCATTCAGCTGCTGTCGGGCTACCAGGGCAAGGAGCCCACCGAAACCGGTGGCACTCGCGGAGAGGCCGGCACGCCGTCCACCTCGCTGGTGCTCGACCAGTTCGGTCGCAATCTGACGCAAGCTGCCCTCGAAGGCAAGCTGGATCCGGTCATCGGCCGCTCGAAGGAAATCGAGCGCGTCATGCAGGTTCTCTCGCGTCGTACCAAGAACAACCCGGTTCTCATCGGTGAACCCGGTGTCGGTAAGACCGCTGTGGTCGAGGGCCTGGCTCAGGCAATCGTCAACGGCGAGGTCCCCGAGACCCTCAAGGACAAGCAGCTGTACACGCTCGACCTCGGGTCGCTCGTGGCCGGCAGCCGTTACCGCGGTGACTTCGAAGAGCGCCTCAAGAAGGTTCTCAAGGAGATCAATACTCGCGGCGACATCATCCTGTTCATCGATGAGCTGCACACTCTCGTAGGTGCGGGCGCGGCCGAGGGCGCTATCGACGCGGCCTCCATCCTCAAGCCCAAGCTGGCCCGCGGTGAGCTGCAGACCATCGGTGCCACCACTCTCGACGAGTACCGCAAGTACATCGAGAAGGATGCTGCTCTCGAGCGTCGTTTCCAGCCCGTGCAGGTCGGCGAGCCCACCGTTGAGCACACCATCGAGATCCTCAAGGGTCTGCGCGATCGATACGAGGCTCACCACCGCGTGTCCATTACGGACGGTGCACTCGTGGCAGCGGCGACGTTGGCAGACCGCTACATCAACGACCGCTTCTTGCCGGACAAGGCGATCGACCTCATCGACGAGGCGGGCGCGCGAATGCGCATCCGTCGGATGACTGCACCGCCGGACCTGCGCGAATTCGACGATCGCATCGCCGACGCGCGCCGCGAGAAGGAATCTGCGATCGACGCACAGGACTTCGAGAAGGCTGCGAACCTGCGCGACAAGGAGAAGACCCTTGTC
>NZ_JASHKR010000043.1 GCF_030056815.1 Rhodococcus sp. IEGM 1379
CCAACGGAACAAAATCCCGAAGGGCCCGCGTACCGGTGTCGTATAGGCGCAGGGTCACGACCAGCGATCTTACCTGTCGTCGCCGGTTGCCATGACCAATGCGGTGGCCATGGCGGCGATCCCTTCGCCCCGCCCCGTCAATCCGAGCCCGTCGGTAGTGGTCGCGGACACCGAAACCGGGGCTCCGAGAATGTCTGTGAGTACGCGCTGCGCCTCATCTCGTCGTGGCCCGATCTTGGGTCGGTTTCCGATCACCTGCACTGCGGCATTGCCGACCGCGAAGTGGTTCTCCTCGAGCAGCCTGCGAACCTCGGCCAACATTCGGGCGCCGCTCACGCCGTCCCATTCCGGCCTTCCGGTCCCGAAAACAGAACCGAGGTCACCTAACCCTGCCGCGGAAAGCAGCGCATCACAGAGAGCGTGTACCGCTACGTCACCGTCGGAGTGCCCGGAACATCCATCGGACTCCTCGAACAGCAATCCCGCCATCCAACACGGCCGACCGGCCTCGATGGGATGAACGTCCGTGCCCAATCCGACTCGCATCTAGATTCCGTCCTGTGATTCCGCACTCAGCAGTGCTCGCGCCAGCATTAGGTCCAGTGGCGTGGTGATCTTGAAAGCCTGAACGTCACCGGCGGTGGTCCGTACTGAAATGCCCAGTCGCTCGACCAGTCCGGCATCATCGGTTGCCAGATCTCCTGCGGCTGTGACATCGCCCGCGGCGTAAGCCCGCCTCAGAACATCGGCGGAAAAACCTTGTGGAGTCTGCACCGCACGCAACTCCGAACGGAGCGGAGTGCCGGTAACGGTGCCGAGAACATCCACGGATTTGATGGTGTCCGTCACCGGTAGCACCGGAATGACGGCAGCACTGCCCGCCTTCAACTCGTCGACGACACGAGCGATCAACGCCGGCGGCGTGAGTGCCCGCGCGGCATCGTGCACAAGCACGTACTCAGCGTCGCCGGCAGCCTCGAGCCCGGCCCGAACCGAATCGGTCCGCTCCGAGCCGCCCGCGACCACGTCGACGTCGTCACTACGGCCCAGGTCCGCGGCAACCGATTGAACGAGTTCCGGCGGCACAATCACAACAACGCGGTCGATGGCACCGGATTTCCGGAGGCCTTCGACCGCGCGTGCAAGCATTGTGCGACCGCCGAGTTCGACGAATGCCTTGGGCAACGGCTCACCCAATCGCACTCCCCGACCTGCGGCGGGAACCAGCGCTACTACTGACATCGCCAGCTTTTTTATGTAGTCAGTTCAGGACGCTGTCGCAAGGACCTCGTCGAGAATGATATCGGCCTTCTCGGTATTAGTACCCTCAGCGAGCGCGAGCTCACCGACCAGAATCTGACGCGCCTTGGCAAGCATGCGCTTCTCGCCTGCAGAAAGTCCGCGATCCTGCTCACGACGCCACAAGTCACGAACAACCTCGGCGACCTTGTTCACGTCACCGGAAGCAAGCTTCTCGAGGTTTGCCTTGTATCGACGAGACCAGTTGGTGGGCTCTTCGGTGTGCGGTGCACGCAAAACCTGGAAAACCTTGTCGAGGCCTTCCTGTCCGACTACGTCACGAACACCGACGTACTCTGCGTTGTCTGCGGGAACCCGAACCGTGAGATCGCCTTGAGCAACCTTCAGAACGAGATATTCCCTCTGCTCACCCTTGATGGTGCGGGTTTCGATAGCTTCGATCAACGCCGCACCGTGATGGGGGTAGACGACAGTGTCTCCGACCTTGAAAATCATGTGTCACGTGCCCCTTTCGATTCCACTAGTTTAACACGTCGAAGAACCGGCCATGCATCAACTATGCAGGTCAGGGGCATCCTTGCTCGAGCGTAGGGGTTGACAGTGCCTGTAGTACGTGCATTCAACCAGCCACTTCGGTCTGTATACGGCTCCCCGAAAGCCCACGCAGACAACCGTTGTGGCCACCCAGCGACCGGCTCCCGAGAGCTGACTACTACTCTGCCTAGTGGAGTGCGAACCTGACGCCCTGGAGGACAAACCGTGACTGCTATCCGCAAGCCGACTCGCCGAGTCGCTACCGCCATTGCACTGGCTGCAGGCGCAGCCATCGCGCTGTCCGCATGCAGCTCGGGCCAAGTGAGCCAAACCGCCGTCCAGCAGGCCGCTGTGAACGGCAACAGTGCCAACGTCGGTGACATCGCCCTGCGCAATGTTCACATCGCTTACCCCTCGTCCGAGGAGTACAGCATCGAGCCCGGTGGCACCGCCGTGTTGTCGTTCACCATCGTGAACGACAGCCTGGAAACCACCGACAAGCTCGTCAGCATCAACACCGACTACGCCGCGCGCATCGTCGCCGGTGAAGAGGTCGCCGGATTCACCCTCAAGCCGCAGACATCTCTGCAGGCCGGGGAGCTTCCCGCAGGCGCAGCCGCCGAGGCCGAAGCCGACAAGCAGATCGCCAACAAGGACGAGAACAGCGACGCACCTGATGCACTCGCTCTCGTTCTGCTGCAGGACATCAAGGCCGGCGTTCGTCCGGGCCTGACCATCCCGATCACCTTCACTTTCGAGAAGGCCGGTCCGGTTACGGTGCAGGTTCCCGTCGACGCGGGCCCGAAGCTCGAACGCAACGAGTCGGAGAAGTCTCCGGACGTTGCTGAAGCCGGACACTGAGTTTCACGCTCAATCCGAACGATCGAACTAGAGGCGGGGTCCATGTCGGACCCCGCCTCTAGTCTGTCCCGGTGGCCAAAGCTAAATCGAACTACCGGTGCTCCGAATGCAAATCCGTGGTGCCCAAATGGGTTGGCCGCTGCCCCGACTGCGACACGTGGGGCTCGATGTCGGAAGTCTCCGTCGTTGCCCCCGTTGCCAGTCGAGCCGGAGCATCGCTCGCCAAAGCCGGGTCGAGCGCTGTCCTGCCCACAACGCCGGCTACTCCCCTCACCCAGATCGACAGCAAGAGCACCCAGGCCAAGCCCACCGGGATCGGAGAACTCGACCGCGTACTCGGCGGCGGAGTGGTTCCCGGATCAGTGGTTCTGCTTGCCGGTGAGCCTGGTGTCGGTAAATCCACGCTGCTACTCGAAGTCGTATATCGCTGGGCGATGCGGAGCCCCGAGGACCGCGCGCTGTATGTCACCGGCGAGGAATCTGCCGGGCAGGTCCGGCTCCGCGCAGACCGCACCAATTCCGTCCACGAGCGGATGTATCTCGCTGCCGAATCCGATCTCGCGACCATTCTCGGCCACGTCGAACAAGTCAAACCCAGTCTGCTGATCGTCGACTCGGTGCAAACCATGCTCGCGGCCGACGTCGACGGCGTCGTCGGTGGCGTCACGCAGGTCAAAGCCGTCACCAGCGCCTTGACTTCGCTCGCCAAGACCACCGGGATCCCGGTACTGCTGATCGGGCACGTAACCAAGGACGGGGCGGTCGCCGGACCTCGCTCGCTCGAGCATCTTGTCGACGTCGTTCTGCATTTCGAGGGAGACAAGCACTCCACGCTGCGCATGGTCCGCGGCGTCAAAAACCGATTCGGAGCTGCCGACGAGGTAGGTTGCTTCGAACTGACCGACCAGGGCATCAACGAGATCAGCGATCCTTCGGGACTGTTCCTCCACCATCGGGAAGTGGCCGTGGAGGGCACCGCCGTCACCGTCATGATGGACGGCAAACGTCCGCTGCTGGGCGAAGTTCAGGCGCTCGTGGCCTCTACACCTCTACCCACTCCTCGCCGAGCGGTCAGTGGGCTCGACACCGCTCGTGTAGCTATGGTTCTGGCCGTTCTCGAACGCCGCGCCGGAGTATCGATCGCCAAATGCGACGTCTACGCCGCGACGGTGGGCGGAATGCGCATGACGGAACCCGGCGCAGACCTGGCTTTGGCCATTGCCGTCGCTTCCGCGGTGAAAGGAAAGCCGGTTCCGAACGGACTCGTCATTCTCGGTGAGGTCGGACTCGCCGGCGAGGTACGACGCGTCGCCGGCGTCAACCGCCGTCTGATCGAAGCCGCCCGGTTGGGATTCACCAGTGCGATTGTGCCGGTCGATTCCGGCCCGAATATCCCCGGCATGCGGGTCAACGAAGTGTCAAATTTGGGCGAAGCCTTGTCGTATGCCGGATTGCTCGGCGGTAAGCAAGGTTCGACTCGGCCCAAACTCACGCCGGTCAAGTGACCGGCAGGTTCACATCGACACTGTCACATCGACGAGGTTCCGAACGGCGAGGTCGGCACACCGTCCACAAACTCCTGGGTCTTCGCGAAATGTTCCGGAGTGATGGTCAGAAACAGCCCGCGCGAAGTACCCACTGCAACATCAGGATCCGCTGCGGGGCCTTCCACGATGAATGCCTCGGCGGTCGTGTAGACCTTGCGCCTGACAGTGCCTTCGATACGAGCACGAAACTCGAGAACCGAACCCAACGGAATCGGACGGGCAAAGTCGATCTCGAGGTGCCCGGTCACCACCGGCACACCCAGCACCATGCATGCAACGCCCTGAACCTCGTCGAAAGCTGTGGACAGGATCCCTCCGTGGATCACGCCGGGGCCACCCTGATACTTCTTCGAGACCTCGAGGCGCCCGGTCACCTCCAAGCCCTCACCCGCCCGAAAACTCATCGCCATTCCGGCAGGCTGATCGTCACCGCAACCGAAGCACTTCGACCAGTGCTGCGGCAGCTTCTCCCCCGGGGCGGGAAAGAAATCGACGGGCTCGGGCACGGTCAGGTCGTCAGGCAAGGTCCAGGTGCTACTCATGGATAGGTAATCTAAACGGAGAAAAGTCCGCAGCAACCTTCGGACTCGGACATAGTGACGTCAACCTCAGCAGGGAGTTTCTCAATGATCAGTGCGATGGCGGATACCCAGTCGTCGTCGGCATTGCGAGAGACCATCGCTAGGTTGGCTCCCGGCACCGCTCTGCGCGACGGACTCGAACGCATTCTTCGCGGCCGCACAGGCGCTCTGATCGTCCTCGGGTACGACGACGAGATCGAAGCGTTGTGCGACGGCGGTTTCAACCTCGACGTGGCGTTCGCACCTACCCGGCTTCGAGAACTGTCGAAAATGGACGGCGCCGTCGTCCTCTCCACCGACGGTTCGCACATTGTCCGCGCAAACGTACAACTCGTACCCGACCACAAGATCCCGACCGTCGAATCCGGCACTCGGCACCGTGCTGCGGAGCGGACCGCGATCCAGACCGGATACCCGGTTGTATCGGTGAGCCAGTCGATGTCCATCGTCAGCGTCTATGTCGGCGGCATCAGGCACGTCATCGAAGGTTCGGCCACGATTCTCTCGCGAGCGAATCAAGCCGTCGCCACCCTCGAGCGTTACAAGGCACGTCTCGACGAGGTCACCCGGGCGCTGTCCGTCGTCGAGATCGAGGACTTCGTGACGTTGCGAGACGCATTGACCGTCGTACAGCGACTCGAAATGGTTCGACGCGTATCGGTCGAGATCGAACAGGACGTTCTCGAACTCGGTACCGACGGTCGCCAGCTTGCGCTGCAGCTCGAAGAATTGGTCGGCGACAACGACATTGCGCGTCAACTGATCGTCCGTGACTACCTCGCCGGACCCGAACCCATCGAAACCGCGGCAATGGACAACGTGCTCGCTGCCCTTGACCGCGTCACCGACGCCGATCTCCTGGACCTGACCACCCTCGCGCGGGTGCTCGGTTACCCAGGCACGATCGAAGCTCTCGACACTCCGATGACGCCGCGTGGATACCGAGTCCTCATGCGCGTACCGCGACTTCAGTTCCATCAGATCAACCGACTCGTCGGATCATTCGGCACATTGCAGGCCCTGCTGGCCGCGACGGCAGCCGACCTCCAGTCCGTCGAAGGCATCGGCGGACTGTGGGCTCGTCACATCCGAGAAGGATTGTCGCGGCTGGCCGAGTCGTCGATCACCGGCTCGTACAACTGATCGAGCCGGGTCAGGCGATATTGAACGGCTCCGCGCCGCTCCGCAATGCTCCGAGTTGCCCGACAACCGTGTACGCGCCCGCGCCCACGGGGTTGCGCTGCGGGTTCGCAGAGGTGGCGCAATCCGGATTCGACGTTGTGGCGGACCAAGCGACCTTGAATGCGGCCTGCTCGCCCGGTTCGAGGTTGCGGATATCCGGAGCCGGCTGCGGGTAGCAGTCGACGTTGGACCACAGCCGGGTCTTGCCATCGATGGTGTAGACGAGCACCTGTTGAAGACCACCGGCCAAATCGCGATTGCAGCCGGCCGAGCCGATATTGGTGATGACGATAGTGAAGGTCGGTTCCTCGCCACCGGCAAACGTGGGTTTGTCGGCAGTCGCCTTGACCGCGAGGGACGAGTCCGCACACTGACCCGCCGGCACCGGGACGGCACTGGTCGGCGATGTGGTCGGCGATGTGGTCGAGCTGCCCGACGTGGAGGCCGAAGAACCACCCGAGCCGGAATCGGCCGAGCCGCCGTTGCCGCCGCCACCACTACCGCCGGAGCCGTTGCTTCCGGACGGATTGGGAGTGAAAGACACCTCCGGGGTCAGCGAAGAACTCGCGGCCGCAGCGTCCGCCTCGGGGGAATCGCTACCCCCGCCGACGACGGCAGAAATCAACCAGACGATCAAGGCCAAGGCAACGACTGCAGCACCGATGGCCAGCGCCCGTCGACGCCAGTAAATCTGAGGGGGCAGTGGCCCATTCGGTTCCAACACGGTCTCAACGGTAGTTGGCGAAGGCCTGACTACCGGTCAGCTGAGACGGCGTGTCGGCACCTAGGTGAGTGTGGTTCTTTCGATTAGTCGATTGCCTCGCCGATTTCACCGACGGCACCCTGTAAACGCATGTGCCCATCGGACAGTGTGTAGGTGACGCCGACGATTGCGCACGTACCCTTATCCACTTTGTCGGCAATGATTCGAGAGCGCTGCATGATGAGCGATCCGGTTTCGACGACGTGCCGACCTTCCAGTTCATCGACGGTGGACAGACCTTCCTGCCGACCCATGAGAATGGACGGCGCAACACGCTCGACCACGCTGCGGATGAAGCCGTCGGGAATCTTGCCCTTGTCGAGAGCGTCGAGTGTGGCTTTGACCGCGCCACAGCCATCGTGTCCGAGCACGACGATGAGCGGCACGTTCAGAACGTGCACGGCGTACTCGATGGAACCCAACACCGAATCGTCGAGAACGTGACCGGCGGTGCGAACGACGAACATGTCGCCGAGCCCCTGATCGAAGATGATCTCGGCTGCGACACGTGAATCTCCACAGCCGAAAAGCACGGCGGTGGGGTGCTGTTCGTTGACCAGTTTCGCCCGATCGGCGATACCTTGGCTGGGGTGTATCGACGTGCCGTTGACAAATCGCTCATTTCCCTCGCGGAGGGACTTCCAAGCGGACAGCGGACTTGTATGTGGCATTCCAATATTGTGCACCCACCGCGATTGTCCGGCTCATCGGGAAAGGTTTCCGGGTAGGTTGCCCGGACGGGAATCCAAACTTACTTCAGAGTCAGTTTCCTGATACAGTCACCCACTGTGATCTGAAGCACTAAAAACTTCGCCCACAAATGTACGGGGGGGTATATCTGGGCGAGTCCGCAGGCACGTCCTGCAGGACAAGACGGGGAGGGCGATCTGCGTGACCAGACCAGCTGAAAACGACAGTCGCCCGAAAGAAGTAAGTTTCCCGGAAGAAACGATCCCGGCACAAGCCAAATCGAATCTCGTCGCGAACCTGCTCTCCGAGATCGGACTCCTGTTCACCTTCACCGTCCGCGTGTGCTTCGCCGCAATCACGACAGTACGACGCCGGTGATCCGTTCACCGGGAGCTTTTCGGTAGCAGTCGAATTGGAGAATGCCGCCGGAATTGCGCAGGGTTCGGAAGTGGCCTATCGCAGAGTCACTGTCGGCGATGTCGAATCTGTGCGTCTGTCAGCCGAACGAAACCTGGTTGTTCTCACCCTGAACATCTCTGCCGATCGAGAGATCCCACTCGATTCCGTTGCGGCCATCAGTCAGGACACCGCTGTTCCGGTACTGAAAGTACAGCTGTCTTCTGAATCCGACAGCGGCCCTTATCTTGTCGACGGCTCCGTCGTGCCTAATGAACAAACGTCGATACCGGTGCCACTGGGTACGGTCATCGCAAACTTCAATACCACTGCGGACACTGTCGATCCCGCCGACCTTCGGACGCTCTCACGTGAACTCGGCACCGGACTGGGTGGACTAGGTCCGGATCTGCAAGCCCTGGTTGACAATTTTGATGTTATCGCCAGGTCCGTCGCGTTCAACCAACCCCACCTCAACACTCTCGTCGAAAATTCACGCACTCTCTACGCGGCCAACGAGGACAACGTGGCAGCACTGCCGGATGTTGCTCGGACACTTCGACAATTGAGTGATCAGGTCAGGTCTTCGGATCCACAGCTGCGCACTCTGCTTGATCGAAGTCCCACCATCCTCGACAATCAGATACTGCCTCTCATCGAGCAAAGCCGTGAACCGTTCAGCCTCTTGTTGGCGAATTCTCTTGTTTCCAGTCAAATCGTCACGGTGCGGATGCCGGCTGTCGATACGCTACTCGTGGTGTTACCCAAGGGGTTCGAGAAGCTCGGTAGCATCGTCAGGAATGGTCGGGCGCAGCTGGATTACATCACCGCGGTCGGTCCCGTCTGCATCTACGACACCCCACGCCGCACCGTGCAGGATGTCTCGCCGACCACACTAGACAAAGACCGGCACTGCACCGGCCAATCAGGCAAAATCCAGAACCGCGGTTCACAGAATGTTCCTACCGGAACAGGAACAATCGGAGGTGTTGTCGAATACGACCCCGCAGTGGGCACCGTCGCGGCCGGTGACGGCACATCGATTCGGCTGGGTTTGACCGGCGGCCAGAAAACAGTGCTCGGAGACAACTCATTTGCCGCACTACTAGTACAGGGAACACATTGAGCAATCTCACGAAGTCCGATGTCGACGAACCCCCTACCGAAAGTCCGTCCCCCGACGAAACCCAGACCCCAGCACCCGCAGTCCCGAAACGGCGCTTCGGACGGAGTACTCTGCTGGCCGTCGTCGGCGCTCTGGTTGTGGTCTCCGCCCTCGGCTGGGGCGGATACACCACCTGGCAGCACTCACTCGACGAGGAAGCCCGCACCACCGCACTGGAACGTGGGCGACAATTCGCGACAGATCTCGCGACATACAACTTCCAGAACCTCGATCAGAATCTGTCCGTCGTACGGGAAAACTCGGTTGGCGAGTTCGCCGGCCAGTACGCCCAGGTCGCGGCCAACCTCCAAGACATGATCGTTCAGTATCAGGCCACGTCGTCGGCGCAGATCATTTCAGCGGGGCTGGCCGACAGTGATCATGACAGTGCCGAGGTCCTGGTCTTCCTTGATCAGGCCATCACCAACACCAATTCGCCCGACCCCCGCATCGATCGCAACCGTATGCAGCTCTCACTCGTTCGCGAAGACGGGAAATGGAAGCTGAGCAACGTCCAACTGCTCTGATACGCGTCGGCACCTGCCGGTACAGTGACGTCGAACGTCGATGCCAGGTCGATGCGGAGATCAAATTTCCGGGAGTGTGTCAGTCAAGGTGGCAGTCGAGTCTTCTGTCCTGCTGAAATGGTATGAGGCGACGGCAAGAGATCTTCCGTGGCGACGCGAAGGCGTCAGTGCTTGGCAGATTCTGATGAGCGAGATCATGCTCCAGCAGACGCCGGTGGTCCGGGTCGCCCCCATCTGGGAAGAATGGGTGCAGCGGTGGCCGGTCCCCTCGGCGATGGCCGCATCGAGCCAAGCGGAGGTACTACGTGCCTGGGGAAAGCTCGGGTATCCGCGGCGTGCGCTGCGACTACACGAATGCGCGGGCGTCCTCGCGACCCAACATGGAGATGCGGTTCCAGCTGATGTCGATATCTTGCTGACGCTGCCGGGAATCGGCTCGTACACTGCCCGCGCGGTGGCATGTTTTGCCTACGGACAACGAGTTCCTGTCGTGGACACCAACGTTCGACGCGTAGTTGCCCGTGCAGTTCACGGTATCGCCGAGCCTGGAAATCCCTCGAACACAAGAGATCTGGCCGATGTCGCCGAGTTACTACCGCGGACGCGGGAGCGGGCTGCCACGTACTCTGCCGCACTGATGGAACTCGGCGCCTTGATCTGCACGGCTCGGACACCCAACTGTGACGATTGCCCGCTGCCGAACTGCGCCTGGGTGGCTGCCGGAAAACCCGCTCACACCGGCCCGCCGAAGAAGGTACAAAAATTTGCCGGAACCGATCGTCAGGTTCGCGGCAAGTTGATGGCGGTGCTGCGTGAGTGCCACCGTCCGGTCGAGCGTGCGCAGTTGGACATCGTGTGGCCCACCGACCCCGGTCAGCGCGACCGCGCGTTGCATTCCCTGCTCGTCGACGGATTGGTCGAACAGACTGACGACGGCTTGTTCGCATTGGCCGGCGAGGGCAACGCTTGAGACTGCGGCATCGGTCAACGAATCTAATTTGGGCGGATATTTCCCATTAAAATGCCATAAATCAGACATATTTTGCGCGTACCAACTACGATTCCCAAAGCAAACGGATCGTTCCGATATGACCTGTCGGACTGGGTAGGGCCTTCCGAAATACAAGAAACAAAGGGAACACACGAATGCTGGGGCGGGACAGTGAGTTGACGGCGAGCATGCCCGAACGTCGAGCCCTCTCCGAGTTGCTCCCCCGCCAAAGCCTCTTTGCGACATTGGACCGTCGAACCGCACTGACGATCGTGCGCGCACCGTATGGATACGGCAAATCTGCGCTCCTGGCATCGTGGCTCCAAACGCGTAGCACGTCCGGACGCATACCCGTCTGGGTCGCCGCTCCCCATCCCGATTCAAGCGCCGCGGCTTACTGGTCGATGGTCCTCCGCCAATGCAGTCGGTCCGGTATCGCAATTTCGGCCACACCCACCGATTCGTATACAGATCTCGTCGCTGCACTCGCCGAGGCAGAAAGATCCGTACAACTGGTGTTGATCCGTCCGGATCGAATTCCGGACGCCGGGTTGGAATGCCAACTGATCGAACTTGTATCTCGATGCCACCAACTGGATCTCGTCGTAACACTTTCGGGCCTGACACTTTTCCCCGAGCCCTATCTCTTCGAAATCGATCACACACTGATCGGTGCTGACGACCTGCTGTTCCGCATCGAAGACACCCGAGCGCTCTTCGACCTCTCCCACACAACTCTGCTTCCCGGTGAGGCCGAGCAGATCACCGCGACGACGGGCGGACTGCCCGCTCTGGTGCGATCAGCTATTTCCGTCGTCAAAGCCTCTCCGCAACAAGACCGTCGCGAGGATCTTCTCGAACTGAACCTGCGCCGCGCCATCGACAAATACATACACGAGAAAATCCTCACCGATTCCGCCGTCGCCGACCATCGTGAGTTCATCGTGACCTGCGCGACGGCACGAACCCTTGACGTGGATACCGCACGCCATCTGTTCGAGTCCAGCGAATCCCGCGAGCACATTCGCGGGCGCCTCCTTCTCTTGGAGTCCGTCGGCACTCTCTCCCGTATTGAAACCGTGGCCGAGGAAACGTGGGAACTTGCTCCAGCAGTTCGACGTTCAATTCTTGCACTACAGGCGAAGTCCGGAATTGATCCGGCACAACAGATGTCGTTGCTCGCACAATACAGACTCGATTCCGGACGCCACGCGTCGGCACTGAACTACGCAGTCGAAGCACATGATTGGCAACTCGTCGTCCACATTATCGAACATCATTGGGTCTCGATGATCTCCGACAACTTGGACACCATTCGCTCTGCGCTGCAAAGCCTTCCACAAAAAGCCGTCAGGAAGAACGTTGCTGTCAAAGCCGGGCGCGACCTCTACACCATGCACTTGACCAAAAACATCAGCCTCGGCGATACGCTCCCCACCTCTCCGGAAGAACTTCGGGCACTCGGCGCCGGCGATGGCGCAAAAGACGCACTCAGCGTCGGTTGTGTGCAATCGATCATGTTGCGCATGGCCGGCGAATACGAGCAGGCAGCCGAAACAACCCGTCGCCTATCGTATTTGAGCCGTAGCGCTCTCGAGAACAATCCTGATGCCGTGACCGTGCAACTCCCGGTCATGCACCTGCAATGGGGAATCACATTTCAGTTGAACGGAAGGTTCGCAGAATCGACTACCGAGATGCGCACGGCCTACTGGGGAGGCCAGTCGCAGGGAGCCGATTTCATCGCCATCAACGCTGCCGGTAGTGCTGCAATGAACTGGGCGATAGTCGGCGAACCCCTGCAATCGCGGCGATGGACCCAACTCGAGTACAAGCATCCGGATACCCATGACAGGCTCCGATCGATGCTCAAGGTATCCGGACTGGTCGCCCGCACGCTTGCATCGCTCGACACTCTCGACTTTATTGCGGCAGACGAGGCCCTCACCACTCTGGGCCACGCGGCCGAGGAGGAAGAACTGTGGGCCTTTGTCGTCTACGCCCATTGCCAGTACGCACTCGCTCGTCGGGACACATTCTCCGCACTGTCCTTGTTACACAGGGCAGTTGACGTACATCAGAAGCACCTGAAACCGGGTTCGTTTGCCGGGCCACTGATGCGTTCGACCGAAATCGATCTCACCCTTGCCCTCGGGGACGGAAACAAAGCGTCGGCGCTGGCCGCCGAGATCGACGACCCGGCAGACAACCCGTGGACCCTGACCTCGCTCGCCCGACTCCGCCAGAAGACGGGGCAGAACGAAGCCGCGGTGGCACTGTGCCACCAATTCGATTGGGCTGGTGAATCATACCCGCGCGCGCAGATGGAAGCACTCCTCGTTCAGGCCGTCGCACATTGCCAGTTGGGTGAACACCGGCGAGCCGCAGAGGCCTGGTCCAAAGCGTGCAGCATCGCGGATCAGACCGGTAACCTGCGGTCATTCTCGACCATTTCCCTGCCCGACATCGATCAGCTCGAATCCATGGCGAAAACCAAGTCCAGTGCACTCGCACGGTTCTTGAAAGTGATTCCAGCCGAAACCTTTCCGCAATCTCTGCAGATCGTCACATTGACCGAACGTGAACGCACCGTACTCTCACTGATCGACGCCGGGCTGAGTTCGGCGGCAATGGCCGACAAACTCTTCGTATCCGTCAATACGATCAAGACCCAGTTGCGCACGATGTATCGCAAACTCGGTGCGCACAATCGAAACGAAGCCCTCACGCGGGCACGGGAACTTCGACTGCTCTGAATTGATCGACCGGATACATTCTGTAGGTATGAACACCGATACCTGCGTCTTCTGCAATACCGTCGGAGCCGACCAACCAGCGATCCGGATCCTCGAAACCGAGACCGTGCTGGCCTTCCTCGACGCACGACCGGTCAGTCGTGGGCACACGCGCATAGTCCCCAAACGCCATGCGGCAAACCTGGACGAACTCGAAAACCACGAGGGCGCTGAGATGTTCCGCGTCGGTACGCTCGTAGCCGGGGCACGGTCGAGCGAATCGTCCCACGCCACCTCGGAGACAAAACGAAGTTCGCCGCGGGACTGCTGGCCCGGCGAGCGGTCGAACTCGAGCAGGCAGGAGCGTCGATCCGCAGTCAGCTCGCGCTCTGAACTACCAAGAACTCCGTCACGACGTCCCGATAACTCTGCGGTTGATCGTCGTGGACCAAGTGCCCGGCGTCCGCAATACGTACATACTGCGTTCCCGGACGCTGCGCCATCTCACCCATCTGACCGTCCGGCGTGATCGTGTACTCGCCCTCGATAAGCAAGGTCGGCGCAGTCACCGCAGCCCACTGGTCCCAGAAATGCCGCGTTCCCCATTCCTCGGAGATATCCCGAAACGTGGAGACGTCACCGTGGAGGTACCAACCGTCGTCGCGACGAGTGAATGAATCCAGAAAGTATTGTCCGGCAACCGGACCGAAGAACTCCTTTGCCGCATCCTCGGTAGCAAAAGGCTGAGGCCACGCCGATACCATGTGCGCCCAGTTCTCCGCGGTGCGTCCGCGGAAGTCGGGTGCCATATCTTCGAGGACCAGAGCCCGTACCTTTTCCTGATGGGCCGCTGCAAAACACCAGGCATGCAACGCGCCCATCGAGTGCCCGATCACGATCATCGGTTCGTCGATTCCCGCTACTGCCGCCGCCACGTCCTCGACGAACGCCTCCGTCGTCAACTCCTTCGGCGCGGGTCGACCATGCCCGGCCGCGTCAAACGTGTAGACATGTCCGAACTCGCGAATCCACGGCACGTGCCGACGCCATGTTCGCGCACTACCCATGAGGCCGTGCAACAAAAGAATCGGCTGACCCGTCCCACCTTCGTCATACAACACGAGTGTCACCGTACGCGGTGAGCGCGCGCGGTAATGTCGGTTACATGGCAGTCGTGAAGATCAATGCAATCGAAGTTCCCGAGGGCGCCGGCCCCGAACTGGAGAAGCGCTTCGCAGCACGCGCTTCCGCTGTGGAGAACTCCCCGGGTTTCCTCGGATTCCAACTCCTCCGTCCCACCGCGGGCGAGAGCCGCTACTTCGTGGTGACGCAATGGGAGACCGAGCAGGCGTTCGCCGACTGGCGCGACGGTCCGGCCCGCGCAGCGCACTCCGGTGAGCGCGCGAAGCCTGTCGCTTCGGGTGCGTCGCTGCTCGAATTCGAGGTAGTTCTGGACGTCCCAGCCAAGAGTTGAGTGACGATCGTGAAGGATTTCGTTCGCCTGGCGAGCGAAATCCTTCACGATCAGACGCCGTTCGCTGCTATGGTTCGCTTGTAAACGCGATGGTCCGACAGGAATCCGGTGTAAGCCCGGAGCGGTCGCGCCACTGTAATTCGAGGTGAACAACCTCGACAGCCAGACACTTCGGCCATCGCATAGACCTAGGGGACGCGAAATCCCAGGAGGCTTCGATGGCACTCGCCTATTCTCCCGACACGTCGATCGATTCGACTCGTCTCGCTTTCATCGCCGCAGCCATAGTTGTGCTCGCGATGCTGGCTCTCTACGTGGTCGGATTCGACCAGGGCGCAATCTCGCGCACCGGCATGTACATGCATGAACTGATGCACGACGGACGCCACTTGATGGGCGTGCCGTGCCACTAGTCGACAATTTCACGAAGCTTCTGATTCGTGGCTTGTTGGCCGGTTTGATCGCGGGCATCCTTGCCGGCGGTGTTGCGTACGTGCTGGGTGAACCGCACGTCAATGCCGCCATCGCGATCGAGGAAGCCAGCAGTGCCGGCGGGCATTCACACGGCAGCGAAGAAGCACCCCTCGTCACTCGTGACGGCCAACGCGCCGGACTGTTTCTCGCCACATCACTGGCCGGACTGGCATTGGGTGCGATCTTCGCCGTAGTTGCCAACTACGGCCGACGGATCACCTCGATGGCCGGGCCGTTGTTGGCGATAACCATCGCTGCCGGCGGGTGGCTAGCTATCGAAGCCGTGCCCTTCTTCAAGTACCCGGCCAATCCTCCCGCTGTCGGCGATCCCGACACCATCAACCAGCGGACGCTGCTGTGGCTTGCCACTGTCATTCTGGGTTTGTTGGCCGTCACCGCTGCGGCATCTGCCGCGAAAGCTGTTTCAGCTCATGAGTTCCTCAGCGTCCGCATCGCTGCTCCGGTGGCTGCGTTCCTGGTGATCGTCGTGATCGGCTACGTATCGCTACCCACGATCAACGAGGTCGGTGACGATTTCCCGGCAACTCTGTTGTGGGAGTTCCGATTGTCGTCGCTCGCTACGCAGGCGACGTTGTGGCTCGTTCTCGGATTGGCGTTCGCCTTTCTCACCGAGCGCGCCTCGAAGGATGCCGAAATCGCGAAGAAGTTCGCTGTTCGCTGAAGTAGATCCACGAGGTGGGGTGGGTTCCGTATTTCACGGAACCCACCCCACTTTTTCGTGTGTCAACTCAGATGATGCACTTCCTGCAACCCGTACACCGGCGTCGGGATGCCCTCGTAGCGCGCCTTGAGTTGAAGCGCGAGATACAGCGAATAGTGTCGAGACTGATGCAGATTGCCGCCGTGAAACCAGAGCGCTTCCTGCTGCGTCGGCTTCCACATGTTGCGCTGCTCGCCTTCCCAAGGACCCGGATCCTTGGTCGTGTTCGAGCCGAGGCCCCACACCTTGCCCACCTTGTCTGCAACATCTTGACCAATCAGATCTGCGACCCAGCCGTTCATCGAACCGTAGCCTGTCGCATAGACCACGACATCGGCCGGCAACTCGGTCCCGTCTTCGAGAATGACACTGCCGCTGGTCAATTCACGAATGTTGCCGTGGGCGAGCTTGATATCTCCGTTGGCAACCAGTTCGGCAGCACCGACGTCGATGTAGTAGCCCGAACCGCGTCGTAGGTACTTCATGAACAGACCTGAACCGTCGTCGCCCCAATCGTGCTCGAAGCCGGCCTTCTCGAGACGATCGTAGAAGTCCTTGTCCCGCTCACGGATTGCGTCGTACACGGGAATCTGGAATTCGTGCATGATCCGGTACGGCAGCGATCCGAACGTGAGATCGGCTTTGTGCGTGGTCATTCCGGAAGCCAGTGCACGTTCCGAATAGAGATCACCCAGACCCAAGTCCATCAACGAATCCGATTTCACGATGTGCGTCGAACTGCGCTGCACCATCGTGACGTCGACGCCGTTCTCCCACAATGCTCCACAGATATCGTGTGCGGAGTTGTTCGCCCCGATGACCACGACCTTCTTGCCCACGTACTGATCCGGGCCCGGATGCTTGCTCGAATGGTGCTGATCGCCCTGGAACTTGTCCTGCCCCGGGAACGTCGGAACGTTTGCTTTGCCGGACATTCCGGTAGCCATCACCAACTGCTTGGGGCGCAACGTCAACTGCTCACCACCGCGGTTGACGTTCACGGTCCATTCCTGAGCTTTCTCGTCGTACGACGCCGAGGTGCAGGTGGTGGAACTCCAGTACGGAACCTCCATGACCTTGGTGTACATCTCGAGCCAGTCCCCGATCTTGTCCTTGGGGGCGAACACCGGCCAGTTGTCGGGGAACGGCATGTAGGGCAGGTGGTCGTACCAGACCGGGTCGTGCAAGCACAGTGACTTGTAGCGTCCACGCCACTGATCGCCGGGACGCTCGTGACTGTCGATCACGATGGCCGGAACTCCGAGCTGGCGCATGCGGGCGCCGAGTGCGATGCCACCCTGCCCACCGCCGACAATCACGACGTAAGGCTGTGCGGTGTAACCGAGTTCACGGTCTTCGATTTCCTTCTGCTCCGCCCAGGTGACGCGGCTGGGGTCGGCACCGTGCTTCGCCCCGCGGGGTCGACGGACCCCCTTGCCTTCTTCATGGCCTTTGAGTTCCTGGAGAGACGTCAGCAATGTCCAGGCCTCATCACCCTTCAATCGAAGATGTCCGTGAGCCCGGCCGGTTGCCGTCTCGAATTCGATCCAGGCAGAAGTGACTCCGTCAGCTTCGTCCGGCGTCTCGGTGGTGCAAAATCCATACGGATCGGTGTCGTCGAGACGCTCGGTGAGCATGTCGACAATCTGCTCACGTCCTTCGACGGTTTTGATGTTCCAGGTGAATGTCACGAGGTCGCGCCAGAAACTGTCGAGGGCGAACTTTTCTGCGACGTGTGCGACGTCGCGAGCAGCAAGAGCTGCCTCGAAATCTGCCAGCCAGGCGTCGACGCGATCCTGAGGTGTCACGGCCGCTGTGGGTACAACCCTGGGATCGATGGTTTGCGTCATCACTTCTCCTTCTCGGAATGTGATACACAGCACATCGCATCAGCGGTTCGGGCCGCAAGCGTTGCAATCCGTTGCAATGCCGGGGCACGAGCTTCAAAGTACGTACGCGACCAGGGGCGCCCGGCGCGCCTTTCGATGTCGATGTTGAAACGCTGCAGCCACGACGCAAAAGTGGCGACATCCTCGGGATTCCAATCTTCCATCACCCGGCCCAGCCCGGCAATGTTGTCTGCACGCTCGGCTTCGAGCCTGCACGCCCCCCTCGTCGGTGATCCGAAACTTACACGCCATCCCTCCGGTAGGGTCCGAAATACGTTCTACAAGTCCGGAATTCAACATCGACGACGTTTGACGACTCAGCGTCGACGCATCCAGCCCGAAGGCATCCGCGAGTTCCCCGATCGACATCGGGCCGTCAAGGCTGATGCGACTCAACAAGACATAGGCGCTGCGGTCGAGATTGCTTCCGTCACGCTTGGTTCGAGGGACCGGCAGGGTCAGGTATCGCCCCAGGAGCATGGTCTCGAGTTCGATCAAATGCGTGGGCTTGTCCATGCCAGTCCTTCTATCGATCCACTTTTGACCCCGCCCATCCGGGGTCCGGCCCGACGGTGTTGTTCACCAATTCCGCCTCCATCGCCGTCGGGTTCGCCATGTACGCGCAGGCACTGATCCTTCCGCAGCTTCTCCAATTGCCCACAGCCACCGGTTTCGGCATGGGGCAGTCGATGCTCGCGATGGGATTGTGGATGGCTCCGGGCGGTTTTGTCATGATGGCCGTCTCTGTCGTCGGCGCGAAACTCTCCGCTAGCCAGGGGCCCAAGATAACGCTGCTACTCGGAACTCTGGTCATCGCCGCGGGTTACGGGTCCTCGATGTTCTTCATGGGATCGCTGTGGGGACTGTTGATCGTCACGTGCATCTGCAACGCGGGAATCGGCCTCGCTTACGGCTCGATGCCGGCACTGATCATGGGTGCTGTCCCGCCGTCCGCTACCGGATCGGCAAACAGCTTCAACACCCTGATGCGCTCGGTCGGCACCTCGATTTCCGCTGCCGTCGTCGGCGTTGTCCTGGCCCAGATGAGCGTGGATTTCGGCGGTCACACCCTCCCGACGGAAGCAAGATTCCGCACGGGCCTTCTCATAACTGGCAGATCGCCTGACGCCGTACGAGGCCTGCGGCGCCGCATTGCTCGCCGGCGCCATCACGCTCTTGATTCCCGCACGAAAGACGACCGCGAAGAAAGAAATTCCCATCACCGACGTCTCTCGCGAAAGCTTGAACCGAAAACGGGTACCCGCGCGCATGGGCGGGTACCCGTATTCACGCGGACTCGGGTTTCAACTTACCTAGCCCCAGCGATTGAAACCCGACAACGTAGAACAGCGTCCACAGCACCGCCCAGTCCACGAAACCCAATGCATTGCCATGCAATCCGTCTGCAACGGCAGGTTCGTGGAGAATGTGTTCGGCCGCAAAACGGTAGTAGAACAGAAATGTCCCTACCGCCAAGGCGAACGTGAACACACCACGGACCACAAGGTTGACGCCGTCCCCGAACCCTGTGGGCTTGTTGCCGAACGCATTGGCCCAAAAGATCATCCAGAATGCCCAGCACACACCCAGTTGCGCCGGAAACTGATGTACGACGCCACCCAACTCCGCAACTGCGGCACTTCCCAACAGCACTTTCACGACTGGGACAGCCACAAAATAGAGTCCCGTTCCCAGAGCGAAATTGCCGACCGTGGCCGCGAGCGCCGTCCGGCCTCCGCCACCGAATGCCCTCCACGGCCAATTGTCCAACGTCTGCCCGGTCAGAATCACCACGACCACAATGCAATAGAACCATCCCAGCACTGTGTCGACGGTCATCGCCGGATTTGTTGCGGACAGCGAAACGGACGGCAGTCCGAACACGAAGTACAACGCCAAAGTCGGTACAGCGACAAACGCAATCTCGCACAGACCCACCAGCGGTTGCTTCATTCCCAGCGAGATCCACGGCCAGTGCTTCCAGTTGAGCACCACCATCACCCAGGTGCCGAATCCGAACAGCACGAACAATGCACCGGCGAAGTAGCCGATTCCGCCTTCCCGATCTGCTGAGAAGTCCGGATAAAGGCTTCCGAGTCCGTTCGCAAGCAACCATGTCACCACCACGGAGAACACCGCCGTCGCGGCCATGATTGCCAGCCCTCTGACCGGCTGCGGGAACCGGTCGAAACCTGCAAATTCACAGTTGAAACCGATGAACACCACAAAGAGGATCGCCCAGAACAACGCCGCGTTAAAGGGCAGTGGATAGAAGTTCCAGGGACTGGTGGTGGGATCCGCGAGGAGGTACCAGCTCGCCAGAGCCACGATCAGAACGATCACAAGATTCGCGGCACCGAACAGAATCCAACGACGCGAAGGTTGGATGCTCGGCGCACCCGAACTCGTCGGAGCATCGACTGTAGCTGTCATATTTCCTTCTCCCAGTTGTGTCGCAAGACAATTCGCGAAGTCGTCGCGCAACTATGAAGGCACCGAGGCGAATACGGGGAGGGTTGCTGCAGGTTGCAATTACTGTCAGAATTTTCGGGTTTGCAACGGGATGCAACCCTTCTATATTGTGGTCGTCATCACATATAACTCACTCATCGGCTTACCCCGCCAACGAGGAGAACTGAATGAGCATCACCGGCAAGGTTGCATTGGTCACCGGCGCAGGCCAAGGAATCGGTCGCGGAATCGCACTCCGGCTCGCCCACGACGGCGCAGATATCGCTCTGGTCGATCTCGACCACGCCAAGTTGGATTCCGTTGCACGTGAGATTCGCGAAATCGGCCGTCGGACAACCATCTTCATTGCCGACGTCAGCGATCGAACACAGGTACACAATGCAGTCGAACACGCTCATTCAGAGCTGGGCAGTTTCGATGTCCTCGTCAACAACGCCGGAATCGCACTGGTAGGCCCGCTGTCCGACGCCACTCCCGAAGAAGTTGCCAAGATCTGGAGCGTCAATGTCGACGGAGTTTTGTGGGGGATCCAGGCCGCGGCAACGAAGTTCAAGGCACTCGGACATGGCGGAAAGATCATCAACGCATCGTCGATTGCCGGCCACGACGGCTTTGCCATGCTGGGCGTGTACAGCGCAACAAAATTCGCGGTCAGAGCGCTCACGCAGGCAGCCGCCAAGGAATACGCGTCCGAAGGCATCACCGTCAACGCATACTGCCCTGGTGTAGTCGGAACGGACATGTGGGTAACGATCGACAAAAGGTTCTCCGAATTGACCGGGGCACCGGAAGGCGAAACGTACGACAAGTTTGTCGGCGGCATCGCGCTGGGAAGAGCGGAAACTCCCGACGACGTGGCGGGGTTCGTCTCCTACCTGGCCGGACCGGATTCCGACTATATGACTGGCCAATCCGGCCTCATCGACGGCGGGTTGGTTTATCGCTGACATGTCGACACCCACGACGCGGTTGCCCGAACCCGCGATGCCACCCGGTGAGGATCCTCGCAACTACGCGAGGACCCTCGCCGCGGTGTACGACGCGACCATGTCCGGTGACAAATCGCCGGCACGCCCGCGCGACGTGGTGCGCCAATCCTGGCAGCGACTGAAAGAACTCGGAGTCGACCCCGAGCAGAGCCGGATCGAACCATCGATGGATGTTGCCGAGCTTGATCTGCGGCGCCGCGAATCCGGACTCTACGACGTGCTCGACGACGTAACCCACGGACTCGAGTCAGTCACCGCGAGCGGCGAGAACATCATGGTTGTCGCCGACATACGCGGAACGGTATTGTGGCGCAGCGGTTCCCATCGAGTGCTGGATCAGGCTGCGCGACTCGGGTTCATCGAGGGCGCAAACTGGGCCGAGAATTCGGTCGGCACCAATGCCATCGGTACCGCGCTGGTATCGAGACAAGCAGTTCAGATATTCTCGGCCGAACACTATGCGCGCAGTCATCATTCGTGGACCTGCGCCGGTGCACCGATCCGAGATCCGCGCGACGATCGTGTCATCGGTGTCGTAGACATCAGCGGCCCTGCCAAGACCGTCCATCCCACCACACTCGCACTCGTTGATGCCGTCGCACGCCTCGCCCAATCGCACTTACGCGACAAACATCGCGACAACCTCGACCAATTGCGTTCTGTCGCAGCGCCAATGCTTGCGCGTGGTAAAGCGCCCGCACTGGTTACCGATTCACACGGCTGGGTCGCTGCGGTAGATTCTCTCCCCCATCGCACGCGAATCCTGCTCCCCTCGGCATTGACTCCCGGCCGGACGTGGTTCCCCAACCTCGGACTGTGTGAATTGGATCCACTTCCCGGCGGCTGGTTGATCAGGCCCACCTCCACTGGCAACGACGTGGCCGCTCCCGCAGTGCATGTCGATCTGCGCGATTCCGAGAACATGTCGGTGACCGTGACATCGGGATTCGGGGAATGGACGTACTCACCCACACAGAGGCATGCGGAAATTCTGTTTCTGCTGGGATCCGAGCGGAGCGGACGAACGGCATCGCAGTTGGCGCAGGATCTGTTCGGAGACTCGGCCCGCACCGTTACCGTACGGGCCGAGATGTCTCGCCTACGTAAGAACCTTGCGGGAGTTGTTGCAGCGCAGCCATACAGATTTGTCGACGCTGCAGACGTCACCCTCTCCGTCCCTGATATCGGCGCACACCTACTGCCGTTCTCGACCGCCCCAGCAGTGTGCGCCAGCCGAATCAGGAAATAAGCGCCTTGACGTCCGGGACTGCTGTAATCGAAAGGATCTTGCAGTTATCGTCGAACTCGAAGAGGTCGGTGGACGCAAAATCCTCCAACCCTTCACGCTGGACACGCATCTGCATCGCGGCGAAGTTTCCCACCACGGTGACGGGCGTCAACAGACTCACCGTGAACGGGGTGTCCTCACTCTCGGCGAAGAACGCTCGGATCTCGTCGAAACCTCGGTTCGTTCGAACGCCGACAGGTTCGTGTTGCACCGCACCCTGATGGAAAAGTTCCATCAGGGCATCCGTCTTGTGGGCTGCGAGCAGTGTTACGTAGCTGTCGACGGCGGCACAGATCTCGTTACGAGAAAGCATGTAGGACTCCTTGATTAGTGGTTGTGTTGTTCCGAAAATTTCAGCGGTTATCGAATGATTCCGCGTTCGAGCAGATGCCGAATGATCTGACCGGCAGCATCGAGAGTCGATGACGATGTCGAATCAATCCTGATATCGGGTAGGACCGGCACCTCGTAGGGGGGAATCGCCCCGGTGAAGTTCTTCAACTCACCACGACGTGCCTTCTTGTAGAGCCCCGTGGGATCTCGCTGTTCTGCAACGGAAAGCGGGGTGTCGACAAAGACCTCGAAGAACCGCTCGGGGCCGATGGTTTCCTTGGCGGATTCGCGTTCGATCTGGAACGGCGAAATGAACGAAGCGAGGACGATCAGCCCGGCATCAACCATCAGTTTAGCGACTTCTGTTACGCGGCGGATGTTTTCGACACGATCAGCTTCCGTGAATCCGAGATCACGGTTGAGTCCGTGGCGAACGTTGTCGCCGTCGAGAAGATAGGTATGGCAGCCAAGTGCATTGGAGCCCCCGCTCCAATTCGTTGGCAATCGCCGATTTACCCGAGCCGGGCAACCCGGTGAACCACACAACGCACGGTTTGTGGCTGTTGAGAGTCTCGCGTGCCTTCTCGTCGATATCGGCGGCTACAGTTGCATCGCACATCGCTTTAGGTGGCTCGTCATTATGCGTAGTAGTTCACGTCATCGAAGCTCCAGTCGGTGTGTAATTGCCCTCGCTAACCCGTCTGCCGAGTACGTGATGTACTCCGTCGGATCGAGGTCTTGGGCCCAGTTGTTGACGATGGTGTCGGCCAGCCCCATCAGTCCAGCCCAGACGAATGGAATTAGGGAACGACCCTCGCGGAGGACAAGTCCCTCAGTTCGAGCTGCGTCTTCGAGAGCCGTCTGGAGCTCGGCGAATTGCGCTTCGGTGGAGTGTCGTAGGTCTTGGACCGATTTACCTTCGGAGTTCGCGGCATCTTCGGTTGTCCTCCAGACAGATGCCACGTGCCCAACTCGTGCCCACTGCTTGGTCGTTTCGGGCACGATCGCTGCAATCAGTGCCGATACACCTTGTTCGCGCGGTAGTTCGGCGATGAACGCGGTCAGTTCTTGTTGGCTCTCGAGGAGCAGGGCCGCGAAGATATCGCGCTTGTCGACAAAATACTGGTAGATGAGTCCGGGACTCATCCCCGCCTGTTTGGCGACACTTCGGATCGTCAGTGCGGCGTAGCCGCCCACGTCGAGGATGGCTGCTGCTGCGTCGAGGATTCCTCGGCGCCTCACCTCAGCGTCTCCGCGGACCGACGTGGCGCTTGTTGCGTTCATCAACACACACTAGCGACTTTCTGAACAATGTTCAACAGCTATTGAACATTGTTCAAATCGTCGCTAGTGTCGTTCCCATGACATCAAGCACATCTGATTCCACAGCGAAAAGAGTTGTGGCATTCGACTTTTCCTCCTCCCGAGTTCTCGTGACCGGAGGATCCAACGGCCTCGGACTGGCCGTCGCACAGCGATTCGTCGACGCCGGGGCACACGTGACGATCACCGGAACGAGGGCGTCGGCCGACGACTACGAGCATGACCTCTCGGCGTTCACCTACCGGCAGTGCGTCATGACCGATCGCGAGCAGATCGCCGCCGTCGGCGCAGGACTGTCCGCACTGGACATCCTGGTCAACAACGCAGGTCAGACCCTTACCCAAAAGGGGGAATGGAACCCCGAGGTATTCGAAGAATCGCTCGCGGTGAACGTCGTGAGCGGGTTCCGGATGTCTACTGCTGTCCTGCCACTACTCAAGGAAAGCAAGCAATGCGGCGGCGCTTCCATCATCAACGTCGCATCGATGGCGTCGTACTTCGCCGTCGACATAGTGCCCGGATACGGCGCATCGAAAGGTGCCGTCGTCCAGATGACCAAGACGATGGGATCGAACTGGGCCAGGGACGGAATTCGAGTTAACGCCATAGCTCCGGGACTGACCGCAACCAAGATGACGGCTGGACTGCAGCAGCGGCCCGAGCACAGCAAACCGTCACTCGATCGCACCCCGATATCTCGATGGGCAGACCCGTACGAGGACGTCGCTCCCGTCGTATTGTTCCTCGCTAGTCCTGCCGCACAGTTCATCACGGGACAGACCTTGCCCGTCGACGGCGGATTCTCGATCAGAGGATGACGCCTATGCCGTCGACAACCGCGCAGCCTGAGGCAACCGCACCGAAACGCCTCCGCATCAACGACCTTCGTGAGCCCGTACTCACCGAATCCCAGAAACGGACGTGGGCGTACGCCGAAGCGAATCCGATCACGCTGTCCGTGGACAGCGTTCTCTCCGCAGCGCGAGAACAAACAAGCCTCGACGATTTCGGTCCCGACGACTTCCGCGAGCGACTTGCGTTGTGGTTGGACGAGATTGACGCCGATCCCAACCGGTCACCGGTTTCCCGGATGGTTACTCACGCAGCATGCACCCGTTACGCGGCCAACCGACTTCGAGTGCTGGACGTTCTGCGCCGCCACCCCGAGATTCATGACGAGGAGGTAGTGGCCCCCATCATCGTTGTGGGACTGCCACGTTCGGGTACCACGCATCTTCTCAACCTCATGTCGGCTGATTCCCGCTTCCGGTCGCTGCCGCTCTGGGAGAGTCAGGAACCGGTCCCCTTCACCGGTGACGAACTCGATGCAGACGGCGTCGACCCGAGATTGACTCGGAGTCAAGCACGTTGGGATCAGATGCAGGCCAAGAACCCTCTGGTGGCAGCGATGCATCCGATGAACCCGGAACATATTCATGAGGAACTCGAACTCGAAAGCCTCGATTTCTCGAGCTACAACTTCGAGTGGATGTCGTCGATGGCGCCTCGCTGGCGCGACTACTACCTCGCCCATGATCAGCGTCCACACTACGAGTTCATCAAGACGATGCTCAAACTCCTTCAGTGGCAACGAGGTCCGAACCGTTGGATCCTCAAGTGCCCTCAACACCTCGAGCAGTTCGGTCCGCTCATGGACACCTTCCCCGACGCCACGGTCGTGATGACCCATCGCGATCCGGTGTCGGTAGTTCAGTCTGCAGCGACGATGGTCGGCTACGGCGCCCGGATGAACTTTCACAAGCTCGACCTGGATGCAGTGTGCGATTACTGGATCGACCGTGTCAGCCGGTTGCTCGATGCGGGAACCCGCGATCTCGCACTGATCCCCGCAAAGCGGCGAGTGGACGTGTATTTCGACAAATTTATGGCGGACGACATAGGAACGGTCGAGCACATCTACAACCGCGCCGGCCTCGAGATGACCGAACAGGCGCGAGAAGAGATCCGCAAGTACACGTCCAGTCACAAACGCGGTTCCAACGGTCAGGTTGTCTACGACCTGCGCGCAGACTTCGGCCGTGAACCGGCCGAACTCCGTAGCCGCTTCGCCGACTATTTCGACGCATTCCCAGTGAAAGTAGAAGTTCTGTGAACCAGTACATCTCCGATCAAGTCGACAATCTGATCGCGCAACGACCAGGAAAGACCCTACTCGAACCTGAGTACACCGATGAAGCGATCAAGATCAATGATTTCATCTACCGCAGTGGCGGTACCAGTTCCGCGTACATGATCGTCACCCCAGTTGGCCGGATCATCGTCAACACGGGCTGCGGATTCGAAGGACCGCATCATCGAAAGTTGTTCGACGACATCTACTCCGGGCCGACGCGATACATCATCACCACCCAAGGCCATACCGATCATGTGGGAGGAGTGCACGCCTTTCGTGAGCTGGGCGCCGTCTACGTGGCAAACGAACTGAACCAGGCGGTTCAACTCGACGATGCACGGGTCATCAAGCGAATGCGCCAGTGGGCACCCGTGTGGTTCGGCCGGGACGCCGATACCGTCACCCGCTTTGCCGCCGAATTCCCGTCCGTGTCGAACGCACAGGACGAGCCGGTTCCGGATCTCACCTTCCGTGATCGCCTCGACTTGACGGTGGGCGGACTAGACGTCGAATTGTATTCCGGCGTAGGCGAAACAGTGGACGGCACGATGGTGTGGCTTCCGCAGCATCGCATCGCGATGATCAGTAACCTCCTCGGCCCTCTCTTTGGCCACTTTCCCAATCTCAATACCGTTCGCGGACAGCGATACCGCTTTGTCGAGCCGTACCTGCAGACGATTCGCACACTGCGTGATCTGCGTCCGCAGACCTTGATCACCGGCCGCGGCGAGCCCATCGAGGGCGAAGAACTGATCGACGCAGTCTTGAAACGGATGTACGACGCCGTCGACTACGTCCACCGAACCACTCTCGACGGCATCAACTCCGGTAAGTCAGTCGAAACATTGATGCGCGAAATCACTTTGCCGCCAGCACTTTACGTCGGACAGGGCTACGGTCAGGTCAAATGGGGAGTCAAGACGATCTGGGAGACCTACCTCGGATGGTTCCACCACGACGCCACCACCGCACTCTATGATCTGCCGCGAGCGAAAACTCTGGCCGATCTGGTCGAACTGGCCGGCGTAGCGCGCGCGATCGAACTCGCCGAAACGCGGCTCGCCGAAGGTGAAGTGGTCGAGGCCACCGCACTGTCCGAGGCAGTTCTCGCATTCGATCCCGACAACGGACCGGCTACCCGCACCCTTCTTGCCTGCCACCGGGAACTGCTGACGCAGCCGTCCACCGAGGCGAACTTCTGGGAATCCGGTTGGTTGGCACACCAGATCAAGAAACTCGAAGCGGCAGTCGCAGAATTGGATACGAACCGATGACCACACTAGAGGCCTTCGCTCCCGCAAAGTTGGGGCCGGCAACTCTTCGGAACCGAATCATCAAGTCCGCCACGTTCGAGGGAATGACACCGAAAGGTGTGGTCACCGATGAACTGATCGACTTCCATCGCAAGTTCGCCGCCGGCGGCGTCGGCATGACAACAGTTGCCTACTGTGCTGTCGCGCCGGAAGGGCGTTCGGCCGGCGGGCAGCTCCAATGGACCGAGGAAACCGCTCCCGGGTTACGCCGCCTCACCGATGCGATTCACGCCGAAGGTGCCGCAGTCTCAGCGCAAATCGGACATGCCGGCGCCGTCGCACCACCGAAAGCAACTGGCCAAAAGGCACTTTCAGCGAGCAAGCATTTTCACCTGACGACCCTCAGTATTGCCGAAGCCGCCACCGAGGCGGACATCGATCGGATCGTCGAGGCCCATGCGCATGCTGCCCGACAGGCCGTCGAGGCAGGGTTCGACGCGATCGAACTGCATTTCGGGCACGGCTACCTCATCAGCTCGTTCCTCAGCCCGAAACTGAACCACCGCAAAGATTCCTATGGTGGAAGTCTCGAGAATCGGGCACGCTTCGCGCGTCGTACATCCCGCGCAGTCCGTGATGCCGTCGGCACAAAAATCGCGATTGTCGCCAAGGTCAGCATGGACGACGGCGTACCCGGCGGATTCTGGCTCGAAGAAGCAATCACGTTGGTGCGCTGGCTCGAAGACGACGGAACCCTGGACGGGGTGGTCCTCACTGCCGGTAGCTCACTCGAGAACCCCCTCTACATGTTCCGCGGCGACGCACCGCTGCGGGAATTCGGGGCACTCATGCCACAGCCGCAGAAGCTGGGAATCAAACTGGTGGGGAAACACTTCCTGCGCACCTACCCGTACACCGATGCCTACCTTCTCGACCATGCACGCCAGATCCGCGACGCTGTGGATCTCCCGCTGGTCTTGCTCGGCGGAATCACGGGCAAAGAATCGATCGATCTCGCTATGCGTGAGGGGTTCGAGTTCGTGCAGATGGGCCGCGCTCTGCTCAGCGACCCGAACTTGATCAAGGCGATCGAGGAAGAAGGCGCCGGACAGTCACTCTGCATTCACTGCAACAAATGTATGACCACGATCTACGGGGGAACTCGCTGCGTTCTGCGACCGTAATCCATCCCTGGCAGCAAAAGGGCTGAGCTGCCAGGGATACCGGGCGTCAGGCAGGATCGGAAGCCCGAGTGAGCAGCTGCAGGAAAACTTCTTCGGGCTGAGCACCCGACACTGCGATTGCCCGGTTGGCGACGAAGAACGGAACACCGCTGACCTGTAGCGCTCGTGCCATCGACAGATCCTCGCTGACCGCCTCGGCGGCCGCATCGGAGTCGAGCTGTTCGCGAACCGTCTCCGCATCCAATCCCACGCTGACGGCGATGCGGACCAGTTCTTCGCGATCGTCGATCACCCTGCCATCGGTGAAATGTGCCTTGAACAGCGCATCCAGAAGTTCCGTCTGCTTGTCTCCAGCCAAGTGCAGCAACCGGTGTGCGTCGAAGGTGTTGGCCGCGATCACGGTGTCGAAATTCAGATTCAGGCTGACCTCGGCAGCCGTGGTACTCACCTGGGCAAACATCTGCCGCACCTGATCAGGCGCCATACCCTTCATCTCGACCAATGCGTCGAGTTCGGTACGGCCCTCCCCCACCGGAGTCTCCGGTGCGAGCTGGTACGAGCGCCAGATGACGTTGACACGGTCCTTGTGCTCGAAGCTGTCCAGGGCGGAAAGAAACCTGGTCTTTCCGATGTAGCACCACGGACAAGCGATGTCCGACCACACTTCGATGGTCACGTCTTGGTCAATCACGATTTGATCAGTCACCGAAGGTGCAACAACGGAACAGGGTACGAATAATCCCGCATAAGGTGACGTGGGACTTCCGTGAGCGCGCACTACGACAATCGGGGGTCGTGTGTATCTGCAACGCGGGAATCGGATGTGCGTACGGCTCGATGCCCGCTCTCATCATGGGTGCAGTGCCCGCAACAGCGTCCGCGAACAGCTTGAACACCCTGATGCGCTCGATCGGCACTTCCGACTCCGCAGCGGTCGTCGGTGTGATTCTTGCCCAGATGAGTGTCGAGGTCGGCGGCCGCACATTGCCGACAGAAGCGGGTTTACGTACCAGTTTACTGGTCGGATGTGGTGCGGCACTGCTGGCAGCGGCAATCGTTCTGTTCATTCCCGCACTGGGTGCCGAGCGTCTGAAGAAAAGTTCGGCTGCTTCCCCAGCCGGGACTGGGGCCGGAGCACCGGCCCTGAGGCCGGTCGGAACACCCGACTGCGGGCCAGTGCACGTCGAATACGGGAGCCAACGGTCCCTGACCTCAGGTGACCAGGCCACACCGGTACGCGACCAACGACGCACTCACCCTGTTGTTCACTCCAAGTTTCGAGAACAACGACGAGATATGCGACTTGATCGTGGTCTCACCGAGGTACATGCGCGCCGCAATATCGCTGTTCCCCAGACCTGTGGCCAACTCGGCCAAAACCTCACGCTCACGGTCGGTGAGGACCGCCAACGGCGTCCGATCCGGAATCGACTGACGTGGCGCGGATGCCACGATCGCTCGAAGTGAATCCCGACTGAACAAGGCGTGATCCGACGCAACGACGCGTACAGCCTGCTGAAAGTCTTCTGGTGCACCGTCTTTCCGCAGAAAACTGTGAGCTCCGGCCTCGACCGCCTCGATGACGACGCCGTCGACGTCGAATGCCGTCATCGCAATGACCTTGGGCGGATTAGGCATGGACATCAGCTCACGCGTCGCCTCCAAACCACCGACACGCGCCATCTTGAGATCCATCAGCACGACGTGAGGGCGAAATCGAGTGACCTTGGCAGCAACCTGGTCTCCGTCCTCGGCCTCGGCAACCACCACGATGTCAGGGGCGGCCTCGAGGATGTCTTTCATCCCGCGCCGAACCCAGGCATCGTTGTCGACAATCAGCACCGTAATGCGCGAGTCTGTGTTCATGGTGCGCTCAGATTACCGAGCGCCACCGACAGATCCGGATAAACAAGGGACTAGGCGAACCAGGGCACCCAGCAACTGACCACGAAATCGGGACCGACAACGCCGGCCTCGACCTTTCCGCCGATCTCTCGTGCCTGCTCAGCCAAACCGCGAAGTCCCGATCGCGAACCGACCGACGTCATCGCGGGCAGATCACTGAGCCTGTTCCGTGCCGTGATCCGAATACCTTCGTGCGGTGATCCCGTGACCGAGATGACCAAGGCCTGGTCGCTGGCATACTTCTGCGCATTCGTGAGCGCTTCCTGCACAACGCGATAGCAGACATGCCCAGCCAACATTCCCACTTCTCCGGGCAGCAATTCGGTTTCGAGGCGACAATGGATTCCGGCAGCACGCGCTCCGTTGACCAGATCGCCGACAGCGTCGATACCCTGATGCCCGCTGCGAGTAGCTCGATCACCTGTTCCGCGAAGCACTCCCACGATGCTCTTGAGTTCGTCCAACGCCTCGTGCGCCGTGGTCCGAATCATTGCCGCCGTATTGACCACCTTCTCGGGGTTGTCAGCAGCACTGACTTGAAGTCCGCCCGCGAACAACGAGATTCGACTCAAACTGGCTGCGATCGTGTCATGCATGTCGCGGGCGATGCGCGTTCTTTCCTCACCGCGAATCATCTCGTCGCGCATGACATCGGTTTTCTCGGTAGCCAGATCGCGAACGTATTCCGCTTCGACCAACGCCGATTTGGTCCGAACGAGTAGTGACAGCGCAAGAACAATGCCGACCATTACTGCTGCGACAAACCACGGGATCCAAATCGGCAAGTCGTACTGCTCGATCTCCGTACCGTCTTTCGGCATAGCAGTTCCCAGTGTGAGTGCCGAGTACTCACGATCCCGAAAAGCGTCGTAGGTCAACGACATTCCGCACGCGAGGTAAACAGCGGCGGACGCTGCCGCCAATCGACTGCCACGGGCGATTCGAGCAACCGCGAACAATGCGATCAGTGCCGCCGTCGCATCGGTCGGGAAGAACAGCGGACCCACCAGCGTGATCGCCAAAACTATCCAGGGTTGTTGATGACGCCACACGAGTGCAATTCCACCGAACACGCCGAGAGCAAATCCGATGCCCACGAACCACGGCGGCATATTTCCCGATGAACCGGCGATGCTCACTGTCATGAGCGAACAGAAGATGCTCAAGGAGACGGCGGCAGTTGTCCATACGCGTCGCCGCACAGTACTTCCTCGGGTAGTGATCACCGAGCAAGCGTATCGACTGCCACCGACGACTCGAATCAACCGAAAGGACGGCCGACGCTGAAGAACACCGACTGAAAGGAGGAGTCGACCCGATCATTCGGCCGACGCGCCAGGCACCCGCAACGCCGTTGACTAGTGCCATACCCACTCTCGAAAGGCGCACATCATGCGATCCCTCCGCACTCCCCTCGTTATCCTGGCCGTCGGCACAGCATTGTTCGCGACCATCGCTTCGGGCGAATCCAACGAAGCAAAGAAGGCCGAAGGCGGCGGATCACCATCGGCTCCAGCTTCGACATTCGGAGTCGGCGACGTCGTCGACCTCGGCGACTGGCGCGTCCAGGTACACGGAGTTGTCGACCCGTATGTCTCGACAAACCAGTTCATCACCGCAGATCCCGGGAATCGTTACGTCGTAATTGACACCGAGGTGACCAACAACGGTTCCAAGCCTGAAACGGTGTCGTCGATGATGTGCTTCGAACTGCAGGACAGTGCCAACAAGTCCTACGACATCGCTTTCACCGACACCAGTACCGGCAGCGTCGACGGCCAACTCGCCTCCGGAGCAGCCAAGCGCGGCGAACTGTCGTACGAGGTCCCCGAGGCAGCTACGGGCCTGCGCCTACAGTTCAAGTGCGACCTGTTGTCGTCCGGTTCGGCAACCATCAACCTCTCGTGAACCGTCCAGGCGATCTGCTGCTGCGACCGTTGGTGCTCATCTCCGTCGCCGTAGTCCTGATCAACGATCACGTACTCAAAGATGCGTTCGGGAATGCGTTGACCGGGAAGCTCTCCGATATCGCCGGAGTATTCCTGTTCCCGATCCTGCTACTTTCCGTACTCGAAGTCGCTCGCCGAACTTTAGTAGGCACCGCAGCGATCGCCTGGTCTGTCGCCGTCACCGGAATCGGCTTCGCTGCAGTAAAACTGATTCCGGTGGTTGGCGACGCCTATGAAGACACGATCGGATTTCTCCGCTGGACAGCAAGGGGATTCAGCGGCGACTTCGCACCGATCCTCGTCTACCGGGACCCCTCGGACCTCTGGGTACTCCCGATCCTGATCGCGAGCTACCTAGTGATCACACACAGTCGCACTCGAGCGTCGGAGGGGTCGCTCGAGCACGCAAAGATCAATCCAGCGCGGCATCCAGTGTGATCTCTACACCTGTCAACGCCTTACTCACCGGGCACGTTTCCTTCGCAGCCTGCGCGACCTTCGCAAAAGCATCCGCGTCGAGACCATCGACCTCGGCGCGAACAGTGAGCGTGATTCCGGTGAGCTTGAATCCGACGGTGTCGGGACCCAACGAAACGTCGGCAGTGACGTCGAGGCTCTGCGGGGTTCCGCCGGCCTCGGCAATCAGCGCTGACAACTGCATTGCATAGCAGGAGGAGTGCGCAGCCGCGATCAATTCCTCGGGGCTGGTGGTGCCGCCGGCTTCGTCGGCTGCACGTTTGGGAAATGACACATTGAAGGTCGCAACTGCGGAACTGGTGAGTTCGACCTGCCCGGATCCGGCTTCGAGTGTGCCGTTCCAAGCGGTGCGTGCGGTACGAGTTGGCATTGGGTGTCCTGCTTCCGTCGATGGATGGATCGGGGAACGCCTTGCCGTTCAAACCTACCTACTTCAACCGAGCAACGTCGCGCACAGCAATGTCTCGACGCGCTTCCGTTCCGATTCCGTAGAAGAGAAATTCGCAACTCTGCCTACGTCGAACACCAGTCCCAATGCCGCGTGAACAAGGAATCTCGCTTGCACCACGGTCAATTCGGGCCTTGCTTCGACGCACAGCAGCGCCCACTCCTCCACATTGAGCCGTTGAATATTTCGCAGTTCACTTCGCGGCCCGTCCGGCAAGCTGGCGATCTCTGCAAAATACACGGCCAACAGTTCGCTGCGTTCGAATGAAACCTCGACGTACATCTTTGCGAGTGTGTGCACTGCTTCGAGTGGAGTCTCCGACTGCGCCAGCGCCGAACCCAAAGTTTCGGTCAGCCGCTCGGACGCACGGTGGAACGCCGCCGCAAGTAAGTCGGCTTTCCCGGAAAAATGCCGGTACACACTCGACGCGGTGATCCCGGCTGCGGCACCAATGTCCTCGATACTCACGTCGTGGTAGCCGCGCTCGTAGAAGAGACGCACCGATTCATGTAGCAGCACTTCACGTTTCGATTTTCGCACCAACCCGGGCGCTGATCGCGCGCCATCCGACGGATCCGATGCGGATTCGGACCTCGGCAGATCCACGTCGACCACCGACCAGCAAGCGGCAAGTACGAGCGCTTCAATCTGCTTGGCCGGCAGCGTGGATCGGTGCACCGTAATACTGCCGATCACGCCCAGAACAGCCGGCGCTATCAGGTTCAGATCTTGCTTATCGAGTTCCGGGCGAACCGCCGCCAACGGTTGCGCGATCCTGCTGCCGAGAGTGCGGAGTCCCGCACGCATCTTTTCACGATCAGCGCCGACCAAATAGCGGCCTTCCCACCGGTAAAGCCCACCCCTACGGCGATTTTCGATGGTGACACCGATAACAGCCACTATTACGGAATTCAACTGCTGACGTGGATCCTCGTACTCGTGACGCGTCGGGTCGCTCGCTTCGAGTAACGCCCCTGTCAGGTTTTCCACCGCATGGACGAACAACGCATATTTGGTGGGGAAATGGCGATACAGCGACGGACCGGAAACTCCGACCACAGACGCTATGTCGTCGATACCCACCGCGTGGTAACCGCGCTCGCTGAAGGCCTCCGCAGCAACGGCCGCGATCTGCGCCTTGCGATCCTTCGGTCGGGTACGTGGAGCGGATTCACCGCTACCGGCAGCGACGCGCGTCCGTGTGGGCATGAATCCCTCCATCCATTCAGCAACTGTATCCATTTTCCCCGAACAGCCTTGACAGGCCGACACAGGGTGTTATGTTAACCCACATTCGCACAAATCTTGCAGAAACGTCCACCACGAAGAGACCCACTACGGGCACGAGTTTCGGCTTGCACCTACGGAACACCTTCGATTTGACCGACCGTAAGAAAGTAGCTGTGAGCTGATGATTCGCATGTGTAACAACACCCGTACGGGTTCGGCATGACAACCACGACGGCCGGCATCCTGTCGGAACTCGACAACGGCATCCTCCGATTGACGTTCAACCGCCCCGAGCGCATGAACGCGATCGACCTCGAAACGATGAACGCGCTTGCCGACGCCATTGTCTGTGCCGACAACAACCCTGACGTTCGCACCATCGTCATCACCGGAACCGGACGTGCCTTCTGCACCGGAGCCGACCTCGCGACTGCCGCGATGAATCCGGCCGATCCCCATGTCGTCATGGATTCTGCAAACGCCGTGATCCGCGCTATCACGAGCACCGCCGTACCCGTGATAGCAGCAGTCAACGGCCCGGCCGCCGGCGTCGGCGTCTCCATTGCCCTCGCCGCAGACCTGACCTACGCCGCCGAAAGCGCATACTTCCTACTGTCGTTCGTCAACATCGGACTGATGCCCGACGGCGGCGCCAGCGCACTGGTACCGGCCGCAATCGGAAGAGCCCGCGCTGCGGAGATGTTCCTACTGGGCGAAAGGGTGTCAGCCGACGATGCAGAACGCTTCGGTCTCGTCTCCCGAACCCTGCCGAACGATCAGTTCGCGGCCCACATCGAGGCAGTCGCGGCGCGCACCTCGAAGGCACCTCGACGTGCCCTCGAACTGACAAAAGCTGCCCTCAATGCCGCAACGCTCGACCGCATCGATTCCGCTCTGGAACTCGAAAAGTCCGGTCAGGTAGAACTCCTTGCCAGTGCCGACTTTGCCGAGGGCGCAACAGCAATGCTTCAGAAGCGCGCACCCAACTTCAAGTGATTCAAGAGAGGAAACCGTACATGGCCTCCATCGATACAGCGTCCGAGGTACAGCGCTTGCGACGTACCAACTGGAACAACCAGGTCGCCCACCACGCGCAGATGATCCCGGATCACACCGCAGTTCGATTCCTCGGCGATTCCATCACGTGGAGCACGCTGAGCCAACGCGTCGACAAGCTTGCCGACGCACTCTCCCGTCGCGGCGTCAGCTTCGGCGACCGCGTCTTGATCCTGATGCTCAACCGCCCCGAATACCTCGAGGTAGTCCTTGCCACCACTGCGCTGGGCGCAATCGCAGTACCGGTGAACTTCCGTCTCACCCCGCCCGAGGTCACCTATCTGGTCAACGACTCGGGCTCCAAAGTCATTGTCGCCGAAGGACCACTCGCCCCATTGGCCGCCGCAGCTCGCGCAGCCTCCGACGGTATCGACATCTCCATCACCATCGGCGCGCCGGCCGAAGGTGACAGCCTCACGTACGAGGACCTGATCGCCGAGACCGGAGACAGCCATGCCCCCCTCGACATTCCCGATGACACACCGGCTCTCATCATGTACACCTCGGGAACCACTGGGCGCCCCAAGGGTTCGGTACTCTCACACTCCAATCTCGCGTCTCAGTCTTTGACCTGTATCCGGGCCTTCCATCTGTTCAAAGAGGATTCCATCGGATTCTGCGCAACACCGATGTTCCATATCGCGGCCCTCGGATCGATAGCTCCAAGCCTGCAATTGGGCACCACCACTGTTATCCATCCGCTCGGGGCTTTCGATCCGGGTGCCCTACTCGACGTCCTCGAAGCCGAGAAGGTCACCAGCCTGTTTCTCGTCCCTGTTCAGTGGCAGGCCGTGTGTGCCGTCCAGAAAGCGCAACCGCGCGCTTTGTCACTGAAGAACATTTCTTGGGGCGCGGCACCGTCGTCGGACACGATCCTGCGCGCAATGGCGGAATCTTTCCCCGACGCATTCAACGTCGCAGTCTTCGGCCAAACCGAAATGTCGCCTATCACTTGCGTTCTCGACGGTGAGGACGCCATTCGCAAGCTCGGATCCGTCGGTCGTGTCATCCCGACCATCTCGGCTCGTGTTGTCGACGAGAACATGGACGACGTCGCTCCCGGAGAGATCGGCGAGATCGTCTACCGCGGACCGACGATGATGAGCGAGTACTGGAACAACCCTCAGGCAACGGCAGACGCATTCCACGGCGGGTGGTTCCACTCCGGCGATCTGGTCCGCGTCGACGACGAAGGATTTGTGTATGTCGTCGACCGCAAGAAGGACATGATCATCTCGGGCGGTGAGAACATCTACTGCGCCGAAGTCGAAAATGCTCTCTACGAACACGAATTGATTGCCGAAGCCGCAGTTGTCGGACGCTCCGACGCCAAGTGGGGCGAAGTACCCGTTGCGATTATCGCCATGGCACCCGGCGCCAACGCTGATCTGACAATCGAAGAACTCGGAGCGTTCCTCACCGATCGCCTCGCCCGCTACAAGCATCCCAAGGACATCGTTGTGGTGGAAGCCCTGCCGCGCAATGCAAGTGGCAAGGTAGTCAAGGGCGAACTGCGCGAGAAGGTTCGATCTGTCGACGCGATTTCCTGATTCGCACTGAACAAACCTGACGGGCGGCGCCTCATCGAGATGCCGCCCGTTCTGCGTGACCCTACGAGGCACCAATCGTCAACGCCAGATTCATGACTGTCACGTCGATTTCCAGATCTTCGTGCTGGCTCACCCGGATTGTGACCGTCAACTGCGTGAGGTACTGACCGGCATCCATTTCGGTCACGACATAGCGGGTTGTGGCTTCGAGAGTCAGGGGTTCACTGGTGTCCGTTGCAACTACATACGATCCGCTGACGAACGCCGACCGACGTCCAAGAAAGTCAGCAGTGCTCGTCTGATTCTCCCGCCACGACGGCAGCCTCCGGGAATCGACAAACGCACATGCGAGCAGTTTCTCGACATCGATGTGCCCTGACATACGACTGTGCAGCAGTACCGCATTGGGGGCCCACCCGCCCTTGGTGTTCGCTTCGTTCACCAGAACTTGGTACGCGAACGGAAACACTTCGGGCGGCACCTCCACCCAACCGGGTAGCAGTGCAGTTCCCACCGGCATATCGCCGGGTTCCCGCGCGTCGACGGGTACGCATTCGATGCCGAGAGCTGCCGCACCGCAAGCTAATTCAGCTACCTGCTGAAACTCTGTTCGTGCCAGCGCATCCTGCGAATCCGCAAACGGTGTACTGACATCCGTTTCCGCCAAAAGCTGACTGGTTTCAACGATTTCGGCCGAGAACCGCCTCAACATTCCCGGATCAACTTGCAACGTCAATTCTCCCCCTCAGAACTGCCCAACCCCTTGTCGGACAATAGCAGCCTGAGCGGTTCGTTCCCGGCCCCGAAGCTAGGCGCCTACGTGCAGCTTGCGATGCAGTTCGCGAACCTGCGAAGAAAGCTCCGAAATCGGGCCTTCTACTAAGATATTCGGCGCAACCTCGTTGATCGACAGAGACTTCACCGGCGCCGGCGACACTCCCCACTCCTCCAGCCATTCGCTCAATTGCGCAGAAGAACAGATATAGACGATCCGGCCCAGCCCCACCCAGGCATGGGCGGCCGAGCACATCGGGCAATGCTCGCCGGACGTGAATACCGTTGCCGTGGAACGTTCTTCCGGAGTCAGATATTGAGCGGCCCACCTGGCCAACTCGAACTCCGGATGACGAGTACTGTCACCACCGGCAATCCGGTTTCGATCCTCGGCGAGAAAAGTCCCGTCAGCCGCAGCGAGGACAGAGCCGAACGGCTCATCGCCGGCATCCAATGCCTCCGTTGCCAATTCGACGCAACGGCGAAGATGCCCCATGTCGATATCGTTCATTTCCTTCTACCCCTCCACTTTTCGAATACACGAACGGGCGGCACCCAATGGGTACCGCCCGTTCGCATTACTACTCTGTACTACTCTGCAGCGCTTTCGCTCTCGCCGGCCTTGGACAGCTCGATCGGCGGCGCGTCCGGCACGTCGATCGGCTTCTTGGTAGGCGTGAACGTGAACTTCGCGTCCTCGCCCGAGCCTTCGCCGTCCCAGCCTTCGACGTCGACGAGCACGATGTGACCCGGTCCGATCTCTCCGAAGAGGATCTTCTCCGACATCTGGTCCTCGATCTCGCGCTGGATGGTGCGACGCAGCGGCCGCGCACCCAGTACCGGATCGAATCCGCGCTTGGCCAGAAGCGACTTGGCCTTGTCGGTGACCTCCATGGCCATGTCCTTGTTCTTGAGTGCCTTCTCGACGCGAGCAAGCATCAGGTCCACCATCTGAACGATCTGCTCGTTCGTGAGCTGATGGAACACGACGATGTCGTCGATACGGTTCAAGAATTCCGGACGGAAATGCTTCTTCAGCTCGTCGTGCACCTTGAGCTTCATGCGCTCGTAGTTCGATCCGCTGCCCGCGCCCGAACTGAAGCCCAGGCCTACAGCCTTGGAGATGTCGGACGTACCGAGGTTGGACGTGAAGATCAGCACCGTGTTCTTGAAGTCGACGGTACGACCCTGACCGTCGGTGAGACGGCCATCCTCGAGCACCTGCAGGAGAGTGTTGTAGATCTCCTGGTGTGCCTTCTCGATCTCGTCGAACAGCACCACGGAGAACGGCTTACGACGGACCTTCTCGGTGAGCTGGCCGCCCTCTTCGTATCCGACGTACCCGGGAGGGGCACCGAACAGACGCGAGGCGGTGAAGCGGTCGTGGAACTCGCCCATGTCGATCTGGATCAGAGCGTCGTCGTCACCGAACAAGAAGTTGGCGAGCGACTTCGCAAGCTCCGTCTTACCGACACCCGACGGGCCGGCGAAGATGAACGAGCCCGAGGGACGCTTGGGATCCTTCAGACCTGCACGGGTACGACGGATCGCCTTGGAGACAGACTTGACCGCCTCGTCCTGGCCGATGATCCGCTTGTGCAATTCGTCTTCCATGCGGAGCAGACGCGTGGTCTCCTCCTCGGTGAGCTTGAAAACGGGGATGCCGGTCCAGTTGCCCAGGACCTCGGCGATCTGCTCGTCGTCGACCTCGGCGATGACGTCCAGGTCGCCCGCACGCCACTGCTTCTCACGCTCTGCGCGCTGAGCGACAAGGGTCTTCTCCTTGTCGCGCAGGTTCGCAGCCTTCTCGAAGTCCTGTGCG
>NZ_JASHKR010000004.1:0-87913 GCF_030056815.1 Rhodococcus sp. IEGM 1379
ATGCGACCTTCAACCTTGCTCCGGGCGGGGTTTACCTAGCCACCCCGGTCACCCGGGGTGCTGGTGCGCTCTTACCGCACCGTTTCACCCTTACCTGCCTCGAAAGGCCGGCGGTCTGTTTTCTGTGGCACTGTCCCGCGAGTTACCTCGGGTTGCCGTTAGCAACCGCCCTGCTCTGTGGAGTCCGGACTTTCCTCGACTCGAGGCCTGTGCGCACTACGCGCAGGTTCCCCGATCCGCAGCCGCCCAGCCAACTCGTCCGCCCCAGTAGGTTACCGGGTCTCTGTCGGTGGTCCACACTATGGTCTCTGTATGACTCGGTACGTTGCCCTGCTACGCGGCATCAATGTCGGCGGTATCAACATCAAGATGGTGGACCTGGCCCGCGTCTTCACTCAACTCGATTTCGAGAACGTCAAGACGGTCCTCGCATCCGGCAACGTTCTTTTCGACAGCGACAGCACAACTGTGGCGGCTTTGAAGCAACAGATCGAGACGGCACTGAACACTGAGTTCGGCTACGAGGCGTGGGTTTTTGTGCTGGACACACCGGCACTGAGGGCGATCGTCGACAACTATCCCTTCGATCCCGACCACGAGGGCTGGCACTCCTACGCGATCATCGCGTCCGAACCTGCTGTACTCGACGAATTAGCTTCGCTGTCAGACCAACTCGATCCGAACCTCGAGCAGATCGGCGTCGGCGACGGAGTGCTGTACTGGGAAGTCGAGAAGGGTATGACGCTCAAGAGCGTCGTCGGCAAATACACCGGCAAGCCGAAGTTCAAGGCGTTCACCACCACCCGCAACCTCAACACCCTCAACAAACTGCTGCGATAGAACTCGGCTGACACCCGCCCGTGAATCTGCTTCCGATCCTTCTGGTCGCCGCGGTCCTGATCTTCGCGATCGCCCGCCCGCGTGGTCTTCCCGAAATAGTTGTCGCCGGCCCCGCTGCGCTGGTCGTCGTACTCACCGGCGCAGTCAGCCTCACCGAGGCCCGTACCGAAGTAGCGACGATGACTCCGACCGTCGTCTTCCTGGTGGCGGTGCTGATACTCGCGCACGCCGCCGATGCGTTGGGTGTCTTCGGTTGGGTAAGCCAAGTCCTGCAGAAACAATCACGGCGCGACCCACGACGACTCCTGATCTGCGTGTTCATCGCGGCCGCCATGACTACTGCGGTCCTGAGCCTCGACGCGACCGTCGTCCTTCTGACACCGGCAGTGATCGGGGCAGCCCGAGCAGTGGGGGCCAGTCCGCGCCCCCACTCGTATGCCGCTGCGCACCTCTCCAATTCGGCTTCGACGCTGCTGCCGATTTCCAATCTGACGAACCTCATCGCATTCTCGGCGACAGGTCTGACCTTCCTGCATTTCACCGCGCTGATGGCCCTGCCGTGGGTTGTGACGATCGTGATGGAGTACCTGATATTCCGGCTGTTCTTTCGGACGGAGCTGAAAGCGACCAGTGACGCGGAACTGAAAGCGACCGATCATGCCGAGCCTGCTCAGCCGAGCCCGCGCGTGCATGCGCCGACCCTGCCGTTGGTTGTCATCGGAGCAACGCTCGTCGGCTTTGCCGCTTCGGGATTCGTCGGTATCGAGCCTGCCTGGGTCGCGGTTGCGGGCGCCTGCGTGCTCAGCAGTGTGGCGTTGCGTCGACGCCGAACCGATCTACGAAAAATTCTGTACGCCGCAGACCTGTGGTTCTGTGCTTTTGTCTTGGTGCTCGGCGTTGTCGTGGCAGGCGTCGCGCACGGACCGATCGGAGACTGGATCGGACGGATCCTGCCGTCGGACACGAGCTTCGTCTCACTGTTCGTTGTTGCGACGGTGGCGGCGCTGGCCTCGAATCTGGTGAACAATCTGCCGGCCACGTTGTTGATGATCGCGGCACTCGGTCCGTCGGCGCCACCGGGGCTACTGCTGGCCATGCTCATCGGGGTCAACCTCGGACCCAACCTGACTTATGTCGGTTCACTGGCGACGATGCTGTGGAGGCGTGTGGCCACCAGCGTGGGCGCTGCGCCCACGCTGGCAACCTTCACAAAGCTCGGCCTGGCCACAACGCCGCTCACCCTGCTTGTCGCGGTGAGCGCACTGTGGCTGGTGTTGTAACTGGTGTTGCGGCTAGCGCAAGTGCGACGTGTCGTTCACAAGCCGAACGGATGCTCCCCCATCAGGATAGAACTCGGCGATACTCAACGACGCCAAATCCAGATGCAAGCGGTACAGCACCGACGGACCGGCATCGAGTGCCAGCTGCACGAGAGTCTTGATCGGCGTCACGTGTGAAACGACGAGAAGGGTTGCGCCGCCGTACGTTGCGATCAAATAGTCACGCGCGGCAATCACACGCTCACGGACCTCGTCGAAGCTCTCGCCTCCGGGCGGCTTCACCGAGGTGTCGGACAGCCACCTATGGTGCAGTTCCGGATCACGCTCGGCCGCTTCACTGAACGTCAGACCGTCCCAGTCGCCGAAATCGGTTTCGATCAAACCCTTGTGCTCGATCACCGGCAGTCCCAGAACACGCGCCGATTCCTCGGCGGTTTCACGAGTCCGACCCAACGGCGACGAGACGATGGCATCGATACCGCCGCGGCTTCCGAATCGCGCTGCGGCCCCGGCAGCTTGGGCGCGGCCCAATGCGGTCAGGATCGGATTTCCCCGACCGGAGTAACGACGATCTACCGACATCGCGGTCTGACCGTGACGTAGCAACAACATTCGCGTCGGCTTGCCGGTGGTGGCAACCCAACCCGGCGACCCGGCGATCTGAGGTTCTGATGTCGACTCGGAGGGTGCGTCCTCCGGAGCGGCAACCGGTGCCGTCTTTGTTTCGATGCCGGCCGCAGCATCCATCGCCTCGTTTGCCAGGCGATCCGCGTGCGAATTCTCGGCCCGGGGAATCCAGGTGTACGTCACGCGGTAGAACTGCTTAGCCAATTCAGCGGCGCGCCGCTGAAGCGGAATCATGTCCGGGTGCTTGACCTTCCAGCGTCCGGACATCTGCTCGACCACAAGTTTGGAGTCCATCCGGACCTCCACGTCGGTCGCTCCGAGTTCACCCGCAGCGGTCAATCCGGCGATGAGTCCGCTGTATTCCGCCACATTGTTGGTGGCGATGCCGATGCTCTCCTTGCGCTCCGCGAGCACAGTGCGAGCCTCGTCGAAAACGACGGCGCCGTACCCCGCCGGACCCGGATTGCCTCGCGATCCACCATCAGCCTCGATGATGACCTGTGACGAACTCACAGACCGGACTCCTTGGTACGAACCATGATTGCGCCGCACTCATTGCAGCGGACAACAGCATCGGACGGTGCGCCTGCAATGCGCGAAATCTCGGCACGGTCGATTTCGATCCGGCACGCACCACAACGGCGAGCCTGAAGAAGTGCTGCACCCGGTCCGCCTTGAGTGCGCTGCTTCTCGTACACGGCCAGGAAATCAGCCGGGAATTCGCCGACCAGACGTTCGCGATCCGCGAGGCAACGCTCCTGCGACTTGTTCAGATCAGCGACTGCATCGTCGCGGCGACGCTTCGCATCGACCAACTCGTCTTCAGCCTGCGAAAGCTGCGCACCGGCGTGATCGTGATCTGCCTGCAGCGCTTCACGCTGTTCCATGATTTCGAGCAACTCGTCTTCGAGGATCCCCTGCCGACGGACGAGGCTGCCCAGTTCGTGTTCGAGTTCGGTGAGCTGCTTCGCGCCCACGCTACCGCTCTGCAAGAGAGTTCGGTCTTTGTCTTCACGCTGACGAACAGCGTCGATCTCGCCCTCGAGCTTACGAATGTCGCGATCGATGTCATCGATCTGGATCTCGACGGAAACCGACGCGTCCTTGCGGCTGATGCGTTCAGCCTCGAGACTGTCCACTTCCTGCTGCTCGGGAAGCGCGTTGCGACGGTGTGCGATCCGGGTGAGCTCCGCATCCACGCCGGCGAGGTCGAGAAGCTTGGCTTGCACCTGTGGTTGGACGTTCACGCTGTGTAACTCCTGCTGTATGTCCGAGGTCGGCACGACTCATGAAAAAACTACTGTTGAAATGTTCGTGCAACCGTACCTTGATCGGGGCCGACCTACGACGCACTCAAGCACCACGGATCCGTGCGAATTGTCGATACCCGACTCTCCCACCCGGGAATGGACCCGAAGGCATCGTCAACCACCGACTTTGCCTGCCCGCACCACGGAAACTCGCTGGCCCAATGCGCGACGTCGACCAAGGCCGGTCCACCGGCCCGCAGATGCTCGTCGGCGGGGTGATGTCGCAGGTCGGACGTCACATAGACATCGACGCCCAATGCCGACACCGTCGCGAGATACGAATCTCCGGAGCCCCCGCAGACAGCGACTGTGCGCACCATCGCGTCGGGGTCACCCGCGGCGCGGACGCCCCACTCCGTCGACGGCAATGCCTTTGCGACACGCGCGGTGAACTCACGCAGAGTCTCGGGGTGCGGAAGCTCACCTATGCGGCCCAAACCCAATGAACTCGGGAATGCTGCGAGTTCGAATACGTCGAAGGCCGGTTCCTCGTACGGATGCGCGGTGCGCAATGCCTCGAGCACGGCCCCGCGCTTGTTTCGCGCCGCGATGACCTCGACACGATCTTCGCTCACCTGCTCGATCGCACCGACACTGCCGACCGTCGGATTCGCCCCAGAGCCGGGAAGGAACTGGCCGGTGCCGGTCACCGTCCAACTGCACTTGCTGTAGTCGCCGATCCGGCCGGCGCCGGCCGCGAACAGCGCTTCCCTCACAGCGACGGTATCGGGGCTCGGCACCATCACCACCCACTTGTCGAGCGGCGCAGACGGTTTCGGTTCGATCGGACGCAATACCGTCAAACCGAGAGCATCGGCGAGCGCGTCGGAAACTCCGGGATCTGCCGAATCTGCATTCGTGTGCGCCGAGAACAACGCACATCCCGCCTTGATCAGCTTGTGCACCAGAGCGCCCTTCGGCGTGTGCGCGCCGACGGTATCCACCCCGCGAAGGAGCAGCGGATGGTGCACCACCAGCAGATCGGCACCCGAAGCAATGGCGTCGTCAACCACGGCTTCCGTCGGATCCACGGCGAAGACGACTCGGCTCACGGAATCTGCCGGATCCCCACACACCAGTCCGACGGAATCCCAGGATTCAGCCAGTGCGGGTGGATACGCAGCCTCGAGGGCCGCGATGACGTCGGCAAGTGTTGTGTTCACAAAAACTCCTTCATCACGTCGATCAATATCGACACCTGCTGCGGTGGACGGACAGCGAGTCGCACGTGATTCGGGCCGAGTCCCGGAAACGTATCGCACCGCCGCACTGCGATGCCGCGAGTCCGCAGGTGCGTCCGCATCGCTTCGCCATCGGGAAGTTCGATGAGAACAAAGGGCGCCGCCGACGGTTCGTGGACGGCGACACCGATGGAACGTAATTTTTCGCATAGTGCGGCGCGCTGATCCGCGATCACGGCTGCCTTCGCCTGTGACTCCGCCACCGCCGACGGTTCGCAACACGCTCTGATTGCTTCGATCTGCAGGCTGCCGAGCGGCCAATGCGCGCGTCCATGTGCCAGTTTTTCGAGCACGTCGGGTGCGCCGAGCGCATATCCGCAGCGCAATCCCGCCAGCGCCCAGGTCTTGGTCAGACTGCGCAACACCAGCACGTCCGGCAACGACAGGTCGGCAATGCTCTCGGTTTCACCCGGTATCGCGTCGCCGAAGGCCTCGTCGACCACAAGAATCCGGCCGGGACGACGCAGGGCCAGGATGTCCGCTTTCGGATGCAGCACCGAGGTCGGATTGGTGGGGTTTCCCAGCACCACAAGATCCGCTTCATCAGGCACAACTGCTGTTCGCAGTGCGTACGGAGGTTCCAGAATCACCTGCACCGCCGGCACGCCGGCCTCCCGCAACGCCAATTCCGGTTCGGTGAAAGACGGATGAATCAAGGCAGCGGACGCTGAACCCAGCCGCGGCAACATCGCGAACCCCTCAGCCCCGCCGGCCAGCAACAACACCTCGTCCGGAGTGCGTCCGTGCCGCGCCGCAACCGTTTCCCGAGCCCGCAATTCCGCCGGCGCCGACGGGTACGAACCGAGCGTCGACAGCTCGAGTGCAAGACGTTCCCGCAGCCAGGGCGGCGGACCGTCCCCCTGAACGTTGACGGCAAAATCGAGTAGACCCGGAGCAGCGTCGACGTCCCCGTGATGACGCAGACTGTCCAGGTTGCCCGTTCCGATACTCACGCACCAAAGCCTACGGGCGCGGACACGGCTCACTTCGTCGGGGACAATGACCTTCTGTGACTCAAACTCTCGACGCCTTCCCCGTAGTTCTCTTCGATCTCGACGGCACCATCACCGACTCGGCGCCCGGCATTCACGCCGGATTTCGGCACGCCCTCGCTGCCGTCGGACACCCGGAGCCGACGGAGAAAATGCTGGCCGCCGTCATCGGGCCACCGATGATCGACACATTTCGGTCGCTGGGAATGACAAATGCCGAGGTAGAGACGGCAATCAACACCTACATCGAGCGCTACGACGCCGTCGGCTGGAGTGAGAACTCCGTATTCGACGGTATGGACGAGGTCCTCGCGCGTGCCAAGGCCAACGGGACCCGCTTGGGTGTCGCGACGTCGAAGTCCGAGCGGTTTGCCATCCGCATCCTCGAGCATTTCGGACTCGCCGAGCACTTCGAGTTCATCGGCGGCGCGAGCAACGACGGTGTCCGCCGCGCCAAGCCTGATGTGATTGCGCACTCACTGACCTCGCTCGGGCTCACCCCGGTGACAGCGGCCGACGGCGGCACCCCGGACGTCCTGATGATCGGCGATCGAGACCACGACGTTCTCGGCGCAGCCAAGTTCGGAATTCCCGCACTGTTCGTCGAATGGGGCTACGGCAGCACATCCGAAGCCCACGGCGCTCATCGCTCCGTCGCGTCGACATCCGAATTGGGAGGACTCCTCGATGGCCGTCTCTGAACCCCTTCACGTCACCTTTGTGTGCACCGGAAACATCTGCCGCTCACCGATGGCGGAGAAGATCCTTCTCGGACATCTCGAGCGCGAAGGGCTCAGCGATCGGGTCCGTGTGAGCAGCGCCGGGATCGAAAACTGGCACAGCGGCAAGGAAGCTGACGAGCGCACCAACATCGTCCTCCGAGCAGCCAACTATCCGACTGGGCACAGCGCCGCACAGGTCGACCCGGACCATCTGTCGGCAGACCTCGTTGTCCCCCTCGACACCGGCCACGACCGTGAGCTTGCGCATCTCGGCGTCCCGACTGAGCGAAGGCGACTCCTGCGGTCTTTCGACCGCGACGCGGACGGGAGTTCGGTGCCGGACCCCTACTACGGCGACTTCGACGGCTTCGAATTGGTCCGAGATCAGATCGAAGCGGCGATTCCCGACATCCTGGTCTGGATCCGAGGACGGCTGTAATCGTCGGAGCGAATTCACTCACCAATCGAGAACGGATACCGTAGTAGTCGTGCGAAGACTCAAATTTATGTTGCGGCCCGGTTGGTTGGTACTGGCAGCTGTGGTCGGCCTCTTCGCTTACCTCTGCTTCACGGTGCTGGCGCCGTGGCAACTCGGCAAGAACACCACTACCGAGCATCGCAACGATCTGATCTCCAATTCCATCAACGCGGAGACAGTGCCCGTCGGCGAGGTCATTGCCGACGGAACTATCGCTCCGGACGACGAGTGGCGAAACATCACGGACACCGGGTCATACCAACCCGATGCCGATATCCTCGTCCGCCTCCAGTCCATCGAGGGCGCGCCGTCGTACGAGGTACTGACACCGTTCGTGCTGGACGACGGCCGAACCATCCTGGTCAATCGCGGTTACGTACGCCCGATCAACGGCGCCGAGGCACCTCCGATCGCGGCCCCGCCGACCGATCCCGTCACCTTGAACGGTCGTATTCGTCTCTCCGAAGGCACAGCGCCCGGCCGGGTTCCGATGGTCGAAGACGGAGCGAAACAGGTCTACTCGATCGACGCCCGACCGATCGGCGAGTTCATCGGCACCGATCTCGTCGACGCGTACATCCAGCTCGAACCCGATCAGCCGGGTGGTCTCGGTACCATTCCGCTCCCCCAGCTCGACGCCGGTCCGTATCTCTCATACGGCTTCCAGTGGCTCGCGTTCGGCATCATGGCGCCTCTCGGACTCGCCTACTTCATTCGGGCTGAATGGCGTGAGCGCCGCAAGGAGAAGGCGCTGGCCGAGGCCGGGACAACTCCCGACGACTCAACCCCTGAAGCACCTCCAGCACCGGCCCGAAGCAGTCGGCTCCGCAAGCCCGAGCCCGTGTCAGTGCCGCGAACGGCGAAGGAAGCCAGACTTGCCGACCGCTACGGCAATTCCCGCTGACACTGCCGCCGCACCGATCTGAACCACCGAGGACAGCCTCGACGCCCGACGCAAATCCGTCGGCGTCGGGGCTGTCCCGTTTCCGAGTACCGGGCGTTGTTCGACGCCATGCGCGTACTGCGTACGACCCCCGAGCGAAATCCCCAAAGCACCCGCCGCGCTGGCTTCGGCGACACCCGCATTGGGGCTCGGATGCGCGGACGCGTCACGCCTCCACGCCTGCAGCGACTCTCGTGCCGAACCTCCGATCAGCGGCGCCGACGCGACCGTGAGGACGCCCGTCAACCGGGCCGGCACGATGTTCACCACATCGTCGAATCTGGCGGCAGCCCACCCGAAGTTTCGGTATTTCTCCGACCGATAGCCGATCATCGCGTCGAGGGTGTTTGCAGCGCGGTAGACGAACAAGCCCGGAACTCCCGCGACCGCACCCCAGAACAGTGCACCGACTGTGGCGTCGGAGGTGTTCTCGGCGACGGATTCGAGTGCCGCTCGTGTCAGGCCCTCCTCGTCGAGTACCGACGGATCGCGGCCGCAGAGCGACGAAAGTAGCTCACGCGCAGCGGTGAGGTCTCCGGTCGTGCGCGAGGTCTCCAACCGAACTGCCATGTCGTTTCCCGTGCGGGCGAGCGACGTCCCACCCAGCACGGCCCACGTTGCCGCTGCCGTCACGCCGACGTCGGCCAGCCACCCGGCTCGAACAGCAACTCGGCTGCTCACGGTGCCCAGCACCGCAACCCCGGTGATCAGCACCGCGACGTGGGCAACTCCGGCGATCTTGTTGTCACGATACGAAAACTGCTGGAGCGCAGCGGCGCTCGTCCCGAAACCGGCGACGGGGTGAAATCGTGCCGGGTCCGCAAAGCAACGATCGGCGGCAAAACCGAGTAGCAGGCCGACGGCGCGTGCAGTGGACGGAGAACAATTCGATGGGCGTGGCACTTGATAGTTCTATCAAGCCTGACCTGTCGGTCGAACAGAGGACTGTGACGGCCCTATTCGTCGTGTTTAGCTGATCCGGTTGTACGTCCACAACCGAATGAGCCTCGGAGACTTGCATGAACTTCATCGTCGGAAAAGTGTGGCCGTACGTCCTCAATCTCCCGGTGATCGCAGCCGTTGCGCTCGCGGTGAGCCTGCTGCTCTACGGGACCAGCTCACGCAGTGATGTCTGCGATGCGTACAAGGATGTTGCCAGCGAACTGAACTCGTATACCTACTTCCACAACACCTCGGTGAACGTAAGCCTCGACAAACTCGTGCGCGCCGCTGGAAACTACTCCGACGACTCCGACATCCAACAAGATTCCAAGGATCTCGAAAGTATCCGCGACGAGTCCTACGAAGTCGACGAGATCGTGGACGCCACACGGCATATCGCGTCGACATGCGGAATCTCGCTCGTGTACTGACAAATCCTGATATTCGCTCGACGGATTGGAGCATCCACATCGTGGAGATCATCAAACGACACATCACCGCACCCGTCCCCGGCGCAATCGGCTTCTGCGTTCTACTGGTCGCCGCGATCATCTCGTGGACGGCATCGGCCGCCACCTGGCCCGGATTCTTGATCTTGTTGTGTGCCTTGCTGTACGGACTCTCTTTGGCTACCGGCGGACCACTGTTGGAGAACCTCCCCGCCACATTCGCACGAATGGTCCCCATCGTGGGGGCCGTCCGCTCGGACCTTGCAAATCCTGCAATTGCCTCGACCGATCCCGACGCCGTCGCGGCCTCCGATCCACGAACCGATCAGACGGCACTCATGCAGTTGGCCTGGGCCCACCCGCATCTTCGACCGCTTGTCGCCCGAAATCCTGCCGCGTACCCCGCATTGCTCGATTGGTTAGCCGCACTGGGCGATCCGGCCGTCAACGAGGCACTTCGACAACGACCTCAGCAGCAACAGTTCTGACCACAGTTCTGACTACAAGGAGCACTCATGAATCAGCCGAACTCCATTGCGATAGCGCCCGGTGAAGTAGTCAGGTTCTCCGAACAGTTCTGCCCCAACATGATTCTCACCCACCTCACGACAACCGTGACACTGACCGACAAGAGAATCATCGTCCGACGCCCCAATACGCTCTTCGGAATCATCCCGATGGGCTACAACGAGCATGCGAGCCCGATCAGTCATATCGCGCAGGTCAGTGCAGGTGAATCGTTTTCCACCAAGTTGATAGGAGCGGGCACAGTCTTCCTTATTTGGGCACTCATGTCCTTCATCGGCCTCGATGTCCTCGGTACACTTTTCGGACTCCTGCAACTCGCCATAGCGATAGCGTGCTTCTTCAAGGCGCACCATTTAGCTTTCGTGATCCGGAATACTGGTGCAGGCACGCTTGTCGCGCAGGCCGCGAAGTCGGAGCGAAACAAGGTCGCCTACGCCCAGGCAGCCATCCGTGACCTTCTGTTCGGCGACGGAACCGCCCTGCCGATGCCGCCCGCTCCCTCATTCCCGAACACAACTCCGCCATCCTCGCCCAACGTTCCAAACACGTTGACAACGCCCGCATTCCAGGGCTCTGTACCTTTTCAGGGCTCTGCACCTTTCCAAAGCACTGCACCCGCTCCGCGATTCACCGCCGAGCAGGCATCGAACCCGAATACGTCGCAAGCACTGCTGTCCCAGATCGCCGAACACGAGCCGTCATTGCGAGTACTGGTTGCGGCAAACCCGAATTGCTATCCCGGACTGATCACTTGGTTGCGAGCGATCGACGATCCGGACATCAACCGCGCGTTGTCTTCCCGGGTTTCGGTCTGACGGACCAGGAGGTCACGTGATGACAATTCCACCGCCACCGCCACCGCCTCCCCCACCCCCGCAACCCGGCCCACCGCCACCACCGTCTGCAGCGCCACCAGTCGATCAGACGATTCCAGTTCGGTTGCAAAAGAATTCACCGACGTCGACGGGCCAGGTCCCCCAGGATCCGTACACACAACCGGCGCCCTACACACAACCCTCCCCATTCCCTCAGCCCTCGCCGTCTGGCAGACCCCCGCAATACGCACAACCGCCGGCCCCCAATCGGTCGCCTGCAACTGCACAGCCAACGCGCAACCGGCAGACCCCGATACTGATTGCGGCCGGCGCTGTGACGCTGATCGTCGTCCTGGCGCTCGGCGCATTTTTCGGCATAAGCCACTTTCGGCAAAACAACAGCGACAGTGGAGACTATGAAGCCGCCGCTGCAGACAAGGCCGCCAGTCCCGACGCCAGTGACAGTTACGTCACCCGATGCGGGACCCCACCGACGTTCACTCCGACAAAAATCGTGACCGACTCCGGCGCGCTGGCGGTGACGATGAAGATCACGGCGACCTGTCCAACCGGCGATGTCCTCGCATCGAGTCGAACTCGAGTATCCGTGAGCGCGTCAGGTGCGAATGTGGCGTCCGGCTACTTCAACTTCTCGTCCACCCCGATATTTGTGCCACGCACCGATACCGGCGGACAGAAGTACACCGAACAGATATTCCGATTCCCGATCGGCGCATTCTGGCGGACCCCTGAGTCGTTGCCGTCGCCCTCCGCATCGACATTTGTAATCGAAAGCCAGCAATCCGGAACCACCGGAGCACAGTCAGGCGAATTCCTTTCACGGAGCACATCATTCGACGCGACCGCACCGGCGTCGCCGTCGACCGGTGACGTCGAAAAGGCCAGCTACGATGCCCTTCGCGCAATCGGCGATGCCGACAGACCAGTAGTTTTGAGCCAACTTGGAGAAAAGTGGGTCCCACAGATCAGCTCGAAGCGACTCGGACTCGTTGCCGACGGCGTCACCTGGAACAACACCGAGATGCTGCGTGAACATCTCGAACTCAGGCTGCGGTACCCGAACGTCAAACTGCTGTGGTCGGGCGAATGGAGTGTGTTTAGTTCCAAGGATTTCTGGATCACGGTCGCCGGCGTGACGTATTCGGATTCAGCCGATGCAAACCGGTGGTGCAGCACCAACGGACTCTCCGCCGACCACTGTTTTGCGAAGCTGATCAGCGCAACCCATCCGATCGAGGGCAGCACCGCAAGTCGATAGCGGCTGTCACGGTCCCGCGGGGACGTGACATGGCCCGTTCGAGAGCCAGAGACGGTGCCGTCGACCTCCCGGTAGCCCGAGATACGTTTTTCGGGTGCAACTCTCGCCACGATGGTGCCAGAGTCCGGTTAGCGTCGTTTGCTGATCCGGATCGATTGAACGCGACGTAAGTACGATCGTCGCGGATGCAGCGGGGCGTAGTTGAAGGGAAGCTGCTACGTCCCGCTGCTACGGCTGCTCGATGTACCCCGACGATCCAACTGATCGCTGGAAGACCGCGTGAGCATGCCGACGTGCCTGTGATCAATCTGCACGACGACGCAAGTCCTCTGCGAGCCTGATTTGGTCATCAACGGCACACCTATCCCGGCTGTCTCGGCATGGCTTGGGCACGCATCGGCTGCGGATGCCCCTGGATGTGTACACCGATCTGTTTGACGACGACCTGAAGGTCGTTGCGACGACGCTCAGCGGGGCGCGGGCGAAACCTGGCGTGGGCAAAATGTGGGCAGAAGACGAACAGCCGGCTGCCGATAGGGCATAGAAAAAGCCCCGGCCCGCATCTACATGCGAACCGGGGCTTTGTCTTTCGGTGGGCGCGGAGGGTTTCGAACCCCCGACCGCTGGTGTGTAAAACCAGAGCTCTACCACTGAGCTACACGCCCGAACTCCCGGCGAGAACCTCACCGGGAGTGCTCTAAGACTCTAACGCAGCGATGGCGTTTGCCCAAAGCCCGTGGTCACGGGCCTCTCCGGGACCATTCATCTCAGCGAAGCGGACGATTCCGTCTTTGTCGATGACAAATGTTCCACGGTTCGCGAAGCCCAACTTGTCGTTGAACACGCCGTACTTCGCCGCAACCTCGCCGTGCGGCCAGAAATCAGCCAACAACGGGAAGGTGTAACCCTGCTCAGCCGACCAGATCTTGTGCGTCGGCGAAGCACCGACAGAGATGGCCAGGATTGCGGTGTCGTCGTTTTCGAACGTGGGTAGTTCGTCACGAACCTTGCAGAGCTCACCCTGGCATGTTCCGGTGAAGGCCAACGGGTAGAAGACGAGCAAAACGTTCTTTTTGCCACGGAAGTCGGAAAGCGAGACTTCCTGATTGTTCTGATCCTTCAACGTGAATTCCGGTGCCTGGGCACCAACTTCGATAGGCATGAGCGATTCCTTAACTGGACAGTGCATCGGAAACTGACAGTGCATCAGAAACTGAAAATGTGCCGGAAACTGAAAATGCATCGGACGTCGCGCTTGCGCCGTCCGATGCACTACTGCTTACAGAGGAAGTCCTGGTCAGCGCTTGCCGGCCGGACGAGCCTTCGGTTGCACGAGTCGGCTGGCCGACCAATCACCGAGGTTCGCGGCCGAAGTCTGAGTCAAGCCGGCTGTAGGTGCAGATTCAGCGATCTCACTGGGCTCGACGTGACCGTCGAGGCCTGTCTTGGGGGTCAGGATCCAGACAAAACCTTCGTCTGCGAGAGGACCAATGGCATCCATCAGGGCGTCGACAAGGTCGCCGTCCTCGTCGCGCCACCAGAGCAGCACGACATCGATGACCTCGTCCGAGTCCTCGTCGAGCATTTCCCCGCCGATGGTTTCCTCAACCGCGGCACGAATGCCGTCGTCGGTATCCTCGTCCCAGCCCAGTTCCTGCACCACCATGTCGGCAGTAATCCCTAGTTTCTGAGCGTAGTTCTGGGCATCCGCCGCGGCGACCACGGTGAGGTCCTCCTTTTGTTGATGGTGTGCGGAGTCCCCGCACACCTAACGTTTGTTGTTCGGTTAGGGAAAGCGAACAGGGTCAGAGGCGTTAGCGCAAGCCGACCACGCCGAAAACTTTTGCCAATCAGCGCCTGTTGACACTCCCGAAACCTTACGCCTTCGAATCTGCGCAGGTCACAAGGCTCCACATTCGCTGCGGATCGAATCTCGAATCGAATTATTTGTATCGGTGATCGAGTTGATTTCGGAGGCCGAGTGACTACGTTCGACGACGCGGGCGGTGTCACTCAAGCTGCCCGCAAGGTCCGAGAACAATCCGGACAGCTCCGATGGGAGGTCTCCGGCAACGTCTTTGAGCCACGACGCCATCTCGTCAGCCGAAGACACCGCAGCGCGCCCTTTGGCCTTGACGTCGGAAGCATCGTTGTTATTGGCATCGATGTACGCGTTGAACGTAGCGACGTCGTCCTTGGAGCGAATCATCATCTCTTCGCAAATCGCAAAGGTGTTTTCGGCTGCAGCCGCAGCTGCTTTCGACGACGAGACAGCCACCACCGACGACGTCACTTCTGCCTGATAGTCGGCAGCCTGAGCCGCGTTGGGCTTCGGTAATCCTTCGACAGCGCCTGAACAGCCGACAATCGCTACCGATCCCACTGCCATAGCTCCGAGTGCGAGGGCGAGTGCGCTCCGCCGGGCCCTGCCCCCACTCTTTTTCGGTCCCACGATCCGCCTCCCCTAGAAAACCACTGGCGCCGCAATCATTGTCGCCACAAACCACTGTCGCCGACGAACCGCAATTGCGGCAACTCGCGAAGGCCCACACTCCCTGTCGCTACCGGCAACGATCGCCGGCGGGCGCCGAACTGAGAAAGGCTACCCGACGGTAACCAGGGCCACAGTGTGCCTGGCCGACCGGGATGGTGAAAGATTGAGGTACGCGCCATATTCATCATGGAAGTGGATCGGGCCTAACAAGGTCTCGATCACCTGCAGAGGACGCCCAACCATGCGTCCCCAAACCCAATGAGGAGCAAACGTTGTCTGACCTGATCCAGGGTCCCGCGTCGCAGCCCAACGCCGAATCCGGCGGAACGGGAGTGACGGGGTCACCGTCACCCAATCCCACGCCCGGAACGGACGGCCGAGTACGCGTCATCCGTGAAGGTGTTGCGTCGTACCTTCCGGATATCGACCCCGACGAGACCACCGAATGGCTCGAGTCATTCGACGGACTCCTGGACCGGTCCGGCCCCACCCGCGCCCGCTATCTGATGCTGCGGATGCTCGAACGCGCCGGCGAGAAGCACGTTGCACTGCCCGCGCTGACATCGACCGATTACGTCAACACCATCCCCACCGAAAACGAACCGTGGTTCCCCGGTGACGAAGAAGTCGAGCGTCGTTACCGCGCGTGGATTCGCTGGAACGCGGCCATCATGGTGCACCGTGCGCAGCGTCCGGGCGTCGGCGTCGGCGGCCACATCTCAACTTACGCATCTTCGGCCGCGCTCTACGAGGTCGGCTTCAACCACTTCTTCCGCGGCAAGGAACATCCGGGCGGCGGCGACCACATCTTCATCCAGGGTCACGCCTCCCCCGGTATCTACGCACGCGCGTTCCTCGAGGGCCGCATCCCGGCCGAGCAGATGGACGGGTTCCGCCAGGAGAAGAGCCACGCTGATTTCGGCGGCGGACTCCCCTCGTACCCGCATCCGCGTCTGCTCCCCGATTTCTGGGAGTTCCCGACGGTATCCATGGGCTTGGGCCCGATGAATGCGATCTACCAGGCTCGGTACAACCATTACCTGAGTGATCGCGGCATCAAGGACACTACCGATCAGCACGTCTGGGCATTCCTCGGCGACGGCGAGATGGACGAGCCGGAGTCACGCGGTCTCGCTCATGTGGCGGCGACCGAAGGCCTCGACAACCTGACGTTCGTCGTCAACTGCAACCTGCAGCGCCTCGACGGCCCCGTCCGTGGCAACGGCAAGATCATCCAGGAGTTGGAGTCGTTCTTCCGCGGCGCCGGCTGGAATGTCATCAAGGTCGTCTGGGGACGCGAGTGGGATTCACTGCTGCATGCCGACAAGGACGGCGCGCTCGTCAATCTGATGAACGTGACACCGGACGGCGATTTCCAGACGTACAAGGCCAACGACGGCGCCTTTGTTCGTGACCACTTTTTCGGCCGCGATCCGCGTACCAAGGATTTGGTCAAGGATCTGACGGACCAGGAAATCTGGAACCTCAAGCGTGGTGGCCATGATTACCGCAAGGTTCACGCTGCCTATGCGGCTGCCATGGCCCACAAGGGTCAGCCGACGGTCATCCTTGCGCACACCATCAAGGGCTACACGCTGGGCAAGGGCTTCGAGGGGCGCAATGCGACGCACCAGATGAAGAAGCTGACGTTGCAGGATCTCAAGGATTTCCGCGACTCGACCCGCGTGCCGATCACGGATGCCGAACTCGAGGCGAACCCGTACCTGCCTCCGTACTACCACCCCGGCAATGACTCACCGGAAATCCAGTACATGCTGGCTCGTCGTAAGGCTCTCGGCGGATTCCTGCCGTCCCGTAATACGGACGCTGCACCGCTCAAGCTGCCCGACGACAAGACGTACGACGTCATCCGCAAGGGCTCGGGCAAGCAGCAAGTGGCTACCACCATGGCCATCGTCCGCATCCTGAAGGAACTGCTGCGCGACAAGGAAATCGGCAAGCGCATCGTGCCGATCATCCCCGACGAGGCCCGCACGTTTGGTATGGACTCGTGGTTCCCGTCGCTCAAGATCTACAACCGCAACGGTCAGCTCTACACGTCCGTCGACGCCGACCTGATGCTTGCCTACAAGGAAAGCTCGGTCGGTCAGATCCTGCACGAGGGCATCAACGAGGCCGGTTCGACGGCGTCGTTCACCGCGGTCGGCACGTCGTATGCCACGCACGGTGAGCCGATGATCCCGCTGTACATCTTCTACTCGATGTTCGGTTTCCAGCGCACCGGCGACGGCCTGTGGGCAGCTGCTGACCAGATGGCTCGTGGATTCGTTCTCGGCGCAACGGCCGGCCGAACCACATTGACCGGTGAAGGTTTGCAGCACGCCGACGGTCACTCGCTTCTCTTGGCGTCGACCAACCCGGCAGCGGTTACTTACGACGCGGCGTTCTCCTACGAGCTCGCTCACATCGTCAAGGACGGTCTGCGTCGTATGTACGGCGGTACGGAGGGTGTGGCCGGTTTCGGCGGCGAGAACATCTTCTACTACCTCACCATCTACAACGAGCCGTATGTTCAGCCGGCCGAACCTGCCGGTTTGGATGTCGAGGGTCTGCTCAAGGGCATCTACCTCTACAAGACCTCCGACTCGTCAGGGCCGAAGGCACAGATCCTGGTTTCCGGCGTGGCAATGCCGGAAGGTCTGCGGGCTCAGCAGATGCTGGCCGACGAGTGGGGTGTCTCTGCAGACATCTGGTCGGTCACGTCGTGGGGTGAATTGCGCCGCGAGGGAGTCGAGTGCGAGCGTCAGGCCCTGCTCAACCCGTCCGAGGACGCACCGGTTCCCTTTGTCACCACCGCGTTGTCGGCGGCGCAGGGTCCCCTTGTGGCTGCATCCGACTGGATGCGGGCAGTCCCCGATCAGATCCGCCAGTGGGTACCGGGCGACTTCACCACGCTCGGCACCGACGGCTTCGGTTTCTCGGACACACGCACCGCGGCTCGTCGTTTCTTCAACGTCGATGCCGAGTCCATCACCGTCGCAGTTCTGAACGGACTGGCGAAGGATGGCTCGATCGATCGCACACAGGCCGTCGAGGCTGCGGCCCGGTACCGCATCGACGACGTGAACGCTGCACCCGAGCAGACCGGGGACACCGGTAGCGCGTAAGTTTCACCGCTCTAACCACCAGCGCCCATCGCTGCGGGTGTCCTTGAGCCATCCACAGCCTCGCGACATCCACAGCGATGGGCGTAAGTTTTGCAGCATGCACGAACCTGATCCCGAAGTAGCCGAAGCAGGCGTGCCTGAAGTCGGGGTACGGAGAATTCGTCCGTCTACTTCCGGTTTGCAGGCTTCGCTTTCCAAGCGTCGCCAAGTTCGCGATCCACTGCCGGACGCATTGCTGCGCCGCGTGAAGCAGTTCTCCGGCCGTCTGGCCACTGAGGCTGTGACGGTGATGGAAGAGGAACTTCCATTCTTCGACAGTCTCGACGCGTCCCAGCGCGCCGACGTTCAGTTGCTGGTGCAGACGTCGGTGGTGAATTTCCTGGAGTGGCTCAAGCAGTTGGATTCGGAGATCAGCTTCGGGTACGAGTCTTTTCCGGTCATCCCCCAGGATTTGGCACGCCGACTCACTCTGCGACAGACCGTCGACATGGTCCGAGTCGCGATGGAATTCTTCGAGAAGTGGCTGCCGGCGTTGGCTCGCAATGACCAGCAACTCATCGCTTTGACGGAAGCTGTCCTGAGATACGGCCGCGAACTCGGATTCGCGGCCGCGACGGTGTACGCGAGCGCTGCCGAATCTCGTGGCGCGCTGGATACCCGTCTGGAGGCGCTGGTTGTCGACGCCGTTGTCCGGGGCGATACCGGTTCGGACATGCTTTCGCGAGCAGCAACTCTCAATTGGGACGCAACAGCTCCAGCCACCGTCATCGTCGGGTCGCCGCCGCCGGATGAACGGGTATCGGTCGCTGGAAATGTTCACGCCACTGCGGCAACTCATGGTCGCGCCGTGCTCGCTGTCGTTCAGGGCAGTCGCCTCGTGATGATTGTCAGTGGCGACGTGAGCAGTAAATCCGAAGAAAGTGAATTCATTCAGGATCTGTTGAAGAACTTCGCCGACGGACCTGTCGTGATCGGCCCGACCACACCGACGTTGAGCGCCGCACATTTCAGTGCGTCCGAGGCGCTGGCCGGAATCAAGGCTGTCGTCGGGTGGCGGGGTGCTCCACGCCCCGTATTCGCGACGGAACTACTGCCCGAACGCGCACTCCTGGGAGACCAGGCCGCGGTCGATGCCTTGCAGGATCATCTCGTCACGCCATTAGCTGCGAGCGGCACCGTCTTGACCGACACTTTGGATACCTATCTCGACTGTGGAGGTGCGGTTGAGACTTGTGCACGTCAGCTGTTTGTTCATCCAAATACCGTTCGGTATCGACTCAAAAGAATTACCGAGGTGACCGGTCGGGATCCTACTAATCCGCGCGACGCATACGTATTGCGCATAGCAGCTACCGTGGGCCGATTGACGCAAATCGATAACAACGTGGACAAATTGGCAACTTCGGTCACAACCTTCACAATGTGACGAACCGGGATGTAACTCTTCGACGTCCAATTCCGATAGCGGACCGCGACGTGGGAATTTGTAGGAAACCTACAAAACGCGCAAGCAGAGTTCATCGCGACCGACATCTCGCAGGCGGCTCCGCGCAGTGTTCTCTTAGTAAGTGATTTCGTTGCTCGCCCCAGGACAGGGCTCTCAGACACCCGGCATGCTCAACCCATGGTTGACGTTGCCCGGCGCGCAAGACCGCCTTGAACTGTGGTCGAAAGCCGCGGGCTTGGACCTCGTCCGCCTCGGCACTACCGCAACAGCCGAAGAGATCACCGATACATCGGTCACTCAGCCGCTCGTCGTAGCAGCCGCCCTCCTTGCCTATGAGGAAATCGAATCACGGGGCCTGCTCGGTTCCGACGTGATCGTTGCCGGTCACTCTGTCGGCGAACTCGCCGCAGCCGCTATCGCCGGCGTCATCTCCGCTGACGACGCCGTCGCACTCGCTGCCGTTCGCGGTGCCGAGATGGCCAAGGCCTGCGCCCTCGAAGCGACGGGTATGTCAGCCGTTCTCGGCGGCGACGAAGCTGAAGTTCTGGCACGCATCGAGGAACTCGGCCTGGAGGCAGCCAACCGCAATGCTGCTGGTCAGATCGTCGCAGCAGGTCTACTCACTGCACTGGCAGAACTCGCGACCACCGCGCCCGCCAAGGCTCGGGTACGCGCACTTCCCGTCGCCGGCGCGTTCCACACACGGTTCATGGCTCCGGCTCAGGACGCCGTCGCAGCCGCTGCCGCCAAGATCACGCCTTCCGATCCGATACGGACATTGCTCTCCAATTCGGACGGATTGCCGGTCACCTCTGGTGCCGATGCACTTTCCAAACTTGCCGCTCAGGTAACGCGTCCCGTCCGCTGGGAACTCTGCTCCGCATCGCTGCGGTCTGCCGAAGTCACCATGGTCGTGGAGTTGCCGCCTGCCGGAGCCCTCGTCGGTATCGCCAAGCGTGAAATGCGTGGCACGCCGACGTTGGCCCTCAAGAACCCGGAGGATATCTCCGAACTGCCCGGACAGCCGTAGTCCGAGCGCTCCACCCACGTTCAGCTGCCTAACGCTGAACGTGGCGCATTACCTCAATCGATCAAGAAGGGAGCCACACCAGTGGCCCACACTCAGGAAGAAATCATCGCGGAACTCGGCCAGATCGTGGAGGAGGTCACCGGTATCGAGCCTTCCGAGGTTACCGCTGACAAGTCTTTCGTCGACGACCTCGATATTGACTCCCTGTCGATGGTCGAGATCGCTGTCCAGACCGAAGACAAGTACGGCGTCAAGGTTCCGGATGAGGATCTTGCGGGCCTGCGCACCGTCGGCGACATCGTTGCCTACATTCAGAAGCTCGAAGCCGAAGGCGCCGAAGCCAAGAACGCAGAGTGAGCCGACCGTGACTTCCGCTTCTACCCGCAGGGGGAAATTTCCCGACATCGTAGTCACGAGCCTCGCGACTTCGACGTCGGTGGCTGGTGATGTGGATGGCACGTGGAAGGCACTGCTCGCCGGCGAAAGCGGCATCGGAGTCCTCGACGACCCGTTCATCGAAGAATTCGACCTTCCGATTCGTATCGGCGGGCACCTCAAAGTTTCACCGGACGAGGGCCTATCGCGAGTTGAGATCCGACGGATGAGTTGGGTCGAGCGTCTCGCGCTCACCCTCGGCCGCACAGCGTGGAGCAACGCCGGTAGTCCCGAGGTCGACAAGGACCGCCTCGCGGTTGTCATCGGCACCGGACTCGGCGGTGGCGACACACTGATCGACGCGGTCGACAAGCTCCGCAGCGGAGGCTACCGAAAGGTGTCCCCGTTCTCGGTGCAGATGGTCATGCCTAACGGGCCGGCTGCGACGGTGGGCCTCGAACTCGGCGCTCGCGGTGGCGTCATCACGCCGGTTTCGGCCTGCTCGTCAGGATCCGAAGCCATTGCTCACGCTCATCGCATGCTTGTCATGGGTGACGTGGACATGGTGGTCGCCGGCGGTGTCGAGAGCTTTATCGACGCTGTCCCGATCGCAAGCTTCGCCATGATGCGGGCGATGAGCACCAACAACGAAAATCCGACTGCGGCTTCACGTCCTTTCGACAAGGACCGCGACGGATTCGTGTTCGGTGAGGCCGGCGCTCTGATGATCCTCGAAACCGAGGAACATGCCAAGGCACGTGGGGCTACGATTCATGCCCGCCTGTTGGGCTCCGGAATCACCTCCGACGGGTATCACATCGTGGCACCACATCCCGAAGGGCTGGGCGCGGCGCGAGCGATGACTCGCGCGATCGAGATGGCCGGTCTGACGAAGTCGGATATCAAGCACATCAATGCTCACGCCACTGCGACGCCGATCGGCGACATCGCAGAGGCTGCGGCAATCAATTCCGCAGTGGGCAATCACGCTGCGGTGTACGGACCGAAATCCGCGCTGGGACATTCGATCGGCGCTGTCGGCGCTCTCGAATCCGTCCTGACGGTTCTGGCTGTGCGCGACGGAATCATTCCGCCGACGCTCAATCTCGACAACCAGGATCCAGAGATCGATCTCGATGTCGTCAAGGGCGAAGCCCGAACCGGCAGCTTCGATTTCGCACTGAACAACTCGTTCGGTTTCGGTGGGCACAATGTTGCGCTCGCTTTCGGCCGGGCATAGCCAGTCGTTGCACCTGTCCGCGGGTGACGCCAGAACACAGCGTCGCTCGCGGGCACACCGATCGGCAATTAACCCGAAGGCACGTAATTGAAGGAGGACGCGATGACCATTCTGGCCCCCGTGACAAAGTCCGAATCGTCGACAGACCCACGCGATCCCCTTGCGCGCCTGGAGAATCTGTTCGATCCGGGATCTACCGTTCCTCTCCATCCCCGTGACAAATCCGGTGTACTCGCGGCATCCGGAATGATCGACGGTATTCGCACCATCGCCTACTGCTCGGATGCCACCGTCATGGGCGGCGCGATGGGCGTCGATGGATGCAAACATCTTGTCAGCGCGATCAATACCGCCATCGACGAGCAGACTCCCATCGTGGGCCTCTGGCATTCCGGTGGCGCCCGTCTGGCCGAGGGCGTCGAAGCCCTCCATGCCGTCGGACTTGTTTTCGAGGCGATGGTCCGCGCGTCGGGCCTGATCCCCCAAATCTCTGTAGTTCTGGGCTTTGCCGCCGGCGGAGCCGCGTACGGTCCGGCGTTGACCGACGTGGTCATCATGGCGCCCGAAGGTCGCGTTTTTGTCACCGGCCCCGACGTCGTACGTAGTGTCACCGGCGAACAGGTCGACATGATCTCGCTCGGCGGGCCAGACACCCACACCAAGAAGTCCGGTGTCGCACACATCGCCGCTCACGACGAGTCAGACGCCCTGCACCGCGCCCGACGACTCGTCTCCATGCTGTGCGAGCAGGGCACGTTCGATCAGCGTGCTGCCGAACTCGGCGATTCCGATCTGCGGGCCATGATGCCGGCGTCAGCGAAGCGCGCGTACGACGTGCGGCCGATCGTCCACGAACTACTCGACAACGTCGAGGGCGAGTCGAGTTTCGAAGAGCTGCAAGGTAATTATGCCCGCAGCATCGTGACCGGATTCGGCCGGATGGCGGGCCGTACTGTCGGCGTCATCGCCAACAATCCGCTCCGTCTGGGCGGGTGCCTCAATTCCGAGAGTGCGGAGAAGTCGGCGCGATTCGTGCGCTTGTGCAACGCATTCGGAGTTCCGCTGGTGGTTGTCGTCGATGTCCCGGGCTACCTGCCCGGTGTGTCGATGGAATGGGAAGGCGTTGTCCGACGGGGCGCAAAACTGTTGCATGCCTTCGCTGAAGCCACCGTTCCCCGCGTCACCGTGGTGACCCGAAAGATCTACGGCGGCGCCTACATCGCGATGAATTCTCGTGCACTCGGCGCAACAGCCGTGTTCGCGTGGCCGAATTCCGAAGTTGCTGTCATGGGAGCCAAGGCCGCTGTGGGGATCCTGCACAAGCGTGCCCTAGCCGCCACACCCGACGACGAGCGTGAGGCCTTGCACGATCGACTCGCAGCCGAGCACGAAGCCATTGCCGGTGGCGTGGATCGGGCCGTCGAAATCGGTGTAGTCGATCGTGAAATCGATCCCACGAAGACTCGCAGCATTGTCACGGCGGCTCTTGCTGCCGCACCGAACGTACGCGGACGCCACAAGAACATTCCGTTGTGAGAAACGTGGAGGGTGGGTCGCTGATCAGCGGCCCACCCTCCACGTTCACATCAGCTCACTCGACGGTGTAACCACATCACTTCCGCGCCCTCACCGGAGCTTCGGTACGGTTCCAGCTCTTCATCCCAAGGCGCGCCCATCGCGCGATCGATCTCGGCCACGATGTCACCGCCCGCATTCATGATGGATCTCAGTCGCATCTCACCGACCATGACATCACCGTTTGCACTGGTGGAACCACGCCACAACCCGAGCCCGGGTACATGACTGTAGCGTTCGCCGTCCACCCCACAGCTTGCATCCTCGGTAACCTCGAATCTGAGCATCGGCCACACGCGCAACGAATCAACCAGTCTTGCACCGGTTCCGACGGGACCGGACCAATCCGTTGTTGCACGGAGCAGTCCGTTGTCTGCCGGCTGAGAAGTCCATCTCAGCTTGGCAGGACTCGCCAACGTGGCGGACAAAGCCCAATCCACGTGCGGGCATAACGCAGCGGGTGACGAGTGGATGTAGACCACACCAGCCGTCAGATCCGCAAGGTGATTCGGTTGCACACGAGCCTCCTGCTTCGACGAGGGACGTCTTCCCCAACGACCTCTGCCGAGTTTGTGAAGCAGGCTCGATTGAACAGTGTGCCTGTGTTACCCGTGTTGCGCTAGTGAAACGGGAGAAAATTGTTACCTATTTGTCTACTATTTCCCCGCTATTACGTGATCGGACACCTCGGTCCATAACGGCTTGGCCCAGTCTCCGAATGGTCGATCAGTAAGAACGACGCACGCCGTGTCGATACGCGGATCCACCCACAGGAAGGTTCCCGACTGGCCGAAGTGACCGTAGGTAGCCTCGGAATTCTCCAGACCGGTCCAGTGCGGATTCTTGTGGCCTCGAATCTCGAAACCCAAGCCCCAGTCATTGGGCCGCGCAGAGCCGTATCCCGGCAAAATTCCGTTCAGGCCAGGAAACTGGACCGAAGTCGCGGCTTTGTGCGTCTGCGGTGAAATCAGCGTCGGAGCGAGTAGCTCTGCAGCGAACTTCGACAGGTCCTCGGCCGACGCCTGGGCTCCGTGCCCCGCCGGTCCCACCAATTCTGCAGTGGTCATCTGCAACGGTTCGAAGACTGCCTCGGCCAGATAGTCGGCAAAAGGTATCGACGTCTCGCTCTCGATCAATTCGGCGAGCACCTCGAACCCCGCGCTCGAATAGATGCGCTTCGATGCGACGGGCGCCTGGACCTTCCGCTCCCCGAACGCCAATCCGGACGCGTGCGCCAGCAGATGGCGAACGGTGGAACCTTCGGGACCCGCCGGCTGATCAAGCTCGACAGCACCTTCTTCGACGGCAACAAGAATTGCGTACGCACACAACGGTTTTGTCACTGACGCCAACGGAAAGACTCGATGCTGATCTCCATGGAATGCACGAAAGCGGCCACCCTCGTCGGAATTCTTTCCCGAGAGGACGACCGCTGCCGCATGGTCGACTGGCCACTGATCGATTACGTCAAGACTGTGCACTCGATCAGACTACTGGCCCATGGATTCAGTTAACTGATCACCAGTCAGCTTCGGTGTAGCGGATGACGCCACGGATGTTCTTGCCGTCCAGCATGTCCTGGTAGCCGTCGTTGACGCCCTCCAGGCTGTAGGTACGGGTAATCATGTCGTCAAGGTTGAGCTTGCCGGCCTTGTACATGGCGAGCAGGTTGGGAACATCCTGGCGTGCATTTCCGCCACCGAAGATGTTGCCCTGAAGATCCTTCTGGAGCATCGACATCAGGAACAGGTTGAGCTTGACGTCCATGTCCATGAGGTGACCCATGGCGGTGACGACACAACGACCAGCCTTGGCGGTCAAGATCATCGCCTCTTCGACGTACTCACCCTTCATCTCACCGACGGTGATGATGGTCTTCTGAGCCATGCGGCCGTGAGTTTCATTGATGATCGGTTCGATTGCGGCCGCAGCACTTTCGTAGGCGTGAGTAGCACCGAACTTGAGGGCCTGCTCGCGCTTCCACGGCACCGGATCGATGGCGAAGATCTTGCGGGCACCGGAGGCAACTGCGCCCTGGAGCGCACTGATTCCGACGCCGCCGCAGCCCATGATCACAACATCTTCACCGGGCTTGACGTCGGCGATATGCGTCGCCGATCCCCAACCGGTGGGAACGCCACAACCGACGAGTGCTGCAACCTCGAAAGGAATGTCCTTGTCGATCTTCACGACAGACGACTGGTTCACAACCATGTACGGGGAGAACGTGCCGAGGAGGCACATCGGGATCACGTTTTCGCCGCGAGCCTGGATGCGGTACGTACCGTCGCTGATTGCTTGACCGCTGAGCAGACCCATTCCGAGGTCGCACAGGTTCTGGTGCCCAGCTGAACATGCCGGACAGGTTCCACAAGCCGGAATGAAGGACAGCACGACATGGTCGCCCACCTCGAGACCCTTGACCTCCGGGCCGAGCTTGGTGATGACGCCGGAGCCTTCGTGTCCGCCCATCACGGGGAACGACGGCATCGGCGTTGCGCCGGTGACGATGTGGTGATCTGAGTGGCACATTCCCGCCGCTTCCATGCGGATCTGAACTTCACCGGCTACCGGCTCGCCGATCTCGATCTCCTCGATGGACCACTTCTCGTTGAGGCCCCACAGGATTGCACCCTTGGTCTTCACGTCACTTCACCTTTCATTCGCACACCCGCATCTTTCTTTGTGACCATAGCCACAAATGACCGAAATTGGAACGTGTTCTAGCAAAAGATTTAGATTCGCAGGTCAGACGCGCTATTGAGCTGGACTTTCGGCGTGGCGTCCAATTTCGGAATGACCCACTGAGTGGGACAACCAGATTTTCGGACCGTTCGCTCCAGCCATTGCGCGCGCCTTCCGACGCGGAGCAGACTTTGATGATGGGGAGTCCGGGGAATCGGCACGGAGAACATCCGCAACGCACACCAGCCTACGGCGTGGTCATGATCATCGTCGCCTTCGCTGCAGCGATCACGGTCAGTTACGTCGGGCCGGTGTGGTTACGGATCACGATCTACATCGTCGCGGTAGTCACCATTGCAGTCGGATTCGTACTCACGCTGCGTGACTACTCGACCTAGTTCGGAGCTCGTGTGATCGTGAAGGATTTCGTTCGCTGAGCGAGTGAAATCCTTCACGATCGCGGGGCTGCGTAGTCAAGCTGAGCATCTACACCAATCGAACAAAAGACGTAACGATTGGTCGAGAATTCGAGAACTATGTGGGTATGACGCAGCCTCCGCCGCCTTTCCAGCCCGATTCGAACGTCGACCATGCGTGGCACGACGGCTATAACCTCGGCCTCGGCCACGGCGCCGCCTCGGTCCCTCGTCCGACGCACCCTGTGGTCTGGGTTGTGACGGGCGCGGTAGGCGCCCTCGCGATCGCCGGTGCAATGTTCGGTGCAGTCACACTGATTGGCAAGGCAAACGCACCAACTGTATTCACGATGACAGGAACCATGAGCTTGGACTCCAGCGACTCGAGTTCCACTGGCTCCGGCTGCGTCGGCGATGGCGGCTATGACGACATACATTCCGGTACCGAGGTGAAGGTAACCAACGGGGACGGCAAGACGGTCGCCACTGGCCGACTCGAAAGTGGAGACAGGTCCAGCGGCGAGTGTGTCCTGCCATTCACCATCAAAGGTGTACCTGCAGGCAGTGAGTTTTACGAGGTCGAGGTCTCCCACCGCGGCGGGTTGACGTACTCCGAGGCTGAGGCGCGGGAGCCCCTGTTCTTCTCGCTGGGCTAACGCCAGCTCGGCGTGATTGTGAAGGATTTCGTTCGCTGAGCGAGTGAAATCCTTCACAATCACGCAGCCTGCGAAGTGGTGGGGCGGGTGGGGCTCGAACCCACGACCAATGGATTATGAGTCCGATCTCGTTACCATGCACATCCTGCGGAAACCTGTCAATAATCGCCCACTGCCTGCAAAAGTTCCGATCCGATCCGATCCGATCCGATCGCCCAATATTCCCGATTGTGGGCAAAATGTGGGCAAGGACGAGTGGGTGCGTCGAACAGGTAAGCGATCGACTTCACTTCCATTCTGAGCGGTAGGCGCGACCTGTCCGGACTGCCTGGCATGTACTTGTCACCACACTACGGAGGGCTGTCGTGTCGCATGACGCCAGCAAGACCGAGATCCCAATAACAGTGGCGCAAGTCGCCAAGCTTCTGGGATGGGAAGGGTCAGGATCAAACACAAGCCCGTCCTACGACACCGTACTCAAGGCATGTCAGAGGGGCGATCTACGTGCTCGACAGGTAGGCGGACGCAAAAGCCGGTGGCTTATCTTGCCTTCGGACGCAATAGCTTGGAGACGTAGTGGACTCTAGTCTGCGCCTTCGGTGAAGTGAATGTCTTCCAACTGTCTGGTATGTATTACGGACACTTCGCGAAAGGTAGTCATGGAAGACAAGCGTGTGCGAGGGATCCTCTACGTCCTCGGAGCTTTAGCTTTCGTATTCATTGTCAGCCAAAGCACGTTAGACGCATCTCCTGCGCAGATCTTGCTCTTCGTCGTCTTTATCGGCCTGCCAGTTGGATTCGTCGTACTTGTGATCCGCGCCTTGATCCGGGTCGGAGACAAGCGGCCGCCGCCTGTGCAGTTCGTCGCACCGCACTCCGGCCTTGGACCAGGGTGGTATCCAGACCAGCAAAGCCCCGGCTTAATCCGCTGGTACGACGGGCACGCAATGGACGTCACACGTGCAGCCAGCGAACACACCTCCCCCACCGCCGAGTTACTGAAGGACGCGACGATGAACCCACAGCCCGGCTGGTACCCAGACCCACAGAACAATGCCCTTCAGCGCTACTGGAATGGCACGATGTGGTCCGACGCCACCCGAAGGGGCAGCGGACTGACCTCACCGCAACCCCAAGGCATGCCGCAGAAGAAGCCGATGAGTACTGGCGTCAAACTGCTGATTGTTGGCCTACTAATCATGGGTAGCGGAATCGTCATCTCAGCTGTCAGCGGCAATGACAATTCGACGTCCACCGCTACGCGGATCACAACGACCGCTCGGGCACCATATGTTGCAGTCGACAAAGTCTCTCCAGAAACGAGGGCAGCAACGACCACCAAGCAAGCGCCGATTGCTACAGGACTCGGCACCGAGATTCGTGATGGCAAGTTCGCATTCGTGGTCACCAACGTGGAATCAGGACTCACCAATATCGGTAAGAAATCGTCATGGTTCAACGAAACCGCTGAAGGCCAATTCGTCATCGTCTCCATCGATGTCACGAACACCTCGACCAAGCCGCAGTTCTATTCCAGTTCAAACCAGCTTTTGATCGACCTTCAAGGCCGTGAATTCACTAACGACAGCTCCGCCGAGTTGGGCCTCGAAGGTGACAACAGAGGTGTCGGCGACCTAAACCCCGGCATAACTCGATCGACGCGCCTGGTCTTCGACATTCCAATTGATGCTGTTCCTGCCGCACTCGAAGCGCATGACTCAATGTTCTCAACGGGCGCGCGAGTCAAATTCAAGTGACCCCAGAAATAACTGAAGGCCCCACCAACGGTGGGGCCTTCGTCTTTTTCAGATCTAAATGCTGGCGCGACAATAGGCCCGGTTATTTCTTCCAGACGTATTCGATGCGTTCGTCGTCTAGTCCGCCGGGTCCTCTGCGGTCGGTGGGTTTGACGGTCACGTGGTCGAGAAGAATGGATACGACGTCGTGGCGTTGGCGGGGGCCGGCCTGTTCCCACCATTCGACTATTGCGGATGGTGTCGGTTCCGGAAGATCGTCGAGCACTTCTTGCTGCTTCATTTTCAATTCGATGGCCGCGATGTTGGCCCGTACTTTGTCGGTTCCGGCGCGCATCGTTTCGCGTTCGATGAGTCCGTCAGCGAAATCCTCACCGAGTGCGGTGTACCGAGCTTGGAGATCTTCGATCCGGGCTTCGGCTTCATCGCGGGATCCGAGCTGGTTGATCGACTTCGTCAACGCTGCCCGAAGTTTCGGTGACGACAGGCGCGCGAGGACCCGTTCGGTGACATCGGCGTCGAGGAGTTCCGCTTGAACAGACACCGTCGCGGGGCATTCACCACTACGAGTTGAGCACGTGTAGACAGCGGCGCGACCGGTGGACGCTGACGAATACAGGGCCCGGCCGCAGCCACCGCAGCGAGCGATACCACCACCGAGCAATGCGACCTGAGTGCGGCCGCCGGTGAACTTCGCGCGCTCCGGATCGAGCAACAGTTTGCACAGCCGGTTGTATGTGCGGGTTTGCAGGATCGGCGGGATTTCGGCGTCGACGAGTTTGTCGCCCGACTTCTTTTTCCCGATCATGCGGGGGTTGGTGAGCGCCCGTTTGATGGTCACCGTCTGCCATGTCTTGTCGCCGGCGGTGGCGATGCCCTCTGATTTGAGGTGCTCGGTGAGGCCGCGAAGTGAGCCACCTTCGAGGAGCCATGTGGCCATCATGCGGATGACGGTCGCTTCGTCCTCGACGACGGCGTCGCCTTTGTCTGTCCAGCCATACGCACGACTCACAACTGTGCCCCCTTCGGTCACTGTACCTACCGAAACTGTAGCGGACATGAGAAAGGGGCGAGACCGCAACGGCCCCGCCCCTCAGTTCCTGCAGCTCAGATCACCGCGACCCGCGTACCCATATCCCCTGGAACTCGACGGGGGTCGGTGTCTTCGCGGCCGCTGTCGCCACACCGAGAACAAGTCCAGCCAAGGTGACGATGGCACCCCACTGCTGGCCGTTGAGGATCCCGAACACTCCCCCGGCAACGCCCTGGACGGCGACGAGAAGAAGATACAGCGCGGTCCGCACACTCGAGGTGGAATGCAGTGCCGCGAACAGCAACGTAATCACGCCGAGGACGAGAGCCGACCACTGCGCGACGACAGTGGTGTCGATGTACCCCCATGACGCGAGGAGCACAATCGCGGCGCCGCCGTAGCGGTACCAGTTCTCCCGCGCGGACGCTGGGACTAGCTTGCGGATGGAATCGAGAATGGACATAAAAGCTCCTATCAGTGGGAGATCGGGAAGTGCTGGTCAGGTCCCGCGGTCGGGCGCAGTGCGACGGTGCCGGTCGGCGAGTAAAAGACGTCGCCATGTTCGAAGTGCTGGACGATGTCGCCGTTCTCGAGGGTGATCTCGTCAGAAGTGGGCCAGCCGAGTTCACCGTTCTCGAATTGGGCACGACGCCACGTCGCGAGTATCAGGCCGTGCACTCGGTGTCCGTCCTGCTCCCCGTACTTGCGGTACAGCGGACCACCTTCGAAGCCCTGGACGTCGCCCCACGGCTTTCCGTCCGGTCCGGTAAGCACGGTGTGGTCACCGATCGGGAACCCGAGCGGCCCTGCCTCCCACTCGTGGGTGGCGTACGTATCGAGCAAGTAGTTCGGGATCGCCTTTGCGCCAGTCTCGGGCGACCAGTAGATGGCCCCGTTATCGAAGTGGGAGAACTTCCCACCTCGGGTGCGACAGTCCAACTCGCCTTCCTCGAGGAGGCCGAGCCACGATGTTTCGCCGCCGATCCGCTTGTACTCCTCGTCGATTGCGTTGAGAACAACGGTCGGGACGGGCGCCGGCGCGAGGTATTCGGCAAGGATCTGTTTGGCGAACCACCACGGGAAGTAGGCGCCGAGGTCGGTGTGGTTGCCGATGCCCAGAACCTTTGTGACATAAGCGTGGTCAGCGATGCCGGATCCGCGGCGGTACCGTCCACCACCTTCGGCGAGGATCTCGGTAGCGATTGTGCCTTTGCGGCGGCAGACCTCGAGGGTGAGCCAGACGGCGATGCGGATGTCGTCGGCGCGGGCCATCCACTGCGCTTCGGTCCACGCTGCGCGGGATCCGGCGAAGCACAGGTTGTAGCTCGACGGGTTCGCGTTGAGTACGGACCATGAGGCGTAGTCGTCGTCGACGACGTGGCAGACGATGCGGTCGCGGACGATGTCGTGGTAGCTCGCATTGTTTGCGGGGTTTCCGCAGTATCCGGCAAGCTGGACAGCCGACGCGTTGCCTTCTTCGGTGTGCCAGAACGCATTTGTGACGGCGGCGCCGAAGCGGCTAGATCGCGCATTGCCAAGCATGAAGCGAGCTTCGAATGCAGGTGCTACAAGTGTCATGACTTCTCCTCGGGGTTGTTTGCGAACTATTCTTGGCCGTTGTCGCCAGTAGTCGTATTACGTGAAATATGTTTCACAGCAAGGCGATTGAATGTCGGACCGCCAATGACGCCGCGACCAACGTTGACTTCCGTGATATAGATTTGCACCTGATATCCCACAGCAGGTACCACCACCGATGTCACATCGAGGGATGAAAAGGTGTCCGAATCTTTCATGCGGGTGCGGGACCGAGAAAACAGGGTGCCGTCAGGTTTCAGGATGCGGATCTCCCACTCCGTTGTCCCACCCAAGGCCGTCCAGTCGAACCAAATTTTGCATTGGATGTCCCACAGCCCATAGTCATCGAGAATGATGCGGCCACCAGAGAGGTGACATTTCTTCATCGGCCCGATCTGATTCGTGAATCCGAATTGGCCTGCCGCGCTGATGCCGCCAGCGGTATTCGCGTACGCAGACCCGTAATCCTGCAGCGGCGAAAGAAGATTCATGTTGTTGTTCAAATCGAGTTGGCCATCACGAATATCTTTCAACGGACCTGGCCCGAAGGAGCCGAGACCGCGGATGGCTTTCGATAGATCATCCAATAACTGTCCGATGTTGAGGAACCCGTTGAGGATGTTCAGCAAGAAGTTTCCGCGTACCCCTTCGGCACGGTTACGCAGATCGAGGTTCCCTGCGTTACTGAAGTCGTACGGGTCAACATTCTGCAGACCCGAGACGGTGCTCTTCGAATATGTCTTCGGTGGAGAATAATTCGGCGCCATCGACGGATCGACAGGCACCTCACCATCCCACGCCATCAGTAGTCACCTTCCCCACGCACTTGCGGGTCGGCCTGCTCGAGGAGTTTGCGGGCGATCCTCTTCTGCCGGAGCTGCAACTCCAGTGCCGCATCCTGGTCTTCGGTGTAGTCGGAGATGTCGGCGACGATGATCGGCTCCTCCGCTTCGACGTCGGCCGGACCTGGGGTGCCGATCGGCACATAGATCACCCGATCAGTACCCGTCGCGTTCAGGCTCTCCGGATCCGGAACCTGCTTGTACAGCGGATTCTGCGGAGGCAAGCAGTCAAGGTTGTCGAAGATATGGATCGCCAACAAATGCTCAGCCATCGGGTCCATGTGCATCCCCGGCAAACCTTCACCCATCGGCGCGTCCCTGAACAGATCCGCCATCGGATGGCGGTTCCTGCGCGCCAACACAATCCCCGTCCGGCGATCCCGAACGATTCCGTCCTTGTCAGCTTTCGCCACAACTACCTCCATCACCTGGGCACAGTGTCACTGTATGTACCGATATTACGGTCACGATGCGACCGACACAGATTGCAGGATTGCCTTGACCTGCTCGATCTGCCGCGCCAACATCGCACCCGGCGCCACATCACGCTTGTCATCACCAATCGAGATGTCGTACCGCGGATCCTGATCGCGACTCCACGACAACTTCAACCCATACACGTGGTCGATGTAGTAGGTGCCGCGCTTACCGATCTCCACCGCAGTCCGGTCACCAAGGTCGAAGTGCTCACCGACACGCCACGGCGCGAAGTTCACCACCGAAACCTTGTACGAGCGGTACGCCTTCGTCTTGTCGAAGCCCGTCTGAATTGCCTGCAGCGCGGACAGCGAGGCACCGGTGCCGCCTGTGGCTTCCCAGTGCTCGCCGTAGCCCGGGCCGCGGATGCCCATCCTGTTCTGCCGCATCGGGTTCGCCATCCGATGGAACGCCAACACGACGTCCTCGATGAGGGAATCGAAGATGCCGAGCGCGAGGCCGGCGTTGCCGAACATGGCGCCGATGTAGCCGAGGATCGCGTTCGCAATGAGCTTCAGCCCAGCGTTCACCCAGTCCGGTGAATGGCCGCCGGTGACGATCGCACCTGCGAGGGCTTTGTGGACGGTCGCTTGCCACTGCCCGATGCCGGAGAGGCCTGTTCTCTGGGCGTTGCGCCACGTCACGAACGGCCGCTCAGGGTTCGTGCCCAGGAACCCGGACAAGGAGTACTCGGGCGGGTTCGGCGCACCGGTCACCGCGTGGACAACCTGATTGATCAGATCGTCCGCAAGCTCCGTGACCAAATGCGTGAGCCCGTCGAGGACGTTGCCTGCCTTGCCGCGGTACCCAGACTTGTCGACGACATCGATCGTGAGGGTCGACTCCGTCAGCGTGAAATGGTCGGGCGCCGGCTGCGGCATACCTGGGAACCAACGCTTCACGACAACCTGCAACCCAGCAATCGCGAGGCACGGTGCGATGACGTCGTGCAGGTTCCCGAAGCGGGTCGTGATGACCTGCCACATCGACTGATCGCTGAAGAACCCGACACTGGGGAGGACAACGATCGGCCAGTTCGCCGGGTTCAGGTTCGCCATCCACGACGACGGATTGAACAAGTCCTCCGGCAGCGCCCACAAGGGCCCGAAGCGCCGCAACAGGTTCAGGAAGATCAAGGACTTGATTCCACGTACCGAGGATCCTGCGTACGACCAGATCTTCGGCGCCTGTAGCTCGGCCGGCAACAGTGGATTCGAGTAGCAGACAATCTTTTTCATGTGCTCGTACTCGTGGAGGAACTTGATCTCGATGAACTCGAAACCCTTCTCATCCCCACGATTGGTGATCGACGACGCCTTACCGGTCCATTCCTTGCCGGCCATCTGCACGCGGATGTGGAGGTCTTCTTCGTCTTCGAGTTCCTCGATGACCCATTCGCGAACCTTGTGGTTCCCGAATAGTGTGAGTTCGGCTTCGCCGGTGTCGTTCAGTTTCTCCTCGAACGATGCAGCGACTTCACCCATGATCGGGACAGGGTTGCGCCAGTTCTTGTCGTACAGCGTCACTCTCGGGCGCGCGCGCATGACAGAAATGCGTTCGATGGTGCGTTGGCGGATGATCGCCCGCACCTCGTCAGGTGTCATCAGATCGGCCATCAGATGCACCTTCCATTACAGGGTGCAGAGTTCACTGTGGGTAACGGAATTGATTTCACAGTGCTTCGCCCCCGAATGCACGATCCCACTGCTGGACTGCGTACACGCTGAGCTGAGTCTGAGCGGTCCCACCCTTCAACGTCACCGGCAGTTGTGCGCCGACAGTGTGTGGTGGCAGCGAGTTATTGAAGTCGCCCTGCAAATTTGCGACCTCCTGACTGTCGTCCATCGCCTCGAGCGCGATCTGCAGCGGGTTCGTCTGAACGTGAAACGACTTCCCCACCCCGAGCGGCGGCAACGGCACATAGATCCTTTGACCAGCAGAGGTGTGCCACTTCGGGTACACACCCAACGCATCCGGCAGCGTGAACGTCGATGTCGTAGTGAGCTCGTTCGAGGAGTACTCGAGCCAACATTCCTGATCAGCAAGGTTGTCGATTAGTAGTGTCCGCTGACTGATCCGGTTCACACCCGACCCGCTGCCGGTGTCGAAGGTGACTGTGTCCTGAAGCGTCCGCGAATACCAATACGGATCGCACGCGAGCAAGGTCAGTGACCACTTAAATTTCGTCGTCAACCCCGGACCCAGTTTGAACAGGTCCTTCGGGGTTCGCTCGAGCCGCACCGTGATCTCACGCCAATCATCCTCACCGGGACCGAAATACATGCGGATCACAAAGTCGGGGCGCTTCCCCTTCGGCGGTTTCATGATCTTCCACAGCAGCGTTTCGACTTGCATGAACTCAGTCCAGTTGCGGCCTTGCACACCGATATCGCAATCGAGGATCCGTTCCTCGACGCGCGGATAATCCGACGGAGTTGAACCGGCCTGGTAGGCGTAGTTCTCCCGGACCTGGGTGATCGGTGTGTGATAGAAACCCGAGTACCCCTCGAGCAGTGAAATGCCTTGCCCCACAAAGTTGGGGCCGAAGATCGGCACCGTCACCAAATCCTGCTCGAACGTCGGAGACGTCGGATCGAAGTCCCGCATGATCAACAGGACGGGGTATCCGCCGTTGAAATCAGGGTCGCAAGTGGTCATTGATATCCATTCCCTACGGCGTCAGCACGGACAGGCCCTGTCGGGCACGACGGTCAATTTCGGCGATGAACTGTTGCGGCGTGCCCTGGTAACCGTGGAACTCGTTGGTGATGTAGGTATCTCCGCTGCTCTTGGACTGGGCGTACTGTGCTGCACGCTCATCGCGGCCCTGCCAACGCATGTACTCCTTCGCCCCCTCGTCGATACGTTCGTTGAGGCGCTCCCCCAGACCAAGAGGTGCCGCGAATTCACCGCCGATCTCCTTGAGCGCGTTGATACCCCACGTCCGCGTTTGCGGCCCGAAATCCTGCCGCGCCAACCACGCGTCGGCACCTTCCTTGCCGCCACGCGCAACGGTGTCCTTGTAGAACGTGTCGTCGTAGCCGGTGTTGTTCGGATCGAATGCCGTCGACGGACCGGAAGTCGCCGCAGCGTTCATCACAGCCGGTGCCGGAGTACTCGGACCAGACGCTGCCGCAGCATTGGCCGCTGCATTCGTGGCGCCATTGTTCGGCATCTGGCGCAAGATCTCGATGAAGTCCGGGCGCTCGAGCACCGAGATGAGTCGCTCGAAATCTGCAGTCATCTCAGGCGACAGCACCCGCTCCGGAGTCAGGATCTTCTTCGGCATCAGGCCGATGCCGCTCGCGATACCGCCCTGGTCGTAGCCGTGTCCCTGCCCCCACATTGCACCGAGGTCGTCGCCGTACGTCGAGCGGTAGTACCGCAACGCTGCTGACATCGATGCGTCCGGGTTCGTGCGATCGTTCGGCAGGGCCGGGTTTCGGTTGGCCGCAAAGGTTCCTGGAATGACCTGCAGTAGACCGACGGCTTCATTGCCGCCGGAGTTGACGTCCTGGACGCTCTGGACGATGTTCGGGTTACCTCCCGACTCCGACTTGATCTGCGCCAACATCAGGTTCTGGTTGCGGGTGCCACTGTCGAAGCCTTCGCGCTCAAGTGCCTCGATGACCTTTCCGCGCCACTGCTCGACACCGGCCCCGAGATCCCACGGTGTCGTGCCCGCGTCGGCAGACGATCCACCAGCGCCGATGAACGAGTTGATCTTGTCCAGGAAGCTGCTCTTGATAGCGTCGAGCGCTGCGCCGGGCACCTGGCCCATGAGGGTGCCACCAAAGTCCGGCATTGCCGACTTGAGTGCATCGAACGGCTTAGAAGCCAGCCCACGAGCTGTTACTGCGATCGCATTCCGGCCGGCGCTGATAGCGCCGCCCACTGCGTCCTTGACTCGATCCAGGAAGCCGGGTTCAGCTGGGGAGGAGGTACCGTCGGCGCCGAGCATCTTGTCCGTCGCCACATGGAGGTGGTGACGATGATCCATGTACGTGCCCTGATCGTAGAAACCAGTCCCGACGTCCTTACCGTCCTTGACATTTCGGTTGAACGGCCAGTGGATGAGCTCTTTGAGGTCCGGTGTGAAGTTGTCTGCCCACCACGTCGCTGCGGCCTTCATCTCGGGTGTGCCTTCGATGCCGCCGTTGGAGAAGTCGGCTGCCATCCCGCGCCCGTGGTACCCGGGGTCGCCGTCACGGTATGACGAGAACGCGCGTCCATTCTGGAGAAGCATGGGGAATTTTTCCGCCATGATCGACTCCATGTTTCCGACGATGCCGCCGTTGGAGAAGTAGCCGGCGAATCGCTTGACCCCTGCCACGCCACCGCTTCGGGCCGCAGCGTTGGCGCTGTTGACGTACGCCGGTCCCATCGCGCGCGTCCACTCGGGACGCATGATCGCTTCGCCACCGCCGACGGCGATCATCCGGTCGTCGCGGCCGGGCGAGTAGCCCGACATGACGCCAGTAGTCGGAGCGATGCCACCGGAAGCGAATCCGAAGAATGCCTTGTCAGCTCCCTCGTCGGACGTGCCGATCTCCGCGACGCCGTCCCACTTGGACAGTCCAGGGATGACTGCGGCGACTGCATTCCAGGCGTTTTTGAGTGCGCCGTTGATGACGTTCCGGATGATCCAGTTGATCGGATCCGCTGCCATGTTTTTGAGACGATCCCAGTCGCCGCCGAAAGCTTCGACAATTCCGAGAGCGAACTCCTTCAAGTTGGCGAGTCCGGTCTTGAAGCCAGGGAAGATCCGATTTGTGATGTCGAGGGTGGCCCCGCCGATCTTGGAACCGAGTTTGCCCCAGTTGATTCCGCCTTCGTCGGTGGTTCCGAGGATGTTCCTCCCGAGGTCGGCCAGGTTTGTCTTGAACGCCGCAAAATCTCCGGTGCCGAGGTTTGCGAGAGCGCTGGCTGCGTTCGATCCGAAGGTGCCGAAGTTGCTGCTGCCGACCTCTTGAGTTTCGATCGCCTTGGCCTGCAACTCCTCAAGCTTTCGGTCGAACTCTTCGACGTCACCGAACGTCTTTTCCCACTCCTCGCGCGTGAATTCCTTGAGCCCGATCGAGCGGCCACCGCTATAGGTACGGGCTGGGACAGTCGGCTCTTGGCCCGGAAGAAACGCAGTCCCATTGCCGGTGGTCGGTGCGAAGCCGCCACCGCCTTCCAAAGAAGGAAGGTTCGAGGGCTTCGGACCGTCATTTCCACCGAAAATTCCTGTCATCCACCCCCAGGTCTTCTTCACGTTGTCGATGCCCATTTGTATTGCGCCGCCGGTGAGTGGCCCCGCCCCAGGGACACCCGCCGATTTGAGAACTGACGCGTATGAGTCACCCGAAATGCCACCTAAACTGTTCGCTACGCCACCGACATCACCGTTCGTAGCGCTCGTGACAGCACCGACAGCCCCGGTTCCGGCACCATCAGATGGAAATGCTCGATTCATTAGATCTGTTGTCTTCTGGATCAGAATTCCGGCTTCCTTCACCAGGTTCAGGATGTCGGTGATGGTCGTGCGAACGTCCTCCCAGAAGTTCCGCATCTTCGCTTGGTTTTCGGGTTCGCGCATCCAAGCTGCGAATTCTCGAAGTGAGTCCGTCATTGACTCGATCATCGACTTTCCGGTTTGCTCCGAACTCTTGAAAAGCCCACCAACGACATCACCGACAGCGAGAAACAAGTCCTTGACCTGCTTCAGAGACTCGATCGACTTCTCCATGAAGTTCCGGATTGATTGCTCGCCCTTATCGGACTCAGTCCATTCCCGGAATTCCTTCATCGTGTCCGCGAACGAACCACTAAATCCGGGAAGAAAGTCAGAGCCGATGGCAGCGATGTTGGTGAGGGCACCGAACAGTTCGGAGAACCCGTCAATCACGGGACCGATTGCGAGGCGGGTGTTTTCGAGTATCTTCGTCCAGTCCAGCTTCACCGAATCTGTCGACAAGTCATCGATCGCGCGCCGAAGACCACCGTTGATCTCCGTCGCAATTCCGCCAAGCCCGGACGTGAGTAGCGGGAAATAGTTGTTTGCGAGATTGACTATCGAATCACCAAGGCCCTCGAACAGTTTCTCCTGAACTTCGAGACGAAGCGTCTTCCACGCGTCACTGAGCCCGCGGACTTCCTCCACGAAGCGACGAGCATTCGGGGACAGGTTCGCAAGCGCATCCGCATACTCATCGATCGCATCAGCATTCGCAGACATCGCCTCCGCTTCAGCAGCCTGCGCATCAACCAAGTTCTCCTGCGCGAGCGTGACCTGCTCCTGCGCGTCGACCACCGACTTGTTCGCATCGACAACACCCTGATCAGCCGCCGCGACAGCCTCTTTCGCGTCGATGACCTTGTCCGAACCCTCGATGCCCTTCTTGTTCGCATCAGCCGCATCCTTCGCGAGCTGCGTATTCCGGCGCCCAACCTCTTCCTGCCTGCGCAGTGCCTTATCCACACCGAGAGCAGCCTCGGACCGATCTAGTGCCGACGCGGCGGGATCTGCGAACGTCTTGTCGTAGGCCTCCCGTGCGCGGGCCAATGCGAGCACCGAGTCACGTTCGTCGATCGCAGTTCCCTTGAGCGCGAAGTTCAGGTCGTCGATCGTTGTCTTCGCGTCCTCACGAGCCTGATTGAGACTCTTCTGAGCTTTCTCCGCCTGGTTTTGTGCAGTTGTGACTCCACGTTCAGCGCGCTCGACACCATCGACAGCTTTCTCGACGCCACGCTCCGCCGAGGCGACAGCTTTCGCGGCCTGTGCACGCTTCCGCGCATCAGCCTCCTGCTGCTTCGCTGCAGCCGCAGTACCTTTCGCAGCGATCTCGGCGGCCTTCGAACCTTTCGAGAACGCATCGAACACGCCCGTGAAACCGATGACCATCGTCGCGATACCAGCAACAGCAGCACCTGCCACTGCAGGCAACAGTGAGATGATCCCTGCGGCCTGAGCGAGCTGGCCGACCAGCGGAACCAAGCTCAGCGCGGCCAGCGCCATGAGCGCCGTCTTGAGTAATCCTGCTGGGCTGATCGATGAGAGTAGGTTCTTGCCCATGTTCATCGCGGTCTCGGCGAGTCCGCCCAGGCCGGCGCGCACTAGTCGCGACGTCGAATTCTGATTCTCCTGAGCACGCCGCAACCGATGATGAGCATCAGCCTGGTCGCCGATGGTTTGGGTGACTCGCGCTGTGTTCGAGCCAAGTTCGTTGTTGGCGCGAGTCAGCGCAGCAGTGGCGGCGAGGCGCTGCGATGTTGTCGAGTTGGCGTTCGCATTGACTTCGGTAAGTCGTGCCTGCGCGACTCGGACGCGGTCGAGGGACTCCGACTGCTTTGTTCGCGCCCCGGACAGGCGTGTTTCCAGTGCTGCGATCTGAGCTTCAGCGCTCGCAACCGAGGATCGATCCATGTCGATCTGCATGCGGATCCGACGGACCATTCCACCGCGCAACCGACCATCTCCGGAACCAGAACCGTTGCCGTTGCCGTTACCATCGCCGCTTCCGTTGCCGCCGTTGGTGACGATGTTGACGGTCTGCGTGACAGGACGTGTCAGTGTCGCGATATGAGCTAGGAAGTCAGCTTCATTTGCGACCTCCAAGAACACCGGGGCCGTAATCCGCGCGACCCGAAGTCGCTCCTCGATCTCTCGCACAAACGGCTGCAAGTTTCCAGCAGCGAGTTTGATCTTCACCGTTGCATCGGGAAGGTTCTTCGTCGCCTTCCGAACATCGGCATGGAACTTCGCAGTATTCGCACGCAACACAACCGTCGCAGAGAACGCCGACTGATTCAGTCGTTCCTGCGTCTGCCGACGGAACTCCACCACATCGGCACGGAAACTGACCTTCGCCGCAAGACGGACCCGATCGAACTGCTTCTGCGCGGCCTTCGCTGCTTTCTCGGCCGCAACCCTGACCCGGGCCTCGAACTCGGTCCCGACGTTGCCCCAGTCGAGTTCCGCAGTAACAACGGCGTTCGCGTACGGGGCAGTCACGCTGGGCGCTCCTCGGGATCACACAAGAGGTGATGCCCGGCCCACAGCCAGCGACAAGTTCTATATGCAGGGTATCTGCACGGGATGGGTTTGGTGGAAAGTCACCGCTGATGTTGCTTCATCAGCTCGAGTGCGGCGGTGAAATCGTATGCCGCAGCTTCGACGGCCTCGGGAGTTGTTTCTTCCGCCTGGTGCTTTCGGAGGATGCGGAGTGGTTCAGTGGTGAAGTCATTGTGCAGCTCGGCTCTTGCGTCTGCGTCCGCCGATACCCACTTGGTGAGTAACGCTTTCACTGCGTTCGTCGCCCGCGCCGGCGGCAAGGTAATGAGATCCACTCCGCGCATCTGCAATTCACCGTCGACTTCTGCCCACGCGCCGAGTACTCGGTACCAGATTTCTTGCACTGTCCAGCGGGGCATCCAAAACCATTCGAGGACAAGCTGATCGGCGACCGCGTCGAGGAGTCGATTGTCGATACGGGATTCTGGGTCGAGGATCTGCTCGAACAGGAACTGCTTATCCGCATCGTCCCTCAGTGATCCGAATACCAGATGGATCGGGGTGAACGATACGACCATGTTGACCAGCGGAACGAGGTCCGGCCGGGTCACGTGCATGACCCGGCCGTCCACTGTCCACGCTGTCGGGTCTGAGACCCATGGTTCTGCCACTGACTATCGGCGACGCTTCGAAGCGCGAGCTCGAGCACGCCGCTCTTCTCGGTTCGTTTCCGGTGTGAATCGTTCGATGACGGTCACGACGATGCGCTCGAGGAAGTCCTGATCAAACTTGTCGCCGCGGGCGAACAGTCGGCGGTTGATGTAGATCCGGGACTGGTCATCGAAGACGTGGTTGATGAACGTCTGCAGCGAACGCGCTTTGTCTGCTGCGGTGGCGTCGTCGGACATCATGCCGATGACCAGGTTCCATGCTGCCGGTTCGGGTTTACGGGCCATGAGTTCGAAGCCATCGACGGTGAGGTACTCGATGTGTCCGTCGTCGTCGGGGAGGTCGGGGAGGTCGTCGGTGCTGAACTGCAACTCGTCGGGGATGGCGAGGCCCTTGTCGTCGATGACCTTTGGTGCGTCGAGGATTTCGTCGGGGGTTTCGATGATGTCGAGTACTGCTTCGACTTCCCGGGCGGTGGGGTTGCCGTCGGCTTGTGAGGGCTTGGTTGCGGTCTTGCGGGTACGAGGAGGCATCGTCATCTTCTTTCGGTTAGAGGGGTCGGACGGTGACGTTGTGGGTGCCGAGGACGTCTTTGAGTGCGTCGGTGAGGAATGGGTTTGGTTGGATGCCTTTGACGGACTTCGCGAACACAAACCCGCCTGGGCTGCGTGAGCCGCCGCGGCCTAGTGGGCCAATCATTTTCGGTGTCGGGAACTTCAGTGCTTTCGCGGTGACCGGGACGATGGGCTTGCCCTTTGGTCCGTAGATGCCGGTGCCTTCGTGGATGTACCGGGCCCGCTCGAGGGGCGATCCGACGCGTGTCTTCGCGGACGTACCAGACAAGGTCACGTGGTGTGTGATCGACGAACGCAACTGTCCGGTGTTGACGTTGCAGTTCACGCGGGCACGGTTGACGACCTGACGGCCCATGCGGTCGGACCACGCGACAGCATCCTGCGCGAGACCCCGCGCCATGCGTTCACGATGAAACTCCACATGGGCGGGCATCAGGTGGTCTTCCTCCGGGCACGCGGGGGCTTCGGGATCTGATTGACGTCTGGGTCGTCGTCAACCTCGAGCACCGCCATCGGCGCGTCGACGACAGCCTCCTCGTCGCGGTACGTCACGTACGGCTGACTCGGATCCGTCTTGAACGCGTCGAGGTCGGTGAGTCCGCCATTCGTGATGAGCTTGTCGACGAACGGAGTGCGCTCGACAACCATGTCGGCGCCCTCCGCCCAATCGACCGTGGTCTGATTCGCACGAACATGCACAGTGGTCATACCGCAGATCATACTGTGGACACAGTTGCACTGTATGTACCGCAATTCATTCGATGCGCGGATCGCCCTCGATAGGTGCGAACACGGAATCAAACTCCGGGATCACCGCATCGCACGGGCACCACAGTTCGACACCGACTGTGACGGTGAGCGATCCACCGTGAATGCCACCGGATGGGCCGCGCGGCATCCACGGACTGACGGATACTGGTGTGCCGCGATCGAACGCGCATTGCACGGCACGCATCATCGCGCGCGCGTCGTCGAGGGCGTCACGAGCCAGGGAGTCCAGCTCGGACAGTTCCGGCATCTCGTTCTTCTCCGTGAATCCGTAGCACCTGTAAACGACCACCTCGAGGTCCGCCGCGTACGACACCGGTTGCGTCAGATCCGTCTGTGCCGGATTCAGCTGGTTAGGGAACGCGGTTGTCGGCCAGATCCTTCCGGGGCGCACGAACGCTGTCTCGCAGCCGTAGGCGGGGACGATGTCGCCGGGGTGCACGGCGGCGTAATCCACTTGGCCGGCGCGCGTCGTTTCGAGTTTCGCGGTCAGCTCGTTGAGAAGTTGCTGAGCTTTGCCGTAGACATCCATCAGCGAAACCTCGCAACCCGAGGAGCATCCACCGAATGCACGCGCGACCGCGACTTCAGCTTGTGCGGATTGCAGGCGGCGATCCACTGATCCACCGACGCAACACCAGTCAACCCTTGCTCGAACAGGACTTGCGCGTCGACGAGCTGGATGTCGACGCCCTGCCTAGCCACGTGCTGCGCGCGGTCCGGGAGTTTGCAACGACCACCTTTGCGGGCTTTCAGGAACTCCACCGCGAGGTCACCAGCGGCCAGCTGCCCAGCGAGTGGTACCTCGAGGCCCTGCTTGTAGGTGACAGTGAACGCACCTTCTGCATCGTCGGCGACGGTGAGGTTCTGGTTTTGTGGCCACACTTCCCCGTCGACGCGGATCAGCCAGCGGTTGTTGCGGATCCGGTAGGCGGTGGCGTCGAGGGTGTCACCATCGACAGTTACGGAGACGATGGAGTGCACCGGCCCCGGCAATGCGACTTCGGTGGGGTGGTGGCAGCCGTCGACACAACCACACGAGCCGGGCATCCACGAACCTGACACCAAGCCGGGAAACCAGTCGGCGCCGACACCGGACCGCCCCTGATAGGTGGAGTAGTCGCGCGGGCTGAAGCACGGCCGCACAGTCGACGTCCGCAACCCGAACACCCTTCCCGTCAGCGCCCACAGGTTCGTGATCGCCAACTCCCCCATCGCTTCCTTGTCTGCCATCTCCGCATCAGCCCACTCTTTCGCCGACGACTGCACCGGCCAATCGAATCCTGCACTCACGATGTCTCCAATCATTCCGGTAGATACAGATAACTGTATCTACCGGAATCCGAGGTGCACCGATCCTGTGGACGCTATGCAGCGCCGCCAAGGAATGACGCCAGGACGTAGTTACCGTGCCGATCGAGGTTTCCGCGCGCCCGGTCGTAACGCTGGGTCATTCGCGGATCAGAATGCCGGGCCATGATCTGCACATCACGCAGTGGGATCCCGGCGTCGAGAGACGCGGTGACATAACCGTGTCGAAGGACGTGCGGCGAAATCACCTTCACGATGCCGGCCTTCTTTGCGAGCCGCTTCACCACCCTGTCAGCTGAGCGGCGCGTCATCCGAGAGCCGTCAGCGCGGAGTATGAGCGGGCCACTTGACCGTCCCGCAGCTGCCGCATCCATCGCCCGGGCGACCGGGATAGGCAGCGGAATGGTGGCAGGTTTGCCTCCCTTACCGATCATGCGCAGCACGCGGTGGTCACGCTCGTACTCCTGAAAATCCTCGATGTCGACGTTGCACGCCTCCGTCACGCGAAGCCCGAGCAAAGCCAGCATCGTAATCAATGCTCCCTCAGAAGGTTTCGACGCCCGGCCTTCGCAGACGAGTGCGGACATCTCAGTGCGAGACAGTCCGGTAATGCGCGCCTCGTCGTAGAAGACCTTCGGCATCTTGATGTACTCGGCAGGATTGCGTGAGATGTGTCCATCGACGTGCATGATCCGGTAAAACATCCGCAAGCAGGACAGTCGACGGTGCACCGTCGAGGGAGCATTGCCGCTCTCGTATTCGAGGGGCCGTGGCCGATGGTACACAAGCAAATTTCTCACCCACGTTGCGAGAGTGGGGACTTCGTCATTCGACAAGGTTTACGCGGGCCCACTGCTGGGCATCTGACTCTTGCTGCGGCGAATCCGTGTAGTCGTCGCGCTTGGCCCGCCTTCTGCCCGTCACTCAGAAGGCGGGCCCTTGAACTGCGCATCGTTCTCGAGACGGTGCGTACGGCTCACCGGCGCACCGCGTTCACAAGCTCGCGCCGGTGAGCACTTCCCTCTAGCGCACAAAACGCCCCGCACCCGGATCTCGGGGCGGGGCATTGATTACGTGTTTTCCGATCCATCTGTTATTTCAAGGCGTGGCCCTCGGTACAGGGCTTTGATATTTTTTGGGATTCGCCCCTTGGGCTTTACCATATAACCGTTAGCAGCCGCCCACTGACGAATTGCATGGGTAGAGGTGACAGCACGTGTCAGCTTGGACACTTGACGTAATGCGGAGATTTCTTCCTCTGCCACTGATCGAATGCTATCCATTGTTCGAGTAATGGTTGTCTCGTCACTGAGAGGGTGACGTTTAGTTACCTGAGTCCATTCCAGCTGAACGCTTTTGGCCCATAGGTTTCTAAGCTCTTCCAGATCGTAGTCCAAAGCTTGTATCTTGATCAGTTTCCTTGATTCATATTTCGTGAAACCAATCACCCCGGAGGTTGAGATGGATTCAACCGTTCCTATTTCTGAAAGTTCCTCCGTTTGAGTTTCTTCTACCTCAAAGAATGATTTGAGTTTATATGCGGATTTTCTTCCGAAATCTATTTTGGTCGTTGAACCCATTGGCTTGGTCCATGAAATATCAAGATCAACAGACCCCTCGATGAGTTCTCTAGATAGACCAAGAAGGCGCTTTCCTATGTTTCTATCAATTGGTAGATTGTTTTCCGCGCCCAATTCTGAGAGGTTGACCCTTTCAAGGATGGTGAACAGCTCAGAAATCGCCCTGTCCACAGGTGTATCGTCAATCCTGGTGTCAATCTTTTCCTCGTCGGAGCTTGGTTCACCATATAGTTCAAGAATTGTCGATCCTGCGTCCACATTTGGCGACAAATATAGATTGGCGGACTGGGGAGAAAGCTGAAGCTTTTCTGCAACAGCATCAAGTGATCCAGAAAATCCTCCAATTACTCCAGCCGCAGTTCCACCTCGTAGATCGTGTCCATTCACCCCCTCGCCAGAGAATCGAATTCTCACGGAAGTGCGAAATACTGGTTTTTTGAACCCGAAGTGCCTTGCGGCACGGGACTGTTCGGACCGTGCGAACTCTTCAACGGATCCTATAGGATCGATTTCAACTTCAGAAAAGGACGCTTCTAGGGCTGCGAGCCTATCTTCTCTAGACATATCCATCGAGATCAACCTCCAGGTACCCTCGGACAGGCATGGAATGACGTCGCTCTGGAAAAGGTCGATCAGCTTTTGGAACGTGCCTTTGCCAAAAGTCGTCCCATTTTCCGCGTGACCCAAGATAACTTCGCTCGGCTCCGTTTTCTGATCCATCAGGATGCCAAAATATAAGAAATGCATCTACATTCAGTCCCCTAGATTTTGGGTCCTGAACGATCTGTTTGATCCCGTCGAGCGTGTTGGGGCTCGTTATCCGCGACACGTCAACAAAAATGGCAACGTCAATGTCTGGGGGGTCTATTTTATCTGTGATAAAACTCCCGCCGATGAATGCTGCGGGAACTCTCACTCTCTTCCGCCTTATTAAATCGACTACGTCTAAAAAATCTTCCCAAACTCCAACTCTGGTCGAGGATGCAGCAAACATCGAGGCCTTGACCAGGGAATTCCGCACCTCATCGGAATCTGTGCAATATCTTCCGCGAGGCAGGAAGCCACTGGCGTCAAAATCTGGTATCACTGGACCTCCTCATGGACTGATCATAGGTGCTACGGCAAGAAAGTTTCAGTGGACCTCTGAACTCGCCACTGCGCCATCTGATGGCGGCTTACCTCGGCCAGTCAGCAGGACGCTGCGGCGGCGGGTGTCCGCAAGGCTGCGGGCCAGAACAACTTCGTGGTGATTGACGTGTTCGCGCCCTTTATTGCGAACCATCAAGTCCCTGCATGAAAGTTCAGTGCGTACACAGTGGACTTATTGCGCAGCGAAAATGTCCGGTGCAAAATCCCCCCGAAGCAGCCGGGAGGGTTTCCGTCTCGGCGGTTGACATAAAGCATGCCTGAATTGCGCAACACTCCCACGTGAGCTGCACCACGAAGCGTTTGCGCAAGTAGATCCTCGGGCAGTAGGTCTTCGGCCCTCCGGCATGTCCCCCGACCTTTCCAGAAAGCCCCCTGTTCTGTGCGCCCGTCCTCGACAGCTTGGGCGCGCCGAGGGCCTGCCGGTTTAGTGATTCAGCAACCAAACCGACAGAGGGTCTTGCCGGACCGCCCGCAAAGTCAGCCCGGCAAGATCCTGCCCGTCAACACAAAACGCCCGCACCTGACGGATCAGGGCGGGGCATAGTGAGCAATTCTGGGCGGGCTACTTTCTGGAAGTGGTGACCTTCGTCCCACCTGCTTGAACCTTCCGGCATGGAATGATTCGCAAATGTTACTTATGCAAACAATCAACACCGATATGGCTGAGAACAAACGGTTACTCGATCGCGTCACTGTGACGGTTTTTCGGATCAACCAGGCTGCCAATCGCGGCCGCTTCCGAGGTCCCAAACGAGTCGCCGCGAAACTTTTTGACGCATTATGGCTTCAGCTTGTAATTGGAGCTGATCTCCCGGGGCGTGCGCAGTGCGGTCCAGCGTTACGAATGCCACACGGCGGACGCGGAGTGGCACTCCATCCCAATGCCGTGATCGGGAACCGTGCCACCATTTATCACCGCGTCACAATCGGCGGCTACAGCCACGACAAAATGAATGTCCCCACCATTGGGGATGATGTGTACTTCGGTGTCGGCTCGACCGTCCTGGGTCGAGTGAAAATCGGCGACGGGACTCGAGTCGGAGCCGGTGCCATCTTGGTCGGTGACATCACGATCGGCGCAAATGCCCGAATAGGCGCTGGTGCCGTCGTAGACCACGACATCCCAGCTCGGCTCTGACGGTGCGCCAATCCTTCCTCGTCCGACCTTTGTAATTCTGGGATGGGCGGTTTACGTCCCGCGATCTTCGGACCTAGGTCCGTAGCCTCCTCGCCAATCAGGCAAATCGACCAATGGGCAGATATATTCCGTGAGTCCCTCAAACCTTTTCGGGGGCCAATATCCGTTGAGGGGTCAATTCGTGGTTGCTCTACTACTGCCGTTCAAGCATGGGCGTCGAGGCACGAAGCAGGCTGACGCAAAGCCTCACCAGCGACTCGACATCCAAGGCCTGCGCATGGTCGCAGTCATTCTGGTTGTACTCTCGCATCTATTCGGCTGGCCGCGTGGCGGGTTCATCGGCGTCGACGTTTTCTTCGTGATCTCGGGATTCCTCATCACAGGATCACTGATGCATACGATGGAGAAGACGGGTCGGATCTCGTTTTCAAGCTTCTACCGTCGCCGCATTAGACGCATTATTCCTGCCGCCACACTCGTTCTCGTCGTCACTTGCATCGCGTCTTACATGATCTTTTTGACCAGCCGATTTCAGTCCACGGTGGTCGACGCATTGTGGGCTTTTCTGTTCGTATCGAACTGGCGGTTCGGAATCGAAGGTACGGACTACTTCACTGCTACCGGGCCGGTATCTCCATTGCAGCACTACTGGTCGCTCAGCGTGGAGGAGCAGTTCTACTTCGTATGGCCCCTGGTAATCCTGGCGATCGGACTCCTGGTCGCCCGCAAAGAGTGGTCACGCCAAGTCCGCCTCGCGATCTCGGCCGGAATCATGGGCGTCGTCGTAGCGGCGTCATTCGCATACTCACTGCTCGACACCGCTAGCAATCCGACGTGGGCATACTTCTCCACTTTTACCCGGGTCTGGGAACTGGGAGTCGGCGCATTAATGGCTATCAGCATCGGATATTTCGAACGGATCCCCGATAGAATTCGCCCGTTCATGGCCTGGGCCGGACTGATTTTCATCGCTGTCGGCGCCTTTGCTATCGCCGAAGGTGGAAGCGGGTTCCCTGCTCCCTGGGCGGCTGTCCCCGTGATCGGCGCAGCACTCGTGATCGGCGGCGGAGTATCCGGTGATCAGCGCTTCCTTGGAGTGCTCACTAATCGAGTAAGTACCTATATCGGAGATATCTCCTACTCGTTGTATCTGTGGCATTGGCCCGTGATCATCCTGCTCGGAACGTTGATTGATCCCAGTGGGTACCTCTATTACTGCAGCGCACTGCTGCTCATGTTTGGGCTCTCGATACCCGCGTACCACTTCTATGAGGATCGAATCCGGAAGTCGAACTGGCTCTTATCCTCTGACGAAACCCGTGACCGGAAGGTTTTGGACCTGTCGCGATGGCGACTGTCAAACCTTCGCATGAAAGAGTCCAACCAGACGATCGGGACACTCTCGCTGATCGCACTCACCGCCGGTCTGGTCCTATCCGGCGTTGCTTTCACGACGCCAGCTGCCACCGCTCGTCCTCCTGAAACGTTGGCAGCAGCGCAGAGCGGAACGGATGCCGCGCCACAAACTGAACGAGGCCTCGCAATTGCGGCCGCAGTTCGGGCCACCGAATTCCCCGATTTCAACCCTTCGATCGATCATTTGGAAGATCTCCGGGCACCACAGTGGAAGCAGAACGGCTGTATCAACGTCACGCAGAACAATGAATCTCAATGCGTGTACGGGTCGGCCACTTTGCCGAAGACTGCCGTCGTGTTGGGCGATTCAATAGCGGTCAGTTATCTGCCAGGGCTCGTAGCCGGCCTAAACGCGGAGGGGTACCGAATTCACTCCTACACAATGGAAGGTTGCGCCACCGCGAATGTTGACGCTGTAGCGAGCAACAAATCCAAAGAGGCGTACACCGAGTGCACTGAACATCGAGCTTGGGCTCTCGACCGGGTGCGCGCACTCAATCCAGACTTGGTCGTCATCTCCGACTCGCACCTGACCGTCTCTCGACTACGGAGCGGAGCGAAGGGCGGGACCGCACAGTTGGAGTGGACGAACGGGCTGAGTTCGGTGATGTCTGAACTTCCCGACCCGAAGAAGGCGGTGCTGTTGACATCGCCTCCTGGAGCAGGGAATCTCGCTGAGTGTGCCGCCAAATTCGGTAATCCTTCGGACTGCACCAAAGCAATTAGCGGCGACTGGTTGACCGTCAATGCGGCAGAAGCGGAGGTTGCAGGGAAGGTAGGAGCGCAATTCGTCGACTCTCGAGAGTGGTTCTGCACCACCTCCGGGTACTGCCCGTCGTTCGTTGGGTCCACTCCCGTATACGTTGATTCCGGTCACCTGACATCCACATACAGCGAGGGGCTCGCGCCCGAGTTGCAAACAACAATCTTGCCGACGGCGTGATCGAAATGCGCACCTCCCATATTTGGGAGGTGCGCATTTACAGCCAGGTCAGAGCGTCAGTACGGACGTGGAAGCATTGGCCGTCCCAGACCACGCAGCACCAGGACTGGACCCATCGAAATACGGCCACAACGCAGTCCCAGTCGTGACCATCACTGCATCCACATCCAGCACCATCCCCACCGTCGCGGAATCGAGCGCGATATTGAAGTCGAGGCGGCTGCCATCAGCAGGCAGAACCACGGTCATGTCGATGCGCTGCCAGTCTCCCGTTGCCCGGAACCCGCCTCGGTGCCATGTCCGCTGAGATGCGTTGGCTGCCCAAAACCCGATCGTGAAGGGCCGAATCAGCGCGGCTTTGTCGGTGCGAATCCACGCCGACAGTGTGTAACTACCGGCCAGCGCCGCGCTCACTCTGCCGATGCGAACGGTTGCCGACCCGGCCTGATTCACGACGATGCGGGCGTGTGCGCCACCGGATTTCGCATCGACCGTAGTCACCTGAGTTGGCGCATCAAACCGCGACAGTGCGGCAACCTGAGTCACGCTCGTCTCGTAAGAAGGTGTTGTGAACAAGTTCGTCAGCGTTGTGAACGATGCACCGACCCGGTTACCGGCAATCAGGGTTGCATCGTTTGTAGCCTTTGCGTTGACGATCCCTCCGCCTGAGTTCTCCGTTACTACGTTGCTCTGGACGAAGGGGTCGGTCATGAACTTTGTCGCGTCCGGAAGATTGATGCCAACACCTCGATGGCCCTGGATGGTGTTGCCGATGATCTTCGGTTCCACCACATCGCCCACAATTTTGATGCCGTCGCCAGTGCCGTTGTTGCGGATCGTATTGCGCGACAGCTCAGGCCGGACAACCAGTGGGGAGTCAAGCACGATCCCGCCAGCACCGTTGCCTTCGACACGATTGCTGTCGAAGCGCCAACCCGCGCCAACCTGTCCGGTCACTGACACCCCGGCCCCGATGTTTGCGGCGATCTCGTTGTTGTCGAACGTGTACGCCCCCGTAGCGGCGTTACCGACAAGCACGCCGACACCGTTACCGCGGATGACACTTGACGAGACGTTGCCGTTCCGTCCACCATGCCGACCCGACAACGAGTATCCGTCAACATGCACGCCAGCGTTCGACGCATTGAGGAAGTGGCAGCCGGACGTGATCACGCCATCGCCACCCGCGTCACGAAGACCGTTGTAACCGCCTATCGAGGTGCATCCGATCATTGCGAAGCCACGTGCGCTTTTCGGTGCCGGGATGTCGAGGAGTCGTTCTACAAAGAATCCCGCCGACCAGCAGTCCTCGGCGTAGCAGTTGACGAAGGACACTGATTCGACCGCGAAGTTTCCGACACCAATTCCGAAGCCTGCACCAAAGCTGTCGTGTCCGCCTGTGACGCCGCGCCCGGATCTGATTGCGCTACATTCCACGAAGGTGGTGTCTTGCAGGAAGTCGCACCCGAATGAGGTTGCCCACGTGTTGATGCAGCGGACTCGTTCGAAGCGGCCGTTACGCATCCAGCGCATCGCGATGCCTTTGGCTCCGACATTGTTTGCGCCGCTGACTTGTTCAGTGCAGTCGATGGTCATATCGGCGAAAATCAGATCGTCCAGATAGTTGCCGATCGTGAACGACGGGTCCATGAGGCCGAACACGGCTTCCCCGGTGGGGAGGATCTTCGTGGCGGCACGCCCGGAGCCCACGAATCCGACGTGGTACCCGTTGAACCAACGCACTGACGATGTGATTCGAAACTTTCCGGGCGGCAGTTTGATGGTGACCGGCCCGGCCGTGACGGCTTGGGTCGCCGCGGCATCGAGCGCCCGTTGCAACAGTGGGCGCGCATTGGCGACACCATCGTTTGGCATGGCCTCGCCAGGGAGTAGGAAGCTGGCCAAGTCGACTGTCGTAGGGCGGACGTATTTTTTGGCAGCATCGGCCTTCGCCATGCCGAGAGTTACGGGGTCCATGTCAGCTCGCAATCCCGGTCAGATTGCCTGAACCGTCGTAGGTGTAAGTGCGCGTCACACCAGCGCGAGTATCGGTGTGCACCGTGCCGTCAGGGTTGTAGGCGTACGTCGTCGTGATCCCGTTCTCGGTGACCGTCTGCACGTTTCCGCTGCCGTCGTACGTGATCCCAGTCGTCGCGAAGGCCGGGGCATAAGTGCCGTCTAGGGCAGCCTCTGACAACCGGCCGTCGATCTCCTCATGAGCCTTCTTGATGCCGCGTTCCCACCGCTTGATATCCGCGGACCTGACCGGAGTTTCACCAGGCTTCGCGGGCGGTCTAGGTGTGTCCACCCAGTCAGTGCGCTCAACGAACGCCATAGCAATCTCCTACAAGTAGTTGGTGCCCCTACTCCCCACGCGCTCCCCGAGGGCTAACCAGGGAGCGCGTCGTTACCCGGCAAAAAGCCGGGCAACAAGGGACCTAAGGGGTCGGCAACGCGACAGCACCAGCAGTCGGCGCCGGGTAGATGATCGAGGTGGGTTCCATGTGGATGTGCTGATCGGCAGCAATCGGCGTCAGCAGCGGCCCCGGCGCCGGTTCCGTTGCGGGAGAGACCGGCTCGTTCAAGACCACCTTGTACGGGCCGACACCCCATGGGGAGTTCGCCTCGGTGCGCGCGGTGATCGTGAAGTTCGCCAACGCATTCTCGAAGGAGAAGTCACCAAGTCGGCCGTCCTTGATCCACGGCAGGAGTGCGTACCCGTACAGCTTGCCGTCGGGTCCGCAGACAGTACCGGGGACGTCGGTCCATGTTTCGAGGCCGAAGTTGGATCGGATGGTTGCGCCGATACGGATACCGGTCGCGTTGCCGTTGTGGTCCAGGACAATCGGCTGTCCGGTGACCATGTTGAACAGTTCGGGATCGACTTTCAGGAACGCGATTTCGACGTTCAGGTACTTCAGTTCGTCCTGCGCCTTGTCGACGAACGCGATCTTGCCAGCTGCGTTCTTCGGTGCGGTTTCTTCGCCGTCCTCGAACTGTGGGCTGATCTTGATGGAGATGTGGCCGTCGGACACGATGGTCGACTTGGGGCCGATGACGGGTGCGCCGCATGCATCGTTCTTGGTGGCGCGGACGACGTGGGAGCGGATGCTGGGCCAGACGGTGGTGGGCATGTGAGCCTCCGAGCGGAAGGTTGTTCGCTCGGCCCACAGCCAGCAGCTCTCTACAAGTGAGGATAGTCGCTGCGTGGATGTGCGGTGGGGATGTGTGCGGGTTTGTTGGTCCAGCGGTCGGTTTGGGGCATCGCGCCGGCACAAGGTGGGGTTCGTACGGTTTGTCCACAGGTTCGGCAGTAGTGAGTTCGATGTCCGCCGTGCACAGCTTGGCTGCAGCCGCAGACTTCCCAGCCGACGAGGCACTGGTTCGGCCCCAGGGGGTGTCCATTGCGGCAGTGGAGGGGTGCGGATTCACTGCTGGACATACCCAAAGTTTCGCACACTCGTTCGAATACTGCTATCGTCGCTGTGCGGGGTCCGGAGGGTAAGGGAAGACCAGCCGGGCCCCGCACAAACGACTGAAAGCCCCCAACCTCACCGCGAAGTTGGGGGCTTTGTCGTGCAGGGTCAGGTGACGCGGAGGAACGTGCTCACGCCAGCAACAATCGTGTCGCCCGCAGCAGGAATACCAGAGTCGCTGTCGATATTGGAATACTGCAACTTCACAGCATCCCCCGCCGAGACCGTGTACGTGACAGACACCGGAACATTCTTGGTTTCGCCGTACACAGTGACCGCTGTACCAGTCTTGACGAGAGTCCCGTTCACTGTCAGATACGGGGTGATGATCGTCGACGTCGGATAGGCAGTGGTCAACCGTATTTGCCCGGAGATCGTCGCACTCGTTTTCGGACCAGACACGATCAGGGCGTTCGACGTGACCGTCGACCCGGAGTCCGCAGTCCAACCGGTTACATCTTTCCGTGCGCCCGACGCTCCTGCTGTCGTGGTCTGGCTACCGTTCTTCGTCATGCCCGCAACCGCGAAGCTGGCTCCTGTGACGACAGGAACCGGAGCAAGTGCCGTCACGACCGCCTTCACAGCCGCAACCGCCGACGAAGCCGACACGACCGGCACCGCAGTAGCCACCTCGCCCGTAACCGCGAGAACGGTCACTCTGGAACTACCTGAAACAACCGGCACCCGAGCAGCCACATTCACCGCCGCCACCGGACTGTTCAACACAGCCGTTCCAGTAGCCGTGATTACAGGCACCACGGGCATCGCATTGACCACCGTCGCCGCCACCACAGCACTGAAGGCAGCAGCAACAACAGGAATCCGCACAACCGCACCGGACGGCGCCGCGAGAGCGACAACCGACGCCGAAAAGGACTGCGCGGCCACAGCGGGCAAAGTCTGACCCGCGACCGTAATGACTTCAGCCATGATTGTGGAATCGCCGCGCACAGAGGGGTCGGTAGCCCTCGCCGTCACGATCACTGTGGTCTCCGGACGAACAACCGATGAAGCCGTCAAAACCGGAACCACTACAGCGACGGACCCGACCGACTTGGAAACCGACGAGACGGCGCCCGCCGAAACAGCAGGCACGACAACAGTTGTTGACACACGAGCGCAAGGCACCGAGACGAATGCTGCTCTCGTTCCATCCCACACCAACATCTCCCCGAGATGCGCCTGGATCGCAAGGTTGCCGTCCAGTTGCATCCCAGAGATCGAACGATCGCGGTTGAAGATTCCCATCGGTCAGGCCCCTCCCGATCAGGCAGCAGTCAACGTGCAGATGCCGGCTGCGTCCCAGGTGATGGTGAAGGTTCCCGCGGTCGTCGACACGTCCGCCCCGAAATCGACATACGCGATCAACGGCCGTGTCGCATCCGTACCCGGCGAACTGTTGTAGATGACCGCATACCGAGCGGTGATCGTTGACGTTGACCATGTCGAGTCCGCCGCATCGAGAACGAGAGTATTCGTTCCTGCGGTGTACGCCACCGACGCCGACGCCAAAGTCGCACCACCCGCCGTGTACCCAGTGCCTGACACCTCGTTCGTCACTGACGACTTGTATCGGTGTGTGTCCTGATCTGGTGTGTAGGCACTCGTGCACAACATCACCTTGATGGTGTCGGTGTCCCAGTCGATTTCCTTGTTGAACGCGGACTGCAATGCGAGTCCGAAAAGCTTTGCTGTCACAGCCATGTCAGTCTCCTAGGACTCAAAAGTGATGTACAGGGTTTCGGGGTCTTTGCTGGGCATCGCCGCATACTCGGCGATTGTGGTCCGCTGAATACGGGCGATACCGCCGGCGTTGCGGACGAAGCCAGGAACATTTGTCGGCGGAGGCATACCTGCATCAATCAGCGGCCACAACCGAACCGGTGTAGACGAGTCAGGGATTTCGATGTTGTACGTTTCGGTGCCGACGTGCGCGATCGCCGGACCTGGCACAAGGTCAGGTGATGTGAGAACACCGTTGACGAGCCGGCACTTCACTTTCACCTTGACGAGCACGTAATTGCCGGATGAAACGAAACGACGTTCGTTGACAGTGAAGTACACGAACCCCAGATCCTCCGGGGATGGTGCGACATTATCGAGCCGACGGAATACCTCAGTGATCACAGTCATGTTGCGGCCGCCTCATCTTCCACTGCTCCGGAATTTTCGTCCACAGGCTCCCGGCGGTCACGCTGCTGCTCACGCACCAACGACCAGATCATCGGTAGATACACCAAGGCGCCGAGAGCATAAATCGCCAGGCGAATCTCCTGACGAAACGGGAAGTCCGGAGATCCCCACACCGCCACAGTGATTTGAATGAGGACCACCGAAAGAATCGTCGACTTCGCCGCATAAATCCGGCCGACATGATTCTTCCGCCACGGTGACCGAATCAGGTAGATCAACGTGAAAGCAGCGACCAGACAGGCCAGGACTAGCAGGGAGACGTTGGCTGCCAGCGTCATTGGGCACCGCCCATCGATTGTCGAAGTAATTCGGTCCATCCGTTGAGTTCCAATTGGCGCCGCTGCTTCCGGGCCACCTTGGTCGCGAGATGCTTTTCTTGCTCGGCATCTATCCGCTGTTGCGTCGAATAGGCATGCTCCTCAGCCGCTTCCCGTGCCTGCGAGCGGGCAGTGTCGAGTTCCTTCGCACACCTCTTCGCCCAGGGCCACTTCATGAGGGACCACCCCCAGCGTCAGGCGCTGCGTGCATGTTTTGCATCGCCTGTAACAGGTGCGCGGATACTTCACCGTTAACGCGCTGAGCGTTCACCGTGTCGGACAGTGACCTGATGATCTGCTGATCCTCGAGACGTGTACCGCGAACATCCGCAATCACTTCGTCTTTGACGCGCACTATCTCTCTGTGGTGCGGGCCGAACACGATCCAGCCTCGGATCAGCGATAGACCTACGAACAGCGCGAGAAGGATCACCACCGTGACGGTGCTGATCCCTTCCCACGCTGAGGGTGTGAGGACGGACATCAGGCTCCTTGCTGGTGTGCGTCCCAGAGTGCGATCAGTTCGTTGCGCTCGAGGGTGTCAGCGAACTCGATTTCCTGGTCTTTGAGGAACAGCTTCCAGGCTTCTTCGCCGGAGCCTTTACCGCTTCGGGGTGGCTCCTCGACAGAAACCGTTTCAGGCTTAACGAGATCGACTGCCGGGTTCGCCTCCGGGAGCTGTTCCAGCGCAGTCTCAATCTCGATTTCTGTGTCCGGTTCGGCGGCAGGTTCTGGGTCTTCGTCGTACTCGCCGAAGCCAGCTCGAGTAGCCAGCTCATCAGAGACGACGAACGCCAGCCGAGGACCGGACGTGTCAGTGCGGACGTCGTCAGGTAAGTCCGCCGCATCCAGAAGTGTGCGAGCAACTTCCGAGACCTGCTCGGGCTCGGGAATGATTGAAGGCATAACAGTGCTCCTAGCTGCTTGTGAGGTTGACGAGGACGGCGGCTTGAACGGTTTCCCACGAGACGACATAGGTGCGTTCAGCGATCGCGAAGACTTCGTTGGTACGGCGATCAAGTGCATCAGCCAGCGTCACGGGACGCTGCTTGACTTCGCTGCGGCGAACTTGCACAGCACCGGTCGCGACGAGCCACGCCGTATCCACTGCTGCGGCATCGCCGTCGGCGTCGGTGTTCGGGTAGTTGCCGAACGACCAACGCGTGCCCAAGGTGGTGACCTTGCGGCCGGATTCGACATCGATCTGCCGGCGCTCGGCCGCGAACATCGCGACGTGTCGTGGTGCGTGAATGACACCGACACCGCCGTACTGCTCGGTGAGGTGGTCCTCGAGTAGCCCGATGCCCTTCACCAATGGCACAGCGGTCGTGGTGAAGATGTCGGTGTCTGCGGTCATCAACGGCAGCGCCTTCTCGACAGCTGCCCATTCACCACCAGTGAGGGCTTTACGGGCGCGGTCAAGCATCTCGGATTCATCGACACCGACAGCGCGGCAGGTGAATCCGTTGTAGACGATGATCGGATCCGCCTCAACGACCTCGATGCCGTCGGGGACGGTGCGGTCGGGGCCTGGTGATTCGAGGCATTCCGCAGCGGTGAGTTTCGCGGGTCCAGAAGGGTTGCTTTCGAACTGGACACCGTTGACGAAGTGGCGGTCCTCGGGGACCACCAAATCTGCGGCGGTGACGAGTCCGAATCGTGAGGGTGTGAGCGTCGGCGCTGCGACGTATAGAGCCGGTGCGACAGCCACCGTAGCCTCCAAAAATTGTGTGGGGTCAGTGGAACACCGCCGGGCACACCGCAGGAGTCTGCAGGTGTACCCGGCGGTGGACTACGGGGTGGTGACGACGATCTTGCCCTGGGCATCCAGCTCACGAGCGGCACCGACGGCGCCGTTCACTGCGAGCGGGACACGAACCAGACGGGACTTCCAGCGGCGCTTGATGACGAGCAGCTTCTCCTCGATGAAGATGACGTGGTAGTCGTTCTTCTTGAGGTTGACGGTGTCGTACATCGCGGAGACGTTGATGATCTCGCCGCGGGCACGAACGAACGTGCCAGCCTTGTAGATCATGATGTCGATGGTGGTGGGCCATGCGGTGATCGGTGTCGCTGCACCGAATCCTCCGGTTACACCGGAGAACGCGTCTTGCCAGTCGTAGACCCACTGGACTCGCGCATTGCGGGCACGGAACCAGGCCTCGATCTTCTGGTCGGTGACCTCGAGCGCTTCACTGACATTCGAGCCGTTGCGTACGGCCTGGTCTGCGCGGATCACCGGCTTTCCCCATAGCGGCAGTACCACTTCGAGTTCCGCGTTGTCTGCCATGCGGTTTGCGTAGCGGTAGTCGGAGATCTGGATGTCGACGGCGTTCAGTACCGACGTGGTCGCGCTCGGGCCGAGAGCAAGCGCAATCGGGGTGCCCGACAACGCGGCCTGACGGTTCAGGGTGCGGGTGTTGATGCGGTGCGCGTGAGCGATCAGACCGTGTTCGACGACTTCCTGAGTGACCTCGGGGTATGCGTCGTTCGCGAGAATCCCCGCCACAACACCCAAGCCGACAGCCTCAGCGCGGACGTCCGTGAACTCGGGGCAGGGCACGCGGTAGAACGGCTTCTCCGTACCGGTGACAGTGCCGCCGGTCGCGGTGGTGAAACCTGTGCCCGCAATGGACTGAGGTTCGGTCTGGATGAATCCGAAGGTCGGGTCACCATAGATCGCGGCGTAATCGGGACCTTCGGTAAAGCGGAGGCCACCGCGCTTCGCCTGAACCTCGGGCAGGTCAACGAGTCCCGCGCCGGCGTCAGCGAGGATGCCACCCAACTCGTAAAGAGTCTCGGAAGGCGCGCACCAGCCACCTGCGACAAGCGAACCACCCTTAAGTCGGCTGGTGTCGGCGGCGTAGTCGATAGCTTCCTGATCGTTCTTACCGTCCGCAGTGAGCTGCTCCTCGAACGGAATCGAGATGGAAGCGACCGGAACCGAGTATTCCTGGTTGGGGATGAAGTCGGACGGAAAGCCCTGGAGCTTCACGTTCGCTGCGCGGGCCAGATCAGACGTAGTCAGGCTCGTGCCCTGGCCGAAGCCAGCTACGTCAGCGGACGCGATGATTGTCGCTCGGGGCTTCGTGTCGACAGTGTTCTCGGCGGGCATGACTACCGTCTTTCGAGGGATCTGGGAGAGGCGAACACGTTTGACCGGCTTCGCAGCGGAAGCAGCGACAGCTTCGGGAGCGGCCTCGGTGGAAGCGCCGGCATCCACATCTCCGCCACCCTCGCCAGCGTCCACCGCGCCAGCATCAGCCGCTGCTTCAGCACCAGTGTCGGCGTCTGCATCGACAGTTGCGTCAGCATCAGCGTTGTCCTCACCCTCTGGCGCGTCGGAACCTGTTGCGGCCTTGACGCGGTTGGACAGTTCAGCGAGACGGGTGCGCTTCACTTCGCCTGCGGCGTCGACGCGTTCCTGCTCCACCTTCACGCCGTCGATGACATCGGCGAGGGCTTCAACAGCGGCAAGAGATTCATCGGAATCAGCACCAGCAGCACTGATTTCGGTGAATGACTTGACTGCCTCAGCCTGCAGGGCGGCGACATCGATTTCGGGGTGTGCGGCGAGGTACTCGGCTACGGCCTTCGCGGGTTCGGCAGGGGCGGTCGCGGACGCGTCAGGAGCGGCGCCATCCACGCCGCCCTGTGCTGCGTTGATCAGATTCTGGAGAGTGATGGGGTCCACCGTGGGCCTCCTGGGTCATGCGGGCACTTGGTGCCCGGCCCACAGCCAGCGGCGATCTATGAACACACTCTATCCCGTGCGTTGGGGATGAGTGGTGAAGCTTGGTGTTAGCGCTCGATCTTCGTGTACGTCGCACCGGGCTGTGATGCGGCAGCGCGGGCTTCCGCTTCTGTCGCATAGCGCTTCACAGTCCCGTCGACGCGGCGCACCTGGTGAACAGTTTTCCGTTGCCCGCCACCACAATTACATCCCATGGTTCAGTCCTGCCTTTCGTGTAGCTGCCGCCATACGTGCTGCCCTGACACGTTGGTTAACCGTCTGGCGACGGCTCTCTCGATGCGCAGACGCACGGAGTTCCGCACGGACATGAGTCGCGATGGCTGACGCGGTGATTGATTCTTCTGGTTCAACGTGCGGCTTTCGGGTTGGTGGGACACCGGCAGCGACCAACGATCGGATGCCGGATGCTGCGAGTGCTCGGGTTCGTGGGACAGGGAATCCTGGGACGTTCACGGCGAGGACCGCGACGAGTTCCAAATTGTTGGAGCCGCGTTGGATGCTGCGCCAGTCACCGGACACTCCGGAGCGGCGGAGCTCGGCGACACGATCATCGTCGACGCCGGGGAGGATGCGGCCGGAAAGCCATGGCCCCCATAAACCGTCGGTGCAGCGGACGACCGCGACGGCGGTGCCGGTGTTGTCGTAGTGCTCAGCAGCTGCACGCGCGGCTTGCCGCATACCGGCGTGACCGGTCCCGAGAGTGAGCTTCCCGACCGGAAGCGGTCCGGCAGTGGTGGAGATTTCGCCCTGATGGAAGTACGCGTAGTCAGTGTTCGAGGTGGGTGGGCTGACGCAGACGTCGGCGAATCCGATATGGCACGAATCTGCCTGGGCGAGGTGCCCGTACACGCGGCCGTCGTCGGTGACAGTCAAGGCGGTGAGTTCTTCTGCTTCGGGGATGGTGAAGTCCGCGGCGTCGTACACAACCGCGGACGCCACCAAGGCTGCGGTGATGGTGTCGAGGGGGATGTCGCGGACGTCGGTGTCAGCGAACGACAGTCGGAGACGGTCGTAACGGATCGGGCCGGTCTCGGACAGTTTGTCGACGTCGAGGTTGTACCCGGCGGTGATGTGCGGGACGAAGCACTCATGCTGGGTCGGGACGAGGTCGTAGTTGCCTGCTTCCTCGAGTGCGCCCATGACAGCTGACTGCAGCGACGTGATCCCTTCCGCTTCGGCGAGGTAGACCGCGCACGGGTCGTCGCCGTCCGGGTTGAATTGGGCGTGACCCCACACCGTTCCGGTCATCGGGACGAGGCCGATACCGCCAAGTGCCAGCTCGAGGTGGTCCCTCTGCTCAGGTGACCAGGCTGCAGCGTCTCCGAGGAATACGAGGGTGGTGTGCAGAACGTCGGGTGGTTCGTAGCCGTCGATCGCCAGGCGGGCGCAATCCTCCGCCGACGGAACCAGTGCGACCATCGCACCCGAATGCTGTTCTGCTGCTGCAGTCAGAGTTGCTGATGCACTCACCGCGGTGAACTCGTCGTACACCGGTTGGATGCGTGCCGTCTCGAATGCCGGTGAGGAGACACCGGTGACGCCCATCAGCTTCCACTCATGCACCCGCAGCAGTTGCCCGGCGACATCAGGCTGCTCACCGGTACCGGACTCGAACGCTGCATACGCGGCGGCGAGTTCGTCTGCAGTCCATTCCGTTTTGTCGGAGCGGAGCGGGATCTCCTCGAGCGCAATATCGGAGAGGTCCGCCGACACCCAGCCGGCGAACCCGTCACGCAGTTTACGGGCGTACTCGGCGCCGAACTTGTCCTCCAGGTCCAACGGTCCTTCAGCCCACAGGAATCCGTCTTCCACCCACGCTCGGGTGATCAACCCGACGACGCGGGAACCCTCGTGCGCTTCCCACATTTCGTCCTGCGCGGACAGCGCGATGGGTAGCGGGCGCACTGATGGTTCGACGCCGTCAGCGAGGATGAACTCCCGCATGTCACCGGATCGGGCGTTCACTGGCAGGACCGGCCCTCGCCATCCTGTGGGTAGCGGCTTCTCCCCCGCCGGGGTGGTTGGTGCAGTCATCCTGAACTCCTCATTACGGTGGACACAGACAACTGTATCTACCGTAATCAACGAGAAGACGCTACGAGGCGTCGAATGAGATCGTTTCAGTCCTGGAAAACTTCGCCGAAACCACGGCGATTCAAGCTCCGGATCAGCCCTTCAGTCGGCTCATTTGTAGTGAGCCAATCGCGGACGCCGGCAAGTTGCACGTCTCGTTCAGCGCGCACGAGCTTCAACCGGGAAAGAAGACTGCCCGCGGTATATGGCGGCGTCATCGGAGATCCGATAGGCAGGAAGGCACTGTCGTCATAGAACCGTTCGTTGATTTCCATGCTCAGATCACCTCCGCCTGCACTGTGGGGACACTGCCACTGTAGTCGACACCGAGAATGAGCAGGGAGTACGCGGTTCCCAATAGCAGTTCTCGTTGGTCTGCCATCGCCGGATCTCCTGCGCCGGCAACCCAAAGGGCTGGGGTTCCGGCTCGGATGGTGAGTTCGAAGAGTGCTGGTCCGCCGCCGATGAATGGTCGCGTGAATCCGCTTATGGCTTGTTCACGTGAGGTGGAGGCGGCGAGATATCCGGGCGTCTCAATGGCTTGGCCCATGTACCGGTCGAGGTCTGAGTTCGTTCGGCCAATGAGAGTGCTGATGTTACGGATGCCGCGGTACAGGGTGACGTCCTCTACGAGTTCGCTCGCAGCGATGGCCTCGTCAAGTAGTTCGACCATGAGTATTGCCTCCTCGTCGTCGGTGTTGTTCCGGACGACGTCCTGCATCCGCCGGTAGAACCGGTCCATTCCCTGCCAGCGGAGGATGGCTTCTCGTTGCTCGTCGGTGAGTTGCGTGATCGGTTCGGTGAAGTCTCTGTCGAATTGTTCGGCGAGCGCTTCCGAGTCCTCTGGTGTCGGTCCGCCCGTTGGGCGTTCGGCTACTTCGGGTTCGTCCTCGATGTCAGACGTGTCGGCAGGATCAGTGTCCGCCTCATCGTCTTCGATGGTGGTTTCGTCGTGTGCGTCGTCGGTTGAATCTCTTTCGTCGTCAACGTCATCCGGTAGGTTCTCGTCGTCAATGTCCAGGTCCGGTTCTTCGTCTGCCACGTGAAGTTCATCATCAGGATCGGCTTCCTCATCGATGTAGGTGGATTCCGGTTCGTCGGCGGGTCCGTTGAGGTCTTCGTCGGAGATGTCGTCCTCGAGGTCCGGCAGGTCATCGTGCGGTGTGGTGAACGGTTCGTCTTCTGGTTCAAGCAGATCGGGGTTTGCTTGAATGTCGTCGTCGACGTTCACGGTGTCTTGAACGTCGGGTTCGGTGCGTTGGATGGGTTCGAGGACTTCGCCGTTGCGTTCCCGCTTCAGGCGGTCGATTGCCGCTGCTGCTTCTGCTTCGTCGTCGGGGCCGAGGCGCGCGCCCATCGGCGTGACACCGCGCCCACCCCACATGCCTTGGAGTTCGTCCTGCATTTCGTGCCAGTCGAGGATGCGCATGGTGCAGCGGCAGTTGATGACTTCGTGTGCTGGGCCGCCGGGGAATGCGGGGTGCATGAGGAGTGCTGCGCCGACGCGGAATGGTTCGGCGAGTTTCACTATCTGTCCGTCAGCGACGCTGTGACTGTGCCTCGTTCGTTCGTCGGAGGTGGAGAGCCACGCTTTGTACATGTCCTGTCCGGTGAGCTCTGCTGTCGCTTGCGCGGATGCGAGGCTGCCGCCCTCTACTGCGCCTTGAATTTCGGTGCGGGCGATGCGGCGCGCCAACCACTTCCACTGCTGGTTCGATTCGTCGTGCTGGTTCCACAGGCTGCGGCGCTTCCCGCGCAGGAATGGCAGGTCGTCGCGATCCGTTTCGGGGTCTGCGATTTGGGCGTCGATGGCGGAGATGTTCGCGCGGATGCGTCGGGTGGGTGCGTCGATGTCGAGGATGCGGCCGATGCGGTCGGTGATCTGCCCGTCGATGGACTCGTTCTGTTGCATCGCCTCCAACAGTTCGGGGCGGAGTTCTTCGAATGCGCCTTCCGGCCAAATCTTCAGTCGGTCATGGACTGTCGCCATGTGGTGCTCTTGGAAGTGGACAGGGCTGATGTCGGCTGCGCGGGACTGGGCTGCGAAGGCTTCACCGAACGCTTCGGCGATGGCGGGTTCGACGTGCTGCTCGAGGGCGCGGGCCCATGCGGTGAATGATGCTTGCGCGGCGTCGATGTCGGGGATCGGATCATCGCCGGCTGCTGTGAGCGCTGGGACGGGTTGGCCGAGGATGAGTTGGCGGGTGGTGTCGAGCCAGATGGTTATCGCGGTGATGACGGCGGCGTAGATCTTCTTCTCACCGCGCCGGATCTGCTGGTCTGCCTGCATCCGCTCCGCCAACCACGGATCCTGCCTAGTCATCGAAGTCACCCAGATCGTCGGGCTGGTACCGGCTCGCTACGGCCGACGGTACGGGGAGCGAGTCCACACCAGGTCCGGAATACGGTCGCGGTGCCATCCAACTGCGTACTGACGCCGCCCTCTTCATGAATCGGTTAGCTTCGAGGCCGTCCGTAACGGCGGCAGACAGTGCGATCTCCTGGCGCTCGTGGCGGCGCTTCCCGATGCCGTAGATGTGCGCGACGCCGTACAGGAATGCCGACACAATGAACCACCACTGCATGCTCTCGATCGCGTACGTGACCCACACGAGCTGAATCCACAGCCCGAACGCGGGCCCGGCATAGGACGAGTAGGACCGGTAAGAGAGAAACATCCCGGTTGCACCGAATGCGGTGAGAATGAACGACCACCACAGGCTCATCCGAGCACCGCCAGCATGAACAACACGCAGGCGGCAAGTGCTGCGAAAGCTGGCACGGCCAGCAGCATCTGCCACGTCGGAGCGCCAGGGTTCATCTCCACCATCAGTGCCGTCCCGATCGCGTAAACAGTGCCAGCACAGAACGCGACCTTGTTCCTATCCATCTCACTCATGTGCGACTGCTAGGACTCGTTCGAGATCGGCGCGGGTGTGCGGGCGCCGGGTGACGATCAGCTCCCGGACGTACCAGTCGCACAGCTCCCGCAGCTTCGTGGCTTCCGGGATGACGATGGTCATGTGCTCCCACGCACCGACCAACAACTTGTCGCAGTCCTCGTGAGTCCCAGCGATCCGGAGGTGCGTGTGCAGCAGGTGCGCAGGAACTTCCGGTGCAGTGCCGCGGGTGCGGCGCCCGAGGGAACGTTTCGCGGCCAACTCGAGGGCCCGCAGCACAGCGATCTCGCACGCCAGCGTCTCAGCGCGATACAGAGGCGCGGTCACTGTCCTGGTCCTGTCTCGACGTTGTCGTTCGGTTGCTCGGTGGGCTGGTCAGGAATGGTTTGCTCCCCTGTGGTTTCAGTGGTCGGCTCCTCGGAGGGAGGCGCGCCGTCTGGTGTGCTGCCGCCGGTTGCTTCAGTGATGTTCGCGGTCTTGTTGAGGACAGACGCGTCCACTTCGATGCCGAGCATCGGGAGCAGTAGAGGCGCCAATGACGGTGCACCGATGAGCAGTTTGGTGAGCAGGTTGGTTCGTTTCTCTTCGGGTGTCGGTGCGTCGTTTTCGTCGAACCCGTTCTCGCGTCGCGTCGTTTCCTCGCCGAGCATCCCTTCCTTGAACAGTTCGCGGGAGTCGACGGACTTGTCGGGGCGCAGCTCAAGCTCAGACGCGTCAAGCCAGATGAGGTGATCGGCCCAGTCTTCGACGCCGGCGGCCTGCAGCATCGGATGCAGGAACCCGATAGTCAACGCATGGCAGATGGTGGCGACAGTCGGCGATGTAACGAGGGTGACCTCCTCGGAGGAGATAAGCCAGCCTGTCCAGTGATTCGCCGACCCCATCCCGAGGAGCGTCTCCGGCGGCGAGTCCATACCGAGCGCGATGCGGCGGATGGAACTGGTCTCCATCTCAGGGAGCTTCTCGTCGAGTGGTGTCGAGAAGCTCATGTGTTTGATCTTCTCGATCATTTCGCCAGGCATTCGGGCGATCATCGGGACAACAGCCGCGGCCGAATCAGGGTTTTGTAGCGGGATCAACATGTTGTCGGACAGTTCGTCGACGAACGGATCTGCATCCGGGTCGTCGTCTGTGTGTTGCCCTTCAGCGCGACCTTCGGATGGCAGCCAGAGGATTCCGGCGCCGGCGAGGCGTGAGTCGATCTCTGCGCCTGCGCGTTGTCCGAGGGCACGCAATGTGCGGGCAATGGGGAGTACAGCTTTCGCGGGGCAGTCAGCGAGGGCCTGGAATTCAGGGTCAGGTTTCCAGCAGCGGATGACGACGTCGTCGGCGTTGAGGTTGCGGGATTCGATGCCGTCGTTCAGTTTCCACGTTTTGCCTTGGCCGGTGAGCTCTTGGATAGATTGCGCCGCCCAGGTGAGACCGGATTCTTCGCTTTCACTGACGACGAGAAGGCTGTCGCCGTTGAAGGTGAGTTGCTGGGCCGCGCGGTGTAGGGCTTGCTGTGTGGCTGCGATGTCGCCGAACAGTTCGGAGCACAGCTCGTATGCCAGGCCTGCGTCGATTTTGACTGGTTCGCTGCCAGGTTTGTCGGGGCGTTTCGCTGCGAACAGTTTGTATTGGGATGCGCCGCGTGCAACTCGGTCGCCTGCGAATCGGAACTCGGGGACTTGGCCGCGGAGTTCCCAGGATTCTCTTTGCCATCCAGCGATGGGTGGCCGTTTCTTCTGTCGGGCGAGGCTTTTGCCGTAGACGACTTCTGCTGCTGCGGTGACGGATTGTGGTGCGAAGCGGCTGTTGGTGGATGGTGTGACGTAGTTGCCGAGGATGGGGCCGCGTCGGATTGTGGTTCTGCGGAGTCTGCGCTCAGTGCGGTTCGGTGCCGGCGCCACTGTCATGTGTTCGGCGATGGCGTGGGCTGTGCTGTCGGGGCGGCGTGTGCGCATCAGTCCACCTCTGCAGATCCGACGAGGGTCGCTGCAGTGCCGATGAGGTACGACGCGGTGAGCGCTGCGGTGACGATGACGAAGGCGGGATGCCACCCGTAAAACCATGCGAGGGTGAACATCCCGCCACTGATGTACATCGACATGCACCACGGGCATGTAACGAGGTAGGCGAGGTCGTTGTCGGGGCCGTATCGGCGTATGAAGAACGCTCGAATGTGGCGGGTGATGTAGTCGTCGGTGACGAGTCGGGTGAGCCTGGCGGCGGCACCGAGCGTCAGCAGAATGATCGTGATCGACACGGTGTGCAGCTCCTCTATTCCGGTGGACACAGTTGAGTGTATCTACCGAAACAGAGGGCTGCGTAGCTCGAACGACACAGTCGTTTGAACTATTAGTTCGGGAAGAACTCCGCCATGACTTCGAGCGTCAACGTATACATCCGTCCCTGAACTGATAACTGGTCAGGCAGCAGAGATTTGGCGCCTATTGGTCTCGCGAAGGCATGCATTCCACCACTTGGCAAATACGTTGTCGTACCATACATGGCAATCATTGCACCACTCTTCGGGACGGACTTTCCGCCATCCCAGTCCTCCAACTGTTCTGCCGTCCGAACAAGGAACTCATGGTAGTCCCCTATCAAACTTGCAAGGGTCCACGATTTGGCACTACTGGAGTACTGGTCGTTGACATCACTACTTTCTAGGCCTTCCCATATTGGAAAGACCTGAAAAAGGTCCGCACTCCAATCGATGTCGTCGATCATCGGACTTTTCCCAAAATTTTCGGTTGCACGCATGGATCCTCGACGGATTAACCGGTCATATTCCACCAGAATGGATTTCATCGATTCTCCATCCTTCCAAACACTGCGCTCTTCATATACTTCGACCGCACGCGCCAGAAGGCTCGCGCCATCACGAAGCGAAGTCGCGAGGACACTCGCCTGTGCCCGTCTCCGCTCCGCCTTCACCAAGCGCTGATCATGCGAAATCTGTCTTGTTAGATAGATGCCAGCCGCGCCGACCGCGATGAGTGTAGCCATCACGGGGATGCCGACTGAAGCGAGCCATTGCACTGAAAAAATGATCCCTAGGAGGTCTGGTATCCATGCAGGCACCCAACCTAACGCCGACCTCGGGACCATCCTTCCGACTACGAATCCGAGTATCACGCACAGGCAAACCCCTACGAGGTATCCAGCAACGTTCGCGTGTTTCTTCTTCAACAACTTCGTTCCGGCAGCTTTAGCGCGCAACTTCATGGCAGCACCTTTAGCGCGCAAGTTCATGGCAATAGTCTTACTGGGCATGGCTCCGCTGTGCGCCAGTGGGTCGCTCATTTGACTCTTCTGCTGGATCGGGTGTCGCGGTGCTGCTTCGCGGGGTTGTGCGCCCACGGTGGCGGTGTCGTGGCTGGGCGAGGCAGGGCGCGCTGTTGCGGTGTGCGCGTATCGGGTTCGGGTTCACCGACCTGAACTGTCCAGTTGTCCTCGTCGAACGGGTTGTCAGGTAGCGCCCAGGTGGGCAGCACACCCGAGTCGCAGAGCTGGTCGTACACGAATTGCTTGACGGCTTCAGCTCGGGCGGCCGGCGCGTTCGGCAGGAACGGGTTCGTCCAGGTAACGAATGGATCGCCGGGAGACCGAAATATTGTCCACGGATTCGACGCCACATCGCCGAAGAATGATGCGGCGCGAAGGTCGGGGAAATCGGGTAGTCCGCAGAGTCCGCGCATTTCGTCGTACGGGATGGGTTCGCTTGGCAGCCAACGTGTTGCGGTGATCTTGAGGTTCGCTTCGGCGAGGACTTCGGCGAACGCGAAGTCGCGGCCGTAGAGCATGGGTTCGCCGTCGGGGATGTGCCGTGCCCAGTCGGCGGGATCATCGGAGCGGGGGTCGCGTAGGCCTTCACTCATGATCGGGGCTCCATGTCAGCGAAGGCGCGGTCGTAGTCCTCGGACATGTACCAGAGAGGGCATCCAGGGGCCGGTGGGTGTATCGGTATCCCGTCAGTCTTAGTGATCACCAGTCCTTTTCCGGTCACGAAGTTGAAGTGCGCTCCGATTGCGCGCGGCCCGCTCGTCCGGTCCACTCGGTCAGCTTTGTTGCGCATCCATTCAGCGATCCTGCGGCGCAAGGTCTTCACGACATCACTCATGGCTGGTCCATTCGGTGAGGTGTTGCTGGATGACGTGGGTTTCGAATTCGGTGGCGAAGTCCTTGCATGATTCGAGGGTGTAGTCGACGAAGCGCGCTTCACCGTTCACGGGGTTCGCGACGCCATAACGCGTGATGGTCGGGAGTAGGTCACCGAGTGCGTCGACAGCGAAAGCGGCAGTCACACGATGATGGTTGCGGATCGTCTCGGTCGTCTCCTCCCACACGTATCCGGCGTCGCCGAACTGCTGTCGGTAGTGAGCACGTGCGATGCGGTCGATTGCTTCTGCGCGGATCTGATCAGAGTTCATTCGGTGTCCTTCAGGTCTCGGTAGATGAGTCGGCCGATCACGGCGGATGCGCCGACGATGACGGCCATGGCGGTGGCGAACAGGATGGTGGTGGTCATGTGCGGGCGATCTCCACGAGGTAGGTGGCGGGGTCAGGGTTGTGGTGCGCGACGTCGATGCGGGCGGCAGCTCGAGCTGTGTGCGCGGTGCGCGATTCGGAAACGGTTGCGCCGGCAGGTGTACGGCGTATCCACCGCCACTCCCCCAACGAGTCCCTGTAGATGCGGATCGTGTCCGGCGCCGGCACAGTCACGCCACCACTCCCAATGCGGCCTTGACGCGTCCACCGATCCAGCGCGCGGCGTCGACGCTGACCGCGTTCCCGATCTGCTTCTTCACCTCGTCGACCTTCCCGCAAAACTGGTAGGTGTCCGGGAAACCCTGCCCGCGAGCACATTCGCGGTTAGAGAGCAGCCGGTACCGGGGGCCCTCAGCCGTCACCGTGGCGACGCCGTGGTGGTTGCCGCCGGCGGTAATTGTCGCGAGCGGGTGAGCGTCGGCGCGGCGCGGTTTCGCGTTGCGCCGCATCATCACCAGGTGCGGGGTGTCCATCTCGGCGATCTGCTCGATCTGCGGTGTCACGTACAGCTTGCGGGTGACGAGCTTGCCTAGATCCGAGTCGAGGATGGACAGTGCGTGAGTGCGCTTAGGCTCCACGATGCTCAGGTCGACGTTGCCGTCACGAGTGAACACCGCGAAATATCGGACCCGGCGTTGCGCTGCACCGACATCGGCAGCGTTCAGCAGAATCACTTGCTCGCGGTAGCCGAGCGCCCGCATACCGTCGACCCACCAGTTGTAGAGGCTCCATGCCTGAAATTCGGGCACGTTCTCCACGATCACCGCGTCATACTGATGCACCTCACTGGCCGCGATCACCGCGAACGCAGTTGCGCGATCGACAGATCCAGCATCGGTGCGCGCCAACTCCACCTCGGCAGACGGTTGCTTCCGGCCACCGGACCTCGCATGCCAGACGCACGACGGCGACGCCCACAGGACATTCGTCTTCGGGAAGGAGCGCCAATCCACCTCGGACAAGTTCGCCTGCCGATGCTCAGTGTTCGGGTGATTCTTCTGGTGCGTAGCGATCGCGACATCCCAGTGGTTCGCAGCGGTCACGACATGGAAGCCGGCCTGCGTCATGCCTTCCGAACTCCCACCCGCGCCCGAGAATGAATCAGTCATTGTCAAGGTCACGCGTCCCCCTCCTCGGCGGGTACAGCAGGGGCCTGCGCAGCCGCGGCCTTCTCTGCTTGCGCTGCGTGCCAACGGTCCTCGCAAGGGCACCACTGACCCGGATGCGAGCACGGAGGTTCCGCAGGTTCGGTTGCCTGCTCCAACCGTGCGAGGCGGGTGCGGTAAAACTCTTGTTCTTTCGGCTCGGTTTCGTGCGCGATGAGGGTGCGGTACGCGTCAGCAACATCTGGGTATGGGTTGTTTTTTGTGGGCATGGCATCAGTATTACACGGATACAGTCCGAACTGTTGCACTGTTATTTGAAAAGTCGCACACCCAAAAAGACAACCAACCCATCTGCAAACTGGGAGAATGCACCCACACCGACATCGGAGGACGCATGGACCGACTAGTAGATCGCCGAACCGCTCTCCGTGTAGCTGGCCTCGGAGTTGCCAGTACGGTCGCTGCCCCAGCGCTCACGGGATGCGCAGCGGCGGTGTTCAATCCAGCAACTATCGGATGGTACGGCGCGTTGACCAGCAGTCTTGGTGCGAGCCTGCTCGCCACAGGCCTCGAGACCGCGTTCAAAGCGGGTTGGGAATCCTGGAAGGCTGGGCGCGACAAAATTCTCCAAGCTCAGCAGGACGAAGGTTTCGGATGGTTTGACCTCGACTGCTACGGCGATCACATTCCACCAGCAATCTTCAGCAAGGCCTTGAGAACAACAGAATCAGATCCGATGAGTGATCGGCTGATCATCTGTGTCCAAGGCGGCGAGAAATACGTTGCTTTTGATCCGTGGGCGTGGCAAACCCTTGCTATGTTCGTTGACGATCTAACGAAGGACCGTGAAGGCGACGACTTAGCGAGATACCGGGCGTTGGCCTCGACAACGTTGACACCAGCAGGTACCGCCCCGACTGGCTCATCTACGAACTACTCGCAACTGCTCCGGTACCAGGCCCGCAACGGTGGTGTTGAGTTCAACGCCAGCACGCAAAGCAACGGTCAGACACGTGTGCAGATCATTGTGGAGGGAATTCCGAAGTCGAACGGCGGACCGACAATCAAGGAATTCACGCTTCCGCGCGGACCTGAAATCTAGGCAGAACGTGCACGGCGAGCCGCCAAACCACTTGCGCCCGTTACGGATGAACGTGACCGTTTCGCCGCAGACGACGTCGAAGTACCCGAATTGATCGGCGGCAGCATGTCAGTCGCGAGGTGCACGCCCGCATCCAATGCGCCGGGTGACCATGTCGACCCCGGTTCCCACAGCTGCCACTCGGATTTGAAGTCGGACAGGCTGGGATCGCGGCCGAACCATGCACGCTCGGTCATGATTGCCTGCGCGATCGGTTCGGCCCGAAGCAGTTTCGACTTCCGAGAATGAACAGTCACCATGCGCGGGCACAGTTTCCGCTGATCGATCTTCCCTTCGCGTTGCAGCGCGTCCCACGCCTGCTTCACCAACGTTGTGGCTTGATCTCCGCCATAGTTGGTTTCGACCACGAATCGGTCGGCATCCATCTCGGCTGCCAGTAGACACGCTTCACGGGACCAAATGTCCGACGTCATGCGCGCCGTGCGGTTGTGCGTCCAGTAGAACTTGCCATCCACGCCGAGGATGCCGCCGACGATGCCGGCTGTATCTCTGCCGCCGCCGGACGGGTCGATACCCACGCCCGAGATCCGCGCCGCTGGTACATCGTTGGTTGCGTCCCGAATGTGCCGCTCGGTGAGTAGTGCGCCTTCGGAGTCGAATGGGCTGCCTTGGTAGACGGCGTTCCAGTCTCGGCTGGTGGAGCCTTTCTTCTTTCGGCGCCAGTGGTCTGCGAGTCCGTCGATGTCACCGAGGTCAATGACGGGGTGACTGAGTGGGTCACCGGGTTCACGGCCGAGCGGATCCGCGTAGATGCCCTTCGCGGGATCGGGGGTGACGGCGAGCGCGGGTAGGTGCAGGACAGTCCACTCCCCACCTTCCTCTGTGCGGCCGTCGCGTTCCAGGAGCCGGCCGCACAGGTCCAGCGGATGCCACCGGGTCATGACGATCACTTCGCGGGCGCCGGGCGCCTTACGGGTGGTGTACGCGGAGCTGTACCACTCCCACACTCGTTCGCGGATGAGCGGGCTGTCGGCTGCTGCGCGGTCGGCGAAGGGGTCGTCGATGATGCCGAGGTTCATCGGATGGCCGGTCAACCCGCCTCGGGTGCCGACGGATCGCATACCGCCGCCGGAGGTGAGTGTCCAGTTGGCGCGGGTGTTCTCGTCGTCGCGCATGCGAAGGCCGTAAGTGAGGCCGTGGCTTTCGACGAGATCGCGGCAGGCTGCGCCGTGGGTGTTGGCGAGGCTGGCTGCGTAGGAGGCGAGGATGACGCGGTCTCTGGGCCGGTGGGTGAGCCACCAGAACGGGAACCAGCGGGAGACGCGCATGCTTTTGCCGACCTGTGGTGGTGTCCAGATCATGAGCTTCGCGTTGGGTGTGGCGAGGAGTTTGGTGAGTTCGCGGTCGATGAGCTCGAGGTGTGGTCGTTGGACGGTGACGGCCGGCTCGTGGCGCATCGCGAGGATGCCGGGGCTGGTGGTGTCGTTGATGGGGATGCCGCGGCGTGCGCATTCTTCTGCGAGGCGGTCGCGTAGGTGCCGCTTGTCAGCGTCCGGCAGGTTCCGCCAGGCGCCACCTTCAAGAAGGCTCACTTTTCGTCTATTCCTTCGGTCGCACTGCAATACCCACGGAGTCGATGATTGCGACAACATCCTCAACGTCAGGATTCTTTGCTTGAACACCAAAACCAGGATCACCGAAAACACGCGCACCCAAGGCTAGTTTCAACTCATCCCGGTGTTTTTCACTCGAAAGACCCTCAGCAAACGCATCGACAGACATCAACTGGACCGACGCTGTGTGCGCCCACCTTGCGGATTCCCGGTAGTGACTCGATAGTCGACCTAGATACGCGGCGATAGCTAAGAGCGGCAGCGTTAGTGAAAACTTTGCTAATTCATCAACAAGATCGATATCCTCCATCTTCCCGATGGTCCGAAACCCGGCGTAGCAAACCAGCAGAAGCATCACGATCGACAACCCAGATAAGACACCCGCAACCCTGCCATTTCGAGTGGCAACCCTGGCGAAGTCTGCTCCCAATGCCACCTCCGCAGTGTGTCCTGCAGCTTGAAGGGTCGCACCCAATGCTCCCTTTGCGCGATCCCGTATCGTCTCGACTTCTGTTGCGGTCTGTAGTGCCTTCTCAAACACCTCCGTCAAATTCAATTCAGTATCAGGCTCAGCAGTTGACATGACCCGAATGGCATCGCCCCCAGAAACCCCTCGCCTCTCCTGCCTCGCTTCTCCCAATCGCTCCAGGTCCCTCGCCCACGTGCCATCAGGATCAGTCATCGCGTCACTGTCACGAATTCGATCGGCTAACCGTTGAAACACAATCAGACCCTCCGTCGACAGGTTATGTTGCCGCAATGACTGGGAAACGATGCCTGCTATCCATGTGTCAATGCGCCGCTTGAAGAGCGCAAGTGCCACGTCATCGAGGGTCCGAACATCGTTGCGCGCAAGAAGACTTGAGAGTGACGCCATGTGTGACGATAAAGTCGACCGATTTACAGCGCGCTTGTCGCCTGTAAATATCCGCTTGTACCAAAGTAGCTGCGGCGCGTAACCAGCCGAAGTACCGACTGCCGAAGCGAAAATCGCATAGTCATCGGCGGTGAAGGTTGGATATGCGAAGCCCCGAATTAAGTCGAGACGGCGACGAAAATGTCCATCCAGATCGTTTTCGCTGAGAAGAAGCTGACGATATGAGGTAACGATTGCATTCTGCAGCGGGTCAAAAGAGCGGCCCCTCGGTTCTTGACCATCGAGCTCCGTCAGCTTATCCAGAACGGAGCCAATACTCTGCCCCAAAGACACATCAATATCCACAAAATCCAAACCCAGTGGCGTTGCTTCCTCAGCATCCAAACTCGGTGTCGATGCTTCCTCAATATCCATGGAAGGATCATCGCAGGTGAACGGTGACGTGCCGCGAAGTAGGCCTGGTTTTTCGGCAGACACGCCTATAACCACATTCGTCGACAATTTTCCATGAGGGAACTACCTGGTCAATTGAAGTTCTCGACTGAGTTCCTTCATCTTCGCTTCGCGGAACTCCGCCCAGTGCTGAATGCCAGATGGAAGTTCAGCGACGACAACGGGCGCGCCTGAATAGCCGAGCGACTTCACGTACGCGAGCGCCTTGGCGTCTTCGGTTACATCGACGACGGTGTGCGAGATCTGCAGCTTAGTGAGCAACCTCTTCGTCGCGTCACACGCCACGCAAAACGGTTTGCTGTAAACGGTAACCTTCACGGATTCTCCTGTGTGTCTGTGGTTTCGTCGCCGGGCTGGATGCCGGCCTTGCCGAACAATGCTTCGATCTCCGCGTCGATCGCGCCGCGAGTGACGACGGTGACTTCGGATTTTGTGGATGCTTGCAGCCCTTGCAGTTTCGCGAGACTGTCGAGGACTCCGCGGGCGGATGCGACGAGCTGAGACTTCCCCACCAACTGCCCCTTCGCATCCGCCGCCGCGATCGCTTCCCACGACTTCGCCCACAGGGCCTCGTAGCGGGCAGCGATGACTTCCCGGTAGTCGTCTGCGGTTTCACCTTCAACGCGTTCGAGGACGGTCTTCACGGCCCGGTGCGCGGAGCTTTTGTCGTGGTAGCCCCAGGCGTCGGCGACTTCGGCCCAGGTCTTGCCGTCGCGGCGATCTTTCATCGCGCCGAGTGCGCGTTCGCGGTCGCTGATGCCTTCGGGTTTGACGCTGGACATTGGCGATTCTCCGGGTTTGTTGACCGTCTTTGGGTTGACCGTTTCGGTGCGCAGAGTTCAAGTGTATCTACTGCATTCCTGGCCACACGATTTTGGTGAGTGCGAGTTTGTGGCGTTCGAGGATCAGGTAGGGCATGGGGTGGCCGAGGTGTTGTGCGGCGATGGTGGCGAAGCAGAGTGCATCGGCTTGGTCGTCGCCTCGGATGTCGGTGTTGGGCCAAATTTTGCTGATGGCCATGGCGACGTCGGCTTTGCCTGCGTTGCCTTTGTCGGTTGCCCATTTTGCTCGGGTGGTGGGTGGGCATACGGCGGTGGGGATTTTGAGTGAGGTGAGGGCTTGGTAGAGCATCCACCAGTAGCCGGCGCGGTCGTGGATTCCTGTGCCTTGGGCAGCGTATGCGGGGCCTTCGATGATGGCGAGTGTGGTGTTGCGTGGGATGAGTCCCATGGTGCGGTTGCGGAGGTCGGTGAGGCGGGTGGCGCGTTGTTGCCAGGTGTCGTCTCGTTTGCCGCGGCTGGCGATTGTGTGGAGTTGGGGTGTGTTGTTGGTGATGATGGCGATGCCGGTTCCGGTGAGGGATGGGTCGATGCCTACGACTGGGCCGTGGTTGCTGGGGCTGTGTGCGACGGTGGCGGCTTGTTGGAGTGTTTCGAGGGTTCCTGTGCCGAACAGGGTGTCGGGGGTGTTCATTGGTCGGCTCGCTTTCCGGTCATTCGGCGAATGCAAGGCATTTTTCTCGGGCTGCCGGTGATTTTGTTGATGCAGGGGGTCATTGGTTCGGATCCGCAGGTGGGGCATCCGCGATCGACTGCGCCGTTCACTTCGTAGGCGCTGGGGACGGGTGGTCCGTCGGCTCCTCGGATGGGCAATCCGATCTGGGGATCGTTCTGGGCTAGGCCGTGTTTCAGGTCGTGTTGCAGTTGCCGCAGTTCCCGGTCTGCTGCGGGTTCACGTTGGGCGCGGTCGATGCGGATTTCGCGGCCGAGTCGGATGACGTCGGCGGGCATGATCATTCGTTCGGGTTCGGCGCGGTAGTGGGCGGTGACGGCGTTCAGTGCGTCAGAGATTTCGAGGTTGTACGGGGCGAGTGCTTCTGCCCATGCTGAGGCCCGCCCGATGTCGGCTTCTCCGAATCGGTTGTCGAAGAGGGCGCTTCGACCGATGATCGCGCCGGCGTCGGCGAGCTGCTGCGGTGTCGCTTCGATGATGGTCATGCGGTTATGCCTTTCGTGGTTGTGCCGCTGATTGCTTCGGCTTGCTGTTGGGCGAGTTGGTTTCCGAGGTTCGCCCAGCCCATTGCTTTTTTGGTGGTCTTCCCGACCCCATTCGCGGCTGCACTTGCGGTGGGCCGGTTGGCGGCTTTGTGGACGAAGTCGGGGATGGTCGACGGCGCGGTCATTGGTGATGCGGCCCAGTCGTGGATGCCGACTTCGATTTGGGTGCGGTTGATTCCGGAGGTGAGGCACGAGTCGATTGCTTGCGCGATCTTCGCGAGGGTGTTTCCGGCGATCGGGGTTTGGCAGGAGTCGGAGTAGGCGCGAGCGATTGTGTGCGCGTCGGGTGAGTGCGCGGTTCCGTTGAGGTGTTCAGCGATTGCTCGTGCTCCGCGTTTTCGCGGTTCCGCGGCAAGTGAGGTTTCAGTTTCAACTGGGGGACGATCTTCTTTTTCCTCTGTTCCCCTGTTCCCCTGTTCCCCTGTTCCAGGCGCGACACTCTCGCGAGGACTCGCGACGCTCTCCCGAATTACTGACTCTTTGTAGTCCATCGTGCCGTCTGGCCTGGGCAAACGACCCTTTCCCGGTTTGTCTATCCGTTGAATGCTGTCCCAGTTCGAAACGTAGAGCAGCGGCTTCCCATCGACCTTGTAGCGATGGAGTAAACCAGCTTCGGAGAGGCTTCCGATAGCTTCAGTCACCCTCGCGAGAGTGTCGCGAGGATTCGCAACCATGTCGCGAGGGAACACATCTCCGACGATCAGAGCTAGGTCATCCTTCCCGACCCCGTTGTCGTCAACGTACGACTCCAAGCCCTTGAGAACGAGCCGTGCATCCCAGTCGACGGAGGCAATGGTGCTGGACCGCCAGAACTCAGGCTTCGTTGATCGAATTCTCATGCGGTTCCAGCCCTTTTGATCATGTTGCGGACTGCGACTTCGGTGACTCCGAGTGCGTCGCCGATAGACTGGTTGGTGAGGCCTAAGGCTCGTGCGTGGCGGATAGTGTCGAGCCGTGCTGCGCGGTCTGCGGCTTGCCGTTGGCGGAGTTGGTCGAGCTCGGAGAGGACCGCTTCGCGGGGGTCGAGAACTGTTGTGGGCTGGTCCACGGCCGTCCCTTCGTTGGTTGTGAGACGGGTCCGATCCCAGATTTCCTGGGACCGAACCCGAATTCGATTGTGTCACATCATTTCGGTACCAACAGTGACACTGTGTGTACCGAAACTTTGGTTACTCGGAGAAGAGTTTGGGTCCGCCGATGGCGTGGACGTTGTCGGCGGGTTCGTCGCCGGCGTCGGAGCTTTCGTTCGTGTCGTCGACGGAGTCGTTGTCCTCGGCGCCAGTCATGTTGGCGGGTGCGCCGGTGCCGTAGTCGCCGTACTCTCCGCTCTCCCCCGACTCGTAGTCGAGTGTCGGTTCGGTGGTTTCGGCGCGGTGCGCCATGGTGCCGATCTCGGCTTCGACGATCTTCCACTTGACGTGCTTGCGGACACCTTCGTCGACTTCTTCGTCGATGACTGCCTTGCACTGCACGGTCACGCTCATGACACGCCGTTCACCGGGGACGGGGATGTGCTCGAACTGTTCGGGCGGCGAGGACATGAAGCTGTACTTCGCCATACCTTCGACGGTTCCCTTGTCGCCGTTGGGGTTATCTTTCACAATCGCCATGTCAGGCTTCCTTCTTCTCGTTGGGTACTGCGGTGGTCTTCATGGCCTCAGCGAGGCCGTGATCGGTCACTTCGGCTGGTCCTGGTTTTGGGCGCCCTCGAGGAACTCGGTTATCTCGAGCGCCTCGGCGTCAGTGAGATCACCGAGAGTCATGATCGGGCGCTTGAACTCGCCCGACAGATAACCGACCTGTTCGGGCTCGTCGGCCTTGCCTTCGCTGACCAATGCCGCGACGAGACGATCCCGAAGAGTCAGGGCCGTGACCTGATCAGGTTCCGGTTTTGCGACCAGGTTTGAGGCGGATTCCAGCTCGGACAGTCGCGACTTCCACAGCCCTTGCAGGCGTCCACGATGGTCGGCCAGGTCGAACGTCTTGAGCTGCGCGCCGATCGCGTTGAGCTCAGCGCGGTCGACTGCTTTCGCGATGTCATCCTCGATCTCAGCTGCCTGCGCGCTCGTGATGATCGGCGGTGCATCGGGCAGTGGGTCAACCGTGTACGGCGCGCGCTTCCCTCGGGTGACGGTGAGCATTACTGTCTCGGGCTTGGCGATGTCCGACATGTGCGAGATCCGTATTCCGCCGACCTTGTCGCGGCCGAACGTGATCTCAGGGTCGCGGTAGAGGGTCATGCGCCGGCCGGTGTAGGCGGACGACTCCTTGCCCCATGCGTTGACGATGATTCGCCGCACAGTCTTGCTCGGACGAAACGGGCGGCCGGGAAACTCAACGAGGTGGAAGTCGAACGGCTGCTCGGCTGAACCTTTGGTGACCTCCCTAATCTGTACGGTGCGCGGCCCGGCCAGGAGATCTTCTGCGTTGAGTTGGTCGGATTTCGGAGCGATTGATTCCGTGAGATCCATTGTCATACTTCCTGTGGCGATCGAGCTGGGAATAGCTTCTTGTGGGTTCCGCTTACCGATCGGTCGGCAGCCAGCTGGGCACATTCCGCGCAAGGGTGGTGGTGATAGCCGGGGCCAGTAGAACCGCCACCGACGGAGAACCCGACGAGGTAGCGGCCGGTGTCATCTCGGGCGTGACGATCGAAGCCGCAGAGGATCTTCCCAGTGCCGCCATGACTACCTGGACCGGCGAGATGCACATCAAGGCTGGTGCCGCTGGCGAACAGGGTGTAGCCGTCGCCAGGGCGTGAGCACTCGATGGTTACGAGATTGGCCTCCATGTCAGATCACCATTTCCGGTTCGGGGTCGCCATGCTGGTTGTAGATCCACGGCGGGAGATCGACGAGCTTGATGTCCTCGCCATATCCCGGCCAGATGCCGGTCTGCCTGCATGTCACGTACGTCTCGATCGCAATGCGGTTGAGCTGCCGGCCGAGTTCGATCGCTTCGGGTGCGAGCTGGACGACGTTGACGAGGTACGGCGGTTCCTTCTCCTGGACCACGAAAACGAATTCGGGGTCGGGGTGAATGCCGAGCTCGATGATGCCGTCGCAGTACCAGGGCGCTTGGCAGTGGTAGCCGTAATCTCCGGCAGCCCTGACAAAGTCGTTCTCGTCGGCGGATACCGCGGTCTTGTAGTCCGTTATGACCAGGCGTGAGCCTGTCACGTTCGGGAGCCAGTCGGGACGTGCTCGCCGCATGATGCCGGTTGCTTGATCTCGCCAGTAGAGCGACTGTTCGGGCTTGCCGTTGCTGAGTAGTTCCGCTGCAGTTTCGTGACTGCGGATCGCGTCGGCCATCTCGTGAACCTTCTGGTGCTCAGCAGGTTTGAGTGCGACGGCACCCTCGGTCCGTGCATTCGCAACAAACTCCTTTGCCGCGGCGGTACTTACAGCACCGTTCGACGCGAGCAGTTTGTCGGGAATCTCGCGGAGCTCGGATCCGTAGCCGAGGACGAGTGAGTGCGCCGCGTGCCCGAAGTCGAACACTTTTTTCGGCGCCGGCGGATTGTCCTGTTCGTGACGGAACTTCGCTGGGCAGGATGGTGCGAGCAGTTTGCGTGCACCTGACGACGAGAGACTGATTCGGTCACCGTGGTAAACCTCGTCGGTGATGCCGCCATACACGCCAGGCTCGGTGGGCGCGGTCATGCTGCACCCTGAATCGGCCAGTCGGGGTTGATGTCCGAGACGTCCTGACCCTTACTCGCGAAGTGCTCCGCGAGGCTTTCCTGCTGCTCTCGACGCCACATCGTCTGCTTCTCCATCAGTTCGTCGACGGTGAACTTCGCAAGGCCGCGGTTGCGATTGCCAAGCACCCACGCCAGCCGGGCCGCAGCAAGTGCGTCAGCGTCAGCACTGTGTGCGTTCTCAAGTTTGATTTCGTAGTGAGCGCACATCACTGACAGTTGACGCTTCCCTTTGCGGTACTTGTCCACAGCTTTGTCCACAACGTAGGGATCGAAGATCGGGCCGCACACCAGCTTCGGATACCCGAGCCTCTGCCCTTCACGATCGATCATCGTGAAATCGAAGCTGCCATTGAACGCGCATACGATGCGGCCTTCAGCCCACACCCGTTCGAGTTCGTCGCGGATCTGCTGGTAGCCGTCCGCATACGGCGCACCCTCTGCGCGGGCCCTGTCGGTGGTGACGCCGTGAATGTTCGACGCACCCTCCGGGATGTCGATCTCCGGATCCACCAACCAGTTCTGCGCCGTGACGGTCTTGCCGTCGATGCGCGCAAGGCATGCGGTGACGATGCGATCCTTCGTCGGGATCGGTCCGGTCGTCTCGAGGTCGAAGGCGGCCAATGGTGATTCAGTCCAACTGGTCACAGGAACACTCCTACAAGTAGGGCGCCGACGATGATGGCGCAGGACAGGATCAGGTAGCGCGCGAAGCTGAGTTGCGCGCCTTGCGGGTAACGAGGTGTCATCGGTTCCCTTTCGATTGGGTTGCCTTGCGGCGGTAGGTGTCGACGGTTTGTTTGTGGCGGGCTTTGCGGCGGAACTCGTCCGCCATCGGGCACGCCGCGAAATGGCTTATGTACGTGAGGAGGCCGGCGTCCCGCATCCCCGCTGCCTGACCCGGCCGGACCACTACCGCTTCAGGAAGGCCATCCGCTTGCGGTGTGACTGCGAGGTTTCCGTTCGGGTTCGGCTCGAACTCGACGGGCATCCGTTCCGAATTCTTTGTGCGGCAGAAGAAGATCGCCGCACCACACGCCATGCACTTCGTGGCCTTCGGAGAGAACGTCATACCCGCACTCCCCTGTCCCTCATCACATTCGTGGCTTTCACCTCGGTGATTCGTTCGACGCGGTCGAGTCGCGCGGTGATCCGTTCTTCGGGGTTCACCCACGCTGCGAGCGCCATCATGGCTTGAGCCATCTGCCCGGGCTCGCGTGCGCACTGGGCGGTCAGTCGGTCATGCAGTGTGCGGGTGTCGGATTCGCGGATGTCCTCGCACACTTGGAGCGCGAACGTAGCGATGTCATCCGTGTCCGACCACAACGCGATCTTCTTCGGGGTCGCCATCACACTGCCTCCGGTTCGATCAGTCCGAGCATCAGCAACAGTTGCCGCGCATCGTCGACGTCGTGAGCGTTCACGGCAACGGTGCGTGCAGCTTTCGCGGACATCACCGCATCGGTCGGCGGCACGAACCCGAGGGTGGCGTCGGAGTTGTAGTCGAAGCGGCTTTCCTTCGGGCCTTTGATCTTCACAGCGTCACCCCGATCTGTGTGTCTTTGACGGCGTCGTACGCACGATCCACTGCGCCGTCATCCGGTAGGTCCAACACCGGGTACGCGACGAGGTACGTCATCGACGCATCTCGACCATTCGCTGAGGTGATCTCGAAATACGCTGTCGCCCAACCCCTGGCATTCGCGCCGTTGAACCGGTCGTAGTTGACTTCCGTCCACTCCCCGAACCCGTCCAACTCCTCGAGGTTCTCGACCAAGTTGCCGGCCAGCTCTTCAGCATCCACGGCCGATCACCTCCACAGGCATCTCCAGATCCGAAACCTGGCACGGTGTCGAACCGAGCCACAGCTTTCCGGGCATCTTCTTGTCGACAATGAACTCGCGTCCGGTGTTGCCGAGCTCCCGAATCTTCGTGCCCGGCGCAAAGTGCCAGATCACCCGATCGTCATACACAACAACCGATTCCATATCAGTTCCCTCCATCCGGGATGCTGTAGTACACGGCGAACGCGAAAACGATTGCGACACCGAACAAGCTGACATACCCGAGGGCAGTGACCAGGCGGCTCATCATGCCGACTTCTTCCGCAGCGGCGAGGACTCCACCAAGCCGATAGCGAAACCAGTTGCAGCCTTGAACTCTTCGAGCGCGAACGTTGGCCCAGCCACGTGACGGCCATCGATCTCGACGTCCACTCCGATCCGGCCATTGATCGGATCACCGGAGAACGTCACACGGAAAATCCCATCTGACAGTGCACTCATGGTGCGGTCACCTCCGCCTGAGTCTTCGGTGCCGCGTCGTACACGGTCCCGAAGTCACACAGGTTGTTCACCATCTCGCGCAGCTCGCTGACTGTGGTGTCCCCGTCGAACAACTGCTCCGCAGCGTCCTCCGAAATTCCCAACATCTCGGTCGCGTAGTACTCCACGTGCTGCACACGCCCCGCGGGCGTCGACACAATTGCGTAACGCAACTCGTGATGGCCATCAATCTCGATCGCGCCCATGTCTTCTGAGTCGTACAGCCAAGTCGCACCAGACAATTCCGCTGTCCAACCCGCGAAGCAACGCGATGTTCCGCAGCGCCACTTAGTGGAATCCAGCAGGTTCGGCCACGTCTCGATGTGCGACATCACCGACCGGAGAAGTTCCTCGTTGACACTCATGCCTTCACCGCCGACACAACAGCAGGAACCTCGACGCCCTCACGGTTGCACCACGCCTTCAGCGTGTTCACGAGGTAGTCCTTGACCTCTTCACCACTGGCAGCCTGCTTGTAGATTTCCAGCATCCGGTCCCACTGCGACTGCTTATCGAGCAGAACCTTCTGCAGTTCGTCCCCCGTCATGAACCGGTGGATCGAACCACCGTCAACGACGTGACCCTCCGCCTTCGCGGCGCGCACAAACTCGCCGTACGCGACCAACATCTCGGGGCAGTCATCGAACGCGCTCACGTAGACCGTCGAGATCGCACGGCCTTCGAGGTCGTACTTCGACAAGTCAGCCAACACCTTCGGCCGGCTCTTACCCGTAACAAGTGCAGTATTCTCAGTCATGTTCATTCCTTTTGGGTAGGTGAATATGAGGCCGTCACGGTTGCCCCCGTGGCGGCTTCGCTTACTTCTGATTGCTGATGCGCCGCAGGCCAGGGCCCACAATCCGAGCTAGGCGCGTCAAGCTGTTCACTGGCGGCACGTCGTACCGGACGCCCGCAGCCGCATCCAATGCGCGGCGAACTTCAACCCGCTCGGTGAGTGACATGTCATCGCGGTTGTCCACGAGATCCTGCTCAGTCATCAGATTCCTTGCTTGGGGCTTTGGGTTGGCCGTCAGCTGGTGACACAGCTGGCGGCTATTTGATTGGTGCGGCGGCGCGCTGATCGTTCCGGCATCTCCGGTGATCCGCGATTGATCCAGTCCGCGACGTTCGACTCGATGAAGAAGAACTTCTTTCCCACTTCCCGTGGCTGTGGGATCAACGCCCCCGAGTTCGCTGCGTTGCGGACCCGCACTTCGCCGCGTCGCGATGCCTCGCAAACGTCTTTGACTGTCAACAACTTTGGGAGAGTCATGTCGACTCCTTCTTGGTTTCAGGCGGAAAGGGTCATAGCTGGCTCGTCGGAGATCAGGATTCGATCGGGTCGTGCGCCGAGACGGGCGAGCGCATCAAGGATTTGCGGTGTGGGCCGACGGTCGCGGAGCGCGGTGTACCAGGTTTTTCGGGTAAGCGCTGTGACCTCCGCCAATCTGGTGACACTGCTGATGCGGTGCGCGCGTTTGACGCGTTCGACTTCATCCAAACTGAGTAGAAACATTCTCACTTTCACCTCCATTCGAAGTTCGATGGGTAGAAGTTAACCCACTTCAGGAGTGAATGACAACGTTGTGACACGAAGATTGTTTAAAAAACTTCCAACTGGGCAGGTTATGACCCCATTGACGGGTAAAAAGTTACCCAGTACGGTGTTTCGTATGGATGATCAGAGGGCCTGGTTCAGCGAAATGGCGAACCGACGCGTCACCACCACCGAAATCGGCGAGCACCTGGGCGTCACACGGAAGACCGCGCAGACTCGACTCGACGCCGGCCTGTCAGCTGACGACATCATCACGATCGCGCGGGCGGTGAAGGTCAGCCCGATGGATGCCCTCATCGAACTGGGCAAGCTCACTTACGCGGAGGTATACGGGTTCGTCGAGCGTGAGGGAAAGCTCGTGGGCACCGCAAGTGACGGCGAACTCGCGCTTGAACTCGCTCAGCGACTTAACTCTCTTCGTGATGCGAAGGACTGGTGGACCGTGTACGAGAAGGCGAACGCGATCAACAACCGCGAACCATCAGAAACTTCGGCCGAGGATGCCGGCAAGAACGACGACAACGTTCACCAGTTGATTCGGAAGGATCAACCTCTGACGATTGACGACCTCGAAGGGCTTCCGTACGTCGCTCACACTGCGGACCCTGACGAGGGCGAAGCGACCGACCACGACTTCATCCCGTAAGCGGCTGATTGATGGAGCAGCTCTACGATGCTGCGGCAGCCGCGGGGATCTTGGTCATGGAAGCTGATTTACCCCGCGGCGAGGAAGGCCGCTACTACGAGTCACACCGGTGCATCGTGTTGAACGCCGGAATGACTGCCTCGAAAACAATCAGTGCATTCGCGCACGAACTCGGGCACGCCTCACTACGGCACGGTCATGCGCTCGACGCCCGCGTTCATTCCAGGCAGGAACGGCAAGCCGACGAATACGCCGCACGCCTACTCATCGACGGCGCCGAGTTCGAAGAGACCGAACGCCTCTACTCCTCCGACACCGACACACTCGCCTATCACCTCTGCGTCACACCGAAACTCATCCGCGTCTGGAAAGAACTCACCCAACGCGGACACGAAAGGATTAGTTGATGGCGACAGTCAAGGCGTACGACACTGCAGCTGGTCGCCGTTACCGAGTCAGATACCGAACACCTCAAGGTAAGCAGACCGACAAACGCGGATTCACCACCAAAAAGGCCGCAGAAGCGTGGGCAAACAACGTCGAGGTCGACAAGCTCAAGGGCATCTACGTCTCCCCCTCGGCGGGAAAGACGACTGTCGTCGAAATGTACGAGCAGTGGAAGCCAACGAAACTGAACCTCGCTCCGTCAAGCCTGCGCCGCTACGAGCTGACATGGGAAGGTCAGATTGCACCCGAGTGGCGTGACGTGAAAGTCGCTGACCTGACTGCAACCAGTATCGAGGTTTGGTTAGCGAAGTTGGTCGCGCAACCACTATCCCCAACCACCGTGAAGAAAGCTCACCAACTTCTTTCAATGCTGCTTGACCTGGCGGTACGTGACTATCGAATTCAGTCGAACCCTGCAAAAGGTTTGACGCTGCCTCGCATCGAGGAGTCGGAGCCGACGTTCCTGACCAGTCAACAAGTGATCGCATTGTCTACGTACGCGAAGCACGGAAAGTTGACCGTTCTGATTCTCGGGTTCTGCGGATTGCGCTGGGGTGAGATGGCCGCGCTCAAAGTTCACCGGTGGGATGAGAAGCGCCGGCGGCTGCGCATCGTCGAACAGGTCACTGAGATTGATGGGAAGTTGACGTGGGGTCCGGTAAAGAATCATCAGGCCCGCTCGGTATCTGTGCCACGTTTCGTGGCGGACGAAATCAATCTTGCGATTGCGACTAAGGATCCTGTCGACTTGGTGTGTCCCGCCGCTGGTGGTGGTGTGATGCGAAACAAGAATGCGCGCCGCGATTGGTTCGATGATGCGGTCACAGAATCGAATGTGCCGAAGATTACGCCACATGACCTACGCCACTCTGCGGCATCCATTGGTATTGCGGCAGGGGCGAACCTGAAGGGCATTCAGACAATGCTCGGACACAAGACAGCGACGATGACCTTGGACTTGTATGGGCATCTTTTCGATGACCATCTGGATGATGTGGCGGACAAGATCGATGCTGCGGTGCTGGCTACGAGTGGCGTCACCAGGCTCGATTCGAAGCGTGCGTAACGCCATGTGTGGGCAAAATGTGGGCAGAGATGCAAAAAGGCCCTCTTGGATTTCTCCAAAAGGGCCTCTGACCTGCAAACTAATTGTGGGGCGGGTGGGGCTCGAACCCACGACCAATGGATTATGAGTCCACGGCTCTAACCGACTGAGCTACCGCCCCATCCGAAATGCACTGCATCTCGGCGCGTCCGAATGTTACCGGCCCGTCCGACGCACATCACAACCGGGCAGGTTGTGACTGGTCCACCTCACCTGAGTGCGCGAGATATGGACTTGGTCGGCATTAGTGCGTGAACCCGATACCGTTGGAGAGCACACCCCACGGAACAGGATTATCACATGAAGCTTGCACTCTCTGAATTCAAGAACTCCAAGGCCACTATCCGCATCATCATGTCCGATGGCGCGAAGCTCAACGGCACCGTCAAGGACTTCACGGAGGACACGTTGGTCCTCCACTCCCCCAACGGGGTCTACTACATCAACCCGGCCCACATCGTGCGCCTGTTCGAGCCCTCGGACCGCGCAGCGAAGTAGTCGTTCTTTTCAAGTCAAGCCCCGGCGCATCACTGCGTCGGGGCTTTTCTTACTCTCGATTCACCACGGGCAGAGCACTTTTCGCCCTCTGACGCGTGCCAGCCTCAACGCAGCCCGGATAACAAAAATGTCCCCGACCCGCGATTGCGGATCAGGGACATCTTCGTTACGCTCCCCCGACTGGACTCGAACCAGTAACCGTCCGATTAACAGTCGGAAGCTCTGCCAATTGAGCTACAGGGGATTATCTTGCCAGCAGCGCCAATCACGACGTTGCCGAAAACAACATTACCCAATGCATCGCCGAAGTACCAATACGGCAGTCCAGCCCCCATCACATGCCTGTTCAACACACAGAAAAAGCGAAAAACCCCCACCCGGATCGCTCCGAATGGGGGTCACACGCTCCCCCGACTGGACTCGAACCAGTAACCGTCCGATTAACAGTCGGAAGCTC
>NZ_JASHKR010000004.1:88013-189879 GCF_030056815.1 Rhodococcus sp. IEGM 1379
TGCCAATTGAGCTACAGGGGATTATCTTGCTTGCAGCGCCCGTTCCGGCGTTGCCTGAGAAACTCTAGCGAACGCATCACCGAAGTACCAAATCGCCTGCCCAGCGAGTCATCAGGCAGGATGGAGACAGGACGATCGGTGCTGGAGGGAAGCGGGAATGATGCGTTTGTTGATCGGTGTTGCAGCTGGGTACGTCCTGGGCACGAAGGCAGGCCGCGCACGATACGAACAGATCAGCCGGGCAGCCAAGGCTGTGGCGACCAGTCCGGCCACCAAGAAGGTGCTGGACGCGTCGCGTCAGAAGTTGGCGGACTCATTGAGCACGCAGCCGAAGCTCGAGCCTATGAAGCCGCTCAACGAGGAAACGACTATCCTGGTCCCCCACGACCAGTTGAAGAAGAACCGCTAGCTCAGCCGGGTAATCCGGCGCTGGTATCGCCGACAGCTTGTTCACGCAGTTGTCGGCGATACTGCTCGAGTGCGACGAGGTCGCCGAACAGCGAGTTATATTCCTCGGGTGCTGCGGCCGGCGAGATTCGTTGAAGCTTCGATTTGAGGTCCGCGACCTGTTCACCGACCCAGGCTTCCTGCAGTCGGGCGAGCACGCCGGTAATGTACCGCGGAACGGTCTCTTCGTCGCAAGGCATCGGTTCTACGGCCAATTCCGAGATCACCGAGGCAACCGTCACGTCATTGACACCCTTGGTGACGACGTCGATCCATTCAGCGCCGCCAAGACCCTTACTGGTTCCTCCGACGTCTGCCATTGATTGCCTGATTGCCACGTAGGCCGGATGCGTGAACGTTTCGGCAGGCAGGGAGTCGAATACTGTTCCTGCGATCCCGGGGTACTGCAGGGCCGCCTTCAGGACAGCTCGCTGGGTAGAGAGCGTCGGGTCGTTGGGGCGAGGCCTCGAGATGCTGATCGGCAGGGCCAAGGCGTCGTCGCTCGGTTCCGCGATAACTTGACGACGCTTGGGCGCGGGCGACGAACCGCGCATGGCGGCACGTTTGCGAGCTTCGTCACGAACGCGTCGGCGCACGGACGGAAGATCGTCCCAACCGACCCACCCGCACAGCAGGTTCGCGTAGCTGTCTCGCAGTGTCGATTCCTTGATCTGCGCAACGACGGGAACAGTCCGACGCAAGGCCTCGACGCGACCTTCGGCGGTCTCGAGGTCATGTTCGGTAAGTATGGATTTGACGACGAATTCGAACATCGGGGTGCGGCGCGCCACAAGATCGCGAACTGCTGCGTCACCGGATGCGAGACGGAGATCGCACGGATCCATTCCGTCCGGCGCGACGGCGACAAACGTCTGCCCGGCCATCTTCTGGTCGCCCTCGAAGGCCTTCATCGCAGCAGCTTGTCCCGCGGCGTCGCCATCGAAGGTGTAGATGATCTCGCCACGAAAGTAGCTGTCGTCCATCAGGAGTCGGCGCAGCATCGCAAGATGCTCCTCGCCGAATGCCGTGCCACAGGATGCGACGGCAGTCTTGACGCCGGCCAGGTGCATCGCCATGACGTCGGTGTATCCCTCGACGACGACGGCCTGGTGTCCCTTGGCGATATCGCGTTTGGCGAGGTCGAGACCGAACAAGACCTGAGACTTCTTGTACAGGATGGTTTCCGGGGTGTTGACGTACTTGCCCGGCATGGTGTCGTCGTCGAAAAGTTTGCGTGCGCCGAAGCCGATGACATCGCCGGCAACACTGCGGATGGGCCACAGCAGGCGACGATGGAATCGGTCGATGGGGCCGCGTCGACCCTCTTTGGAGAGGCCGGCGGCTTCGAGCTCTTTGAACTCGAATCCCTTGGCCATCAAGTGTTTTGTAAGAATATCCCAGCCGTCGGGCGCGTAACCGCAGCCGAATTGCAGGGCAGCCGCACCGTCAAAGTTTCGCTCGGTCAGGTAATCGCGCGCAGCTTGCGCGTCGGGTTCCTTCAACCTGGCAGCGTAGAACTCCTGAGCTGCTGCATTGGCTGCGATCAATCGCGCGCGCGTCCCGCGATCGCGCTGCACCGAGGGACCGCCGCCCTCGTAGGAAATCGAGTAGTTCAGTCGGTCGGCCAACTGTTCGACAGCTTCGACGAAACTGATGTGATCCATCTTCTGAAGGAAGGAGTAGACGTCGCCACCCTCACCGCAGCCGAAGCAGTGGTAGAGCCCGTGGTTGGGACGCACGTGGAACGACGGTGACTTCTCGTCGTGGAACGGGCACAGGCCTTTGATGGAATCGCCGCCTGCGCGCTTGAGCGAGACGTACTCACCGACGATGTCTTCGATTCGTGTGCGTTCGCGAATGGCCGCGATGTCTCTGTCAGAAATTCGGCCCGCCACGTCTGTCAGTCTAGGCGGTCGACGAACCGCACCTGACACGGCAAGTTCGTCAGGGGCTGTCCGGATCCTGTCGGTAGGAGTTCGGCGTGAAACCGAGGACGTTGCGGAAGTCGGCGGACAGGTGAGCGTGATCTGCGTAACCGAGATCGGCCGCCACGTGCGCTATCGTCATCGTCCGATCTTCGCGTAGCCGCTGCGCGGCTTCCTGGAGTCGGTAGCGCCGAATGATCGCCAAGGGTGGTAGCCCGACATATCGCTGAGCGAGGCGCTGGACACCGCGAATGGAGGTACCGAGATGTTCAGCGATATCACCGATGCGAACCACTGTCCGGTCCGAGGCGATAAGGTCTTCCATGGCATTTGCTAGTCGGCCGCTCTCGTCGTCCGGAGCAATGTGCTCGGCCGCCCACTCGGAGAAAGCCGCAATCGCGCGCTGCCTGCCCACCTCGTGGTCGCCCTCACCCATCGCGGACATGACAGCCACGTGCAGATCCGGCGCGTCGATATGCACTTCGAGGTCCTGAATGGTCTGCGGATCAACTCGAAACGACGCGAGTCCCGCCGGCCGCAACAGTGCACCCACCGCCCAGCCACTGCCGCGCAGGTCACGGTACGACGCCCCCGTCGACGGGCCGACCAGGGACACCCCGTCTGGTTCGACCACCAGATTGGAAGCGGGAAACGGCAACACTTCCTGGCGAACCGTCCGGCCGGGGGCCAGCTGCCATCGAGGGACCCAGAACCACCGGATGCGTCCTTCCAGCGTGGCGTCGGCCGGTTCGCGGTGAAAGGTCGGGAGCTTGGTCGGGTACAGAATTCCGCGACTGTCGCCGAGCGTGGCCATGTGCCGTCCTCCTCATTCGTCGCGAATCTTCAAGCCGCACCCCACCTGGCCGCGCTACCTTCGATTCATGAACCCAGACAACATTTTCCAGCACGGCGTGACCGGCGAGTACACCACAGACGGTGTCCCTCACGGCTCGACGAGCCTGACCCCATTTCTAGCCATCAAGGGGGCCGCCGACGCGATCGAATTCTATCGGTTGGTGTACGGCGCACACGTGGTCGACGTGACCGAGTTCAGCGGCGTCGTCGTTCACGCCGACCTCGATTTCGGCAACGGTCGGCTCCAACTCGGCGAGCCCAGTCCCGATTACGGACTGACCGCGGCGCCTGCGGGCGACGCCGACTGCTACTCGATCGGACTGTACTGCTCAGATGTCGACGCGGTCGTCGAGCGCGCAGTCCAAGCTGGTGCGATCGTTCGTGAACCTGTGGGCACGTTCGTCTCCGGCGACCGGTTCGCCTCGATCCGTGATCCTTTCGGCGTGCGCTGGTCGATCATGACCCGCGTCGAGGATCTCGCCGAAGCCGAGAGCGCACGGAGGGTCGCGGAATGGGCGCTGACGCAGACGCCCTCGAACTGAGCGGTCAGCCCCAGCTGGCTTGAGCGCCGAGACTCGCCTTGTCGACGCGCTCGAGCCGGCTCTCGGTGTACGACGCGATCTGATCGACGATGACGCGGGTGCGCGCGCCGTCGTCGTCGTCGGCTCGTTCCCACGCCGGAACCAAGAGGGGATCCAATCCTGCAGGCGCGGTTGCCAGTAGCCACTCCGCGACTCGGTGAACCCGGTCACGTTGACGGTCTTGTCGTGCCTTGTGTCCGGCATCGGACATGACGTAATACAGCGCAACGGTTTTCAGCAATGCAACTTCGGATGCGACAGCTTCGGGCACGTCGAGATCCGCCTGGTATCGGGAGAGCGGACGGTCCCCGTTGGTCAACCGAGTCTGAGCGATCGCCGCAGTCGCGAAGCGTCCGACCAATTCGCTGGTCAAGTTCTTCAGCGCGACGGAACTGTGCAGTGTCCCGTCGTAGCTTCCGACGCCTTGGACTACGGGCAGTTCCGACAGACGTTGCGCCGCTTCGATCAGATCGTCGACGACGAGGCCCCGAAACTCCGACGCACCCAATTCGGCGAGAGCTCGCTGTTCGATCGGATCGGCCAGTGAACGCAGGTCGATACGACCGGCAATCACGCCGTCTTCGACGTCGTGCACTGAATAGGCGACGTCGTCCGCCCAGTCCATGACCTGCGCTTCCAATGCTTGTCGATGCTCGGGTGCGCCCTCGCGCACCCAGGCCAACACGTCGGCATCGTCGTCGTAGGCACCGAATTTGGCTCCGGGTTCGGGCCTCGTCCACGGGTATTTGATTGCGGCGTCGAGGGCCGCACGGGTGAGGTTGAGGCCGGCGCTGAACCCGTCGGGTCGCAGAATCTTGGGTTCGAGGCTGGTAAGTATGCGCAGGTTCTGGGCATTGCCCTCAAAACCGCCGCAATTGTGAGCTACTTCGTCGAGCGCTTTCTCCCCATTGTGCCCATATGGCGGATGCCCGATGTCGTGGGCCAAACCCGCAAGGTCGACGAGGTCGGGATCGCACCCGAGCCCGTCCGCGATTCCGCGGCCGATCTGGGCAACTTCCATCGAGTGCGTCAGCCGGGTGCGTGGGGTGTCGCCGTCGCGAGGACCGACGACCTGCGTTTTGTCGGCGAGGCGTCGTAGCGCTGCGGAGTGCTGCACGCGGGCGCGGTCACGCGAGAAGTCCGAACGGTGCTGTGCCGCAGGAATCTGCGAGCCCGGCAATCCTGCTCGTTTCGGTGTTTCGACGACGCGACGTTCCAGATCGTGCTCGGAGTAGGTTCCGCCGCCGTAGGTGGTGTGTGCCGTCATGATGGATGCTCCTATTGCCCTGCGGTGTAGGGGAAGTCAGCGGAGAAGTGTGTGAGCTGGTACCAGAGCAGCGCGCCGGTTTCGCGGGCGATTCCGTGCAGTTGGGATTCGCGAGTGAACACAGCGGGGCCTTGCCTGGTGGGAGCTGTCCAGGCCTCGAGGCCGGTGTCGCGGGCCATCGTTCGGGTGCGTAGCGAATGCCAGGGGTCACTGACCAGAACTGCGGAATTGATTCCCTGTGAAGCCATTTCGGAACTGACGGCGTCGATACTGAGCAGGGTATCGGAACCCGTTTCGACTGCGGTGATCGCGCTGGACGGTATCCCCCGGTCGCTCAGATACATCTTGCCCGAGGCAGCTTCGGTGTACTCGTCGCCTTCCTGCTTGCCGCCGACGGTGATGATCTGGGGGGCGACGCCGCGCTTGTACAGCTTGTACGCCTGCTCGAGCCTGGCTTCGAATACCGACGACGGAGTTCCCGAATACTGAGCCGCCCCGAGAACGACAATCGCGTCGGCGGGGGTGGTGTCGTCGATTCGCGCAACCTGCCACACTCGGGCCGCGGTCCCACCGATCAGAACAAACGTCATGAGGATGGCCCCGGCAATGAACCGTCGGGTCCATCGCGCCAGACCCTCGCCGAAGCCGCCACCGGCCCGTGAGGGCGTGGAGTTGCGGGAGCGGTTGCCGAAAGCTGGTTTCACTCCCGCAATTGTGCCAGTTCGCATCGGTCACCTGCGCTGCCGACTCGCCACAACGGTTAGATTTGCGTCATGGCCTTCGCAGCACACATCGAGCAGTCGTCCCCGACAGATCGCGGCCGGGCGTATCTACGCCCGATTCGTCGTTGGGGCGCTATGTCAGTAGTCGCGGCACTCTTCGGGATTCTCGCGCTGATCTTCAGCCCGGCCACCGCGTCGGCAGATCCGCCGTTGGTGCTTCCCAACCAGATCACCGATACGGCCGGTGTTCTCAGCAGCGGCGAAAAGAACGACATACAAACCGCGATCGACCAACTCAGCGAAGACCATCAGATCAATCTGTGGGTCGCGTTCGTCCCCGATTTCAACGAGATGGGTGGCCAGTCGTGGGCCGACAAAACTGCAACGAAGTCGACTCTCGGCAGCAAGGACGTGTTGCTGGCCGTCGCGACGACGGAACGTGCGTACTACCTCGACGTTCCCCCCGGCCTCACCAATATCACGCAAGCCGATATCGACTCGGTCAAAAGCGATGCCTTGGAACCCGCTCTCGCCGACGGTGATTGGGCGGGCGCAGCGATTGCGACTGCCGGCGCCCTGGGCGACGCAAATAGCAAGAGCGGCGGCATGTCCGCGAGCACACTGCTCATTGCCGGCGGTGCGGTGATCGTCGGAACCGGCGGCGTGGTTCTGTACTCACGCAAACGTAAGAACGATCACAACAAGGCAAGCCTCGAGGCTGCCAAGCACATCGCGCCCGACGACATTGCCGGACTGAATGCTCTTCCGTTGCCGACCCTCGACGAGCGGGCCAAGGCGATTCTCGTCGAGACCGACAATGCGATCTCTTCTAGCCAGGAAGAACTCGAACTCGCACGCAGCGAATTCGGTGACGCCGCCGTCGCACCTTTTGCTCAGGCATTCGACAAAGCCACGTCGACGCTCGCCGGGGCCTTCGGGATCAGGCAGAAGCTTGACGACGCCATCCCGGAGTCACCGGAGCAGCGGCGTCAGATGCTGATCGACATCATTTCGTCCTGTGGTCGTGCCGATCAAGAATTGGAAGCGCGGGTCGAAGAGTTCGACGCCATGCGTGACCTCCTCATCAATGCACCCGCGAGGCTGGACGCTCTGACGCAGAGCGTCGTGGCACTCAGTGTCCGCCTGCCCGAGTCCGAGGAAGTCCTGACAACGCTCAAAAACCAGTTCCCGGCTCCGACGTTGGCGCCGGTGGTCGGCAACGTGACCATGGCCGGTGAACGGTTGACACTTGCCGAACAATCCATCGAAGCGGGCCGCGACGCCGTTGCCTTGCCGGCCGGCAAGCAGGGCGGCGCTGTGACAGCGATCCGGACTGCGGAAGCCGCACTGGATCAGGCGCGCAAACTACTCGACGGTGTGGATCACGCGGCCGACGACATCCGCAACGCCATCGCAACCTTGCCCGCCGCTATGGAGGACGTGCAGCAGGGAATCACGGCGGCGGATTCGCATCTGGCGCAGGGCGGGGAGCAGTTGGCTGCAGCCAAGGCCGCAGCGCAAGCGGCACTGGCTCACGCCCAAGCGTCGAAGGACACCGATCCGCTCGGTGCCTTCAATCAAGTCGTGGCGGCCGACGCACAGTTGGACGCACTTCTCGCAGCGGCCCAGGAACAGAAGCAGCAACTCGAACGTGCGCAGCAGCGGCTCGCGCAGGACATCCTGGCTGCGCAGGCCCAGATCACCGCTGCCGGCGACTTCCTCAATACCCGTCGGGGAGCGATCGGCGCCGAGGCACGGACCCGCTACGCCGAGGCTCAGCGTCACCTGCAAGCAGCTCAGCAGTTGCAGACCTCCGATCCGTCGAAGGCCCTGCAACACGCGCAGGCCGCTACCGCGTTGGCCACACATGCTCTGCGTGCCGCTCAGAACGACGTCAGCGCCTGGGAAGCGAGCCAGCGTCCTCGCGGCGGGGGCGGTGGCAACAACGCTGCCGGCGCGATCCTCGGCGGAATTCTGATCAACAGTGTTCTGCGCGGTGGCGGCGGTCCGCGGTCGTACGGCGGCCCGAGCAGTAGCGGTCGAGGCGGCGGTTTCGGCGGCGGCGGGTTCAGCGGCGGGGGCGGCGGGCGAGGCAGTCGTGGGGGTGGCGGCGGCGGCCGGTTCTGAGTCGAGCTCTCGAGGTAGTAAAATTCTGTCTTTGTTCGCGACCGACCTCGTCGTACGCTCCATCCGGCAAGTCGGGATCACAGATCATACGAAGGTGTTATGGAAAGCGTCGCCCCGCAGATAACCGTGGTTGTACCTACGTACAACGAGCGTGAGAACCTGCCCAAGCTCGTCGATCGCCTTGCCGCGTTGAAGATCCCGAACCTGCATGTCCTCGTGGTAGACGACAACTCTCCCGATGGAACGGGTGACGTTGCCGACAAATTGGGCATCGACGGACCCATCCCGGTAGGTGTTCTTCATCGCACCGTCAAGGACGGACTCGGCCGCGCCTACGTCGCCGGAATGACGCGCGCTCTCGCCGAGAATGCGGACATCGTCATTCAAATGGATGCCGATCTCTCGCATCCGTCCGAGGTAATCCCCTCGATGATCGAGATCCTCACCACAACAGACGCTGCCGTGGTGCTTGGATCACGCTACGTCGAGGGTGGCGCAGTCGCCGGAGACTGGCCGTGGCACCGCAAGGCACTGTCGGCCTGGGCCAACTTCTACGTCAACGCGATCCTGCGACTGCACGTCAAGGACGCGACTGCTGGATTCAAGGCCTGGCATGCAAAGACTTTGCGTGACATCGATGTGGAATCGGTACAGAGCAACGGCTACGCATTCCAGGTCGAGATGAATTACCGAGTTGTGCAGCGCGGCATGAAGATCGCCGAAACTCCGATTCGTTTCGAGGAGCGCACCGAGGGTGTCTCCAAGATGAGCCTGAGCGTTCAGATCGAGTCGGCGCTGGTTCCGTGGAAGCTCAAGTTCGGCAAGAAGTCCCGGTAGATCCAACCGACAGATCTGGAGAACTCCGCGGTCGCGGGATCTGAGGGATAGAAAGACTCGATCGCGATCTCGGCCAAGGTGACGTCGCGCGGCGTACCGAACACGGTGGTGGTACTGAACATCGCCAGTTCGGTGTCGCCGGCGCGAATCCGTAAGGGCACCAAGAGGGAACTCAACTCGTCTTCATGCCATTCGCCGCCGCTGGGATAGGTCCGCAGTTCTTCGAGCAGCGCGCCCAGTTGTGCGTCCGGCGTCACCTCGAGACGCAGCACATTCACCGGTGGCTCCAGGAGAAATGGCGCGACCCCTTCGGGCAGGATGCCCACCGCCCGGTTGCCGGCAACCAAATCCCAATGGTGATCGACCACGACGGCAGGAAATGTGTCGTGCGCGTCGATGATGCGATTGATGGCATCACTGACCGCAGCCATCGGCGCCTCGACCAATGCGCTCTGCGAGTAGGCCGGTACATGCCCGCCGGCCAATAGCAACGAATTTCTTTGACGCAGAGGCACGTCCAGACATTCGGACAGGTGGATGACAAAGTTCCGTCTGCGTGAACACCGCTGCACCGGCGGCGCCCTGCCTGGGCGCTGTCGGTGGCGTGTGCAATTATTTTTGTCGATGAACTCACACGAATGCACGTGGTCCACACCGGTTCCCGAACCCGAGGGTGCGGAATACGGCGCGCATACCCTGACCGTCAACGGGTCGAGCGCGGTGTTTCGAATCGCCAAGACCACGCCCACCAAACTCGGCCAGTTCGTGACGCTGTGGCGTCGTTCCGATGCCGGGCCCATCCGCCCGTTCGATACCAGCGACGGCGTCGAGATATTCATCGTGCGGGTCAGCGACGGAAAACAGTTCGGGTACTTCACCTTTCCCGTCTACGCTCTGGTCAAGCGCGGCGTAGTATCTACTGATTTCACAGGCGGAAAGCGTGCCATTCGCGTCTACCCGCCGTGGGTCACCACTACCAGCGCACAAGCATCAAGAACGCAAAAATGGCAGGTCGAGCACTTCACGCCAGCTGATATGTCGCGATGATGACTCCCGTTGTGGTGGAGATACTTTCGACCAGGGTGAATTGAGCCAGAGCTGACCCGTCGGGAAACAACTTTCGTCCCGTCCCGAGCACCAACGGATGAATGAGCAGTATGTAGGTGTCGATGAGGCGGCGGCATGCCAGAGCCGAAATCAGTTCACCGCTCCCGAGAATCACCACATTCGGGCCGGGGGTTTCCTTCAGCGCCGCGACCGCATCGCCTGCATCTCCGGGCAGAAGCGTGGAGTTCTTCCACAGCAACGGTTCGGTCAGTGTGCGTGACGCAACGTACTTCCGGGTGTTGTCGAGCACCTCGGTAAACGGATTACCGGTCTGGAATGGCCAATACGATGCAAACTGCTCGTAGGTGCGCCGCCCGAAAAGCAGATCCGATTTCTCGGCGATGCCCTCCCCCATTTTTCGGGCCATCACCAGATCGCTGAACGGCGCTGCCCAGCCGCCATGTTCGAAGCCGCCGCGGCGGTCTTCGTCGGGTCCACCGGGAGCTTGCATCACGCCGTCGAGGGTCACGCTGTTTGTCACCGACAGGTTTCTCATACTTCGATCCTGCGCCTTCGTGACCCGCCACGCCAGAAAAAAAGGGGCGGCCTCCCTCAGCGAAGAGGAAGGCCGCCCGGATTACACCTACGGCTAGGAACCGATCAAACGTGCTGCCAGGTAGCTTTCGACCTGATCGAGTGCGACGCGTTCCTGTGCCATGGAATCGCGCTCACGCACGGTGACTGCATGGTCTTCGAGGGTGTCGAAGTCGACCGTGATGCAGAACGGTGTACCGATCTCGTCCTGACGACGGTAACGACGACCGATAGCACCGGCATCGTCGAATTCGACGTTCCAGTTCTGACGCAGCTGCGCTGCAAGGTCTTTCGCCTTCGGCGTGAGGTCAGCGTTACGCGAGAGCGGCAACACTGCAGCCTTGACCGGAGCCAGACGACGATCAAGACGCAGCACGGTGCGCTTGTCGACGCCACCCTTGGAGTTGGGCGCCTCGTCCTCGGTGTACGCGTCGACCAGGAAGGCCATGAGCGAACGGGTGAGGCCGGCTGCCGGCTCGATGACGTACGGCGTGTAGCGCTCGCCGGTCGTCTGGTCGTAGTAATTCAGATCTGTACCCGAATGCTTGGAGTGCGTCGAGAGATCGAAGTCGGTGCGGTTAGCAATGCCTTCGAGCTCGCCCCATTCGCTGCCCTGGAAGTGGAAGCGGTACTCGATGTCGGTGGTGCCCTTGGAGTAGTGCGAAAGCTTCTCCTGCGCATGCTTGTACAGACGCAGGTTGTCCGCGTTGATACCCAGGCCGGTGTACCAGTCCATGCGGTAGTCGATCCAGTACTGGTGCCACTCGTCGTCTTCACCGGGCTTGACGAAGAATTCCATCTCCATCTGCTCGAACTCGCGGGTGCGGAAGATGAAGTTTCCGGGCGTGATCTCGTTGCGGAAGCTCTTGCCGATCTGGCCGATGCCGAACGGCGGCTTCTTGCGCGACGTGGTGAGCACGTTGGCAAAGTTGACGAAGATGCCCTGCGCGGTTTCGGGACGCAGGTAGTGCATGCCCTCTTCCGTCTCGACGGGGCCGAGGTGCGTCTTGAGCATCATGTTGAAGTCGCGCGGTTCGGTCCACTGACCGATGGTGCCGCAATCGGGGCAACCGACGAGGTCCATTGTGACGTCGTCCGGGTTGTCCATCTTCTTCTTTGCCGCGTACGCCTCCTGCAGGTGATCCTGACGGTGACGCTTGTGGCAGTTGAGGCACTCGACAAGCGGGTCGTTGAAGACACCGACGTGACCGGAAGCAACCCACACCTCGCGGGGCAGGATGACGGAGGAGTCGAGGCCGACGACGTCTTCGCGGCTGGTGACCATGTTGCGCCACCACTGACGCTTGATGTTGTCCTTGAGCTCGACACCCAATGGGCCGTAGTCCCACGCGGACTTTGTACCGCCGTAGATCTCACCGCACGGGTAGACCAGGCCCCGCCGCTTGGCGAGATTGACGACGGCTTCGATCTTGGACTTCGGTGCCACTGGATTGCTCTCCATCTGGGTAATAGATGCACGGTTTTCCTGCGCTTTTTGCCTACCTAGCCTAACTGGCCACAGAAGCGGACTTCCCGCCACGGTTGACATGCGTACTTATGCATATCAAAATGAATGTGATTTGCAATAGTGTGGTCTGATGGCTACACCAGAACGTCGTGATAGATCCCTCGAAGGAGCCTCGCTGTGAGCATTGCGGATACCGGCGATCTCCATAACACCCGGGATCACGCGCATAGTCCTTTCGACGCCATTCCACCGGCCGTAGTTCCCCCGAAGGAAACCCTGGCTGCAGCAGGCGAAATCCTGCGCGCCCTCGCCGCTCCCGTGCGCATCGCCATCGTGCTCCAACTCCAGGAATCGCAGCGATGCGTTCATGAACTCGTCGGCGCACTCGGCGTCACTCAACCGCTCATCAGTCAGCATCTCCGTGTCCTCAAAGCTGCCGGAGTAGTCCGCGGCGAGCGTCACGGCCGCGAAGTTCTCTACCGACTGGCCGACGACCATCTTGCTCACATCGTCGTCGATGCTGTCGCCCACGCAGAAGAAGGATGATCACCACCACCATGAACAACATCGGACCGACAGCAGTCAAGCGCAGCTCTGCCACCGTCGGCATTCGTTCCACCAAGCAGCGCAGCGCGATCTCCGCGCTGCTCGACGACATCGACGAGTTCAAGTCTGCCCAGGAACTTCACGACGAACTGCGCAAGCGCGGTGAGGGCATCGGACTGACCACCGTCTACCGAACCCTGCAAGCACTTTCCGACGCCGGAACCATCGATGTTTTGCGCACCGACAGCGGTGAATCCGTTTATCGCCGTTGCTCTTCCGGCCATCACCACCATTTGGTCTGCCGCACCTGCGGGTTCACCGTGGAGGTCGAGGGCCCGATCGTCGAGCTGTGGTCACAGACCATCGCCGACGACAACGGTTTCACCGACGTCAGTCACACCGTCGAGATTTTCGGTACGTGCCGCGATTGTGCCGCTGCTGTTTAGTCGGCCCGTTCAATCGGCCATTGAGAACCGAAGCAAATTAGATTCACGCAGCTCGAAACCAAGTTTCCGGTAGAGCTGATTCGCGGCTACCCGCGAACTTCGGGAGGTCAGATCCACGGTGCGGGCACCGAGTTCGCCGGCGCGGCCGAGCGCTGCTGTGGTCAGCGCGGATCCGACCTGTCGACCTTGGGCTGCCGCGTCGACCACGACTCCTCGAACGAAGGATGCCGACCGTCTGTTCGGCGGTTGTGTTGTCGCGTTCGGACTTAGGGAAGTAGTCCCTGCCGAGCCGTATCTGCTCCGGTGAGCGCCAACAGCAGCATCGTGGTAAGTGCTTCGTCGGCCAATCCGGCCGCTGGAAAGGTATAGCGCAGAATCACATCAGCGAGGCTGCCGTGACCGAACACCGCAATCGATCCGAACTGGATGGTGCGATTGCGCTCGGCCACCTTGCGGTGAAGCGCAGCGCTGACGGGGCGATCCCACGCCAGCACGCAGGTCATCGACAGAACATCGAGGCCTTCGGAAAGATTCATCGCCTGGACCGAGCACAGGGCACCGGAGTACTGAAAACCCAGTGAGCCGTCGTCGGCTACGTCGACGGTCACAAAATGCGCCAGTGCTTCGGCAGCACGTTCCTGCAATTGCGCGGCATGGTCGGTTGTCTCGGTCATGTCTTCACCTGTCATTTCACGCCACCAAATCGGCGGTCGCGGGATGCATACTCAACGCACGCGGCCCAGAGGTCACGGCGATCAAAATCGGGAAAAAGCTTGTCCTGGTACACCATTTCGGCGTAGGCGGACTGCCAGATCAAGAAGTTCGACGTCCGCTGCTCCCCCGACGGTCTCAGGAACAGGTCGACGTCAGGCATGTCGGGCTCGTCGAGATACTTGGCAACCGTTGCCTCGGTGATCTTTTCGGGATTGATCTGTCCCGCGGCGACCCGTCGGGCGATTTCCTTGACTGCATCGGCGATTTCGGCTCGTCCGCCGTAGTTGACGCACATCGTCAGGTTCATCACCGTGTTGTTCTTGGTAAGTTCTTCGGCGATTTCGAGTTCCTTGATGACGCTGGCCCACAACCGCGGCTTCCGTCCCGCCCAGCGGACCCGCACCCCCATCTCGTTCATCTCGTCGCGTCGACGACGGATGACGTCACGGTTGAAGCCCATGAGGAACTTCACCTCGTCGGGGCTTCGCTTCCAGTTCTCGGTGGAGAAGGCGTACGCGGAGAGCCACTCGACGCCCATTTCGATGCACCCGCAGACGGAGTCCATCAATACTGCTTCACCGCGTTCGTGACCGGCAGTTCGCGGTAGTCCGCGTTCTTGCGCCCAGCGCCCGTTGCCGTCCATCACCAGCGCTACGTGGCGCGGGATCAGTTCGGTTTGCAGGATCGGCGGTTTGGCTCCGGAGGGATGGGGGTCCGGAGGCCGGATCACCCGATCTGCGGAGGAGTCAGGCAGAGTGCGCGGTTCGCGTCGTCGAATCACGCGTTCCATCCTGCCCCACTGCCGCGGCAACCTCGACTGCCGCATGCGGCCGGGAGCGTTCGATGAGCGGCAAAGTGCGCAATTGCCGCTCGAGATGCCATTGCAAATGTGCGGCGACCAGGCCACTGGCCTGGGTTCGCAGCGACATCGGGGCCTCGTCGGTCCCCTCCCATTCACCGCGCACGAGCGCATCCATGAGATCAAGAACACCGGGCGACGGCGTCGCCGAACCTGGCGGGCGGCAGTACGTGCACACCGCTCCACCGGCCGCGACGTGGAACGCACGATGCGGGCCGGGAGCCGAACACTTGGCACATTCTTCGAGGGCGGGCGCCCATCCGGCGTAGCCCATGGCTCGGAGTAAAAAAGCGTCGAGAACGAACTCGACGGGACGTCCCTGCTCCGCGATGGCCCGCAATGCTCCGACAGTCAGTCGCTGAAGTTGCGGCGCGGGTGCACGTTCTTCGCCGGCCAACCGCTCCGCAGTCTCGAGGATCGCGCAGGCCGTGGTGTACCGGCTGTAATCATCGACTATGTCGGTGGCAAAAGCGTCGACCGTCTGTACCTGCGTGATGATGTCCAGGTTTCTGCCCGGCAACAGTTGGACGTCGACGTGCGCAAACGGTTCCAGCCTGGCACCGAACTTGGACGTGGTTCTACGGACACCTTTGGCCACGGCACGCACCAACCCGAACTGATTGGTGAGCAACGTGACGATGTGGTCAGCTTCGCCCAGCTTATGCAGGCGTAGCACCACCGCTGTGTCTCGATACAACCTCACCGAACCAGTCTCCCACGTTGCACCGACGCGGAACCGCAACCTTAGATCGAACACATACCTGCGGCTATTTCGCACCGGCCACTGCACCGATGCCGCCGACATCGGTGATCTGCCAGTTGTCGCTCCGATCCAGGGTGATGCTGTAGGTAGCCGTCGACTGCAGGCCGTCGGGAGCCTGCGCGTTCTTTGTCATAACGCTGACGAAGGAGTCGACGACGTACATGTCGCCTTCGTGTGAGCGAACCTTCGCGGAGAGCGGGGTGGACGTCGACACCCATTGCACCGGAACGATGATCTGTTCCATGGCCGTCGCCGCTTGATTCAGCTTGTTCGTCATGTCCGGGCTGGTGCCCTGCACCAGATTCTTGTGCCAGGCCGCCAGGTCTTGATAGTTCATCTGGCGGGGTCTCCGGCGGAGTCCTGACCGATCAGACGATCGCAGTGCTGGCCGATCGAAGGACTCGTCAGCTCCGCCCACTAAGTGGCTCGCACCTTCTCCGATCGTCTCGGCTCACCGCGATACCGGGCCATATCGCCGGCAATACCGAGCTTTCGCCACGCCCGCCTCGACACAGGATTCATCAAACCGAGTTCGTCTGCCAACGTTCGCATTTCACCGAAGTAATTTCCCAGAATCCGACGCGACTGCGGGCTGCGCCAGAATGCCTCCCTCATCACCGACTCGGGAATGTCGAACTTCTTCGCAAATTCCTTTGGCGGTGACATTATTTCGCCGGACAACCACCGCATTGCACCGGGAAATGCAACGGACGTCATCGCTCGACCGAAAGGACTCAGCGCGGGAACATGCTGGCGCAAGAAGTCGTGAGCAAAGGAGATGTGCCGGGCCTCCTCGGCGATGTGAATCTCCATGGTGCGCAGCATGACCGGCACCGTGTCCTTACCTTCACGGATAAGGTCTTTCTGAAAATGGTCGATAGGCTCTTCACCGGCTAGGATGCCGATGAAGAAGATGACCGGGAACTTGGCGCCGAGCAACCCGACAAACGGTGACAAGCGGCGGAACAACGGACGCATCCCCGGCACGTCGATATCCACCCGATTGACGAATTCCTGGAACATCTGAATGTGGTTGCACTCTTCGGTCATCTCGTGAAGGCAGTACCGAAACTCGGGCGATTTGTTGGGCAGCGCCATGATGTACTGCAGCATTCCTCGGATCAGGATGCTCTCGAATGCCGAACCCACCTTGGTCACGTTCGCCTGACGCCATTTACCCATCTCGATACGACGTTCCAACGGTTGATCCTGATACCAACATGTGGCACCGAGTGGATCCGACACTGCCGAAAGCACCCACCGCGGATCATTCGGGTCTATCGCGAATTCCGTTGAATCCCAGTCGATATCGAGGTAGGGATCGAACCGTCTGTGCACGGACCCATCAGACAGTGTTGCGAGCAACTCGCGGTAAGGCTGATCCATTTCGATAGACGTTGACCGAACCATCGGTGTCTCCTCCAGGCGCCTGTTCGTCGATCGCGATCAACGAACTCGATTGCGCCTAAACTTAGTGTGACACCACGTCTCACGCAACCCCTCCGCGGCCTATATTTGACCCGAACCTCCGCCATCACGTCCCACCGCCGCGATCGCGTCCTCCTGGAGGGCCCCGCACGAGCGCGAAGTAGGCACCGGAGTTACCGATGTCTCGGCATCCATGATCTGATCCGCAAGGGCTGGAAGATTTTGTCGACCTGGTGATTCCGGTACTTCACACTCGGGGTCTGTTCCGACCCGAGTACGAGGGTGCGACCCTGCGCGAGAATCTAGTCGGTCCAGAGTCTGCAGTACCGACACCGGTCGCGACACAGGAAGACTCCGCAGGCAAGGACAGCTGAATCCCTCACCGCGCAGTGCGGTTCGGCGGGGCGTTGTACAGAGCGGCACCGGCGGTCACGCCGGCGCCCACTGCGACAAGAATTGTCCGTGCACCCGCAGAGCGTCGGGGTTCGTCCCTCTCCAAACCTGCGATCAGTGCAGCGGTATGTATGTGCTCGTCTTCGGCAACGGTGACGCGTGAGCTGGGTATCCCCAGCTTTGTTGCCAATGCCGAACGAAAACCGGGGCAGGCGGGGGCGGCCACGATCGAATCGACCTCGGCCAGATCGAGTTCCGCCTGCTGCAGACAGGCGGCGACTGCTTCGTAGCCAGCTGCGGCGTAGTCGTCGTCGAGCGAATCGGACTCGTTGAAACGCAGGACGTTTCGGTTGTCAGCTTGACTGACCGTTGCCCGGAAAGAATCACCGCCGTCGAGATTGTTCACCCACTGCACCGGGCCGAGCCCGTACTCATCGTCGGTCCAGCGACACAACGCGGCTCCCCCGACTGCCGAAAACGGAAACCGCTCACTGAGCCGATGTCCCGGGTCCGCATCACTGGCGACAACGAGGGCACGTTCGATCACGTGAGAGCGAAGAAATCCGTCGACAATCTGCAGTGCGGTCAGCACGCCACAGGTGCCGTTCGCAATATCGAAGGAGAACGTGCCGTGCTCGCCGGTGTGCGGGTCCTCCGGATGAGCGCCGATGTCGTCTTGGATCAGCGCGGCAAGGGCTGGCTCACCGAGGTTGCGGTCACGATACAGACCGGCGTTCAGGAGCAGGTCCAGTTCGTCCGGGCGGCAACCGGCCTGTTCGAGGCAAGACTTCGCCGCCGCTACCGCAAGGTGGAGTGCACTGTGCCGACTCAGCCATCCAGCCCGAGTGACGTACAACTGCTCAATGATCGTTCCCATAGCGCGCCACCAGTTCTTCGTCGATTTCCACCAGCACTACCCCGATCTCCAACCCGGAAGCCAACGAGATCAACGCGACAGTCTCGCCCGGCTTGATCCGGCCCGCCTCGAGTTCTTCGACCAACGCCACGGTGTGGGTTGTCGATGCTGTGTTCCCATATCGATCGACGGTGATGACGGCGTCATGCCGCGGACTGTCACCGAACGACGCCTCCATCTCAGCCATACCCTTCTTGATTGCCCGTGCCGAAGTTTGATGGGTGATCACATGGTCTATCTCGTGTATCGACAGCCCGAGTGTGTCGAGTACCTCGTGCAGCAGTAACGGGGTATCGGCGATAGCAGCCTTCTGGATGGCTCGTGAATTAGTGAACATCCGAGCACCCGGCGCACTGCCCTTCGGGTAAGCGAGGCACAAACGGCTGTAATCGGCGACAGTCGTAAATCCGGCGAGGCGGATCCCGGCCGTACCGGTGGGCGCCCGTTCGAGGACAAGTGCCGCGCCCGCATCGCCCAAGGTCAGAGACGCTAATTCTTTGCTCATGATGTTGTGAATATGCTTCGCTGCATTCTGACCGAGCTGCGAAATGTACTCACCGCTGACGACCAGTGCCCGCTCGATTAGGCCCTGGCGAATCCAGTTGTTCGCCACCATCACACCGGTGAGCATCCCAGCGCAAGCATTCGAAAGATCGAAAGTCATAGCCTTGTCAGCGCCGAGGGCCTGCGCGACGGCACTACTCATCGTCGGCTCGAGCCACTGAGTGAGGCCGCCACGGAACTTGGTGATACTACAGCTGATCACCACGTCTATCGACGCGGCAGCACAACCCGACCGTCGCAATGCGTCCTGCGCGGCTGAAATCGCAAGAGTGTAAGAATCCTCGTCGCCTACACTGACCCGACGCTCGTGGATTCCTGTCAGTCGTTCGAGATCGACATGAGTCTCATGGCGGGTTGTCGCCATCAGATCCTCGGTTGTGAGTCGTGTGACGGGAAGGTGCCGACCGGCCCCGGCCACCCTCGTCCGGTACGGCTCTCGTGTGTCGTCGCATTCCGCGTCCGTCACCAGCCAGTGCTTGACCATGTCGCTCGATTCCTCGCTCTGGGATTCCTCACTCCGGGGTTACATCATCGGCATCATCTGCATGGGCGGCAGTATGCCCATGCCGTGGAGAAACATCATGAACATGTGGAACACCTGCATCGCGTCCATTGCCATCACCTCCTTCGGAAATCGCGGCGAATTATTCAGGGGGACGGCTCTGTTCGTAATACAGTCAGGCGGCTCCGGTATTCCGTCTCGTCGATCTCCCCACGTGCGAAACGCTCGGCGAGCAGTTGCTCCGCGCTGTGACGCGGCGGCGGAAACCTTGCCGACGGACTGCCCCCGAACGACTTACTCCCCGACTCTGCGGGTCCATGTCCGGCATAGCGAATCAGCAGAAAAATCCCCAAGATCAGCAGGCCCCAGAACAAGGCCATACCAACGAACATCAATACGTAGCCCCAACCCCAACTACCCGAATAATGGTCGTACATCACAACGGGCCTCCAAGTTCTCCATGCGGCCGTGCGCACTCCCGACAACGGAGCGTCTCACGCGCCTTCCCTCAGGATGCACTGTTCCACGACACATCCACAGGGTCTTTCTGCTCGACTTCGACCCGCAAAAAGTGTCATCCGGCCTGCCGCAAGTCCTTGTCTTAGAGCACTTCTGCTCCATCTGTCCCAATAGCCCCAACCGTGGAATCCTGCGGGTTTCCGTAGCGTTTCAGAGAAGTAGCGGGGTGGTAATCAGCCACCCCCGGTTGAATGAGAAGTGCACATTATGACGAGCCCACGTGAGTTCGAGGAGTTACTCCCGACCGATGTTGCACCCAAGATTCGTCGCGATCTTCCGACGGTCGGTCGCAGTGCGTCGCCCGTGAGTCCCACGCTTTCCACTCCACGCGTCATGCTCGTCGATCCGCGGTTCGGTCAGCTTGCCGCACAGTTCTTTCGCCTCTTCGAACGCCCATCCAGCGGCGGCGGCGCACTGGCGGTCTATCTCGGTGGGGAGCCCGTCATCGATATCTGGTCCGGGTGGTCGACCCGGGACACCCGCTGGCTACCCGACACCGTGTCTGTGTCCTTCTCCACCGGAAAGGGTGTTGCCAGTACGGTTTTGCACCGTGTCGTGGAACGTGGACTGATCGATTACGACACGCCTGTCGCCGAGTATTGGCCCGAGTTCGCAAGCTCAGGCAAGGAAACAGTGACTGTGCGGCAACTGTTGACCCACCAGGCCGGGTTGCATCGTGTACGCAGCCTGGTTCCGGGCCGTTTGGCGCTGCTCGATCACGACAGCATCGTCGACGCCCTCGCATTGGCCACACCGGACCGTCGCCGCCTCACCACACCCGGTTATCACGCAGTCACATTCGGTTCGCTGGTCGCCGAGCTGACAACTCGCGCAACTGGTTCATCGTTTACCGACCTGGTCCGGACAGAGATTGCAGAGCCTCTCGGAATTCCGGAATTCTGGTTCCAGGTGCCCGAGGGCGAACGCCATCGCATCGCAAAGTTGTTCCCCCGCATCAATCAATTCAAGGTGCCGTGGGACACCGCTTCCTTCGCGTTGACCCGGTTGCCTGCGCTCAGGAATATCGCGGATGCCGGCATGCCGGCGGGGTTCGACCAGTTGGTCCGCAATCCCTCGATCCACGATTACGTCATGCCCGGCTGGAACGGCGTTTTCAGTGCTCGCGCCCTCGCCCGTATGTACGCAGCACTGGCGAACCAGGGAGTGGTAGGAGGAGACAGGTTCCTGAGCGAAGAAACCCTCGAACAGATCGGCGAGGTACAGACCACTGCACGCGATTATGTGCTCGGAATCCGCATGAATTGGCGACTCGGATATCACTCGGCCTTTGTTGCCAGCCGCAATTCGTCTCAGCAGGCCTTCGGGCACTACGGACTTGGTGGATCAGGGGCATTCGCTGACCCTGAGACCGGCCTGTCCGTGGCATTCGTAACCAACCGAATGGGTGGTGCACTCACTCCGTTTGCCGACCTGAGGTTGGCCAAACTGGGCGCCCAGGCGGAATCGATCGCCCGCAGACTGTGAACTGGCAACGCAATGTCAGCGATTGGCCTGGGAACCCTGCACCAAAGGTGAACGGCCGTTTAGCGTAGTCAGTATGCGCTCGAGTCCGCACCCCTATGCTCGAGTCTCAACCACAGCTTTGCCACAGACTCCACGAACTAGGAGTAGCAATGAGCGCGATCATCGAAGTTCACGAGTTGGTGAAGATATTCGGACGAACTCGGGCGTTGGACGAGCTCGAACTCACCGTCGACGAAGGACAGGTACACGGATTCCTCGGCCCCAATGGCGCGGGTAAATCGACCACTCTCCGGGTCCTGCTCGGCAGCCTGCATCCGGACAGCGGCGAGGCCACCGTTTTCGGACGCAACCCTTGGCGAGATGCCGTCGAACTGCACCGAGACATGGCTTATGTCCCAGGCGACGTGACACTGTGGCCGTCGTTGTCGGGTGGGGAAACAATCGATCTCCTGGCGCGAATGCGAGGGGGGGTGGACAGCGCCCGCAAGAAGGAGCTGATCGAGCGTTTCGACCTTGATCCGCGAAAGAAGGGTCGCGCGTATTCCAAGGGCAATCGCCAGAAAGTCACGCTGATCTCGGCGCTCTCCTCGAATGCCCGACTGCTCCTTCTCGACGAACCGACTTCCGGCCTGGATCCTTTGATGGAAAAGGTCTTTCGCGAGTGCGTCTCCGAGGCCAGCAACCGCGGAGTGACGGTCTTGTTGTCCAGCCACATCTTGTCCGAGGTAGAGGCTCTCTGCGAGCGCGTCACCATCATCAGGTCCGGACGGACAGTTGAATCCGGAACACTCGAGTCCATGCGACATCTGAGTCGCACCTCCATTACCGCCGAACTTCTCGGGGACCCCGGCGATCTCAGCCGAATCGACGGTGTGGAAGACATCGAACTCGACGGATCGATGCTGCATTGTCAGGTCGACAGTGAGAATCTCGGAACACTGATCCGTGTTCTCGGAGATACCGGTGTTCGCAGTCTCATCAGTGCGCCGCCCACTCTCGAGGAACTCTTCCTGCGCCACTACGGGATCGACGACGCGACATCGACGTCACCCGACCGAGCCGAGGAGGTGAAGGCATGAGCACCCCCACGATCTCGCGCCCACAATTCAGCGAGCACGAACCAGTCTCGAATACGAATTTCACAGGAACCCTTCACTTTTTGCGCCTGTACCTCCGCCGAGATCGAATTGCACTCCCCTTGTGGATTCTGATCTTCGCGTCTGCGCCCGGACTGTACGTTGCCAGCATCTCCGGCATTTACACTTCCCCGGAGCAACTCGCCGCGTTCGCGGCGACAACAGCGGCAAGTCCGGCCGAGATCGCGATGTACGGCCCGATCTTCAACTCCAGCCTCGGATCGGTCGGGGTCTGGAAGGCTGGAATCTACTCCACCCTGATCGCAATTGCGGTGATCCTCACGGTTATTCGCCATACTCGAGCCGAAGAGGAAAACGGCAGAACCGAGCTTCTCGACTCCACCTCCGTCGGACGATACTCGAGCCTGACGGCGGCGCTGATTGTCGCCGGCGGCGCATCGATCGTCACCGGAATTCTCTGTACCGCATCACTTCTCACACACAATCTTCCTACCGCAGGTTCGGTCGCATTCGGCGCCGCACTCGCCGGTTCAGGTCTGGTTTTCACTGGTGTTGCAGCCGTCGCGGCGCAACTGACTCCCAGTTCCCGAGTCTCCCGCGGGATCGCGATGTCGGTGCTCGGCGTCGCGTTCGCGCTGCGTGCCATCGGTGACGCAGGATCGGGGACGCTCTCATGGTTTTCACCCTTAGGCTGGGCCCTGCAGATTCGCGCCTATGCGGACGAACGTTGGTGGGTCTTACTACCCACCCTCGTTACTGCTGCCGCACTTACCTGGAGTGCCTACGCGCTCCTACGCAGACGCGACGTCGGCGGAGGACTGATTGCCGAGCGCGAAGGCCCGGCGGTTGCATCTTCAAGCCTCACGGGAACTCTGGGGCTGGCGTGGCGAATGCAGCGCGGCACACTTGCAGCGTGGACTGTCGGTCTGGGGTTGTACGGTCTGCTCATCGGTAGTGCCGCAAAGGGCGTCGGCGGACAAGTCGGTGACAGCCAAGCCATCCGCGACATCATCACGCGTATAGGCGGATCCCCATCACTCGAGAAATCATTCATCGGCTACGCATTCATCATGCTGGGAATAGCAGCTGCGGCCTACACGGTGTCTGCGTCGCTACGCCTGCACTCCGAGGAAACTGCCCAACGCGTCGAGCCCGTAACCGCCGGCTCGGTTGGCCGTATCCGCTGGGCGTCGAGCCACATCGTGTTTGCACTGCTCGGGCCTGCAATCGCACTCCTCGTTGCCGGACTTGCAGCAGGAATGACCTACGGAATGGCCATCAACGACGTGGGAGGCACTGTGCCGTCCATTCTCGGTGCTGCGCTTGTGCAACTGCCGGCGGTCTGGGTGCTCACCGGAGTGACCGTCTTCCTATTCGGAGTCATCCCGAGATTCACGCCGGTCGCGTGGGGCGTCTTCGTTGCTTTCCTCTTCATCTTCCTGGTCGGCTCACTCGCGCGACTCCCCCAATGGGCACTCGACCTCGAACCGTTCACCCACGCCCCGAAACTGCCCGGCGCACCATTCCAGGCAATTCCTCTCGTGTGGTTGACCCTCGTCGCGGCCGCGCTGATCACGGTGGGCCTGTTCGCCTTCCGGAGACGGGATCTGCGCTGACGGGTCAGCATGCCACCGTCACTGTGGCGTCGATTTCCTGCGGACATACGGCCAACACCGCACGGAATCCATCGGAAACCGCCGCGATCAGCGCCGACAGATCAGGAATTGCACCCGCATCGGCGTTGATTCCGACACACACATGCGTGGTGTACGACATCAACGTCACGTTGAATGCCGAACCGAGAGTGGGACTGAACGCACATTGCCGGGTAATCTCTGCGCCCGCAAGATACCGCGGCGTCGAGGAACCGACCACGTCCGAAGCGACAAAATCCATGTGCTTGAGCATGTTGCCCGTCACCCCGACCGGCAGCAGATTCAGCATCCCGGCCAGGTGGGGAGACAGCGGAATTGCAGGTTCGTTCCGCCAACTGCCGACTATGTCGTGGACTCGGTGCATCAGTTGATCCGGACCCTCGACATCGAGCGGCAGCGCAAATCTCGCCAATGTGATGCGGTTGCCACCCAAGGGATCTCGATCAGTGCGCAAACTGATCGGCAAGGTCACCATCAGCTTCGGCGGCACGGCACCAAGGCGTTCGTGGTACTCGGCCATTCCGAGAAGAACTGCAGCCAAGAACGCATCGTTGATCGAGCATTGTGTGGCAATCGCGGCAGCCGCAAGGGCCGCAACCGGAAGTTCGAGCACGCCGAAACTACGACGCGTACTACGCGCAGCCATCACCGGCGACAATGTGGTTGTCGCCGGTCGGACCATACGCAATGTCGAACCCAGGATTCGGGCGGCGCCTCGGCCGGTATCGACAGGATGGCGCAGCGTACGCGCACCCGCTCGGACAGCAGACCCCGCTGCCGTCCCCACCGAGTGTGCCACAGCATTCGCTCCCGTCAGATGGTCGATAGGCGTCACCGCGGCCGGTGCGGACCGACTTGATTCGCCGTCTCGTGACACGCCTTCTCTTGTCTCGTCTGTGATTTCACGTGTCAGTTGCATTCCCCCGACACCGTCGGTTAGAGAGTGATGGACCTTGACCACCAGTGCCGCGGCGCCGTCGGCCAGTCCGTCGAGCATTGTGAACTCCCAGAGCGGACGATCCTTGTCGAACGCGGCCATCCCGGCTGTGCGAGCGAATTCCAGAACCTCATTCCAGGTACCGGGCTCCTGCAGCGTCATCCGACGCAGGTGCCAACTGAGGTCGAAGTCGCGATCGTCCACCCATCGAGGCGGAATCCAAGGAAACGAACTCGCAACAGCTCGACACTTGAACATCGGCACCGCGTCGATGGCGCGATGCATGACATCGATAAATCGATCTTGGTCAGGACTCTTGTCCAGCAACACAATTGAGACGATTGTCGAGCGAAGGATCGGATCCTCCTCCATCCGCCACGACATCAGATCCGTCTGCGTCATCGATCGCACATCCGCTGCGCTCATCGCCACTCGATTCACTTGTCGTCACCAATCCTCAGGGCTGTAGCCATATCTCGTCCACTCCCGGCACCGACGATGCAAGTGCAATGACAACTCCTCGCTGCGGATCATCCTCGGAAACACCACTGATAGTGAGTGTTCCGTCGGCAAACTCCACCGCCCACAGATCCGGCCCACCGTAAAGGTCAAGTCGATGCCGCACTTCGTCGACAATGCGATCAGGGTCCAGCGCCAAGACCCCGATCAGATCCTGGCGCGTCACGATTCCGATGACGTCCCCCTCATGGACGATCGGCACCGCACGCAAGCCGGAGCGGAGCATCGCCGAGGCGACAGCGTTGATCTCCGCATCTGCGGTCATCGCAATCACCGGCTTGGTCATGACGTCTGCGACCGAGTCGGCACCGGAAACGGGCTGATCCTTCTGCGACAAGTCTTGAAACCTACTCCGGAGAAGGTCGCCCTCCGAAACGATCCCGACAATGTGCTTCTGTTCGTCGATCACGGGAAGCACCGAAAATCCTGACCGTGAAATCACCAACAGACATTCGTCCGTACCGGTCGCCTGATCGATCGTCGTCACAGGACTACTCATGATGTGTCGTGCAAGCATGACGATTCTCCTTTGGCTGCCCGGTTGAGGCAGCCGACGTCGAAGGACTGATGTATCCAGCGTGACAAACTCCCATCCCGCGGCGGAAGGGTCATGGGCACCGTGCGTGTACTGGTAATCGACCTCGAGTGCAGTGACTTCCGCCTCTGGCGACCCGACCCGCATCAGCGTTCGCTGAACACTGTCGGCCGCGATCCGGTGTGCGGCCCCACTCGGATCGGGACAGTCCATGAAGACGAGTCGTTCAGCCGCCACACATCCAGTCGCCGCATACCGGTGGGTTGTACCGATCGATGCCGTCGGCCCCGTCGATGCACCTACTATCGGTGGCAAAGCCGCCAACCTCGGCGAGTTGATTCGGTCGAAGTTCCCGGTTCCGCCGCGGCGTTTGTGATCAACACTGCGGGCTATCTTGATGCAATGGATGCTTCCGGCCTTCGAGAAACACTGAAAAGGGGACCTTTGCCGCGAGCCGACAGCACCGAGGACGCAGTCTGCTCCGCCGTCGTTCCCGACGCGATGCGCGCGGAGATTATCGACGCCTATCGTGAACTGGGACCTTCGACCACACGCGTCGCCGTCCGTTCGTCAGCGCCTGCCGAAGACGCGGCCGACACGTCGTACGCCGGTATTCACGAGAGCTTCACAAACGTGTCCGGAGACGGAAATCTGATCGATGCGGTCCGAAGGTGCTGGGCATCGCTGTGGTCTGATCGAGCGTTGACGTATCGCAGTCTCCAAGGGGTACAAGAAGAACCGTCGTTGGCCGTTGTTGTGCAACGCATGGTGGACGCCGACCAGTCTGGTGTCGTATTCACTGCCGATCCCCGCACCGGCGCGAGGGATCGCATCGTGATCGAAGCTGCGACCGGCCTGGGTGAAGTCGTGGTGGGCGGAGAGGTGGAACCAGACACATACGTGGTGTCGAAACCGGATTTCTCCGTACTCGATGTGCATATCGGTTCGCAATCCTTCGCGATTACACTCTCCGCTGGGACTGAGCAATCGTCGGAAATCCCTCTGTTGCAACGCGAAAAACAGATACTCACCGAGGATCAGATCCACCGGCTCGCGGTACTCGCCGCGGCGATGGAAGAGCACTATCAACGACCCCAGGACCTCGAATTCGCCTACAGTGGAGAGCAACTGTGGCTTGTCCAAACACGCCCGATCACAACGCTCGGACAGCACGCAGAAACGAAACTGCCTGAAACACAATCAGGTGGTTCGAGTGCACAGATCCTGGCCCAGGGACTGGGCGCCGGACCGGGAACAGCCACCGGCCGGGTACGGGTCCTGCGCTCGGTAGCCGACGGCCGTAATCTTCTCGAGGGCGAAATCCTGGTGGCCCCGATGACCCGACCGGACTGGCTGCCGGTTCTCCGGCGCGCTGCCGCAATTGTCACCGACGGCGGCGGCATCACGTGCCACGCCGCCATCGTGGGCCGCGAGCTCGGTCGACCCGTTATCGTCGGAACACGCACGGCAACAACAGATCTTGTCGACGGAATGCTGATCACTGTCGACGGCACCGCGGGAACGGTCCGGGAAGCAGATGCGGCGACTGCCGTCACTACCAGCGCACCCACGACTCCAACCCCGCCTTCGGCGGCGTCGACCCGCGGACCGACCACGGCAACATTCGTCTACGTCAACCTGGCAACACCGGAAGCTGCAGAGCGAGTGGCCGCCACGGACGTCGACGGTGTAGGTCTCCTTCGAGCGGAGTTCCTGATCATGGACGCCCTCGAAGGTCTGCATCCCCGCACGATGATTTCGCGTGGCCTGCATGAGAAGTACGTTACCGAAATGTCTTCGGCTCTCTCGCGCATCGCTGCCGCGTTCGGAACAAGGCCCGTGATCTATCGCGCAATTGACCTACGTACCAACGAATTTGCACACCTCGAAGGCGGCGAAGTCGAGCCACACGAAGACAATCCGATGATCGGCTACCGCGGATGTTTCCGCTACATCCGGGAACCCGAATTGTTTGCACTCGATCTCGATGTCATCGCCGAAACCCGAAAGCGCCACCCGAACGTGCATCTCATGATTCCGTTTGTTCGTACCGGCTGGGAACTGTCCCAGTGCCTGGCGCAGTTGGATGCCCATCCCCTCGGGTCAGATCATCGAATGCTGCGGTGGGTCATGGCCGAGATACCTTCGGTGGCGTATTGGATTCCCCGTTACGCGGCAATGGGAATCGACGGAGTATCCATCGGCACCAATGACCTCACGCAATTGGTTCTGGGCGTAGACCGGGATTCGGAGATCTGCAAGGAACTCTTCGACACCATGGATCCTGCTGTACTCGACGCCATCGACACGATCATCGAACGTGCCACAGCCGCCGGTATGACGACCTCACTCTGCGGCCAAGCGGTATCCACGGATCCTGCACTGGCGGAACACCTGGTAAGACAAGGAATCACGTCCGTCTCCGTGACTCCCGATGCGGCCGATACGACTCGGCGCGCAATTGCGGTGGCCGAGCGTCGAATACTTCTCGGTCAGGCTCGCGCCGGGTAAACGCGCCTCTGAGAAACCGCCGTCATGCCAGTACCTCTTGGGGGCACTTGTCGAACGCTGTTTTCATTGCCGTACCGAAGCGTTCTGGATCGTCGATCAGCCAACTGTGGGCTCCCGGAACCGTGATCACGGGCGAATCCGTCAATACCGATCGCATCGATTGGAAACTGGCCTCGGGAATGATCCGATCGTCTAGGCCCCAGAGCAGTGCGATCGGCACCCTCCGCAGCACGAGTTGCTCGAGTTCAGCGGTGAAATCGGCGGTGCGCGCCAGATGGCCGACACGCCAGAACGCACCGGGATTGCCGAGAACATTGGATATGGCGCAGTCTGCAATGGTCGCTGTCATCCCCAGGACCGACCGGACTGCAAAGGCCTCACCGACAGCGGCGGCGCCCCATTTCCACAACGGTCGCTCGTGTATAGGTCGTGCACCGTTGTCATCGGTCGACCAGGCACCGCCGCCCACAGCATTGACCAGCACGAGCTGCGACACCCGGCTCGAGAACTCGTGTGCGGCCGCGATCGCGACACCACCGCCGAACGAATGTCCGACGATGGTGACCGGCTCGTCGATACCGATCGAATCGAGAAAACGCTCCAGCCAGTGCGCGTAGCCAACAAAGCTCCGCTCGCCCGGTGGTAGTTCGGCGGTCCCGCCGAAGCCGGGAAGCGCCGGCGCGAATACCCGCCTGCCGTGCGCCGCCACTTGCCGCAGCGCGTGGGTATAGGACCGCGGAGTCAATCCCCATCCATGAAGGAACACGACCAGAGGACCTTGCCCAACAGCACCGTAAGACACGGTTCCGGCGCCGGTATCCACCTGACGCCACGCGACGCGGCCGACTCGGTGAAGATCGTGTTCTGGCATAGGTGGGCATTCCTCGAAATAGCAGTGGCTGGATCGAGTCACAGCCTCTCGCGAATACCGGCGCACGACGACGGCCGAACTACCCGGGACATACCTGTTTTCGGCCCACAGAGTTGAATTGCCCCCTGGTCAGGACGGATATACTCCCAGTTCAGACAGTTCTTGTATCCGCGCGTAGTACATCTCGACGTCGGCAGGTTTACACGGCGCAGTACCTGGCGTCTGCAGCATTGCGGCCCCCGCCGCAACACCGAACTGCACCGCTTCCACCAGGGAACGCTCATGCACGAGCGAATACACAATGCCCGCAACCATGCTGTCACCGGCGCCGACTCCACTGATCACCGCAACATCCACTGACGGGACGTACTCGCAGATGTCAGCGGCGACCACCAGCGCGCCGTCGGCACCGAGCGAGACGACCACCACCTCGGACACGCCTTGTTCGACGATGCTTCTCGCCGCAGCGACTTGTTCCACGCTCGTCTCGAGAGGCCTGTCGACCCATTCACGGAGTTCTCGAATACTCGGCTTGACGAGGTAGACGCCTCGCCGCAAAGCACCCAGCGCGCCGCCGGAGGTGTCGACAACCAGCAACGCATCGGTGTCTGTAAGCAGATCAGCGAGACGCTGACAGAAATCGGCGCCGACTCCCGGTGGCAGGCTGCCACTCACGACGACAAAGCGGGATCCGGTTGCGAATTCGCGCACACGCGCGAGACACGAATCCACCTCTGCATCGGTCAGCGTCGGCCCCGGCAGAACAAAACGGTACTGCTGACCCGTCGAGATGTCGTCGACGGTGAAACTCTCGCGGGTGGAACCGGAAATCGGCTGGGGAGAAAACCTCACTTGTTCACCGTTGAGCAGATCCGCTATCGCCCGTCCGCAGTGACCGCCCGACGGAAAGACCGCTGTCGCGTCTTCCCCGAGCGAGTGCAGAACTCGGGCGACGTTCAATCCGCCGCCTCCGGGGTCTCGACGGGGAGCAGTGCAGCGCACCTTGTCCGTGGCACGCACCGCGGGCGCACTTGTCGAGATATCGAGCGCCGGATTCATCGTCACCGTCACGACACGAGAACTATTCTGCGACATGCAGTTTCACCTCAAGGTGAAGTGTGGATCCGTCACGACGGAGTGAATGTGCCCAGCCTCGTTCCCGAATGACTTGAAGCATGGGTGCGTTCTCCCCCATCACCTCGGCCACCATGCGTCGCGCACCGTATCGGTAAGCCTGAGTCTCGAGCCGATCCAAGATCAAGGTACCGATTCCGTGCAACCGCTCGTCCTGCGCGACTACGAGGGCGAACTCCACTGTGGTCGGTGAAACCCCGTCCAACAGGACGAAGCTTCCGACACCCACCAATTCATCGCCGATGAACGCGCCCAGAGCGCATCGCCGATCATTGCACTCGCACAACTGATCGGAAAAGGCGATGAGCTGTTTCGGCTGCGGCCCGAACCACCGCATATACGAATCATGCTGGTCGAGACGCGCATGTAACCGTTGCACCTCACCGGCGTCATGTGCGCCGAGGCACCGAACTGTTGTCGTGCCGATTCCGCTGCCCGTCACGGCCATCGATCATCACCTGATTCGGCTGGAGGGTTACCTCCCGATTGAACCGTGGAATTGCCTGCAGTGGGCAGAGCCTTTTGTCATCGAATATCGTCCTTCGCCTCTACCCCCGCCGGCAGCTCGCGCGCGAAGCTGGATCGTGGAGGAATACGGATGTCGCCCGCAAGGAGGATCCATGACCGGTGCCGGACTACCCACCGACCTCACGCGCGATCACGTTGTCATAGACCGAGGCGGGCTCGACAATCTGATCTCGGTGTTGTGTGCGGAGGGCTATCGCGTCATCGGACCGACGGTCCGTGACAGCGCGATCGTCCTGGACACTCTCGAGTCCGGTGACCAATTGCCGGCGGGATGGGGTGTGGAGACCGGCCCAGGCCGGTATCGACTGCGGAAGAGAACAGATTCTGCCGTCTTCGGTCACTCCGCCGGACCGCAATCCTGGAAGCAGTACCTCCACCCATCGCGTCAACAACTCTGGAGCGAATCCAGGGACGGCACATTCCACGCGCCGCCGACCGAACCCGTGAAATACGCATTTCTCGGCGTACGTGCGTGCGACCTCGCAGCGATCGGAATACTCGAGACGGTGCTCTCGGCCGGCGGAAAGTCTGCGACAAGTCTTTTCGAAAATCTGTTCGTGATCGCAGCCAACTGCACGGAACCCGGCGGGGTGTGTTTCTGTGCGTCGATGAATACCGGCCCGGAGGCAAAAACCGGGTACGACCTTTGTCTGACCGAAAGAATCGACAACGACGGCCACCGATTCGTCACCGCGGTGGGCACCGCGGAAGGATCCCGGATACTCGCACTCGTCCGTCGCAGACAAGCGACGGACGAGGAAACTGCCGAGGCCGCCCACGCTGTTGCCGAAGCAGCACACCACATGGGCCGCGAAATGCCTGATGTCGATCTTCGCCGCATGCTCCGCGACGCACGGGACGCCGATGTCTGGGAAGACGTCGCATCACGGTGCTTGACGTGCGGAAACTGCACGATGGTGTGCCCGACGTGCTTCTGCACAACTACCGAGGACGTCTCCGATCTCACGGGCGACAATGTCGAGCGCTGGCAACACTGGTCGTCATGTTTCGACCTGGACTACTCACAATTGCACGGCGGCGCGGTGCGCGTCAGTGGTGAAAGCCGGTATCGACAGTGGATTACTCACAAGCTGGGCACCTGGCACGACCAATTCGGCTCGTCCGGCTGCGTCGGTTGCGGTCGATGCATCGACTGGTGTCCGGTGGGCATCGACATCACGGCGGAAGCGGCCCGTCTGACTGGTGCCTTGAATGTGGAACCCGAGCGCGATGCTGGTGGTCACTGATGAACGATCACGCCGGCGAGCACTGTCCGGGAGAAATCGAAGGTCTGACCGACGATCAACGGCACAAGCTCGCGGCTATCTCGCGCGAGGTCACGTTCGCGGCAGGTACCGTGGTGTTCCGCGAAGGCGACTCCGCTGACAGATGTTGGTTTCTTCGAACTGGCCGGATTGCGCTCACCACAAGGATTCCCGGACGCGGCGAGGAAACAATCGAAACACTTTCTGTCGGTGAAATTCTGGGCGTGTCCTGGTTTCACCCACCTCGACAGTGGCAGTGGACAGCAACTGCGGCCACTCCCGTGACAGCAGTCGAGATCGATGCCACGGTGCTGCAGTCCGTCGCCGAGAGCGATCCGGACCTCGGACGGGCGATCTACTCGATCCTGGCGCACACACTCCTCCACCGATTGCAGGCTACGCGCGCACGCCTGCTCGATCTCTATGCACGCGAACATGTTCGGTGATCGACTCGTCCCGACGCCGTGCACGGTTGTTGCCCGCCGAGACGAGAACAGCGATACCTCGACCCTGACCCTCGCCGCACCTGCGCAGTGGTATCCCGGGTTCCGCCCCGGCCAGTTCATGATGGTCTATGCGCGGGGGGTGGGCGAGATTCCACTGTCGATCAGTGGAGACCCGACTCACGCCGATCATACTGTGGTCCATACCGTTCGGGCTGTCGGTTCCGTCAGCCGCGCGCTGCACGAAGCCTCGGTCGGAGACGTCGTCGGTGTGCGAGGGCCTTTCGGAACGGGATGGGATCTGGATTCCGCGAAGGACGATCTGGTCGTCGTCGCGGGAGGGGTCGGCTTGGCGGCAGTACGTTCCGCAGTCCTGGAGGCGCAGGCCTGCGGCCGATTTCGTCGAGTTGTCCTGAGCGTGGGTGCTCGCCGACCGTCCGATCTCCTCTACCGCCCAGATCTCGACGCGTGGAGCCAGGGAGACCTGGTCGACCTCGAGTTATCCGTCGACGTGGCGGAACCTGACTGGCAGGGCCATGTCGGCTTTGTCACGCAGTCCCTGAACCGCCTCGTTCTCGAGCCCGGACGTACAACGGTACTGCTGTGCGGTCCCGAGCCGATGATGCGGATGTCGGCTCGTACCATGATCGGCAAAGGCGTTGGGCGCGAGAATATTCGAGTCTCGCTGGAACGGAACATGCAGTGTGGGACTGGGCTGTGCGGGCATTGCCAACTCGGCGAACTTCTACTCTGCCGTGACGGTCCGGTAGTCGACTATTTCGTGGCCGAGCCCCTCCTCGCAGTGAAGGAGTTGTGATGAGCACACCCACCATGGCGGTCTGGAAGTTCGCATCCTGCGACGGATGCCAGCTGACGCTGCTCGACTGTGAGGACGAATTACTCACTTTGACCGACGCCGTTCACATCTCACATTTCCTCGAGATGTCGAGCGCTGTGGAAAGTGGGCCCTACGACCTCTCTCTGGTCGAGGGATCGATCACCACTGCGGCCGATGTCGAACGCATACACATGATCCGGGACAACTCACGGTACCTGGTGACGATCGGCGCCTGTGCGACTTCTGGTGGGATACAGGCCCTCCGAAACTTCGCGGACATCACCGAGTTCATGTCCGTGGTCTATGCGAGCCCCGAGTACATCGATACTCTCGCGACGTCCACACCGATCGCCGCCCATGTCCCGGTCGATTTCGAACTACGAGGCTGCCCGATCGATCGTCGACAACTCCTCGAGGTGATCTCGTCGTATCTGGTGGGACGGAAGCCGAACATCCCGGACACCAGTGTCTGCGCCGAATGCAAGCGACGTGGTCTCACCTGCGTCATGGTCGCCGACGGCACCCCGTGCCTGGGACCGGTGACCCATTCCGGCTGCGGCGCACTGTGTCCCGCGCATTCGAGGGGCTGCTACGGATGTTTCGGCCCGTCGTCCGATCCGAACTTGACCGCAATGTCCGGGTGGCTGCGAACCTGCGGGATGACCGACGAGGGTATCGGTCGGGTCTTCTCGACGTTCAACGTCGCCTCCCCCGAGTTCGACGGGATCAGGCGAGATGGACAGTGAAACCACCCGGCTTACGCTGGGTTCCCTCGCCCGTGTCGAAGGGGAAGGCCGTCTGGCATTCACGGTCAGACACGGCCGAGTCGAATCCGCAGAGTTGAATATCTACGAACCCCCACGGTTCTTCGAATCATTTCTCCGGGGACGCGATTTCCGCGAGCCTCCCGACATTACCTCCAGGATTTGCGGAATCTGTCCTGTCGCTTATCAAGTCAGCGCTTGCAACGCAATCGAGCAGGCCTGCGGCACACACCTCACACAACCGATTCTCGATCTGCGACGACTCCTCTATTGCGGCGAGTGGATCGCCAGTCACACACTGCATATCTACCTGCTGCATGCGCCTGATTTCCTGGGCGCCGCCGACGCCATCGAACTGGCCCGAATCGCGCGTCCCGACGTCGAACGTGGGCTCGCATTGAAGAAGGCGGGAAACGCGATACTCGAACTGATCGGTGGCCGATCGATTCACCCGGTCAACGTCCGACTCGGCGGGTTCTATCGAGCGCCGACGCCGAGTGAACTCGAACCCCTCGCCGAACAATTGCGCACAGCGCTCGACGACGCTCTCGCGACCGTGCGCTGGGTATCGCACTTCGAGTTCCCCGATACCGAGATCGATTCCGAACTACTCGCACTAGCGCAGCCGGGCCGCTACGCGATCGAAGACGGCATGCTGACAACCACATCCGGATTGTCCTTCACACCCGAGGAATTCTCCGATCACGTCGAGGAACGTCAGGTTCCCTATTCGACCGCACTGCATGCACATCTCGACGGCCAGGCCTATCTCGCCGGGCCGCTGGCGCGATACAGCCTCCACTCCGCCGAACTGTCGGACATCGCTCGTCAAGCGGCGACCGAGGCAGGCCTGGGAACAGTGTGCCGCAACCCGTTTCAGAGCATTGTGGTGCGTGCCGTCGAAACAGTATTTGCCGTGGACGAGGCGCTACGCCTGATACGCGAGTACCAACGCCCCGATCGGCCGTTTGTCGACACCTCGCCCCGTGCCGCAACGGGATACGGCGTCAGTGAAGCCCCGCGAGGCATGCTGTACCACCGCTACGAACTCGATTCCGAGGGCCACATCCTGCGCGCGACAATCATTCCGCCCACCTCACAGAACCAGGCAGCAATCGAAATCGACCTCCGCAACACCCTTGCAGCGAACCTGAGACTGACAGACACCGAGTTGGCAGCACTGTGCGAGCGGACCATCCGGAACTACGACCCCTGCATCTCGTGTGCCACTCATTTCCTCGACCTGACAGTCGACCGCGGATGACTGTCACGGTGGTCGGGACCGGGAACGAATTCCGCCGAGACGACGGCATCGGACCTGTTGTGGCGCAGACGATACAACGCATGCACCCGGCCGGCGTAGACGTGGCGATCGATAGCGGGGAGGCTTCGACACTGCTCGATACGTGGGCAGGCTCGGATCTGGTGATCATCGTCGACGCTGTAGTCGGCACTACTTCTGCCGGTAGCCCGGCGCAACCCGGGACGATCCGTCGGATCACGGATTGGTCGAGTGAGAACTCCGGAAAACTCACCAACTCACATGGACTGGGCATCATGGAGGCGCTGGCCTTGGCCGCCGCACTCGGCCGAGAACCCCACCGCGTGGTGATCTACACGATCGAAGCGCACGACACCGGCTACGGCATCGGGCTTTCACCATCCGTTGCAGCTTCCGTCCCCGCGGTCGTGTCCGCGGCCGTGGCCGATATCACCAAACATACGAGTTCACGGCAACTCTGACGAATCTCGTCACGTGTGAAGCGTTCCTGCAGCCCAGCGCAGGCCTACAGCTTCGGTTCGGTCTTGTTCTTCCAGTGCGAGTTCCAGATCGGACAGCGCACCCTCGAGCAAGGGAATCCAACGTTCGGTAATCGCTCGAAGCCGGCGACGCGTCGACAACTCTTCGGCCTGCACCACCCGCAGAGCCGCGTCGGCGGCCGCATGTCGCACGGCAGCAGCAACCGCGTCTCGATACGCATTCGTAGCCAGAACAATCGCTGTATTGCCGGGCGGTGGAAGGGTTTCCGCGCGGTCACCGATCATGAAATTCACCTCTTCGGGAACTCGAACGCCCATCAACCATTCCCAGATCACCTCGACGTCTGCCGGACGGCCGGTGCTTGCGAGTCTCACGGCTCGCTGCCCGCCGAGCAATTCACCGCGCAGCAGCCAGACATCGGCACCGCGACACGCCGATTCCCACTGCTGGGCTGTACGCTCGGCACGTTGGCGGCACTCGTCGAGTCGCGTGTGCAGAATGCGCAACTTGCGATCCAACAGGACAGCGCCGTGCCCGGCCACCCCCAGCCGATGCCGAAGCCACAGCCGCCCGGCCCGCCCCGGAGGCATCCCGTGAAGTCGAGTCACCTGCCCTCACTCCGCTCGACCGTGCCTGAATAACCCTCACTCCGCTCGACCGTGCCTGAATAACCCTCACTCCGCTCGACCGTATCGTCGTAATAGGTATCGAGCAGATCATTCGCCATCATGGTCAACTCCCGGCGTGGCAGTACGGCCAACGCCTCCCAACATCGGTCGAGGGTGTCGTCGAGCGAACGTGCCTCGTCAGGTCTCTGATTCAGCAGGTGTTGCTCCACTCGATCGGCAAACACGAGGTAGTCGTGGTCCGTTCCACGCAATGCCTCCTCACCCACGAGATCGGCGAATTCGCGTGCCTGACGAGCCCGAGACAGGGACGCGATTGTCTGTGCCGCCAAGTCGAGGTGGTCGGCACGTGTCTGTCCGGGGCCGGCGCCCTTACGCATGAGCCGAGACAACGAACTCAACACGTCCAACGGGGGATAAACACCCGCCGCGTGAAGCTCCGGGGAGAGGACCACTTGACCCTCGGTGATGTATCCGGTGAGGTCGGGCACGGGGTGCGTGATGTCCCCTCCCGGCATCGTGAGAACGGGCAGGACGGTGACCGAACCCGGCAACCCACGGATTCGACCGCAACGCTCGTACAGTGACGCGAGGTCGCTGTACAGATAGCTCGGATACGCACGGCGACCCGGGATCTCGCCGCGCGCGGCCGAGACTTCTCGCAGAGCTTCGGCATACGCCGTCATATCCGCCATGACAACGAGCACATGGCGCCCCACCTCGAACGCCAGATGCTCGGCGACGGTCAGAGCGAGTCTCGGAGTCAAGATCCTCTCGACTACCGGATCGTCTGCGGTGTTCAGGAACAGGACGAGTTCGCCTGCGGCAGATCGCTCGTCGAGCGCATCGCGGACGCTTGCCGCATCGGGATGCGTCAGCCCCATGCCCGCGAACACAACACAGAAAGCCGCATCCCCTACTGTCGCCTGCGCGGCCACCTGGGTTGCGAGCGCGAGATGTGGCAAGCCTGGAGCCGAGAACACGGGCAACTTTTGCCCCCGCACCAACGTGGTGAGCGCGTCGATACCCGAGACACCGGTGAGTACCGGTTCGTTGGGTGACGCACGGTGTATCGGATTGAGCGGGTATCCGGACACCGGTGCGCGGCGATCAGCGCTCACCGGGGGTCCCCCGTCGATCGGCTCACCGCGCCCGTTGCACACCCGACCGAGCCAGTCGGTCCCCACGGGAATGTGCAGCGACTCCCCCGCGAAGATGACGCGTGTGCCTTCAGGGCTCATTCCCTCGGTCCCCTCGTGTACCTGCACGACTGCGAGATCCCCGTTCACTTCGAGAACGAGCCCGTGACGAATCTCGCCGTTGCCGAGGGAGATCCGCACTGACTCGTCCCAACCGACACCACTGACGTCCCGAACCACCAGAAGTGGGCCGCGTAGTTCTGTGACGTTCGAGTACTCGACAGCACCGAAACGTGTCTCCCCTGAAGCACTCACGGGAGTTCGCCCAGCCGCGCAAGCATGATCTGCTGATGTCCTCGGACTCCCTCGGCGTCGTCGGACGCACACTCCTGTGCGGAACGGATGAGAGGACCGAAGTCCGCATCACCGATCACGGCCGCCGAAACCCCCGCTGTGACCAACTCCGAACACCGCTCGACAACCACCAGAACCGCATCGACCAGCGCCGCCCCCTTCTCTGCCGAGCAGAACGCGTCATTCGCACTCAATGCGTTCTGCTGCAACACCGATTCGCGCAAAAGTCGCCCGGCAAGGATGGCAATACGCTCCGCGTCGGGCAGCGACTCCACGCCGACCAGTTCGGCCAGACTGGTGAGCCTGTCGGACTCGGCCAGCATCGCGGTGATTCGCGCGCGCCGACGACCCCAGTCGGGATCACCGCGACGACTGTGCCACAGCCCGAGCGCCTTTGAGTCGAGCGAGAACGACACCGCCCACGTCACCGCCGGATAGTGACGCGCGTAGGCCAAGTCGCGATCGAGCGTCCACAGGCAACGCACAAATCGCTGAGTATGCGCCGTCACCGGTTCGGTCATGTCACCGCCGGACGGCGACACTGCACCGATGATGGTGACGGACCCACGGCGACCACCCAGGGTAACCACGAGGCCCGCTCGCGCGTAGAAGTCTGCCAGTGCGGATGCCAGCCCGGCCGGGTATCCCTCTTCGACCGGGAGAGCCCCTGTCCGCGAGGAGAACTCACGCAACGCCTCGGCCCAGCGGGATGTCGAATCAGCAATGACGACGACGTGATACCCCATGTCACGGAAGTACTCGGCCACCGTGACCCCGGTGTGAATACTGGCCTCACGGGCCATCATCGGCATGTTCGAGGTGTTCGCGATGACTACGGTTCGCCTGGTCAGCTTGTCTCCGGTACGGGGGTCCTCGAGTGCTTCGAGATCGTCGACGACATCAGCCATCTCGTTGCCACGTTCGCCGCAACCGACGTAGACGATGACGTCGGCGTCGCACCACTTCGCTATCTGTTGGAGCAGCACGGTCTTCCCGGTCCCGAAACCGCCAGGCACCGCCGCGGTACCGCCACGCGCAACGGGAACGAGTAGGTCGAGGACGCGCTGACCGGTATGCAACCCTTCGACGTCGTCGATTCGCAGGCGAAAGGGACGGACCCGACGAACGGGCCACGTGGTGACCATCGTGATGTCGACGCCGCCCACGCTCGCGATAACCTCGTCCTCCGGATACGTTCCGGCGGCGATGATCTCGGCGAGTCCGTGCACCCCCGGCGGCACGAGTACCCGCAGTGGTAACGCATCTTCTCCCCCGACAACGCCGATTTCGTCACCCGATTTCAGGCTCGTCCCCGAACTGGCCGACGGTGTGAACGACCAACAGTGTTCCGTATCGCGCACCTGCCGCTCTCCCCCGGGCACGAGCCAGGTTCCGGCGTCGGTCAACGGCCGAAGCAGGCCGTCGAAAATTCCGCCGAGCAGACCCGGCCCCAACCTGGCCGACAGCGGCGCTCCCTCTGCCACCACGGAAGCACCCGGAGCCAGCCCGCCAGTGTCCTCGTACGCCTGGATCGTGATGCGCCCATTAGTGATCGAGACGATCTCACCCCGCACTCGACGCTCGCCCAGCGCAACGACGTCGAACATCGACACGTTCGAGAGGTCCTCTACTTCGACCAATGATCCGGAAACCCGAGTGACCCGAGCGCTCACGGTTCCCACAACCCGGCGATCCGCGCATCGAGCCGCTCGACTGCATAATCGGCGAGCGCCTCGAGAGAGAGCACCGCGCGGTGTCCCCGAGTCTGTGCGACGACGCCTCCGGAGAAGTGCTCCAGTACCGTTGCATCGGGTCCGAGGAGTTCTCGGGCGCGGCGATCCAGTACCGCGCGCATGTTCGGGTAGTCAATGTCATCGATCAGTGCCACGACAGCGGCTCGGACGCGGGTGCGCAGATCCTCCTCCACTTCTCGTTGTGCGTTCAAGACGATGCTGCGCGCTTCCCGCCGCGCCCGCCCGCGTTCGGCGCCGAGGATCTCTTCGGCATCCGCTTCGCCGCGCGCCCTGGCCTCGGCTCGGCTATCGTCCGCTTGCATCTGCGCCAGTGCGAGCGTCGCTGCGGCATCCGAACGTGCTTGCTTTACAAGTCGATCCGCGTCGCGGCGGGCGTTGGCCAGCAATTCTGCTCTCACGGGCCCGAGAGCATCGGCCACCCGACTCGAAACCTCGGTCATGCTGGAATCACCACCATGAGGTGTTGCAGCGAGGCGCTGCGTTCCGGCCCGAGAGCCGCGGCGACGCGTGCTGTCACGATGACCACTGCCACGTCGTCACCCAATTCGTCCCACACGGCACGAACGGTGTCGTCGTCTTCTGCAGGCATCACCACGGCTCCACCGAGCGCGAAGCCCTGTATGTCTGCGAGCTCACCCAGCGCAACGACCCTGTCCATCTGACCGTCAGGCCTTGCCGATAAGAATGACTGCCACGATGAGTCCGTAGATGGCGATCCCCTCGGCCAATCCCACGATGACCATTGCGCGGCCGAACAACTCGGGTCGCTCGCTGAGCGCGGCAAGAGCTGCCGCGCCCGTGTAAGCGACGGCGATAGCGGCGCCGATCGACGAGCCTGCCACCGCAATTGCCGCTCCCAGGAGGGCTGCCCACGTCGAAGGCGAGCCTCCCGCGGCTTGCGCGGAAGTCACGGAGTCGGCAACTGCAGGCTGAGCGTCGAGAGCAGCCACCATGACAACCAGAGCGAGAACCAGCAAAACGAGATTGCCGATCAAGAGAGTGCCGACGACACCCCGGCCTCGACGCCTGGTCGCGTACGTTGTCGCCACGCACGCGATGACCAGCACCGGGAGCACAAAGAGCCAGGCGGTCATCGGATCCTCTCTCAGTTCCTCAAGTTGCTGTCGCGCCGGAAGGTCGTGTGTCCACGGGGATATGCCAGGGACGGAACGGGCGACCTTCGTTAGCGAATACCCGGGAAAACAATTCGTAATACTCGAGGCGCAGTGCCTGCACCGCGGCGACGAGTGCTTCGAGCGCGAAGGTGACTGCATTTCCGACGAAGAACAGCACTGTCGCAGCTGCGATGCCGATACCTCCGGCACTCCACAGGTTCCGCGTCCCATCCCAGACGACTGCACCGAGCGCTGCATGGGTAAGTCCGAAGGCCGCGAGTCGCGCAAACGAGACCAGGTTCGTCCCGACTCGAACAACAGCGTCGAACACCTCCACCACGGCCTGGGTGACTCCGGCCCCGCCGCCCCCGGCTGCTGCCAGGAAACCGATAAACGCCATCGCGACGCCGCTGCAGGCAACTGTGATTCCGACAGCAATCAGCCAGGCTGCGTCCGTCGTGAGACCCGCAACGACCAGCCCGAGACCGGCAAACAGCGCGGCGCCGGCGATACCTGACGCAGAACTGAGTGCAAGCAGCCATCCCCCCTCGCGCCAGCGGTTCACCGTACCGACGACGTACGCGCCGGCCAACAAGATCGCTCCGACTCCCACTCCAGCGCCGAGCAGTGTGAGCGGCTCGTCCAGGGGCGCAATCCAGAGCACTGGAACGACTCCGGTGGGACCGAAGAATTCGCCGTACAGAAGGCCGAAGAGCATTGCTGCCAACCCGCCACCCACGACGAATGGCCACACCGAGTACAGACTCGACGCGCGCGCGGGCTTGCCGGCCCGCAACAACAAGCCGCCGACCACCAGCAGAGCGCCCTGGCCCGCATCTCCGAACATCATCCCGAACATCACGACGTAGGCGAAACCTGCCAAGAGGGTTGGGTCAAGATCCCGGTACGGAACCGTGGCATAGGTGGTCACGAGTGTTGAGAAAGATTGCCGCACAGCACTCCCCGAGCGCAGCATGGTCGGAGGGTCGAGACCTCTCGGCGACCTCAGCGGAGCGACGCCGCAGCCGATCACGCTCAGACGCTCTCTGAGCGACGGCACATCAGCGGCGCACATCCAACCGACGAGGCCGGCGACCTCTCCTCGGATTATCGCGGCCTTGCGACACGTCTGAAGCTGCGACTCTCCGGCCAACAGATCTGCGCGACCATCACGTTGGAGACTGTCCAGGTCCGGGTCCACCGCAGCAAGCATCGGCGTCGCCGACGTGTCGGCGGCGGGTCGCCCTACAGTCTCGGATTGATCAGCCGTGACGTCGATCTCGACGGTCCCGGCATTGGCAACACACACGAGTAGCTCACGCAGCGACGCGGTTGGGGCGACGAGCGCTACTCGCTGCATGCGCCTCGGCTCCCCACCGATGTCACGCCACCCCATCGAATGCCTCTGTCACCGTTTCGTATTCGCGAACCACACCGGCACCACCTCCGCGCGCTGCAGATTCGAGTGCTGCGCGCACGCGCCACGCATCAGCAGCCAAGACCGCCAGCACACCCACAACCGGCGGACGGGAGAATTCGGATCGACGCATGAGTTCGAAACCGTCACTTTCGATCCGCTGCCACCACCTACTCTCCGCACGCCACAAGTCCGTAGGTTCATCAACATCACGCAGCACCCATTGCGTGTCTCTCGGCAGACGGGAAGACAGTCCCGACACGGTCGTGGATCGAGCTGTCGCCGATACGAATTCCGACCCGAGAATTCGAGATGCGCGATAAGCGAGGGGCTTGGGAAAATCGCGAGTTCCCAGTACGGATTCCCGAACCACTAGCAGCGCCGACGCCGCCCGCGCCCATCCGGCGGCCTCGGGAATGAGCGCAGCAACTCGATCTGCCCACGCCAACCTAATACCGACTTCAATCCCCCACGCCGTCTCACCGCCGATGTCCTTCCAGCGAGACGTACTGAGCGCCAATCGAATGCCCTTCGGCGAGGAGGCTCCGGCCAGCCGAGACCACGCCGTATCGAGCGCACCCAAACTGTATGTCGGGCCTTCCATCTCGCCGCCGATGCCATACAGACGTTCATCGATATTGGCAATTTCGAATCCCCGGGCAAGGAGACGAAGAGCATGCACACCCGCGCTGGGCAACCAGCCGGCGAGCACTCGCAGGTGCCACAGAAGTGTTGCCCCGACACGGTGTTGTGCTTCCCCGAGCGTGTCGCCGACTCGAACATCATGTCCGTACGGCGTCGAGGCCAGAACGGACAGTGCCGCAGGAAGATCGGGACACAGCGCAAGATCGTGTGCGCCGGCCGCGCCGAGACGCCTCCGGGCGAGCGCGCGGGCCCGAACCGTACCCGCCACCCACGACGCACTCACGAATGCGCCCCCTTCAACACATTTCGAGCTAGGTCAAGGGCTCTATCGACGTATGCCGGAAGTCGATCCGCAGCTCGACTCCGCACCGCAGCCGCGTCCAGCTCCGCCGCAGCCAATGCTGCCTGGGACACCTGCTGTGCCCGTTCTCCGGCACTTGCCATCGCAGCGGCACGTACATCCTCGAGTTCGTTCCCGGCTGATTCGACGAGGACATGCGCCTTTTCCTTTGCTTCACAACGGATTTGATCTGCATCGAAACTAGCCTGTTCACGAATTCGGCGAGCATGCGCCACAACACCGGAAAGCTCACCGAAAACGGGTTCAAGCTCCGCCGCGAGTTCCAAAGGCCGATCGGCCGGTACACCCACAGCGGCCGCTGCGCCGGGGGCACCCGCAGGCCGGAAGCGCTCGAGAAAGTTGTCGAACCTCAACGCCGAGCACCTCCCGGAATTGTCTGCGATCTATCCATACTCGCAATGTCTGAGTCAATTGGGAAGGACGATCGGGCAGGACGGCGGTTCCCTAAAGCGTTGGTGAAGGTGCACGATGGGAAGTGGCACCCAAAACCCTCGAGGTGGGCGCGAGGGTTTTCGTGAATCCTCACAGCCTCCGACAAGGAGCAAAAATGCCTGTTCTAGCGTTCGTTGTACTGACGGTGATGATCTTCGTCGTGCTGGTCTTGGTGCAACGAGCGGTGGAGCGATTGTGAGCATCTCCAACGTCGTCGGCCTGATACTCGCGGTGTCGCTTGCCTGCTTCCTGATCGTCGCGCTTCTCTTCCCAGAGAGGTTCTAGTGTCGACCGCGACCTCCGGGATCCTGTTCGCGGCATCCCTTGTGCTCGCGTTGGCGCTGGTACACGTACCGCTGGGCGATTACATGTACCGGGTGTACAGCGGGACAAAGCATTCCCGCGTGGAACGAGGAATCTACCGTGCGATCGGTGCCGACCCTGACCGTGAGCAAGCCTGGCCGGTCTATACCCGCAGCGTGCTGGCGTTTTCGGCAGTGAGCATTCTCTTCCTGTTCGGACTTCAGTTGGTACAACAGCATCTGCCACTGCATCTGCCTGATCCGGCCACCGAGATGACGCCGTCACTGGCGTGGAACACCGCTGTCAGCTTCGTGACGAACACGAACTGGCAGGCATATTCGGGCGAATCCACGATGGGGCACGTGGTCCAGATGGCCGGTCTCGGAGTTCAGAACTTCATGTCGGCAGCGGTGGGCATTGCTGTGGCGATGGCACTTGTTCGCGGATTTGCCCGCAAACGCACCGGCGAACTCGGAAATTTCTGGGTAGATCTGATCCGCGGCACCCTGCGCATCCTGCTCCCGATCGCCGTGATTGCCTCCATAGTGCTGATCGCCGGCGGCGTCATCCAGAACTTCCACCTCGGCACCGAGGTCGTCAATCCCCTCAGTGGCACCGCACAGACCATCACCGGCGGACCGGTGGCCAGCCAAGAAGCAATAAAGTTGTTGGGCACCAACGGCGGTGGATTCTACAACGCAAATTCTGCCCACCCCTTCGAGAATCCGACCGCCTGGACGAACTGGGTCGAGGTCGTCCTGATGCTGGCGATAAGCTTCTCGCTGCCACGAACCTTCGGCCGGATGGTGGGCAGCAAAAAGCAGGGGTACGCGATTGCCGCGGTGATGGCCACCTTGTCCATCGTGAGCGTCACCATCATGAACCTTGTCCAACTACAGCACCATGGATCGGTACCCACGGCGGTCGGAGCGTCGATGGAGGGCGTGGAACAGCGGTTCGGCGTCGCCGATTCGGCGGCTTTCGCAACGTCGACGACATTGACCTCCACCGGCGCCACCAGTTCGGCCCACGATTCGTACACCAGCCTGGGCGGATTGATGGCGATGTTCAACATGCAACTCGGCGAGGTCGCACCGGGCGGCGCAGGCTCTGGCCTGTACGGGATGCTCATCCTCGCCGTCATCACCGTCTTCATAGCCGGGCTCATGGTCGGCCGCACCCCGGAGTACCTCGACAAGAAGATCACAGCACGCGAAATCAAACTTGCTGCGTCCTATTTTCTGGTCACCCCTCTCATCGTCCTGGTCGGAACTGCCACTGCCAGCGCGTTTCCGGCCCAACGTGCGGCCATGCTCAACACAGGGCCGCACGGCCTGTCCGAAGTCCTCTACGCGTTCACATCGGCAGCCAACAACAACGGCTCCGCCTTCGCCGGACTGTCCGCAAATACCTTGTGGTACAACACCGCTCTCGGAATCGCAATGGTGTTCGGCCGGTTCCTGCCGATCATCCTCGTGCTGGCACTGGCCGGTTCACTTGCCAGGCAAGGCACCATTCCGAAATCGATAGGCACCCTGCCGACACACCGACCACAGTTCATCGGCATGGTCGTCGTCGTCACCCTGATCCTGGTCGCGCTCACCTTCCTCCCCGCGCTTGCACTCGGACCCCTGGCGGAAGGGATCCACTGATGTCCACAACGACGATTCCGGAGTACTCCGGTCCATCGAAACCACCGAACCCGGCCAGTCGGGTGCGCAGTGGTGTCGTGGATCCGAAAATGATGGTTAAAGCACTGCCCGACGCGGTACGCAAGCTCGACCCGCGCACTCTCTGGCGCAATCCCGTGATGTTCATCGTCGAGATCGGAGCAATCTGGAGCACAGTTCTGGCCGTCACGGATTCAACGTGGTTTGCCTGGTCGATTGTCTTCTGGCTCTGGCTGACGGTGATTTTCGCCAACCTCGCCGAGGCTGTTGCCGAAGGCCGAGGGAAGGCTCAAGCAGACACTCTCCGCCGTGCCAAAACCGACATGATCGCGCGCCGCCTGAAGAATTGGCGTCCCGGAGCTGCCGTCACCGAAGAGCAAGTGCCCGCGCCGCAACTCCAGCAAGGTGACGTCGTGCTCGTGACAGCGGGGCAGACCATTCCCGGCGACGGAGATGTCGTGGAAGGCATTGCATCCGTGGATGAGTCGGCGATCACCGGTGAATCCGCCCCGGTGATTCGCGAATCGGGAGGCGACCGATCCGCAGTTACGGGCGGCACTCAAGTGCTCTCGGATCGTGTCGTCGTCAAGATCACTCAGAAGCCTGGTGAGAGCTTCATCGACCGGATGATCGGGCTCGTCGAAGGTGCGAACCGGCAGAAGACACCGAACGAGATCGCCCTCAATATCCTGCTGGCAGCATTGACAATTATCTTTATTTTCGCAGTGGCTACCTTGCAGCCTCTGGCCATCTATTCCAAAGCCAACAATCCCGGCGTTCCCGACACGTCAGCCTTGGACACAAACGGTGTCACCGGCATCGTCATGGTGTCACTGCTGGTCTGTTTGATCCCGACCACGATCGGGGCCCTGCTTTCAGCTATCGGCATCGCCGGAATGGACCGCCTGGTGCAACGAAATGTCTTGGCGATGTCGGGACGTGCGGTCGAGGCGGCCGGCGATGTCAACACTCTGTTATTGGACAAGACCGGCACCATCACGCTGGGCAACAGGCAGGCCTCACAGTTCTTTCCGGTGTCGGGAGTGACCGAAAACGAACTTGCCGATGCGGCGCAGCTTTCGAGCCTCTCGGACGAAACCCCGGAGGGGCGATCGATCGTGGTGTACGCCAAGTCTGCGTACGGGCTGCGCGAACGCAGTCCAGGCGAACTCGCACAGGCGAATTGGGTCGCATTCACCGCACAGACACGGATGTCTGGTGTCGATCTCGCCGACGGGCGCCAACTGCGGAAGGGGGCTGCTGCTGCGGTTGCGGGTTGGGTCCGTCGCCTCGGCGGCGAGGTTCCTGCGCACCTCGGCGAGCTCACCGATGGTATTTCCGCGGCCGGTGGAACACCGCTGGTCGTCGGCGAGGTCAAGGACGGTCGGGCTGCGGTACTGGGCGCCATCTACCTCAAGGACATCGTCAAGCGGGGCATGCGGGAGAGGTTCGACGAGATGCGCCGGATGGGTATCCGCACTGTGATGATCACCGGCGACAACCCGCTGACAGCGAAAGCAATTGCCGAGGAAGCCGGCGTCGACGACTTCTTGGCCGAGGCAACACCCGAGGACAAACTGGCGCTCATCCGACGTGAACAGGGTGACGGCAAGCTTGTCGCGATGACGGGTGACGGCACCAACGATGCGCCTGCATTGGCGCAAGCCGACGTAGGTGTGGCCATGAACACCGGAACCTCAGCGGCAAAAGAAGCCGGCAACATGGTGGATCTGGACTCCGATCCGACCAAGCTCATCGAGATCGTGAAGATCGGTAAGCAGCTGCTCATCACGCGCGGCGCTCTGACGACGTTCTCGATCGCCAACGACATCGCCAAGTACTTCGCCATCATTCCGGCCCTGTTCGTGACCATGTTCCCCGGACTCGACCGACTCAACATCATGCGGTTGCACAGTCCTCAATCGGCGATCCTGTCGGCCGTCATCTTCAACGCCATCATCATCGTCGCTCTGATCCCGTTGTCACTGCGAGGTGTGAAATACCGACCGAGCAGCGCCGCACAACTACTGAGCCGCAACCTGTACATCTACGGCCTCGGTGGAGTCATCGCCCCGTTCGTGGGGATCAAGCTCCTCGACCTGATCGTCCGATTCCTCCCTGGGATGTCATGACATGCGTACCTCACCGTGGATTCGACAGCATCTCGCCGCGGTACGGGCCCTGCTCGTATTGACCGTGATCACCGGCATCGTCTACCCGCTCGCGATCTGGGCGGTTGCCTCACTTCCTGGCCTACACGACAAGGCCGAGGGCTCGATTGTCGAGATCAACGGGCAAGCTGTCGGCAGCGCGCTGGTCGGTCAACTGTTCACCGATTCCGACGGCAATCCCCTCCCACAGTTCTTCCAGAGTCGTCCGTCCGAAGCCGGCGACGGATACGACCCGACCTCGACCGGCGCGAGCAACCTCGGCCCCGAGAGCGTGGTGGATACCCCGGGCGATCCGGCACTGATCAGAACTGGAGTCACCCCCGCCGAGTCGGGGTACAAGGCGAGTCTGCTCACCTCCGTGTGTTCCCGCAGTCGGGCCGTCGGAGCACTCGAAGGCGTTGACGGCACTCGGCCTTTCTGCACACCGGGCGGGGTCGGGGCAGTGCTCTCGGTGATCGGCTCCCGGGACTCCCTCGGAAACGTCGTCCATCCCACCCGGGTGATCAGTGTCAACGAGCAGTGCTCCACCGACTCCTACACTCCGAGAACGCCGTTCATCACGGAGTACGAAGGCGTGCCGGTGGAGTGCGCCACGTTCGGCGAAAACTATTCGATCGGCCAGATCGTGCCGATCCGCGGAGACGGCCCGGCTGATCCAGTTGTCCCGGCCGACGCTGTCACGGCCAGTGGCAGCGGATTGGACCCACATATCTCGCCAGAATATGCGGAAATTCAAGCCTCCCGGGTGGCGAGTGCGCGCGGAGTCACCGTCGACCAGATCAGAGCGCTGATCCACGACAACCAGGACGGACGGACACTGGGTTTCCTCGGAGAACCAGGCATCAATGTTCTTCTCCTGAATATCGAACTGGACCAACGGTATCCGCCGGCCACCCGCTAAAGGAACACAACACACGCAGGAGACGAATGAGAGGCACCTTACGCATTTATTTCGGAGCCGCACCTGGCGTAGGAAAAACCTACGCAATGCTGTGCGAGGGTCAACGTCGGCGCGACCGCGGGACAGACGTCGTAGTGGGGTACGTCGACTGCCATCAGCGTCCACGCACCATCGACATGCTGGACGACCTCGAAGTCATTCCGAGCAAAACTATGAAATATCGGGACGCGACGTTCACCGAGATGGACACCGATGCCATCCTCGAGCGTGAACCTCGAGTAGCCATCGTCGACGAACTCGCCCACACGAACGTCCCAGGGTCGCGACACGAAAAGCGTTGGCAGGACCTCGAAGAACTCCTCGATGCGGGGATCGACGTCATCACCACGGTCAACATTCAACACCTCGAATCGCTCAACGACGTCGTCGCCGAAATCACGCGGGTGCCGCAGCGTGAAACCGTCCCCGACGAAGTTGTCCGGCGGGCCGAACAGGTTGAACTGGTCGACATGGCACCCGAAGCTCTCCGACGGCGGATGGCTGACGGCAATATCTATCCACCGGAGAAAATCGTTGCGGCACTTGGCAATTACTTCCGCGTCGGAAATCTCACCGCGCTGAGAGAACTGGCCGTGCTCTGGTTGGCCGACAAGGTCGACGACCAACTCGACAGGTACCGGGCCGAACACCACATCACCGGCCCATGGGAAGCCAGGGAACGAGTCGTCGTCGGATTGACCGGCGGCCCGGAAGGAGAAACGCTCATTCGTCGTGCCGCGCGGATTGTCGACCGATCGCAAGGCGCCGATTTGTTCGCAGTCCACATCACCCGCGACGACGGACTGACCGCCGCCAGTCCCGCCCACCTCCTACAGCAACGAACGCTTGTGGAAAATCTCGGTGGCACCTTCCATCAAGTGGTCGGTGACGATGTTCCCAGCGCACTTCTTGCTTTCACCGGCGGTGTCAATGCAACGCAACTGGTATTGGGCGCGTCAAGTCGGGGGCGGATCGGTCGGGCCGCCCTCGGCAGTGTCGGGATGAAGGTAGTCGCTCGGTCCGGTGGCATCGACGTCCACATCGTTACCCACGAAGCCACCAAACAGGATCACTACTCGCGACTGCCGACTCTGGCCGGATACCGACAGATGATCGGCTTTGCGGTCGCGCTGGTCGGCACGCCGCTCCTGTCGATCGCGCTCGCAAATACACGTCGACAGCTGACTTTGCCCAGTGAGATCCTGATCTTTCTCATCGGAGTCGTGGGCGTCGCATTGGTGGGAGGTTTGTGGCCTGCGTTGGTCGCTGCCGTGTTGGGGTCTGCGCTGCTGAACTACTACTTCACGCCCCCGCTGCATCGGTTCACGATTGCCGAACCTCAGAACATCCTCGCCCTGTTCGTCTTCATCGTCATCGCGATTGCGGTCAGTGCAGTCGTGGACCTCGCCGCCCGTCGCACCCGTGAAGCCGCACTGGCTGCTGCCCAGGCGACTATTCTGTCCAACCTGTCCGGCAGTGTGTTGCGCGGAGACCAGTCGCCAGGCGCCATCCTCGAGCGACTTCGCGAGACTTACGGCCTCGACACAGTCACCTTGCTCGAACGTCCACCCGGCATTCCCTTGGCACCCGGACGTCAACAGGATCCGCAGAGATGGCGGGTCGCCGCCAACGTCGGCGGACAGCCATGCGACAGCCCGGACGACGGCGACATGGCCGTGGCCGTCAACGAGGATCTGTCACTTGCGCTGCGCGGCCGAACGCTCGCTGCCGCAGATCAGCAAGTTCTCGAAGCGTTCGCCGCCCAATCCGCGATGGCATTGCGCCAGATACAACTGGAAGAGGAAGCGGAACAGGGCCGAACACTTGCCGAGGCGGACCAAGTCCGTTCGGCGATTCTCCGAGCTGTCGGCCGAGACCTACGCATCCGCCTTGCAGCACTCGAGGAAGCAATCACGCAGGTCCAGGGCACTACCCGAGGACACAGTGGGGTGGCGGCGGAAAACTCGTTCCCGAACTCCGTATCTCTGTCGCTGCAACGACTCGATCAGCTTGCCGAGACACTGCTGGAGATCAGCCGACCACACGCCGGCTGGATACTGAGTACCACTGTCCAGCCGGTCGAGTTGGATGATGTTGTTCCTCGCGCCTTCGACGCTATCGGTACGGGCGCCGACGGCGTGCGCGTCGACCTTCCCGACGATCTGCCCGCCGTGCTTGCCGACTCCCGCCTGCTCGAACGTGTTCTCGTCGATCTGCTCACACACGCTCTGAGACGTAGCCCTCCCGATCAGGATGTTCGTGTCACAGCGCGGCGAAGCTCAGGTGACGCCGTCGAATTGCTGGTCACCGACCGGGGTCCCAGTACCCCCCGCGACTACCAGAAGGATCTCGGAATCTCCTTGTCGGAGAGTATCGCCGAAGCAATGGGTGGCGTACTGACCTCCGAGCACACTGCCGACGGGTTGACGATGATCCTCGCTCTACCTGCGGCTGGGCAGTGACCTTTGTCATCGAATAACGTCCTTCGCCTCTACCTGACAACCGTTGACCCGAGAAAGCTGAAACCACAGCACTTCCGAAGACTGCGTCAAGAAGGAATATGCATGTGTCCACTGGTATCCAGCGAAAGCGAAGCCGTGGCGACCGCACAACGAATCTTGGTCGCCAAGCGCAAATTCGACGAGCGACAGGCCTTCGACGAGCGACAGGCCATCGACGAGCCAATGGACATTGCCCGGCGTCGTCATGTGTCGGTTGTGTCGGCGGCTCGACAACTGATCAAGGCGGCACAGGGAACGACGGTGACACCCCCGACCACACCCCCGACCGAGTTGACAAGTAAACCTCCACAGTCGAATTGACTGTCGGCAACAATTAACGAGGAGGAATCGGATCGTGAACGAGAAGCACTGGTCAGTGGACATCACCATCGACGAGCATACTTCCGAGGAAGGCAACCGCACGCGGGCAATCGCGCGACTTCGGTCGAGGGACGATACTCACATTGTCGGGGCAGGTTTCGCCCGCTGTAATCCCTCGGATCGAGATGTACCCGAGATCGGCGATGAACTTGCCGTCGCGCGTGCGCTTTCCGAGCTGGCCCATCAACTGATCGAAGCCACTGCTGCGGACCTCGAAAGTGTCACGCACGAAACTATTCACCTGAACGCCTAGTCACTTCTCGAGACGCAGGTGACCTGAATTCGAGATGGCGGTGTCGAACAAGGAGATAGCGATGCCGGAAAAATTGACTCCCTTGGATGCCGCTTTCCTCGAGATCGAGGACTCCGATCGTCACGCGAGCCTCGCAATCGGTGCGGTAATGGTTGCCGAAGGGCCCGCACCTACCGATCACGATTTGATCGAGAGGTTGAACTCGCGGATACGATCCCTCCCCCATGCCGCGGATCTCATTCACACTGTTCCGTTCGATCTGGCTGCACCGACGTGGGTGGCAGATGCGAATTTCGACCCAGCCCGCCATTTCACGAGGGTCGGGGTGCCGACACCAGGCCGAATGCAGGACGTGACGGAAACCGTCGCATGGATCATGTCCGAACGACTCGATCGCGATCGTCCACTCTGGCAGTGCTGGTTGATCGAGGGCCTCGAGGACAATCGGTGGGCAATCCTCATCAAGGCCCACCACTCGCTCATGGATGGCATCACGGGCGCCCGGTTGTTCGACGTCATGTTCGACGCACCTCCATCCTCCAGTTCGCCAACGGAGAAAGCTGCACCGGCAGAACCGGAGTCCTTGTACGGCAGGATCGTCGGCGCCTACTGCTCGGTTCTCGAGACACCTCAGCGGTTGGCGCGCCGATCTGTGCGGATCGTGGAAGGGACAGCTCAGTTGGCCGGCGACCTGCTGATCCCGAGTGCAAACACGTCATTGAACGGGTCCATCGGACGCCAACGGCGTTACGGTGCCGCGCAAGTGCGAATGCATGACGTGAGGACCATCTGCTCAACCTTCGACGTCACCGTGAACGACGTTGCGCTGGCCTGTGTCACCAGCTCGCTGCGCTCACTTCTCCTGCACCGCAACGAAGATCCCAGCCGAAATGCCGTGCGGACACTCGTGCCGGTCTCGGTTCGATCGTCGAACAACGGCACGTCGCCACACAACGAAGTCTCCCTCATGCTTCCCTTTCTCCCCGTCGACACGGAGGATCCGCTGGACCGCCTGCAGTTGATTCATCGCAGACTTTCACGGCACAAGAGAGGAGGGGAATCGGGCAGTGGACAGTCCATCACGGCTGCTGCTCAGTACGCACCGTTCATGTCCTCGGCCTGGTTCGTTCGCCTCGCGATGCGCGTTCCGCAGCGCAGCATCGTCACCGTTGTCACAGACATTCCCGGGCCGACCGACAAACGCCGACTGATGGGACGAGACATCGTCAGCATCTATCCGTACGTCCCGATTGCAGTGCGCTTGAGGCTCGGTTTCGCAATCCTCAGTTACCACGATCAACTCACGTTCGGAATCACCGCAGACTACGACTCTGTTTCCGAAATCGATCTTCTTTCACAGTCGCTGGAACAGGAAGTCGACGTCCTACTTCGGTCGACGCGGACACCATCTCCCCTCGCCGAACCTCACTGATCGAATCCTCGGTAATCCAATCTCATGGCCACCTGCCGTCCAACTAGTGACATTCGGCCATGTAGACGACCAGCTTGTGGGCGCAAAGTTGGACGGTAGACGGGACGTGCCTCGCGACCTGACTTTCGTCAGGACGCGAGGCACGCCGGTAGTCCGTTCCGCACAGAATCGAGAATCACCATGAACGTAACCATCATCATCATCGTCGTGGTCGTGGTCGTCGTATTGCTAATTTTCGCAATGGCAATACGAGTCGTCACCCAGTACGAGCGCGGAGTTCACTTCCGGCTCGGAAAGATCATCGCGGTGCGCGATCCTGGTCTGACGCTCATCATTCCCGCGATCGACCGGATGACCAAAGTCTCCATGCGTATCGTCACGATGCCAATCCAGTCGCAGGGAATCATCACCCGCGACAACGTCAGCGTCGACATCGCGGCAGTCGCCTACTACCGCGTCATCGACGCCGAAAAATCGGTGGTGACGATCGAGAATGTCAGTTCCGCCATCAATCAGATCGCGCAGACCACTCTCCGCAATGTAGTAGGTCAACATTCTCTCGACGAAGTCCTGTCGGAAACAGCGGTGATCAACACCAGCATTCGTCAGATACTCGACACCACCACGCTGGACTGGGGTGTGGAGGTAACGCTGGTCGAACTCAAGGACATTCAGCTGCCTGAGAGCATGAAGCGAGCGATGGCGCGCGAAGCCGAGGCCGAGCGGGAGAAGAGAGCAAAGATCATTGCGGCCGAAGGTGAAGCCCGTGCCGCCGCCGGCCTCGGCGAAGCATCGGACACCATGATGGCCCACCCGTTGGCACTCCAACTGCGCAACCTGCAGACCCTTGCCGAACTCGGTGTCGAGAAGAACACCACCGTCGTATTCCCCGCACCTCTGATGAGCGCAATCGGCGAACTGGGTTCGTTCCTGCAACGGGAGGGTATTTCCGCCGAAAAGCTCGCCAGCCACAGCTCGAATGAAAACACGGTCAAAGGAACAACATTCGACGAGAGCGTCCTCAGCGTCAGCCGCTCGTGAAGTTTCCCCGGCAACCACGTCCCCTGCAACCACGCCGCTCCGGAAGGCGGACCACCATGCGCAACGATCCGGTTCGCACGATCTCCCGGCCCAGTCGTTGGTGGCGGCAGGCACCGTGGTCCTCCAATCGATTGATGCGCACCTCGGACCGACTCCTGTCCGCCTTGATCATTGCCGCCATCGCTGTCGTGGCTCTTGCGATACCAGTCTCGGCAACGATCGGAACGTCCGTCTATTCATCTGACCGAGCTCGAATCGAACAAGAGCACAGCACGTACCAGGAGTGGAACGGCACGGTCGTGAGTACCCCGCCGGAGCCACCGGCGATTCCCGATATCACGGCGACAAAAGACGTCGGCGCTGCACAGAACGCCGTGACGTGGACGATGAACGGAGCGCCGCGCACCGAACCGTTGATTGCCCACTACGGTGTGAAAATCGGTGACACGATCACAGTCTGGACGAATGACAAAGGTGGTCAGGTTCGGCCACCCACCGAAACGTCGACAGCAGCTGTCGACGGCGTCGCGGCTGCCGTCGTGCTGTGCGGCGCGATCGCCGTGACGATGTACCTCATGGTAGCGGTGGCCCGCAATCTGATCGGTCGGCACAATGCTCGAATGTGGGACGCGGAGTGGAAGAACAAATTTCAGCAACACTCGTGAAAGCTGAACGAGGCCGGAACGGGTTACTCTCGCGAATCCACGCCTTCGGTCTCCGACTGGTCGGCCAACACGAAATAGCTTTGCTCTTCTTGGCGGAAATGCAACGTCAGTACGGCATACAAGCCGTACAGGCAGGCAAGGAGATCTTGTACCTGCTCTGCTTCCACCCCACCATTGCGGTCGGCGGTTCTCACGTGGTGTTCCAATCTCCGACAGAGGCGCTCGATTTCGGCGTGCGCACCGGCCATTGTAGCAATCGAATCTGCGCCGCCCAGCGAATGTTCCAGCGCCGGATAAAGATTCGCCCCCTCGGTACGCTCGTGGGGAAGAATCACTTCTTGGAGGAATCTATCGGTTTCGTGAAGTCGACGCAGGGCCGACACACGATTTCCACTCGCCACTGCCTCGGCGGTGAGGCGGATGATTTCCAGTTCGTCCCGCATCTTTCGATGGTCGGCGGAAAACCCTCGGAGCATCGTCAACAGCGTCGGATCGAGTGCCGGAACCGTGGATTTTCCGCCGTTCACTGCACGCAACGCGTTAAGTATCACGGCAACATCGATTAGCTCCTGCAACAGCGCACCCACTGCGGGAATCAAGAATCCGAAGGCAGCAAATATCATCGCGACGAGCGAAAGTGCGGTTCCGAGTATCGCGCTCTGCAACGCGATCCGACGGGACCGACGTGCAATGTCCATCGCGTCGGCTACCCTCGACAGCCGATCGGTTGTCAGAACCACGTCGGCTGCCTCCGAAGACGCGCTCGCGCCCCGCGCCCCCATCGCAACTCCGACCGACGCTGCCGCCAAGGCCGGCGCGTCGTTGATCCCGTCGCCGACCATCATCGTCACTGCCTGCGCCGATTCTTCACGGACTCGCGCAACCTTGTCGTCCGGTTCTTGTTCCGCCTGAACGGAATCCAGCCCCAACGCGCATCCGACCTCGACTGCCGGCTCCGGTCGGTCACCCGTCAGCATGACGATCTTGCGTATGCCGGCGGAACGCAGTCGTCGTATCGTCCACGGCGCGTCCATCCGCATCGGGTCGACCAGAAGAATTGCGCCACTGAGAATCCCGTCGATACCTACCCAAGCGATCACGGCGCCGTCGAGACGCGCACGATTCTCCACCGAGGCAACCCACTCGGGACGAGCGACGCTCCTGTCGATCCTGCCGACGGTGACGGTGTGCCCGTCCACCGTGGCAACAACTCCGTAGCCAGGACGCTCGGTCACCATTTCGGGTGTGCTCAGAGACAATCCACGCGCTCGGGCACTCCGAACGATCGCTTCGGCCAAGATGTGTGACGAGACCTGATCGGCCGACGCTGCCAAACGAAGAATCGTCGCACTGTCATCCCCGCCGCCGCACACGACATCCGATTGTGTCGGCCGTCCTGTGGTCAAGGTGCCGGTCTTGTCGATCACCAGAGTCTGTGCACTTCCGAGCTTCTCGAGCGCCCCACCCGACCTGACGATCACCCCGATGCGCGACGCGCGCGAAAGGCCGGAAACTATCGCCACGGGAGCGGCCAACAACAACGGACACGGCGTCGCGACAACCAATACGGCGACTGCCCGTGTGAGGGAATCGCTCAGCGCCCACGCCGAACCGGCAACGATCAACGTCGCCGGAAGAAACCAAGCCGCCACTCGATCGGCCAGGCGCACGACAGGGGCGGTCTCGGCTGCGGCTTCCTGCGTCAACCGAACGATTCCCGCGTAGGTGCTCGACTCCGCATCTCGACTCGCCTCGATGCGGCAGGCCCCACCCGCATTCACCGCACCGCTTCGAACGGCATCACCGACAGGCCTTTCCACGACGGTGGACTCACCGGTCAGAGCAGATTCGTCCAACACCGCCGACTCTCCGACGACCCACCCGTCGATGGGCACCACGGTGCCGGGTCCGACGAATATCAGGTCTCCGGGGCCGATCTCGTCGAGCGTCACCGTCTCGAGTTGTCCGTCGCGGTCCCGTTGCGCGGTGCCGGGGACGTGTTCGCGGAGAAAACGCAGATCACGTGTCGCTCGGCGGTTGGCTGCCGCGTCAAGAGTGCGCCCGGTCGCCAGCATGACTGCGATCAACGCTCCAGCGAGATACTCCCCGATCCGGAGTGTTCCGAGCAATGACAGGATAGCGATGACGTCTACGCCGACCCGCCCCCGCCGCAACCCGTCGACGACCCACCACGTCGCGGGCATCAATGCCACGATGGTCGCCGCAGCCCACAGGGTCGCCGCTGTCGAATCCCGGTCGAGCAGCCAGGCGAGAGCACCAGCTGTCAACGCAGTCACCGTGACAGCCAGAAGAATCGACTCGGCGTTGGATACGAAGCGCCGGAGCAGGTCTCGAATCAGCGGCATGCTTCCAGCGTGACGACGCCGATCGAACAACCGATAGTGCCATTATGCCCGCTTCGATCATCGGAATACCCCATGACAGCGGGCCCGACTTCCGACCACACTTGAGAACGAGGCACACAAGCTACCGCAAGCCCGTCTCAGCAGACTGTCTCGACAAGTCGAGGAGCGAATTCAGGTGGACACCCAGGACTCCTACGTCGATGTACGCGAGACGACTACCGGCGTCGTCATCCTTGTGCGTGACCGCGCCTACAAGATCAAGAAGGCGATATCGACCGCCTACCTGGATTTCGGAAGCCCGGCGCAACGCGAGGCTGCGCTGCTCCGCGAACTCGAATTGAATCGGAGGATGTGCCCGGACGTGTATCTGGGCGTGACGCACCTGAACGATCCGCTCGACGAGTCCATCGAGCCGATTCTGGTGATGGCCCGCATGCCTGACGATCGACGACTGTCGTCGATGATCACGTCAGGTCAGGATGTGACAGACGAATTGCACGACATCGCTTCTGCAGTGTCCGAGTTCCACCGCCGTGCGGCCCGCGGCACTTGGATCGACGAACGTGCAACAGCCGACAGTGTCGGCGCGCGGTGGAAGACCAACCTTGCCGAACTACGAAAGTTATGTGTGGGGACCGTGCCCGGTGACACCGTCGACGAACTCGAAAACCTGGCCGAGTCGTTCATACTCGGCCGAACAGCACTGTTCGACAAGAGAATTGCCGCGGGGCACATCGTCGACGGACACGGCGATCTGCTGTCCGACGACATCTTCGTTCTCCCCGACGGTCCCAGAATCCTCGACTGCCTCGACTTCGACGACCGACTCAGATTCGTCGATACTGTAGACGACGCGAGTTTCCTCGCCATGGATCTGGAATTTCTCGGGCACGAGGACTTGGCAGGCGCATTTCTCACGTCGATGGCGACGATGTCGCAAGACCGGCCACCGCGAGCGCTGATCGACCACTACATCGCCTACCGAGCGACTGTCCGCGCAAAAGTCGACGCATTACGTATGCGTCAAGGCGACAGAGGCAGTGTCGCCCGACTCGAACGTCATCTCGCTCTTGCCTATTCCCACCTTCGACGTGCCGAGGTGCGGTTGTGCCTCGTCGGCGGACTCCCGGGTTCGGGTAAGTCGACTCTGTCGGCAGCACTCGCCGAATATACCGGCGCAGTTGTTGTTTCGAGCGACCGTGTGCGCCGCGAGTTGGTCGACAACGGCACACTCACCGGCAGCGTCCGGGAGTACCGGGAAGGCCTGTACTCTCCCGTTGCCATGGATACGGTCTACTCCGAGATGCTCACCCGCGCTCACGAGCAATTGACCCGGGGACAATCTGTGATTCTGGACGCGACGTGGTCTGATTCCAAGCATCGACAGCAAGCAGAGGCACTGGCGGCGTCCACTTCCTCTAAGTTGATCGAAATCTACTGCAGTGCAGCGCTACCTGTTGCAGTGCAACGAATAGCGATGCGCACGGAATCGCTCTCCGACGCCACCGCAGCAACTGCAACGGCCATCGAGCGAGACCACGATCCGTGGCCGGAAGCCGTCTCGATCGATACCAATGCGACTGTCCACGTAAGCGTCGATGCCGCTCTGGACGTGTGGAACTCGGCTACGAAAGGGCCGTAAGGGTTCAGTGCACGATCGTCAGAACATCCTCGATCGCGCGGCGTCCCGAGGCAATCGGTTCGTTGGCACCTGAGTCCGCGTCCCCCGTGTCCGTCTCCGTACCGTGCGGTTTCAGTCCGATCCGGATCATGACCTGTGGATTCTGAAATGTCTCACCGGACCTCGATGCGACGTCGCGCACGATCTCGCGACTCGCCTCCACCTCTGTCAAATGTGTCAGTGGACAACTCGCCAGGTGCGATGCCGTTGCGTGCAGCAACACCGAGGACAGCGCCTGTCCCGCATTCAACCAGTCGATCGGCGCGTCCGAAGGCGTGCTGAGCAGAACCAGCGCAGCGTGGTCCCGAGCATCACGTTCGATTTTCAGATGCCCGGAAGGGAACGCTCGGGCAGAGGCAGACTCGTGCGACGACAGCACATCCGGCAGTGCATCCCGCGGAATTCCCTCGTCGGATCCGGCTGAACGAATCCACTCCTCGAGCTCATTCCAATAATCGGGATCATTGCGATGCTCTTGCGTAGCGATAGCCGACGCGTGCTCCAGCATGGATCCGTACTGCCGCGCCAGGATGGTCATCGACGCGCCGAATTCCTTCGCGCCGTGTGCGAGTGCCCCCATTGATCCGACCGGAGGCGCATCGAACTGACGCCGGTCGGTCCGTCGGCGCTCCAAGGACGAGAACAGAGCAGCACTGGAGCCTTCCGGATGCGCCCGCCCCCGGAACGTGATCGAGGCCAACAAATCCGGTTCGGAATGGTCCGGAAGTATCGTGACGATCGGTTCGAGGAGATTGTGTTCCAGGGCAATTCTCAAGTGATGGAGCGCGCCGCCGCAACTGATGATCAATTGCCGACCGTCTGGATCCTCGACCGGAATCGAGCGTCGACGATCGACGTACAAGCTGAGTTGACCGCGTTGCAGTCGCCACGACCACGGCTGAACGTTATGAACGGACGGTGCCGCGCATGCGTACTCGACTGCACTGGTGATTGTCTCGGGACATGCGCTTGCATAGTGCGCCATTACAGACCGCTCTCGTCGGAAATCCTCCGCAGGCAAGCCTGCCGCGATATCTCAGGCCGATCTGCCGCAGGTGCCTCTCTCGATTCTGCAATGGCAGCCCGGGTTCTCGCTACGGTCCTTGGTCATCACGGAGCCACCAGCCGACACCATCGGCTCAAGCCGAGTCGGATACTCCACCGTGACATCCGCGTCGTCGTCACTCGGCCCCTTCGGGGAGCGGAACCGACCAGGCCAGGGTGGTGCCTGTTCCGGCAGTAGTTCGCAGTTCAAATGTTCCGCCGAGTTCGGACGCCCGATCGGCCAAATTATTCAACCCGCGACGGCGAATTCCCAGTGGAATACCGACTCCGTCGTCCGCCACTGTGAGCGTCAAATCGTCCTGCACGTCTACGGTGACAGTTACCGCCGATGCCTCCGCATGTCGCACCACGTTACTGAGTGCCTCTCTCAACACAGCCTCGACATGGTCCCCCATCTGCGAATCGACCACGGAGAGTGGTCCTTTCACTTGCAAAGTCACCTTCAGGTCTGTGTCAGCGGTTACTGCTGCGATAACGCTGTGGAGGCGACTACGGAGAGTGGGCACTTCGTCGTCGGAGGCGTGCAGATCGAATATAGTTCGACGGATGTCCTGAATGATGTCCTGCAAGTCGTCGATCGTCCCTTTGAGCCTTCGTTGAACTTCTGGCGAACGCGCGCGTTGCAAAGTCGCTTGCACCGACAGACCTACCGCAAACACCCGCTGGATGACGTGGTCGTGCAGGTCTCGGGCGATCCGATCACGATCCGAGAGTACGTCGAGTTCACGCATCCGTTGTTGATTTCCGGCCAGGCGGAGCGCGACCGCACCTTGATCTGCAAACGCAGACATCAAGGACACTTGATCCGGCCGATAAGGCTGAGCATCTCGAGCTTTCAGAACTGCCAGTACACCCATGACTTGGTGACCGTCGCGCAACGGTAGAACAATTGTGGGACCGTATGTCTGTTCGTCACTGAAGCCCGGATCGAACTCCAGAGAGTCGACAGTAATCGGCTTCTTCAACCGGTAGGCCTGCCCGGATGTCGAACTGTCCACAGGGATTCCACGCCCGACGAGGATCTCGGAATTCAGACCGCTCGCGACGGTGATGACCAACTCGGTCACGTCCGCGGACGTCAGTTCGGGATCCGGCGGCACCGCCAGGAACGCACAGTCCGATTGTGTGAGCGACAAAGATCTGTCCGATATCAACTGCAAAACCTCGAGCGCGTCGACACCCGCCAACAATGCGGTCGCTACCTCACTCGTCGCGCGCTGCCATTCTTGTTTGATCTGAGCCTGCGCGTACAACTGCGAGTTGTCGATCGCGATTCCCGCCGCCGATGCAAGAGCTCGAACAATCATCTCGTCATGCGCGGTGAAGGACCGACCGTTCGACTTCTCGGTCAGATAAAGGTTGCCGAACACCGTGCCTCTGGTTTGAATGGGGACACCGAGGAAGGTATGCATCGGCGGGTGATGCTCCGGGAATCCGACGGACGCCTCGTGCTGCGACAGATCATCCAAGCGAAGCGATTGCGGATCCGAGATCAAGACACCGAGTACACCGCGCCCACGTGGCAGATCCCCGATCAGTTCACGGGTCGCTTCGTCAATTCCCTCGTACACGAATTGTTCCAACCGGTCACCCTCACCACGAACACCCAGCGCACCGAACTTCGCGTCGACCAACGTGATTGCAGATCTTACGATCGTGCGCAGCGTGACATCCAGATCAAGTCCTGCGGACACTGCGAGCAACGCTTTCAGGAGTCCGTCGAGGTGGGCGCCACCGTCCGACGGGATACCCGCTCCGACCTGACTCGGTTCAAAAAGAGCTTCGGAACGTGGTTTTTCGTCAGTCATGTCCGTGGCAAATGCTCATGCATCTTGGTTGCGAGAATCGCAGCTTGTGTACGGCGTTCGACGCCCAACTTGCTCAGTAGTCGAGATACGTAGTTCTTCACGGTCTTCTCCGCCAAGAACATCCTCGCCGCGATCTGTCGGTTGGTCAGCCCCTCCCCCAGCAATCCCAGCAAGACACGCTCTTGGTCGGTCAATTCCTCGAACGGACCATTCTTGTCTGCGGCGTCGGTACGCAATTTCGCCATCAACGCCGCTGCAGCACGGTTGTCGAGCAGAGACTTTCCCGATCCGACGTCACGGACTGCCCGGGTCAGATCCAAGCCCCGGATGTCCTTTACGACGTATCCACTGGCGCCGGCCAGGATCGCGTCCAACATCGCCTGATCGTCTTCGAACGACGTAAGAATCAGGCACCGCAGTCCCGGTAGCTTCGACAGCAGTTCCCGACACAGTTCGATGCCGTTTCCATCGGGTAGTCGAACGTCGAGAACGGCTACGTCTGGTTCGAGAGCCGGAATTCGCGCAATCGCGTGTGCATAGTTCGACGCTTCACCGACAACACGGAGTTCTGGATCGTCGTCGAGTAACTCCGCCAGACCACGGCGCACGACCTCGTGGTCGTCGACCAGAAACACATCGATCATCAAGACGTCCATTCTCCACGCAGGTAGACAAGAATACCCACACTCCACGACTACCCATCGGCGAACGAACCAATCAACTCGTCGAGAAAACGTCGGCCACCGACCTGCGGGCCGTCAATACCGGCGGAGTACCGTTCGGGGCACGTCCGATGCGCACCAGCATCTGCGGAACCCCGATCTCGGGCACAATCCGGTGAATCACCGAACGACTCCTCGGCACCTCGGTCACGTGGGACAGCGGGCAGGTCGCCGCCCCACACACCGTCGCTTCGAGCAAGACAGCGGACAGCGCCCGCCCACAGTGCAGCCAATCGGTTCGGGTGTCAGTCGGCGTTCCGAATGCGAGCACAGTCGACTCGTCAACCGAACCGGATTCTTCCGGCGGCGCATTGTGCCGTGAGGGGAAGGTACGACCGATCGGAACTCCTGCCGCACCCGAAACGAGCGACGTCTCCGGGATACCACCTGATGTCAGGGAATGCCCCGCCCACCAATGCAACTCGGCCTGATACTCCGGATCGTAACGCCGTGCCGACGCTGTCGATTCAGTCGCCTCGAGAAGTCCTTCCCTCTGAACCGGATCCAGTGCGACAACACTGACCCCCAATTCACGGGCCTGACCAACAGCACGCTCGACCAGAGCGTCCATACCTTCGAAGACCCCGAATGCGCGACGATCTGTCCGTCTGCGACGGATAGCTGTGAGCATGTCGAAATCATGTGAGCGCGGACGCGCATCACGCCGAAAGCTGATCGTGGCAAGCAGGTTCGGGGACACCGAACGCTCTTCGTATCGAATGTCGGTGCTCCAGCGCAGTCCCAGGAGTCCCACGCTCAAGTGGTGTAGCGCGGCGCCGCAACTGATATGAAGCTGTCGACCGGTCGGGTCTGTCGCCGGCAAAAGTCTGGTGTGGTCACCGAGAAGCTGCAGCTGACCGTCGACGTACTTCCATCGCCACGGCTGACTGTTGTGCAACGAGGGGGCTCGGCACGCCAGATCAACGGCGAGCTGTAGAACGCTCGAGTCGGGTCGGGTGAGGTCCATTTCTACTCCGGTATCGACTGATGAACGGCCCGGATGCGGCTGTCAGTTGAAGCGTCGCAGCACTCGGCCATCCGCAGAAGTGCCGATTGTCACCGCTTTACCGAAATCTGGAATCGAGAACACCCACGAAAAAGAAGGTGACAACGGAAAGGACCTTTTCCTCTGCTAGTACACCCGCCGCTGTCCGACGATTCAAAGACAGTCCCACTACTCGTGTCTCGAATACCGAAGGAGAACAGTCGTGAGAATCAATCCACCGGTAGTCGTCGGATTCGACGGATCGACGCAATCGTGCGACGCCGTGTGGTGGGGTGCACGTGACGCCGCTCTTCGCGGCGCGCCACTGCTCCTGGTCACGACGATATTCACGCCGACCACCTATGGCGTTCCGATCGGTATGCCCGCAACCTACTTCGACGAGCAGGAAGGGGCGGCGAAGAAGCGACTGACGGAAGCTACCGAACTGGCCAAGGCCGCCATCGGCAAACGCAAACTAGAGATCGAGGTCGAACTCGCCGAGGATCCACCAATTTCTGTACTTCGACAGATCTCCAAGACCGCTCGGACCGTGGTTGTCGGAACCCGCGGGCACGGTGAATACACCGGTGGGTTGGTCGGTTCGGTGAGTTCGTCCCTGGCAGTGCACGCACTGTGTCCGGTCGTCGTCGTTCGTGGTCTCGCAGATGACGGACTTGCTGGTGACGGACTCGACGATGACGCGCGCCCTGTGGTCGTCGGAGTCGACGGAAGTATTCACAGTCAACCTGCCATTGCTGCAGCCTTCGAGGAGGCCTCCTTGCGGGGCGTCGATTTGGTTGCGGTCCATGCCTGGTCGGATGTTGTTCTCGAAGTGGTCTTCTCGAAGTTCGAGAATGTCGATTGGCAAGCGCGGCAGGACACCGAACGCGCGCTGCTGGCGGAAAGCCTGGCCGGATTCGGTGATCGATATCCGGACGTGAGTGTGAACACCGTCGTGGTCAAGGACAAGCCCGGCCAGAATCTGATCGACCATTCCGGACGCGCTCAATTGATCGTTCTCGGTCGGCGCGGACGCGGCGGTTTCAGCGGCATGCTTCTCGGAAGCACATGCCGGGAAGTCCTTCACGGCGCGCAGTGTCCGCTCATGGTCGTCAACAGTCATCGGTGACCATGGTGCAAACAGAAACACCATCTCGGGCGTCGATCATGATCGGCGGCAAGGCCTTTCGTGCCGTTCTGTTCGACATGGACGGCGTGGTCACCGACACCGCGCGTCTCCACCTTGCGGCGTGGCATCGTCTGTTCCAGGACCTGACCGAGCGCGGCGATGTGGGAAACGTGGAGCTCAATGACGACGATTACCGGCAATACATCGACGGAAAGGACCGGGGACGAGGCCTGATGTCCTACCTCGATTCGCGCCGCGTAGTGGTACCGCCCGGAACTCCTGACGACTCCCCGAACGCCATCACGATCCGTAACCTCCTTCGCCGCAAGAACACTTACTTTCTGGACGAACTCGATCGCAATGGCGTCGAGGTGATCGCTCCCACGGTCCGATGGATTCAGCAACTACGCTCGATGGGCGTCCGCACTGCTGTTGTGTCGGCAAGCAAAAATGCGCGGTTCGTGCTCGATCGAGCGGGACTCACCAACTACTTCGATGCTCGCGTTGACGGAATCGATACTGCAACTCTCGGCTTGTCCGGCAAGCCCGACCCCGATACCTACATAGAAGCTGCACGGAGACTGTCAATGTCGCCATCTGAATGCGTTGTCGTCGAAGACGCGACCGCCGGAATCCGCGCCGGCCGTTCCGGGGGCTTCGGACTCTGCGTCGGTTTGGGTCCCACGGAGAATTTTGCAGCCTTGACCGAGAGTGGCGCAGACGTGGCGGTATCCGATGTCAGCCAGATCGATTACCTACAACCATGATCGCTACGTCAGTCGGACTGTGGCACCCGGATGGAGTTGCACAACCTGACCGCGGCACTCGATCTCGATCGACGGCTGGTTTCCCATCCCGGCGCTGACCTGCACTACCTTGCCGTTGATGCGCAGACGCAGACGGTGTCCCCGGTAGAAAATGGGAAACTCCAAGGTCCCGAGCGGTTCTGGCCAGTGCGGGGAGAAGATCAGGCGGTCACCTCGCGTCTCGAGCCCAGTGAAGCACCTTTGCACTAGGTCGACGCTACCGGCCATGGCGGCCAAGTGAATTCCCTCCGAGGTGGTGCCACCCTGTATATCGGCAATGTCAGATTTGAGCGCCAGGTCAAAAAATTCCATGGCCCGGTCGCGATTGGCTCTGGCCAGCACCCAGGAATGGACGACGCCACTCAGCGTCGAACCGTGTGAAGTACGTGCCATGTAATAGTCGATGGTCCTCGGAATGGCGTCACCCGCAAATTCGTAGCCCAAACCGTCGAAGATGCAACGTAACTCGTCAGCGGACAGTAGGTAGAACAGCATCACCACGTCGGCCTGCTTCGACGCCTTGTAGCAGTTGACGTCATCACCCTCTGCTTCGAGGATTCGATCGAGACGTTGAATGTCGCTGTAGCGCAAGCGATATTCTTCCCAATCCAGTTCCGGAAGGTCTGCGTATCCTTCGAACTGGCTAATGACCTGATCGTGAAACGGAACGAACATTCTGCGAGTGATATCCCGCCAACGCTCGATCTCCTCAGCGGGCAGGCCCAGCGTCTGAGTGAGGTCCGACCGGATCTGAAGCGGGACCACGTCGAGCGCCTCGAGTGCCCGCAGAATCACCCATACCGACATGACATTGGTATAGGCGTTGTTGTCGATCCCATCGTAGGGAGCGCTCGGGTATCCGGAATGGAACTCGTCAGGTCCGATGACGCCGCGGATGACGTACCGGCCGCATGCCTGATCGAAGGAGGCAAGACCCGCGTAGAAACGAGCGATCTCCACCAACATCTCAGCACCGCAATCGATCAGGTACTCGAGATCTCCGGTCACCTGGTAGTACTGCCAGACGTTGTACGCGATCGCGATGCCGATGTGGTGCTGGCGCCGGCTCGGATCCGGGTTCCAGCGACCGGATCTCGGATTGAGATGCAGTTGCTGACTCTCCTCCCGTCCGTCGCTACCCGACTGCCACGGGAACATCGCGCCCTGCTGACCGGCTTCTATCGCGGCCCGGCGGGCCTCCCCCAAACGTCCGTACCGGTACCGGAGCAACGACCGGGTCAGCTTAGGTAGGCGCAGGTTCAGCACTGAAAAAACGAACAACTCGTCCCAGAAGATATGACCGCGGTAGGCCTCGCCGTGCAATCCGCGAGCCGGCACGCCCGCGTCACGGTCGGCAGTGTTCGGTGAGACCGTCTGCAACAGATGAAGAAGGTGGAACCGGATGACGCGCAGTGCGTGTCCGTGGCCGTCGAGGTCGATGCCCATGCGGTCCCACAGACCCACCATCGCAAGCACGTGATCTTCGAGCACCACGTCGAAACGGCCCAGACGAGGGAGCCAGCGCTCGGCTTCGTCGGCCGGCTCGGACAACGCGTGATCGCGTCCGGTGAACAGAGTCACCATCTTCTCCAGAGTCACCAAGCAGCCCACTTCGAGGTGCAGAGTGATGTCGTGCCCGATCCGGCCGTCGCCTTCCACCAGTCGGTACTCGCTGGGAAAGGGCTCTCCATTGCGCCACACGGTATTTCGTGCCGCCATCGCAACCGGTATCCGGGAGTTGTTGGTCTGCACCGCGAGCAGCACTGTGTTGTCGGACAGTGCAGTGGTCTGCAGCAATTCGAGGTGGTGACCGCCGAGTTCGTGATAGCGCTCGACCAGCGCGTTGTGGACCGTGCCGTCCAGTTGCGAGCGGATCTCGAGTTTGCCCGACCAGTCTTCGGCCACAACCCTCATCTGGAGGGCACAGGCATGCGCGAGATGCATGGCAACAAATCTTCGCTGGACAACCGAGGTGGTCCGGCCCTCGTTGTCGCGTATTCGGATCCGACGAGTCAGAACGCCCCGGCGAAGATCGACGTACTGGCTGTACTCGAGAACCTCCGCGGCGTCGATATCGAACCACGGCCCGCCCTCGATCCGGAACGTCACCGGCAACCAGTTCGGCAGGTTCACGATGCTCTCGTTGTCGACCGTGATCCCGGATACTTCGTCCTGCAGGCGGTTGAAGATGCCGGCAGCGTACGTACCCGGGTAGTGCACGACCCCAGCGCGGGACTCCGGTGCGCATCCGCGAGTGGCGAAAGCTCCGTTACCTACCGTGCAGAGCGCTTCCCTCAACTTCTCGGTAGTGGGGTCGTACCCGTCGAAGAACACCGTCCAGGGATCGTCGGGCGGCGGCACAGTCTCCGGACCGCTTCCCAGCAAATCTGCCAGCCATTGCAACAATTGGCGGACCTGGTCGGGGCTATCGACCGCAAACCGAGCGGCCGACTGCCGATCACCGTCCTCGAAGTGGCGCACCACGATTCCGACGCCGCGGTCCGCCAGCGCAACGAAGGCGTCCTCATCGGTGAGGTCGTCGCCGATGTAGATCGGCAGCACGTTATCGGTGTGCGCGAGGTGATCGAGAATCCAGTCCAGAGTCCGGCCTTTGTCCCAGTCGACGTCGGGGCGAAGCTCGGTGACCTTGCGTCCGCTGGTGACACGGAACCCGGCTCGATCAGCGACCTCATGGACCGTGGCGACAACCTCGTCGACCCTGTCGACGTCGACGTTCCGATGATGAACGGCAACAGCAAAATGCTTGTGCTCCACCACAACCCCCGGCACACCCGACAAACGGCTCCGAAGCGCTTCTGCGGCACGCTCGAGGTTCGGGACCGAAGCCAGGGCCGCATCATTTCGGTTGTGTTGTCCGTCCGGTCCGACGAGTTCGAAACCATGACTACCCGCGTACCAGATCCCGGTCAGACCGACTCTGCCCTGTACGTCTGCCAGATCGCGGCCACTGATCACACCCACCGGGCAACTACGAGCCAGCGTGGCAAGCTCTTCTGCTACGCCGTCGACCAGAGTGGCAGCGGTCGGGTCGTTCACGATGCGAGAGAGGGTGCCGTCGAAGTCCAGAAAGACTGCGGGTCGCCGGGAACGCACGAGAACGGTCAACTGATCTCGCGACGTCAGAGCTTCCGGTATTTCCGACATTCGGCGGTCGTTACGGCGAGGGTCGATGGCAGTTCTAGTCATGAAATCAACTCCTGTGATGCATGTTCATCGACACTTTCGCCGCCGGGCCGTCTGACAATCACCAGTGGGCACGGAGTTCTATGCAACAGGGCTGAACCTGTTGAGCCGAGAGCCATCCCGGCGAAGCCGCCCCGTCCCCGATTTCCCACCACAACCAGCTGGGCATCACCCGCCAACGCTAGGAGATGGTGCACGGGCCGGTCCCGAACCAGATTCTGCCGCACCCCGACGTCAGGGAACCGCTTCCACCACCGGGACACACTTTCCGCCAGCACCAACCGCCCGGCTTCCTCCACCGCGGCGCGAACCTCAGCCCCCGCATCGACCTGAATCGTTGACAGATCTTGGTCGAAACAAGCATGCAGCACAATCAGTGCCGCTCCGTGAAGCGCACATTCCTCGAAGGCGAGGCCGATAGCCGGTTCGCTGTTCATCGACCCGTCAACACCGACCACGACGGGTCCCGAACTATCCTTGACCCTTGACCAACCGTCGATCACGACCACCGGGCAATGCGCTTGACGAGCCACCGCCGAGCTCACCGAGCCGATAAGCCCGCCGGAGAACTCGCCGAGCCCGCGGCGTCCGAGCACGATCATCACGGCCTCCTCGGAGCGATCGATCAGCACTCCCGGCGCGTACTGGAGCGACACCTCTGTCTGGATTTCGATCGGTTCGCCATCTGTCGCCGCTCTGGCCACTCCGAGGGCCGCAGCAAGCACTCGAGCTGCCCGAGCGTGTAACTCGCGGGCCAGGTGCGGACCATCATCCGTTCGACGATACGTGGTGCAGCACAAGAGAAGTAATGGCACCGCACGCAGAGTTGCCTCGCGTGCGGCCCACCGCAACGCATCCAGCGAATGCTGGGATCCATCGATTCCCACAATGATCGGAGGTCTGACCACGGCGACCTCCACAGCGATAGATGTCGGCGTCCACGGCCAACAAGTGCTTCACCATTGCTCCATCCACGCCCCTTCCCGCGGAGTGGTTCAGGGAGCTGGTCCCACCGCAAAGCCGGCATTCGCAAGATCGGCAAACTCCGGGTCCGCACGTGAACCGTCGGCGTGGACCTCGACGTATCGGGCCGAATAACCCCGAGGATCGGCAACACTTCCGACCACCGGTCGCCGCTCGAGCACAATTGCCCCAGGCCACCGTGCATGTACAGCATTGATCAACAGCGCGCCATCGACATCACCCGTCGAAATGGGGCCACCCTCACCGACTACCGCTACTCGTCGACCGTCCGTCAACATCCACACCCCGACGGGAAAGGATCGGACGTCACCATCTCCGGCGATTGCCACCGTCTCCCCAACCGCGCTCACAAGATGTGCAGACTCCCGAGGTTCCATCGTGCCTCCCTGAGTAGGGTCACCGATACCGTCACCGATGCCCACGGTGAGTGTCACCCTCTACGTTAGACGGACACTCCGCATCTGACCCATGCCTTCGAACACCGGTGAGATGGTCCAAAGACCCTTTTTAATGCACCTGGCGACTCTCACGCCGGGCCCCTCGTCACGGAACAATTCGAACTGAGGCCCGCACTTGAGCCCCGACACACATCTTTGGATTCGGACTCAAGCATCGGGACCAACAACCTGCGTGGAGGAATTGATGAGAGCCCTGGTCACAGCCGCAAGTCGACACGGTTCGACGGATGAGATCGCCGAAGCACTCGCCGGCGTCCTCCGTGACAACGGTGCCGAAGTCGACCTCATCGAACCGGCCGCAGTCCACGAAATCACCGACTACGACACAATCGTCCTCGGCAGCGCGATCTACCTCGGCCACTGGATGAACGACGCAAAGAGCTTCGCGGAACGATTCGCCGACGCACTGCGCCTCCGACAGGTCTGGCTGTTCTCGTCCGGCCCGGTCGGCGACCAGGACCCACCTGTCGGAGATCCGGCCGACATCGCCGCTCTGTTGAAAGCGACAGGTGCAGTGGAACACCGCTTGTTCGCCGGCAAACTTGATCGAAGTGAACTCGGTTTCGGTGAACGAGTGGCCGTAAGGGTCGTGCACGCACCGGAAGGCGACTATCGCGATTGGAACGCGGTGCGCGATTGGGCAGAAACAATTCTCGGTACGCCCCGGTACACACGGCATCTGGAACCCGAAGGAACACCATGACTACGCCTGCACCAATCGTCGTCGGAGTTGACCGTTCCGACAGTGCATTGAATGCCGTTCGGTGGGCCGCCCGCGAAGCGGTACTGCGCCGGCGACCGTTGCACTTGGTTGCCGCAATGCCCGGTTCACCCAACACATTCCGGCACGCAGTCCAATTGGGAGCACCCCACTTTCCGGATCAACGGTACGAGGCTCGCGAGCGGCTGTCGAAAGCACATACGGTGGCGCTGGACTCTGCCGCCGACGCAGCAATTGGCAGCACGGCAGTGGGCAACGCACGACTCTCCGTGGTCGAGCATCTGCGATTCGGGAACACCGTCGAGATCCTTCTCGGTGAATCACGAAACGCGGCAATGCTCGTCGTAGGCTCACGCGGACTTGATCAACTCGCCGACGGAATACTCGGATCCATCAGCGCGGCAGTAGTACTGCATGCAGAGTGCCCGGTGGCGGTCATTCGTTGCCTTCCCGAATCAGAACGGCCACCACTCGACGGTCCCGTCGTGGTCGGTATCGACGGAACGGAAAACAGCGAACCGGCAATCTCGGAAGCGTTCGAAACGGCGTCCCTCCACGGAGTAGATCTTGTTGCCGTCCATGCGTGGAGCGATTCCCGTCTCACAACGGCTTTCCCCTCCGACCCCGACGGCGTTGCCCTGGATTGGAACGCGATTTCCACTGCCGAACATGCCGTGCTCTCCGAAAGGCTTGCCGGTTGGCGGGAAAAGTATCCGGATGTCGCAATCCGGCAGGTTGTCGTGCATGACAGACCCGCCCGGCAATTGATCACCGAATCGAAATCAGCACAACTGGTGGTCGTCGGCAGGCGCGGCCGTGGCGGATTCACCTCGATGCTCCTCGGTTCCACCAGTCGACGCCTCATGCACACTGCGGTGTGCCCGCTACTGATCGTGCACTCACCCCGCACTCCCTGAACAAATACCGAAACCCATTGCACATCATAGTGATCGGCTGAAAAAATGACCATTCACTTCGAGCCGTCCTTTCACACGGATTCGATAACCATCTCCGAACAACATGACCTGACCGTCCAGCGTCTCACAGCAGAGTTCTGCGGCCTCATCTCCTCGGAATCCATCGGCATCGTCGTCGACGGTTGCGTGGCCGACTTGTCGTGGGCGTCAAAACTTGCTCTGCCGGAACTGAGCGAACGCCTTGCGCGACAACGGATCATCGATTATCTCGACTGCAAGGCAAAAGACTTCGAATGAACGGGTGAGACGCCATGAACTCTGTAAGCGGCAGAAGCGCATTGGTGACCGGCGGTGCACACGGGATCGGAGCAGCCATCGCCAAGTCCTTGTCGGAAGCGGGAATTAGAGTCCTCATCGGCGATCTCCTCGACAGCGATTGTGAGGAGCAGGCCGCGAAGTTGGGCAGTCGGGTCGCATTTCAACATCTCGACATCACCCAAACCGAAAGCTGGGAATCCGCGATCGAAACCGCGGAAGAAACATTCGGACCACTCATTGCTCTCGTCAACAATGCCCGATTTCTCGAGTTCGGCAGCATTCAGGATCAACATCCGACCTCGTTCAGACACGTCCTGAACACCAACCTATACGGCGCTTGGCTCGGAATGCACTGTGCAGCTAGGGTACTGATCAAATCTGGGGGCGGTGTCATCGTCAACATCTCCTCGACCGCCGGGTTGACCGGTTACGCCGATATCGGAGCATATTGCGCGAGTCAATGGGGATTACGTGGTCTTACGAAAGCTGCAGCGCTTGATCTGGGCCCACACAACGTCCGTGTGTGCTCCGTCCATCCGGGACAGATCGACTCGGAAATGACTCCGGGTTTCGGTTCCGTGCCCGTCACACAACAGCTGATCCCCCGGATGGGAAGACCGGAAGAGGTAGCCGCGATGGTTCGGTTCATCGTCTGCGAAGCAACGTATTCGACCGGCACCGAGTTCATCGTCGACGGGGGTTGTACGACTGGACTGCGTCTAGCCATCCCTGATGACAAGTGACACTCTCCAACAATCACGCGATACACGAAGTCAGGAGAATGCTCATGGGATTAACCACGGTCAATGGGTTACCCGCGCACCCGATTCTCATTCATTTCGTCGTTGTCCTCGTACTGATCTCTGCACTACTGCTGATGGTTGCGGTGTGTTGGCCCGCTGCCAGAGTTCGATTGGGTTTGGCCCCCACGGTCGTAGCATTGGTCACGCTCGTCTTGGTCCCGATCACAACCGATGCGGGTGAATGGCTCAAGGAACAGTTACCACCCGATCCCCTGATCGACGTGCATGCCGAACTGGGTGAACAGATGCTGTTCTGGTCCATCGGGGTATTCGCTCTTGCCGCCATCTGGTGGATCATTCATTCCAAACGATTCACAGAATGGCGAGCTGATCACCCGTCAGCGCAAGTGTGGAAGGTGATCGTGATTGCCGTTGCCATCGTGTCGGTTCTGGTCGGTGCAGGGTCGATGGTTCAGGTCTATCGAATCGGAGAAAGCGGCGCGAAAGCCGTGTGGAGTGATCAGATCGGATAGGAAGATTCTCTCTAGTCCGGGAGCAACGGCACCGCGATGTCCGGGTCGCGGCCCAGCAACACTCCGCGGGTGAGGGCGGCCGAGCCGAACTTCTTCCGAACGCTGTCCATCGCTGAGTCGAGCGCGGCAGTATCGGGACCACCGTCGAAGGGCAATTCGAGCTGCTGCGCGCCGTCCTTATCCAAATTCGATACGGCAACACCGATCAGCGTGATGCCTTTCTCTGCGATCATCGGTGCCGCGTCCGTAAGCAGAACCATCGCAGCCTTCAGTAGTTCGGCTGTGTCGGCGGTAGATCGACGCAGTGTCTGAGAACGCGTAGCCCGCGTGAAATCGGCGAAGCGAAGCCGGAGCGTGATCGTGCGTCCGGTCCGCTCCGATGAGCGCATACGCCTGCTCACCCGATCTGTCAGGGACATCAGCGATGCCTCGAGATCGGATCGCGAGTGCGCACCTCGACCCAACGCGTGCTGCGCGCCCATCGAACTGCGGCCTCCGTACGCTCGGACCGGCCGCGGATCTTGATTGTGCGACAGCGCATAAAGGTGGCGTCCGGCGCCGCGGCCCAGAATCGAGACGATCGAGGACTCGTCGTGCCGAGCAATATCTCCCACCGTCACGATGTCGAAATCGCGGAGCTTCTGCGCGGTAACCTTTCCGACGCCCCACAGTTTCCCGACGGACAACGGGTGGAGAAACGCGGCCTCTCCGTCCGGTGGCACCAGCAGTAGGCCGTCGGGCTTGGCGAACGCACTTGCGACCTTTGCCAAGAACTTGGTGCGAGCAATTCCCACGGTGATCGGCAGACCGACCTGCTCAGCGACATCACGTCGAAGGTTCGCACCGATCTGCAGCGGTGTTCCGACGATCCGAGCCAGTCCCCCGACTTCCAGGAACGCCTCGTCGATCGAAATTCCTTCGACCAGCGGCGAGGTGTCGTGAAAGACCTCGAATACGTCCTTGCTCGCCTGCGAGTAGGCCTCCATCCGCGGTGGCACGACAATCGCTTGTGGGCACAGCGCACGAGCCTGGCCGCCGCTCATTGCGGTCCTGATACCGAAGGCCTTGGCCTCATAGCTCGCGGCCAGGACAACCCCGCCGCCCACGATCACCGGTCGACCGGCCAACCCTGGATCGTCCCGCTGCTCGACGGAAGCGTAAAACGAATCGAGATCGGCGTGCAGGATCGTGGCATCACCGGACCGGTGACTGCCGCGGGTTCCTGACAACAACTGGGCCACGGACATAGGGTCCCACGAGGGTCCGACAGCAATGATGTTCCTCGACGAGGCTTGACTGCGATACGGGAGCGTCGAGGACGACCCCAATTCGAGTTTTACATCATGTTCCGAGTGCTGAAGTTCGATCCCACACCGCGAAGAAACAACTCGGCTGGAAGGGCCCGCAGCACGAGGTCTCGAACAACGGTAGAGCCAGTGCCGCGAGTGAGGATTACTCGGGCAGATTGGCGCGAGCGCACTTGAAGGCGATGCGTTCTCCTGGTGCGGAGGTAGTCGTAGGTCGCCACATCATCAGCATGAGCGCCGAGCGCGACAGCATCCTCGAGAGCCTGGCATGCGCCTTGACCGAGATGCGGTCCCATCGCATGCGCCGCATCACCGACGAGCACAACACTTTTCCGAACGAAGGACGGTAGCGCCGGAAGATCCCTGATGTCATGCCGAAGAATCCGCTCCGGCGCGACTGCAGAGATAAGTTGAGGAATCGGAGCCTGCCAGTCAAGAAAATCGTCCAATGACGGGTCCGGCGCTTCCTTCGACAATCGGGTGGCAGCGAAGATGTACAACCGCCCGTTCCCCAGAGGCACGATTCCGAATTCGGTTCCGACTCCGAGGATTCCACCAACATCGACAGTCTCGAAGTCATCAACGATCCACCTCCACGCGCGAATGCCCAGCGACTGCGGCACTGGATACTGCGGGAAAATCGTTCGTCGCGTGAGGCTATCGATTCCGTCGGCGCCGACGATCAGATCGAAATCTTCTGTGCGATCACCACATCGAATCGCACCACTCACCTCAATCCCGGTGACTGCGCCGCCGAACCGTACAGCTACCGACTCTGGAAGTGCTGTGCTGAGAATATCCACCAGGTCAGCGCGATGCATGGCGACGAAGTTGCCGTGCATCGCGCGGAATCTCTCCTCACTGGTCTGCATCAACCACCGACCCTGGCGATTGCGTATTCCGCCTACCCAGCCTGGGGCGGCCCTCCTTCGGATTTCATCGCCTACTCCAAGGTGGTCGAGTGCGGCGAGTGCGTTCGGCCACAAAGTGATTCCGGCGCCCACCTCGGTAAGTGCCGGAGCTTGCTCGAACACTGTGACCGACCAGCCTGCGTTCGTAAGCGCTAGCGCCGTTGCCAGGCCCCCGATACCGCTTCCGATGATTCCCGCTGTTCGCATCATCGGCCCCCTCTCATTCGATTGCCACAAATGTAGATGTGGGATGGCATGTCCGACATTGTTCTCCCCATCGGCGAGTTCACCGTGCCCTGTTCGCATTGTGGAGAATTTGGGGTTCCTCCTCGTGCAGCGACGACTCCATCCGGCTCTACGCCCCAAGACAGCCATTGGGAGCATCATGTTCGCTCGGTTCCGGCCCTAGACAGAATCGATCGGATTTGAATTCTCTTGGCCTGCAGGGAAAATCTGGTCGGTCGGTTAACAAGTCATTGTCTCGACACGGTCGATTCACCGTCAGAATTCGCTCGAAATCAGCCCGTACCAGGCCAATCACGACGGCAAATAACGTGATCTACATCACATTTAGCCTCAATTCCGTAACGCTCTCCGCACCCGCACGACAGCAATTGACCTGCAAAAATACCAACCGATGCACATCCGTTGCACAAAACCGCGCAAACACGCCGAACCGTGACCAATCCGTGATCGTTCTCTATCGTTGTTCTCAACCCGAGCAACCGGGCAGCACCGAATCGCCGGCGCCAAATCCCACCCCGCGATTTCGGACAACAACATTCCTTGTGGTGGGAATTGAGACGGTCACCGTCTTCCAATGGCGGGACCCGAAAGGATTCACCCTCAATGACCAAGAACACCGTTACCCGCACCATCGCCGCCGTCGCCGCAGCCGGAGCCCTCGCGGCCGGAGCCCTCGGACTCAGCGCCGGCACCGCATCCGCCGCCACCCACGACTGGTCCGGCGTCGCAGAATGCGAATCATCGGGCAACTGGGCTGCAAACACCGGCAACGGCTTCTACGGCGGACTGCAGTTCACCCAGAGCACCTGGAACGCCTTCGGCGGATCCGGCAGTGCCCACAATGCCAGCCAGGCCGAGCAGGAACGCGTCGCCGAAAACGTCCTCGCCGGCCAGGGCGCCGGTGCCTGGCCCGCCTGCGGTCAGTACCTGCGCTGATCCCCACCCCCCATATTTACGTCACTGCCCGGTGACCGTCGACTCAGACGGTCACCGGGCAGTTTTCATTTCGATCTGCATCTCGCCTCGAAAGAATGCATCATTTGAGGTCAATATCCATGAACCACAACGGGTTCGAATCACCATTGTCAAAACCACCGCGACTCTGGCCCTTCCGGCACGCCGAGCCGAATCCAACCCGCGCAGTTCAAAGACCCTTCCCCCCAAAGATATTCGGCACCACACCACCAATCTGCAAGAGCCATTCGACGGGCGACACCTACCGCACACGTCCCGGTAGACAAGGAATCCCCGATATCACCTGGCAACTTCGCTCAGCGCTTCACTGTGCGGATAATTCATCCATCCTTCACGGGTAGTTCGAGATCTATTCCTACAGATCAGTACACATACTGAATCGCCGGGAACCCAGGTCATGATGGTCAAGGCTTCGGGAAGCGGCCGGACGGTTCGCCGATCCGCACAGGGGCTAGAACCGGGAGCGGAAGGCGCGGGGTCAGGGTGGGTAGCCATCAGCACTCTGTGGGTTGGAGATGCGGTGCACGTTCCATGCCCGCGGGCTCCCCTCGGCGTTTCTCCAGCTGGGCTGCCGCCGGTGATGCGTTCGCCAATCAGGTTGTTCGGCATACGTCCAGCGTCCCTGTTCGGGGCACGCACGTCGTCCCGCCGCTGCAGCCTCTTCATGTACCGTCACTGCGGGCCGCGGCGGCAGCGTCAGTTGAGGTGCGGACGGATCAGACCATTCTCGTAGGCGGCGATGACGAGTTGTGCCCGGTCGTGGGCGTGCAACTTCGTCATGATGCGGTTGACGTGGGTCTTGGCGGTGTGCGGTGAGATCACCAGGTCGATTGCGATTTCGTCATTAGACCGGCCCGCGCCGACGAGAGTAAGGACCTCGACCTCCCGCTCGGTAAGGTGCTCGAGCGCCGGCGGGACCCGTTCACTATCGGCGGCCGGGTGAACGTAGCGGTTGATCAGGCTGCGCGTCGCGACCGGCGAGAGGAGCGCGTCACCGCGGTGGATGGCGTGGATCGCGGCGATGATCTGGTCGGGTTCGGCTCCTTTACCGATAAATCCGCTCGCGCCGGCGCGCAGCGCTCCGACGATGTACTGATCCTCCTCGAATGTGGTGAGTATCAGTACCCGCACCGACTCGAGGTTCGGGTCGGAGCAGATGGTCCGTGTGGCCGTGATCCCGTCGATGCCGGGCATCCGGATATCCATGAGCACCACGTCCGGTCGCCAACGGCGAGCGAGTTCGATTGCGCGCTCACCGTTGCCGGCCTCGCCGACGACGGTGAGGCCGGCACTGTGGGTGATGATCGTGGTGATAGCAGACCGGATAAGAGTTTGGTCGTCGACGACGAGAACGGTAATCATTGCGTGTCCTCCTGTGTGGCCAGGTCGTCGTGGGCGGGTTCGGTGGGTAGATCAGCAACAAGCAGCCACATCCCTGTTCCGTCGACCCCGTAGCTGAGGGTGCCGCGCACCGAGTCGACCCGTTCCCCCATACCGATCAGCCCCTGGTTCATCCCGAGGTGTCGCGCTCCTGCTCCGTCGGGAGCAGTCAGGTTGCTGACCGTGATGCGGAGCGCACGAGGCAGGTACTCGATCAGCACGGGAGCTCGGCGTCCGGTGCCGTGCTTGTGGGCGTTGGTGAGCGCTTCCTGGACGATGCGCAGCGCGGTGACGTCGATCGACGCAGGCAGCTCGTACGGATCACCATCGATGCTGACCGCGACTTCCATTCCATGACTGGCGAATTCGCGCACCACGTCGTCGAGTTGGGACAGACCGAACGGGCCGATCGCGGTGGTGGGGTCTCGTAAGGTGGCCATCAGGTCGCCGATCTCGGTCAGCGCGGTGCGCGACGCGCGGCGAATGATCGCCAGCGACTTCTCGGCGTCGGCCGGTCGGTCGCGCAACGAAGACGCAGCGACCCCGGCATGGAGGTTGATCACCGAGATTTGGTGCGCGACGACGTCGTGCAGGTCGCGGGCAATCGCCAGCCTTGTCTCGGCGACCCGCTGCCCGGCCACCGCGTCGCGGGTGCGTTCGGCACGCTCAGCACGTTCGGTGACCGACGCGACGTAGTCGCGTTGCGTGCGAACCGCATCGCCGATCGCACCACCAAGCAGCACGGTCAGGACGTTCTGGAGCCCGCTGTATCCGTCGATGAAAACGAAGGCGAGCATGACGACGGCAACGAGAGCGGTGAGTACGAAACCGCGGCGCCGGGTCGAGTACAGCATCGTCGTATAGACGGCGACTCCCGAGGCCAAGACGAGACCCGGATTGAACAACCCGAGTGGCACACTCACGGCGACGATGCCGATCACCGCGGCCAGGACCGCGAACGGCCGCTGGTGTCGGGCCAGCAGGATCGCGGCGGCGACCGCATTGAGGACCAGGACATCGGGTGACCATACGAAACCCGCACCGGGGTGGGGCGGGACCACGCCGGGGATAATCACGAGGACCACCGTGGCGGCCGAAACAATCCGCCCTCTCGCGCCGCGATGCCGGGCCGGGACGCTGCGCGCGACCATGTCTGTCTCCTTTTCGGTCGCCGGATCACCCACCCGCGTGGCGGCTATCTCATCATTTCAGAGGCGCGGGGTGTTCACGTCCCACGAGGAGGTGAATCCGTGTACCGCGACTGCGGTACGACAGTGTCCACGCATGGGGGATTCTTCCAGTTGCGAAGCCGAGGAAGGTCTATTCGACGCCGACGCGACCTCTATGAAGGACAACCACGATGACGACGCCCTTGATTTCCGTGCGGGATCTGCACAAGACCTACGGATCCGGCGGCACCACATTTCCGAGCACTCCATCACGTAGATACCCGACTTTCAATCTAGGAGCACCTGGGGCATGAGCTTTTTCGACCGGTTCCGAGATCCACCCTCGAAGCAGGACGGACCCGAGGCGGACAGTCCGACTACTGCCCCCTCCACGGGTTTTCAGCAGACCGCCAGCAATCTGCACTCGTTCAATCGCTACGAGATCAAATATTTCGTGGACGAGTTGAAGGTGCCGGAGCTGCGTCGAGAGCTAGTGGCACGAATGGAGACCGACCCATACTCGCCGAAGGGCGGGTATCCGGTGACATCCCTCTACTACGACACACCCGATCTGCTGTTCTACTGGGAAAAGATCGAGGGCCTGAAGTTTCGACGCAAGGTCCGCCTCCGCCTCTATGGAGAGCCTGCAGACTGTAACGACGACACACCGGTCCAGATCGAGATCAAACAACGTGTCAACCGGGTCACGCAGAAACGCCGGATTGCGCTCCCGTACGGGGTCGCGCAGCGATGGCTCAACGGTCGAGAAGAAATCGACGTCGACCCTTCGCAGCGTCCGTTCGTCAACGAAGTGACAACACTAATCGGCAACCTCGACCTTCGCCCGATAGTGACCACCGGATATCTGCGAGAAGCGTACGTCGGTACGGAAGCAGATCTGGGTCTGCGGGTGACGATCGACCACAAGGTGCACGGGCGGGACCGGGATTTCGACTTCGCTTCCGGTGCGGAGAACAGATTCATCATCCCCCCGAAACTGGCGATCGTGGAACTCAAAGCCAATGAGCGAGTGCCTTACTGGGCTACGGACATGACAGCGCGAATGAACATGTCCATCATTCGAGTGTCCAAATACTGTCAATCGATCGAGGCCTTCGGAATGGCGCCCCGATCACGCAGTGGCGCACCGGAACTCGTACTCCCCACAGGATTCGACAATCGTGCTCCGGACAAAATTCTGAGTACTCACTACTAACACCGAAACAGGACACCATGAACTTCGACATTCAGGACCTGAGCGGAACGTTCTCCACCTTCGACATCATAGTGTCGTTGTCGTTGGCGTTCGTTCTCTCCGCCATCATCGGCTGGGTCTACCGTTACACACACAAGAACGTCTCGTATAGCCAATCGTATGTGCAGACGCTGGTCATGGTGGGCATGATCGTCTCACTGATCATGCTTGTCGTCGGGTCCAATGTCGCCCGGGCATTTGCTTTGGTCGGCGCGCTGTCGGTAATCCGATTCCGCAATGCGATCAAGGAAACCCGCGACGTCGGGTTCATATTCCTGGCGATGGCCATCGGTATGACAACGGGAACCCGTTTCTATATTCTGGCCATCGCAGCCACCGTCGCGGTATGCCTTGTCATGCTGATCATGTACAAGTTCAACTGGTTCAAACTCGACGTCCAGCGTCAGGTGGTCAAGGTTCAGGTTCCGCCCGGACAAGAGTATGTCGCGCACGTCGAGGACGTCCTCATCAAATACTGCGCAGAATTCGAACTGGTCTCTACCGACTCGGCGCGATCTGGTGCGTTGAACGAACTCTATTACACCGCGCAACTGAAAAAGGGCAATAAATCCGCGGAGCTCATATCTGCACTGAGCGCCGTCAACGCAGGTCAACGCGTGACCGTCCTGACCGGATACGACCAGACGGATATCTGATGAATGTGACGAACACCGGTGAACCGCCGCCGCGGAGCAAGTTCAAACATCGGATACCGAAGTCGCTGCGTCAGCACTGGAAGCTGCTGGTGGTGTTCGTCGCCTTCGTAACCGTCATGGCTTCCGTATTCGGGGAAACACGAATTCGTCCCTATATAACTGGTGACACCTCTGTCATCGCCTCTGAGATCACCGACAACATCACTGGCACCGTGGACTTGTTCGACACATCCGTTTCCCATCAATTGTCAATCGACATAACCGATGTCGAGTACAACGACATGATCTCCTCGTTTCAAAAAAGTGGCGACAAGAAATGGATAACCGCGGACATCACCATCGATGGAACTTTCATCAACGATGCGTCGGTGCGCCTGAAGGGAAACTCCACACTCATGGGTGTCCGGGGAGCAGGAGCCATGCCAGGAGGAGAAGGGTTCAAACCGCCTGAAGGACTCGAGATGCCTGAAGGTATGGAACTGCCCGCAGATTTCGACCCTCAAGACATGATGGCGGGAATGGGGTCGACTGCCTCGGCCGACGATCCGACGTCACTGCCACTGCTCATCAGTTTCGACGAGAACGCCGAAGGTCGGGCTTACCAGGGGATGACCGAACTCTCGGTCCGACCCGGATCGCCTGTCGTCAACGAAGCGATGGCATTGTCGTTGACTGCCGATACGGAACAACCGACACAGCGTTACGCCTACACGGTCTACTCGATCAACGACAGTGCGACATCGACTCGTCTGTTGCTCGAACATCCGGATGATGCCTATGCGAACTCACTCTTCGACTCGGACGGCTACCTCTACAAGGCGGATGCGAACTCACGATTTACTTATGCCGGCGATGACCAGACTGCCTATTCGGACCAGTTCAAACAAATCAATGCCGTCGACAGCGGAAATCTGCAACCGGTCATCAGTTTTCTGAAGTGGATGGATTCAGCCAGTTCGGAGGAATTCGACGCGCATCTCTCCGATTGGGTCGATGTCGAATCCTTCGCTCGGTACATTGCCACTCAAAACCTCATCGTCAACGGCGACGACATGAGTGGTCCCGGCCAAAATTACTACCTCTGGTACGACCTGGACAGCAAGAAGATCACCGTGGTGTCCTGGGATCTCAATCTGGCCATGCAAGGTAATGCCGCCACCGGCCCGCAGGACAGCGTTTCGATCGCAACGGGTCCAGCAGGCGGTGCAGGTCCAGCGGGTATGCCGGAGGGCGGAGCCCCCACGGGCATGCCGGGCAGCGAAGGCACAGCCCCGACTGGAGCAGGCCCTCAACCAGGTGCAATGACCCCACCGGCAGGCGGCGTGTTTACCAAAGGTGCGCCTCGACAGGGCGGGGATGCGGCAGCACCTGCTCAGCAGGGATTTCCTGGTGGTCCAATCGGTACTACCAACGCCTTGAAGACGCGTTTCCTCGAATCGTCCGCTTTCACCGAGTTATACGAGAGGACGTATTGGGATCTGTTCGAGCAGATGTACGGAAACGGCCGTGCTACCGAAATCCTCGATGTGCTCGCGACGTCAATCCCCACCAGCGACGACATGACCGCAGAGTCGCTGCAATCGAGCATCGACGAGATGCGCACCTGGATCGACCAGCGCACATCAGCGCTGAACGATCTACGAACCCCCTGAACTGACCAGGGCAGTGGCACCGTGACCTCATCCAAGCCGCCACTGTCCTGGACTATCCCCTGCAGCGACGGCGAAAGACTTATTTCATGTTCTCCGGCTTCAAACCCAAGTCCGAACTGTTCTACGCTCTGTTCACCTCCGCATCACAATATCTGGAATTCGGGGCCAAGACGCTGACCGAACTGACCAGGCCGCTCGCCGATACCGCCAGCATTGCCGAACGTATGGTCGAGTTCGAACACGAATGTGATCGAGTCACTCACGAGTTGTTCCGAACCGTGAATTCGACTTTCGTCACTCCTTTCGACCGCTCGGATATCTACATGCTGGGATCAACCCTCGACGACGTGATGGACCACATGGAAGCGGCTTCACATCTGGTCGTGCTGTACGGAGTGCACGAACTGCCGCACCATCTCTGTGAAGTGATCGACACTCTTGACGCGTGTGCACAGATAACAGCGGAAGCGATGCCTAACCTGGCGTCGATGAAGGGACTCGAAAGCTACTGGATCAAAATCAACGAACTCGAGAATAAAGCCGATCACCTGTACCGAACGTGTCTCGCCTATCTATTCGACGGACATCTCGATGCTCTGACGGTGATGAAACTCAAGGACATCGCCGACGAACTCGAGGATGCGGCAGACGCCTTCGAAAAGGTGTCGCATGTGATCGAAACCATCGTGCTCAAGGAATCGTGACCAGCTGTGCTGATGCTGCTCTTCGTCATAGCGCTAGCTATGGCATTTACTTTCACCAACGGTTTCCATGATTCGGCAAATGCTATCGCTACCTCCGTGTCCACTCGTGCGTTGACGCTGCGTACGGCACTAGCGATGGCAGCAATCGGCAATCTCCTCGGATCCTTCTTCGGCGCCAAAGTCGCAGCCACAGTAGGAGAGGGAATAATCGAGCTCGATGTCAGCTCTCATGCCCTGCTGATACTCGGGTGCGCCTTAGTCGGTGCGATCTGCTGGAATCTCATCACGTGGTGGTACGGATTACCGTCCTCGTCTTCGCATGCTCTTGTCGGTGGAATGGTCGGGGCAGCATTGGCCGGCGGGATGACCGTGCTGTGGGGTGGGGTGATCGAGAAAGTACTGATCCCGATGGTTGTCTCGCCGATCGCCGGCTTCGTCCTGGGTTATATGGCCATGTCCGCCATCATGTGGCTGTTTCGACATGCATCTCCGGCATCGACCGGTCGTGGGTTTCGAAAGGCCCAAACATGTTCTGCAGCGGCAATGGCGTTCGGGCACGGGATGCAAGACGCAGCCAAAACCATGGGCATCGTGGTCCTGGCTCTTGTCGTCTCGGGTCAGCAGGACGACTACTCGATTCCTTGGTGGTGTTTTTTTCTGACGGCAGTTGTTCTTGCCCTCGGCACTGCGACAGGAGGTATGCGCATCATGCGTACCCTCGGGCGCAAGATCATCGAATTGGATCCTCCCCAGGGGTTTGCCGCGGAGTTGACTGCGTCCTCGGTGCTCTACATCGCTTCTGCCGGTATGGGGGCGCCGGTATCGACGACACATGTGATCTCGTCGGCGATCATGGGTGTCGGTTCCACCAAACGGCTCAGCGCGGTCAGATGGGGTGTAGCAGGGAACATGCTCATCGCCTGGGTCACCACTTTTCCTGCAGCAGCAGCGATTTCGGCCGTCGCACTCTACAGTGTCACGGCGATTCTGTGACGAGGACGTACATGGGCAGCAATGGGAACAGAGTTGCACAGGCAAATGTGCCCAGATAATGCACCTTCCAATGAACGCGCGCGCACGCGTTGATCGCGACGATCGGAACACTGTTCGGGTTCGCCGTCATCGACACTCTCGACGTGCTGCTGATCAGTGTGACGGCCGCGATCGCCTACGACGCGCGGTCCTGTGGCCGGACCCCATAACGAGACGGAAGTGCGTTCCTGCTGGGTTTCTTCACCGCCACGGCCCTCTTCGGTGTCGTTGTGGTTCTGGGATTGCAGGTCTCGACAACTGCGTTCGATGTGACGATCACGCCCGAAATCCGGTATTGGTCCGAACTTCTCGCCGGGCCGGCGGACCCACCGCGATTCCGTATCTCGCACGGCTCACGCTCATCTCCACAGCCGAGCCCGTGAACAATTCCTGGCCCATCCTCGTACTCGTCTACTGCGCGGCGGCACGGCGAATGCACCGGGCGATCACGCGGATAGTAAAAAATAGGGAACCCGTTTTGTCTGCTCGATACTCGGAATCTGCGGAGCGGCGCTGATTGTGGATGCGCTACTTCATTATCGATTCCTTGTATGACCGAGCGGCATTACCGAGCACCAGACAAAGAAGTGATGTCCCAGCTACGCGGAGCGACCCGCGAAATGCATGATTTCAACCTGATCAGATTCGAGAACGAGCTGTCCGGGACGACGAACCGGACACCCGTTGATCGACACGCAATCCTCCATGACCAGCGCTGCAGCCTGCTGCACACTCAGACCCGGATGCTGGGCGATCAATGCATCAAGAACCGACCTCGAGGTAGCCATGAACGGAAGTCTCGGCTATCGGAGTGGATCGAAAACCTCGGTGAACCAAGCGCCTGTAGAACTTTGGGTGAACAACACCGAATCCCGGCACGCACCCGTCGCAGACGACAGGGCGCAACGGCGCGGCAGCCTTGTCGAGGAGCCTCCAACGCCGTGCCTCGAAACTTCAGGAGAAGAAAATTGAACGGAGCACACGTTTGCAGTCTCGCACTGGTCCTTGCCTTTGCGCCGATCGCGAGTCCTGGTGCGGCTTCGGCCAACTCGGAAAACCTGGGCGCCGAGAAATTTTCCGTCCGATGTACGCCCACTGATACCGGGTTGGAAGAGCTGTCCGGACTCCTCTGGACGGAAAATAGCGGCTACGCCGTCGGAGACCACGGTAGTGACGACCGTATTGCGCTATTGGACTCCCAATGCCAGGTAAGCCAATGGATCGACATCGGGGTTGAAACGATCGACGTCGAAGACCTCGCCCAAGATGACACCGGCGTGCTGTGGCTCGCCGACACCGGCGATAACAACATGAACAGGGAACTCGTCACGCTGATCGGATTGAATCCGGAAACGGGACAAACGACCACCGTGCCGCTACGCCTGCCCGATGCTCCCCACGACATCGAAGCATTCGCTTTGACCCCCAGTGGGACACCCGTTCTCGTCACCAAGACCAAAGACGGCTCTGCCCAGATATTCACCACACCGCACGCTACCGTGCACACACTCTCCCGAGACGAACCCACCACGCTTGCCTCGGCAGGTGCAGTCTCGGTGCCTGGCGATGACGCCCGACCCATTACCGGTGCCGCGGTCTCCGCCGACGGAACATCTGCGGCACTACGCACTAAGAAGGAAGTTTACATCTACCGCATCGAGGACCGAGATGTCGCCGCCGCATTCTCCTCCCCACCTGCATCGACAATCACAGTTCCGGAGCAACCGCAGGGAGAGGCTGTCGCTTTTACCCATTCCGGGGATCTGCTTGTGGCCTCCGAAGCAGACGGAGGAGCGCTCCCGTCCATTCATCAGCTCGATGCTGAGATGCTTCCAGCGCGACCGGCCGAAAGCGACCGATCCTTTGAGACAATCGTTGCAATATTCATCCTGGTTCTCATTGTCGCCGGAGTGTTCGTTTATCGGACGTTCAAGGCTCGGAATTGATTCTGCGACAACGACGTCTACGATATTCCGAACATCGACGTTACTGGCACTGAACCGTCGACTTTCACTAGGGCACTGTCACGTTGTTGAACGCGGCAAACTGGAAGAATGTGGCATGACCATCCCAACGATGTGGCATGACCACCCCAATGCTCTCGTACAAAGGTCACCGCCACCCGGTCAGTGGTAGGGGCGCGCAATGCGACCCCCTTCCCCATCCCACCGCGGCGAGGCACGATTGAGGTAGCCCGACGGCTGGACCCCAGCGATCGACGATCGGAGGCAACCGTGACCGCCATGCCTACCCGCCCCCGAACTCCTGCGTCGATGACCGCGTGGCAGGTCCACAAGCCTGGTCCTGTCAAAACACATCCACTGATCGAAGCCCACCAGTCGATACCCGTCCCCACTGCCGGACAGCTGCTGGTTCGCGTCCTGGCTTGCGGGGTGTGTCGCACTGACCTGCATGTGGCCGAAGGCGACCTCCCAGTGCACCGGGTCAACGTGGTCCCCGGACACGAAATTGTCGGACTGGTCGAGGAGGTCGGAGATGCAGTCGAAGGTTTTGTGCCTGGTAATCGCGTCGGAATTCCTTGGCTGCACTATACGTGCGGTCAATGCGAGTTCTGCCTTCATGATCGTGAGAACTTGTGCCCGAACTCCACGTACACGGGCTGGGATGTAGACGGCGGGTATTCCGAATACGCTTTGGCAACAGCAGCATTCGCACTAAAATTACCCACCCGGTACACCGATGCAGAATTGGCACCACTCCTGTGCGCCGGCATCATCGGATTTCGTGCACTCCAGCGGGCCGATGTCCCAGCGGGTGGTCGATTGGGAATCTACGGCTTCGGTGGAAGCGCACATCTGGCCGCGCAGGTAGCGATCGCACGCGGCGCGGAAGTCCACGTCATGACGCGCAGTGAATCGGCTCGCGCATTGGCCACCGAGTTGGGTGCCACCTCAGTGCAGGGTGCAGACCAACGTCCGCCCATCGCGCTCGACTCGGCCATTCTGTTTGCACCTGTGGGCGACCTCGTTCAGCCTGCGCTCGAAGCTTTGAATCGGGGTGGAATACTGTCGATCGCCGGAATCCATCTCTCGGATATCCCGCGATTGAACTATCAGAAACACCTGTTCTACGAACGCGAAATACGTTCGGTCACAGCGAATACACGGGAGGACGCTCGGGAGTTCCTCGAGTTTGCCGCCGAGCACCACCTCGACGTCACCACCACTGAGTATCCGCTTGCCAACGCCAATTCTGCCTTGGTCGATCTGGCCGAGGACCGAGTCACCGGCGCTGCCGTCTTGATCCCTGACAGCGACAACTTCAATTCGGGAGGACGAACATGAACGCACCGATTGTCGTCGGAGTCGACGGATCCGATCGAGCACTGGACGCGGTTCGATGGGCCGCGCGTGAGGCACTGCTCCGTGACCTGCCGCTGCACCTGGTTGCCGTGATGCACGACGAGTCGAACACCTTCGGAAGTGCCTTCACTCTTGGCACACCAAAGTTTCCGGATCAGAGAAACGAAGGAAGAGAACGACTGTCCGAGGCGAACTCGGTTGCCGCAGAGGTTAAGAACGACCGCCTGACCATTACCGACCACTTGACCCGCGGGCACCCGGTAGAAGCTCTCCTGGAGCAGTCGACGGACGCCGCGATGCTGGTCGTGGGATCGCGTGGCCAGGGCCGCTGGGCCGACGGCGTGCTCGGTTCCGTCAGCACCGCGACCGCGATGCACGCACGTTGCCCCGTAGCCGTCATTCGAGGAGTCGCGCCACACCCAGAACCACCACGAGGCGGTCCCGTGGTGGTCGGCGTCGATGGCACGGAGAACAGCGAACCCGCCATTGCCGAAGCATTCGAGACTGCCTCCCTGCACGGAGTTGATGTTGTTGCGGTTCATGCTTGGGACGACTCGCATCACGCAACAGCTTTCCGCACCGCCCCAGACGGATCCGCCCTCGAACTACCCGCGATCGAGACTGCCGAACTGGTGGTACTCGCCGAAAGGCTTGCCGGATGGAAGCAAAAGTATCCGGATGTCGAGGTTCGGCGAGTTGTCGTGCGCGACAGTCCAGCGCACCAACTCATCGCCGAATCGAAGGCCGCGCAACTGGTGATCGTCGGCCGGCGAGGGCGTGGCGGTTTCACCTCGATGCTCCTCGGATCCACGAGTCGGAATCTTCTACATCGAGCAGAGTGCCCGCTGTTGATCGTCTCTCAGATCACAAACCGGTAGCCCATCCCGGCTTCGGTGATGAGGTGCTTGGGGTGGGCCGGGTCGTCTTCGAGTTTGCGCCGGAGTTGAGCCAGGTACACACGCAGGTAGTGGGTTTCGGTGTCGTAAGCCGGACCCCACACCTCGCGCAGTAGTTCCTTCTGCCCCACAAGTTTTCCCCGATTGCGGACCAGCATTTCGAGCATTCCCCACTCGGTGGGTGTCAGGTGGACCTGTTCGCCGCCGCGACTGACGGTCTTGGCTGCAAGATCCACGGTGAACGACGCCGTCGCCACCGAAGGCTCCGATGTATCGGTCGCGGATGTCCCCCGCCGCGCCGCCGCACGTACGCGCGCCAGAAACTCGTCCATCCCGAAAGGCTTGGTCACGTAATCGTCTGCGCCCGCGTCGAGTGCCTCGACCTTGTCAGCCGAGTCGGTTCGCGCCGACAGCACGATGACCGGCGCCGTGCACCAGCCACGCAGTCCGGCAAGAACTTCGGTGCCGTCCATATCGGGCAGCCCAAGATCGAGTACCACGACGTCCGGTGGCCGCTCCGCAGCGGCACGCAATGCGCCGGCACCCGTCGACGCCGTCACTACGTCGTATCCCCGCACCGACAAATTGATGCGTAGCGCCCGCAAGATCTGCGGTTCGTCATCGACTACCAGTATTCGGCTCATGACTCGCTTCCATTCGTACCTGCCGCGGCCAATTCCACGATCATCGTCAACCCGCCACCCGGAGTATCGGTGGCACTGACCGTTCCGCCCATAGCCTCCACGAACCCCCGGACCACAGAGAGGCCAAGTCCAACGCCACCGGTGTTGTCGCGGTCCCCCATCCGTTGGAACGGTTGAAACATTGCTTCGGCTTCACCGCGCGGCACCCCGGGGCCGGTGTCGGCGACGCTGATCACCGCCTGATTACCGATCCGCGCAGCGCCCACCCGCACCGGTGTGCCTCCGCCGTAGCGCAGAGCGTTGTCCACGATGTTTGCGATCACGCGCTCGAGCAGCCCTTGATCGGCTTGCACGGCAACCGTTCCGACATCCACGATCACACTCCGAGCCCGGGAGTCGGATCGGCCGCCGATACCGAGTCCGAGAAGCGCACGGTGCACAACTTCTTCCAGATACACCGGACGCAAGGTCGGTTTCACCACTCCGGCAGCCAATCTCGACGAATCGAGGAGGTTACCCACCAACGCGGTCAGCTGATCAGCGGATTCTTCAATCGTTGCCAACAGTTCCGCAGTGTCTTCCGGGGAGAATTCGATGTCGTCGCTGCGAAGGCTCGAGACCGCGGCCTTCACGCCGGCGAGCGGTGTCCGAAGGTCATGGCTCACAGCCGAAAGCAGTGCTCGGCGCAGTTGATCGGCCTCGGTCAACGCCGCTGCTTTACTCGCTTCGACAGTCAGCACTTCTTGACGAATCATTCCGACAGCCTGATGTGCGACTACGGTCAGCACGCGGCGGTCACGGGCGCTCAACTCCGGTCCGGAGAGCAGCAGCAAGTACTCGCCGTCGTTGACCTCGCACACCGTATCGGCTTCCGACTCCGTCGTCGGCGGCTCAGTTCCCACGGCCTCGATGACCCCATCGTCGAGATGAACAACGGAAACCCCACGTTGACGGTAGATTTCGCGTGCCTTCTCCAACAGGGTCGACAAATCAGCGCCTCGCAGCACGGAACCTGCGAACAGTGCGAGAAGTTCCGCTTCCTCTGACGCCCGCTTGGCCTCCCGTGCCCGTTTGGCTGCAGCATCGACCAGAACTGCCACTGCCACAGCAACTATCAGCAGCACCACCGTGGTGATGAAATTGTCGGGCTCGGCGATCGTGAAACTGTATTTCGGGTCGGTGAAGAAGTAGTTGAGTAGCAGGCCAGAGATAAGTGAAGAAAGGATGGCCGGTCCGACACCGCCAAGTAGTGCGACCAGAACGACCACGACGAAGAACAACGCATTCTCGCCGTTTACCCCCGAGAACCGATCTACCAAGCCCATGAGGCCCGCCGCGACCGTCGGAACCACCACTGCCGCAATCCACGACAACACGCGACGCTCCGAGCGTCCCAGAACCGAGATCCGGCGTCGGGTAGTCGCCTCCTCGTGCGTGACCATGTGAACGTCGATACCGCCGGACTGCTGGACGACGGCGGCGCCGATGCCCTCGTCGAGAATGCGAGCCAACCGCGAGCGCCGCGACGTACCCAGAACCAGCTGAGTGGCATTCTCCTCGCGAGCGAACTCGAGAAGCGTCGACGGCACGTCATCGCCCACCACTGTGTGAAGGGTGGCACCCACACCGTTTGCCAGCGCCCGCACCTTCCCCATCTCCGGCGCTGAGACACCGGTGAGGCCGTCGCCGCGAACGACGTGGACCACCATCAGTTCTGCACTGGATTTCGAGGCGATTCGGGATGCGCGTCGTACGAGGGTTTCCGACTCCGGTCCCCCGGTCACTGCGACAACGACGCGTTCGCGAGCTTCCCAGGTATCGGTGATCTTGTTCTCGGCGCGGTATTTCGCGAGTGCCGCGTCGACCTGATCGGCGACCCACAGGAGTGCGAGTTCTCGTAATGCCGTGAGGTTTCCGCGGCGAAAGTAATTTCCGAGAGCTGCGTCGACCCTCTCGGGCGAATACACGTTTCCATGAGACAGTCTGCGCCGCAGCGCTTCCGGAGTGATATCCACCAGCTCCACCTGAGCTGCACTGCGCACTACGTCATCGGGAACAGTCTCTTGCTGTACCACACCGGTGATGTGGGCGACGACGTCGTTGAGACTTTCGAGGTGTTGCACATTGACAGTCGACAGGACGTCGATTCCGGCGTCGAGCAGTTCCTGCACGTCCTGCCACCGCTTGTGGTTCTTGCTCCCCGGAGTGTTGGTGTGCGCCAACTCGTCGACCAACACCAACGACGGGCGGCGTGCCAGGACTGCTTCGACGTCGAGTTCCGGCATCCGAGTCCCGCGATACTCCACCAACTTGGGCGCGATGATCTCCAAGTCACCGATCTGCGCCGCCGTGCGGGCGCGACCGTGTGTTTCCACAACGGCCGCAACCACGTCACAGCCACGATCCCGACGGCGATGAGCTTCGCCGAGCATCGCGAAGGTCTTTCCGACGCCAGGTGCAGCGCCGAGGTAGATGCGCAGCTCACCTCGCTTGCGCTTACCGACCTTCTCAGAAGAACTCACGTGACAATCATCCACCAACTGGAGGTGCGGCACACGCAGGTGCCGTCAATCCGAGCGCCAAATTCAGTTCGAGAACGTTGACGCGTTCCATACCCAGGAACCCGAGTTGGCGGCCATCGGTGTGCTCGGCAACCAACGCACGCACCTGGTCTTCGGACATCCCGTTGTTTGCAGCGACCCGGGGAACCTGCAGCAGCGCATATTCCGGGCTGATGTGCGGATCGATGCCCGAGCCTGAACCTGTGACCGCGTCAACGGGAACCGACGCCGGGTCGACGCCTTCGCGGGCTGCAATAGCTGCTCGACGCTCGATGATGAAGCCGGCCAAGATCTCACTGCTGGGCCCCTGATTGGACGGCAGCGCAGCGGCGGGATCACCGGTAGCAAAAGGATCCTCATCGGATACCGAACCCACAACTCGGTTGTGGAAGAACGGATCCTGCTGACCTTCGGCAACCTGCGGATCAACACCCACCCAAGCGCTTCCGACAACGCAACCCGACGCATCGGTGACCGGAGAACCTTCGGCCGAGCCGGAACTGATCCGGCCCACTCCCCACACCGCGGCGGGGTAGATCACGCCGAGAATCGCGGTGAGGGCGAGCAAGACGAGTAATCCCGCCCACGCCTGCTTGGCAAAACCGATAGTGAAACGCATGTCAGGTCACCCAATTCCGGGAATCAAACGAACAACGAGATCGATCAGCCAGATACCGATGAACGGCGTGATCACACCACCGAGCCCGTAGACGAGCAGGTTCCGTCCGAGCAGCTTCGACGCCGTCGTCGGACGGTATCGAACACCCTTGAGAGACAGCGGGATCAGCGCGATGATCACCAGCGCATTGAAGACAACGGCGGAGACGATTGCCGACTCGGGTGTCGCCAAACGCATGATGTTCAGCGCGTCCAACTGTGGGTAGATGCCGCTGAACAGTGCCGGCAGGATCGCAAAATACTTCGCGAGGTCGTTTGCCAGCGAAAACGTGGTCAGAGCGCCACGGGTAATCAGCAACTGCTTGCCGATCTCCACGATCTCGATCAGCTTGGTCGGGTCGGAATCGAGATCGACCATGTTGCCGGCTTCTTTTGCCGCCGACGTACCCGTGTTCATCGCGACGCCGACATCCGATTGCGCCAGTGCGGGAGCATCATTGGTGCCGTCGCCCGTCATTGCGACCAGGCGACCGCCTTCCTGCTCCTTGCGGATCAGTGCGAGCTTGTCCTCGGGCGTTGCCTCCGCCATGAAGTCGTCGACACCCGCTTGATCGGCAATAGCCTTGGCGGTCAACGGATTGTCACCGGTGATCATGATGGTGCGAATGCCCATGGCGCGCAGTTCTGCAAACCGCTCGGCCATCCCGGGCTTGACGACGTCCGACAGTGCGATGACGCCCAGAACCGAAGCTCTGCCACCTTCGTCGACCGCCACGACGAGCGGCGTTCCACCGGCCTGCGCGATCTCGCTCACCGTATCGGTGACCGCGACATCAACTGCTCCTCCGCCGAGAGCCACCCAACTCAGTACTGCATCGGATGCACCCTTGCGGATTTCGCGGCCGGGTAGGTCGAGTCCACTCATCCGCGTCTGCGCCGTGAAGGGCACGAACTCTGCCCGTTTTTCGTCCTCAGTGGGTTCCGTACCAAGAGCGAACTGCTCGCCGCACAAATCGACGATACTGCGGCCTTCGGGGGTTCCGTCAGCGAGGCTCGACAACCGTGCTGCGGCAGCAAGATCGGCGGCCGAGACGCCCGGAGCCGGATGAAGAGCCGTCGCTCGACGATTTCCGAACGTGATGGTGCCGGTCTTGTCCATCAACAATGTGTCGATGTCGCCGGCAGCCTCCACTGCGCGACCGGACATCGCCAGCACGTTGCGCTGCACCAATCGGTCCATACCCGCGATACCGATCGCAGAGAGAAGCGCACCGATCGTGGTCGGAATGAGGCAGACCAGAAGTGCGATCAGCTTGACCGGATCCTGCTCGTGCCCGGCGTACAGACCCATCGGACCGATGGCCACGACGGCCAGAAGGAAGATCAGGGTCAACGACGCGAGCAGAATGTTGAGCGCAATCTCGTTGGGTGTCTTCTGACGAGAAGCACCTTCGACAAGTGCGATCATCCGGTCGACAAACGACTGACCCGGTGCCGCAGTAATTTCCACGACGATGCGGTCGGAGAGGACCGTCGTACCGCCGGTAACGGCGCAACGGTCACCACCGGATTCCCGCACGACGGGAGCGGATTCACCGGTGATGGCGGACTCGTCCACCGACGCAATGCCTTCGACAACGTCGCCGTCGCCGGGGATGACCTCACCGGCCACCACGATCACGCGGTCACCGACCACCAAATCGGTACCGGATACCGACTCGATTGCACCGCTCTGCGTAATGCGGTGGGCAGTGGTGTCCTGCTTCACCTTTCGTAGGCTGGCGGCTTGCGCCTTACCACGTCCCTCGGCCACGGATTCGGCGAGGTTGGCAAAGATCACCGTGAACCAGAGCCACAGTGTGATCACCCAGGAGAACACCGACGGATCGGCGACAGCCATGATCGTCGTGATGACCGAGCCGACGAACACCACGAACATCACGGGGTTCCGCGCCAAATGCCTCGGGTCGAGCTTGCGTACAGCGCCGGGCAAGGCCGTAATCATCTGCCGAGGATTGAAGGCGCCGGCCTTGACCTGATGGGGATGGCCCGAACTTTCGGCAGCGTCCACGGCTACATGTTTCTCTTCGGTATGCACAGTCATTGGAGAGCCTCCGCGATTGGGCCCAGTGCGAGGGCAGGGAAGAACGTCAGTGCGGCAACAAGAACGACGGTTCCGGTGAGAAGTCCAGTGAACATCGGTCCCGTGGTGGGCAGAGTGCCTGCCGTCGCGGCCACCTTCTTCTGCGAGGCCAACGCTCCGGCCAGGGCAAGCACAAAGATGATGGGCAGGAATCGGCCCAGCAGCATGCAGATACCGAGAGCAGACTGGAACCAGTCACTCGTGACGGTGAGTCCACCGAAGGCACTGCCGTTGTTGTTCGACGCCGATGCAAACGCATAGAGCACTTCACTGAATCCGTGGATCGACCCCGGAGTTCCCGGATCTCCCCCGTTACCTTGGTATCCCAGCGTCGATCCGAGGATCACCGTGATGCCGGTGCCGACGAGGACCAGAGCTGGCATGACCAGTATCGACAGAGCGGCCAAGGTAATTTCGCGTCGGCCGAGCTTCTTGCCCAGGTACTCGGGGGTACGACCCACTAGGAGTCCGCCGACAAACACCGCGATCAGTGCCATCACCAGAATGCCGTAGAGGCCGGTGCCGACGCCGCCGGGAGCGATCTCACCGAGCAGCATGTTCAGCAGAACCGCACCGCCGCCCAGGGGCGACATGCTGTCGTGTGCTGAATTGACTGCGCCGGTGGATGTTCCGGTTGTCGCGACGGCAAACAGCGCAGACCCCGGAATTCCGAAGCGAACTTCCTTGCCTTCCATCATCGATCCAGCGGCAGTGGCGGCAACACCACGAGCGCCCGATTCGGCGGCCAGCGTGACTGCGAGCAGTCCGCTCCACAGAATTCCCATCACTGCGAGCAAGGTCAGGCCTTGACGACGGTCCGCGACCATCGTTCCGAAAGTCCTTGTCAGGCAGACAGGAATCAGCAGGATGGCCAAGATTTCGACGATATTGCTCAGCGGCGTCGGGTTCTCGAAGGGATGCGCCGAGTTGGCGGCGAGGATGCCGCCACCGTTGGTGCCGAGTTCCTTGATCGCTTCCTGAGACGCAACCGGTGCCAGTGCATTGGTGACGGAATTACCGTCGAGCCCGGTGGATGCAAATCCACTGTGGAAGGACTGGATAACGCCCTGGCTCAACAGGATCAAGGCGATCACGAAGGCGAACGGCAGCAGGATACGTAGACATCCGCGGGTGAGGTCCACCCAGAAGTTTCCGATCTCACCTCCCCGGGCCACACGAATGAAGCCGCGCACCAAGGCAATCGCCACAGCCATACCAACAGCCGCGGAGACAAAGTTCTGCACAGCCAAACCGACGGGCTGAACAAGATTGCTCATCGTGGTTTCCGGTGTGTACGACTGCCAGTTCGTATTGGCCACAAAGGAAATCGCGGTATTGAAGGCGACGGCCGGGCTGACCCCGGACAACCCGTCACTCAGGGGCAGCACACCCTGAATCCGCTGGAGGAAGTAGAGGAACAACGCGCTTGCCAGCGAGAATCCCAACACACTGGCGGCGTATCCGTACCACGTCTGCTCAGCGCGCGAGTCGATCCGACCGAAGCGGTAGATCACGCTCTCCGCCCGCAGGTCACGAGTGGAGGTGTAGACGCGTGCCATGTAGTCGCCGACGGGAACGTAGGCGGCCGCCAGGACTACAAGCACAAAAGCAATCTGCAGGCCGGCTGCAAGAGCGGGCGACATCAGAACCTCTCAGGATCTATGAGTGCAACAAGAAGGTAGATGACCAGTGCCGCGGCTACGGCAATCAGCAGGGCGCTGACAACGCCGGCGACGGTCATTTGGGAGCACTCGACTGCAGGGCGCGCAGAACCAGCGCACACACGAGAAAACCACCGAGAATCAGAGCAACGTAGGCCAGATCGGCCATGAGCTTCCCTCTTCGACATCGAAATCCGTGCTGCAGTACATCGCAGCCATGACGCACGGTCCGAGAAGACCGCGGGCGCTCCCCCAGCTTTGACCTCAAAAACCTGGCATTGGCGCTCTCTGACGATCCGTTTACGCGGCGACAAGGCGTCTTGATGAGATCTTGACGCGTAAAGATACGTCGTCAATACTGAAATTCGTTATTGTTCGTTCGAACGAACAGCCCACGAAAGGGAATGCGATGACGTCAGGACCGCACACGGAACCGAGCTATGCCCCATCTCTGGTCGATCAGGTGGCAAGTCTGGCGTCCGGCGCGATCACGTCCGTCGCCGCTACTTCCGCGACGCTCGACCGCATCGACGCGTCGCAGTCCACCTTGAACGCATTCAAGATCGTCCGCCGGGAAAAGGCCCTCGAAGAAGCCGCCGATGCCGATCGTCGTCTAGCGCTGGGCGAACGCCTTCCCCTGCTCGGTGTGCCTATCGCAGTCAAGGACGACGTCGACATCGTCGGCGAGCCCACCGCATTCGGCTGCCCCGGCGAATTCCCTGCCAAGACAGAAGATTCCGAGATGGTTCGACGCCTCCGCGCCGCCGGCGCCGTGATCGTCGGCAAGACCAACAGCCCCGAACTGGGCCAGTGGCCGGTCACCAGTGGCAGCGCCTTCGGATACACCCGAAATCCGTGGTCACAGCAGCACACTCCCGGCGGCTCGTCCGGTGGCACCGCAGCCGCCGTTGCGGCCGGATTGGTCAGTGCCGGAATCGGTTCCGACGGTGCCGGCTCGATCCGCATCCCGGCTGCCTGGACCCATCTGGTGGGCATCAAACCGCAACGAGGCCGCATTTCCACCTGGCCCGACGCCGAAGCGTTCTACGGACTGACCGTCAACGGACCTCTCGCCCGATCCGTTGCCGACGCGGCACTGCTCCTCGACGTTGCAGCCGGGAGCCACGAGGGCGATCTGCACACACCGGCGCCCGTGACCGTCAGCGATGCCGTCGGACGCGACCCGGGCAAGCTGAACATCGCACTGTCCCTGCGTAATCCGTTCACCGCCACTCCGGTCTCCCTCGACCCTGAGGTCCGCCGAGCGGTGTACTCCCTGGCCGACACTCTGCGCAGCCTCGGACATCGCGTCGTGGTGGACGATCCCGCGTACGGCCTGGTATTCGGATTGAACTTTCTCCCGCGCTCACTCGCCGGCGTGTACGACTGGCTCCAACGCCTCCCGGATCCGTCGCTGGCAGATCCCAGAACTCGCGGAAATGCACAGAACGGCAAGCTACTTCGCGGTGCGCCACTTCGTGCGGCACGCGCAACCGAACCTCGGATGCGCCGACGCATCGGAGCCATATTCGAGAAGTACGACGTAATCCTGGCACCCACCACGGCAACGCCGCCGATCAAGGCAACTGCTATCGACGACATCGGCGGTTGGGAAACCGACAAGGTGATGACCGGAGCCTGCCCCTACGCCTGGCCATGGAATGTTCTCGGGTGGCCGTCGATCAGCATTCCCGCCGGGTTCAGCAATGCCGGCCTGCCGATCGGCGCTCAGTTGATGGGCAACGAGAACACCGAACCGCTATTGGTCTCCCTCGCAGCACAATTGGAGTCGGTGCTGCGCTGGGATCAGGTTCGCCCCGAACCGTGGTGGTGAACCACATGAGCACACTCGATGTTCGCACTCGAATCCTCGATGCCGTTCTCCACATCGTCATCACCGACGGAATTGCCGGCGTCAGCAACAGGCGTATCGCCGCCCAGGCCGGGGTGTCACTGGGATCGATCACGTACCATTTCCCGGCCCAGTCGGACATGCTGCGCGCCACCTTGTTCCGGTTCGTGACCGACGAAACCACACGATTGCTGGCACTGGCCGAGAAATACCGGTTCGCCGGACTGAGCATCGAAGACGCTGCTGCCCTGACCGAGAAGGTCGCCCACGATCTTTCGTTCTCCGCCGAGCGGATAGCGCCCTTCGAGATGTATATCGCCGCCGGGCGTGATCACGAACTACACCAGGTGGCGGTGGAATGCTTTGCCGCGTACGACAATCTGGCGGTCACGATCCTGACCGCACTCGGGGTACCCGATCCACAGCCAGTCGCTTCCGCCCTGGTCGCGTTGATTGCCGGCATCCAACTGAGACAGCTGGCAACAGGTATCGACGACCAGGACATCACGTCGTCGATCCTGTTGATCCTCAAAGGTGCTACGCCCCCGTGAGCCTTTTCGGCAGTCCCCGCAACCAGAAAGGCGCACAGGGGCTACGCCCCTAGAAGCCCAGCTTGCCCAGCTGCTTGGGATCGCGCTGCCAGTCCTTGGCAACCTTCACGTGCAGCTCGAGGAAGATCCGCACACCGAGTAGCTTCTCGATCTGCAGGCGGGCGCTGGTTCCGACCTCACGCAGTCGGGCACCGCCCTTACCGATGACGATGCCCTTCTGGCTGGGCCGCTCGACGTAGAGCAGAGCGTGGACGTCGAGCAGTTCGCCCTGCTTCTCCGTGCGGCCTTCACGTGGAATCACTTCTTCGATCACGACAGCGAGCGAGTGCGGCAGTTCTTCGCCGAGTCCCTCGAGTGCAGCCTCACGGATGAGTTCTGCCATGAGTACTTCTTCGGGCTCGTCGGTCAGTTCGCCGTCCGGGTAGAAGGCCGGGCCCTCGTCCATCAGACTTGCCAGCACGTCGACAAGTACCTCGACCTGCTCGCCGGACTGCGCCGACACCGGCACAACCTCGGATTCGGGACCGAGCAGTGTGGACAGTGCCAGCAACTGCTTGCCGACGTCGTCGCGGCTGACCTTGTCGATCTTGGTGACGATGCCGACCAGCTTGGTCTTGGGTGCCATCTGACGGATCTGCTGCAGAATCCAGCGGTCGCCGGGACCGATGGTCTCGTCGGCCGGGATGCACAGGCAGATGACGTCGACCTCGGAGTACGTATCGCGCACCAGGTCGTTGAGTCGCTGACCGAGCAGGGTTCGCGGCTTGTGCAGGCCCGGTGTGTCCACCAGGATCAGCTGGGCATGTTCGCGGTGCACGATTCCACGGATGGTGTGGCGCGTCGTCTGCGGCCGAGACGAGGTGATGGCTACCTTGGCGCCGACCAACGCATTGGTCAGCGTGGACTTACCGGTGTTGGGACGGCCCACGAAACATACGAACCCGGACCGGAATTCCTTTTTACTCATACTCGTACCACTCCTCGTTGAACTTCTCGCTCAGTCATCGTTGTCTTCTTTTTCTTCGTTTTCCGAGCGAGGCGCACGCTGCACAAAAACCGTGCTGATGCGTACCCGTCCACGACCGGTGTTGGTTCCTTCGCCGCGCAATATCAAGCCGTCGTACTCCACCTCGGACCCGGGCAGCGGCACCCGGCCCAGCACGTAGCCGATCAGACCGCCGACGGTTTCGACCTCGTCGTTCTCGAGTTCAAGATCAAACAGTTCGCCGAGATCTTCGATGGGGAGTCTCGCCGAAACCCGGAACATTCCGTCGCCGAGATCTTCGACGGGCGGTGTCTCGTCCTCGTCGTACTCGTCGGCGATTTCACCGACGATTTCTTCGATGACGTCCTCGATGGTGGCAAGTCCCGCGATTCCGCCGTACTCGTCGACGAGAATCGCCATGTGGTTTCGATCGCGCTGCATCTCGGAGAGCAGGCTGTCGAGTGGTTTCGAGTCCGGAACGAAAACCGCCGGACGCATGACGTCGCAGACGTTGACGCTTCGCCCACCGTCGGGCAGGTGGTACGTCTGCTTCACCAAATCCTTGAGGTAGACGACGCCGAGAACGTCGTCGACATTTTCACCGATCACCGGCAACCGCGAATGTCCGCTGCGTACGGCCAATGACGTTGCCTGCCCGGCACTCTTGTCGCTTTCGATCCAGACCATGTCGGTGCGCGGCACCATCACTTCACGGGCCGAGGTATCTCCGAGATCGAAGACCGACTGGATCATCCGACGCTCTTCGTCGTCCACGACGCCTCGTGCCTGGGCCATGTCCACGAGTTCGCGCAATTCGATTTCGGACGCGAACGGGCCGTTCCGAAATCCCTTACCCGGTGTCAACGCGTTACCCAACAGGATCAGGATTCGGGAAACCGGACCGAGCAGAACACCGATCCACAAGAGCGGCAATGACGCGGTCAAAGCAATGGAGTACGCGTGCTGACGACCGAGCGTTCTCGGTCCGACACCGATCACCACGTACGAGACCAACACCATGATGACGGCCGTGGTTGTCAGAGCCCACCCCATCGACATCACATCGATGAGCCCGCCCACCAACACGACCGTCGCGGTGATCTCGCACAGAATACGAAGCAGCACCATCAGATTCACGTACCGCGGACGGTCGGTCAGGATGCGTTGCACGCGCGCGGCGCCGGCTCGCTCTTCCTTGGCCATCTCGTCGATACGCGCCGCCGAAATGGTGTTGAGCGCTGAATCGACGGCGGCAAATATTCCGCCAACGGGGACCAGCGCAACTGCCAGGACAAAGAGCGCGATGGCGCTACTCACTACACAACCCCCGCGAGAATATGATTATCGGTCCGCGCCGTCGACGAACCCGGTCTTGCCGAGCAACTTCTGATCACGTTCGGCCATCGCAGCCTCGCGGTCGATGCGACGCAGGTCTTCGTACCATTCTTCGAGGAGGCTGTTCTGTAGTCCGAACATCTCCTTCTCTTCTTCCGGCTCGGCATGGTCGTAGCCGAGAAGGTGCAGCACGCCGTGAACGGTCAGCAGCGCAAGTTCATGGGCAAGTGAATGCCCCGCCTTGTCTGCCTGATCGGCCGCGAACGACGGGCACAGGACGATATCGCCGAGCATGGACGGACCGGGCTCCGGAGAGTCCGGACGTCCACCGGGCTCGAGTTCGTCCATCGGGAAGGACATGACGTCTGTCGGGCCCGGCAGATCCATCCACCGGACGTGCAGATCCGCCATGGTCGCGGAGTCGACGAGAACCATCGACAGCTCGGCCGCTGGATGGACATCCATCCGAGCGATCACGAAACGGGCAACGCTGATCAACTCCGGTT
>NZ_JASHKR010000044.1 GCF_030056815.1 Rhodococcus sp. IEGM 1379
GTACGCGCTGCTCGAGCGTCCCGGTGCTCGCTCGAAGCGCGGACAGTCCGGCGCCACGGATCTCGTCGGCGATTCCGTCCAGGACCTTCTGCAGTAATTCGTCTCTGCTGGTGAAGCTTTCGTAAAAGTACCGCTCCGTCAACTTGGCGTGCGCGCAGATAGCAGTCATCGTGGCGCCGCGATTGCCTGCGGCCGAAAATACTTCCAGTCCAGCCTCGAGCAAGCTTTCGCGACGCAGTGCTGCGCGCTGGTCGCCGCTCAGGCCGGCATACCGACGCGGCGTAGGAGGAGTCATAGATCGATATTGACAGATGCAATTGCTGTGACGCAGACTGCAGTTATCTGACAGGATGCACTGTCAGATGGAAACGGGAGTTGAGGTTCATCATGTCCAAGATCCTGGCCAGCCCACCCGCACGCTCACAGTTGCACCCGATCTCGGGACGATCAGGGCTGCCCGTCGTCGGGCACTCACTCGAGTACATCCGCAATCCACTCGCTTTGATGCAAAAGCATTGGGATCGTTACGGAGAGGTCTCTTGGTTCTCGATGGTCGGTCGGCGTTGGATCGCTGTTCTCGGACCTGACGCGTGCCAAGAAGTTCTGCAGAACGCAGATCGAGCTTTCGTCAACAGTGATGGCTGGTCAGTCCTGATCGGGCCCTTCTTTCACGGTGGCCTCATGCTCCTCGATTCGGAAGAACACCTACGGCACCGTCGAATCATGCAGCAGGCGTTCACCCGATCGCGACTCGAGAAGACGGTCGACGTTCTCAACCCGGCGATCGACGCGGCACTCGACACTTGGACCCCCACTGACGGATTTCGTGCATACACGGCAGTTAAAACGCTCACCCTCGATCTCGCCACTGCCATCTTCATGGGCGGCGCGGAAGGAACTACCGAGAGCGAGATTTCCTCGGTAAAGAAGGCCTTCGTCGATTGCGTCCAGGCGGCAACCTCGGTGATCCGCTATCCCGTTCCTGGGACCCGATGGAAACGAGGGCTCGACGGACGCCGAGTCCTGGAAGACTTTTTTCGTCGCTACCTACCGGCGCGGCGAACTCACGAAACCGACGACCTGTTCTCCGTGCTCTGTCACATCGAATCCGAAGCAGGGCAACGCTTCAGTGACGACGAGGTGATCAATCATATGATCTTCCTCCTGATGGCCGCACACGACACCTCCACGATCACCATCTCCACGATGATGCAGTACCTGGGTCAGCACCCACAGTGGCAGGACAGGTGCCGAGCAGAGTCTCTCGCGTTAGAGACCTCGACGCCGAGTTATGCAGATCTCGACGGACTGGGCAGCCTCGATCTGGTTATGAAGGAATGTCTCCGAATTGTCTCTCCCGTACCGGTCATGGCGCGACGGGCGGTTCGCGATACCCAAGTGCAGGGGCACTTCGTGCCCGCGGGAACCTATGCTGCAGTTGCTCCTCACTTCACCCACCACATGTCGCAATACTGGCCTGACCCAGAGCGTTTCGATCCCGAGCGCTTCGCGGAGCATCGGCGCGAAGACAAGGTGCATCGATACGCCTGGGAACCGTTCGGCGGTGGTGTACACAAATGCCTCGGAATGCACTTCGCCGGTGCCGAGATCAAAGCAATCATGCATCACGTCCTCCTACGCTTCGACTGGCACGTCGACGCCGACTACGTCGCCCCGCTCAACTTCACGTCCTTGCCGTTCCCCTCCGACGGTCAGCCCGTCGACCTGCGTCGACGCCCGCTTATTCAGGCTGAGTCCCTCCGGCCGGAAACGTAAGAAGCTGCCGGGCTGAGTTACGTGGCAGTGGCCCTGAGTTCGAACTTGAGAACCTTGCCGGTGGGTGTACGAGGAAGCTCGAGGGGAAAGACTATTTCCCGCGGCACCTTGTACCCGGCGAGCAAGGTCCGGGTGTGCTCGACGAGTTCTTCAGCGGTGACGGTCAATCCCTTGCCCAGCACCACAAATGCCTTGGGACGTTCACCCCACTTCTCGTCGGGAACACCGATCACGGCGACGTCGACCACTGCGGGATGGCTCATGATCGCCTGTTCCACCTCGACGGTAGAGATGTTCTCGCCGCCGGAGATGATGATGTCCTTTGCGCGGTCCTTCAGCTGGATATATCCGTCGGGGTGCATTACTCCGAGATCGCCGGTGTGGAACCAGCCCCCGGCAAAAGCCTGTGCTGTGGCGGCCTCGTCGCGGTAGTACCCGAGCATCACGTTGTTGCCGCGCAGCACTATTTCGCCCATCGCAATGCCGTCGGCGGGAACATCATTCATGTCGGGATCGACAACGCGGGCGTTCTCGGCCTGCACCATTCCGACGCCTTGGCGGGAGAGCAGGGCAGCGCGCTCGGCGGGCGTCTTCTCGTCCCAGGCTTCCTGGTACTCGCAGATCGTGTACGGCCCGTACACCTCGGTGAGTCCGTACACGTGGACGACGGTGATGCCGATTTCTTCGAGCTGGCCGATGACGGTCGGTGACGGGGGAGCGCCGGCAGTGGTGATCCGCAGGCTGTCGACCTTGTGGGCCTGTTCGGCGCCGGCGATGGTGGAACAGACGGTCGGAGCGCCGCACAGATGCGTCACTCCTTGGTTGTCGATGGCGTCCCAGATTACGTCGGCGCGAACTGCGCGCAGGCAGATGTGGGTGCCGGCGGCCTGCGTGACAGCCCAGGGGGTGCACCAGCCATTGCAGTGGAACATGGGCAGTGTCCACAGATACTTGGTGGATCCGTCGAAACCGTTGTGGAAAGTCTCGCCGAAGGAGTTCAGGTAGGCGCCGCGATGGGAGTACATGACGCCCTTGGGTTTTCCGGTGGTTCCGGAGGTGTAGTTGATGGCGATGCACTGTTGTTCGTCGTCAACGCCCCAGTGCAGCGGCTGATCAGCGAGTGCTTGGCCTTCGGTCAGTAGGTCCGCGTACTGTCCGGTGACGATTCCGGAAGGAACTTCGGGGGAGGGCACCGTGGAATCGGGGATCTCGATTATCTCGCGCAGACTCGACACGTTTGCCTTGGACGAGGCCACGGACCCGACGAACTCGGAATCGACAAACAGGATGGTGGTGCCCGAGTGATCGAGGATGTACTCGAGCTCAGGGCCAGCCAGACGCGAATTCAGGGCGATCAGAACACCGCCGGCCAGGGGCACGGCAAAGTGCGCGAATAACATCTCAGGGATGTTCGGAGCGAGGTAGGCGACGCGGTCACCGGGTGTGATGCGCTCACGGAGAACTCGTGCCAGCGTGGCTACCTCGTCGCCGAATTCGCGGTACGTGTACGTCCGGTCGCCGTGAATGACGGCCGTTCGGTCGGGGAACACCGATGCACTGCGTTCGAGAAAACGCAGCGGGCTCAGTGGGGTGTTGTTGGCTGTCGGTGCAGACACGGGTTCCTCCGAAAGATGACGTGGTCGGACGCTGTAGCTCGCACCCACAGCATGTGTGACCGGCGCTACAAATGCTCGGGTTGCACGATATTGTGCCCACGACAAAGCCGCTACCCTCTGAAGTGGGTATATACATTGATCCCCGACCAGGAGTGCACGTGAACAGCGTTTTGAGGCCGAGCGACGACGACGCACTGCGCGCCGTACTGCGTCGACTGCATCCGCAAACCGAGTTGCCGGTCTTGTTCGGTGGCTGCGTCAGTGGAAGGGCGTTGACCATCACCGGCTACGTCGGAACGCGCACCAACATCCTGCGGAACCTCGAGATCAATGCCGAGTGTGGGCTCGGTGGACGTGCGATCGCCGAACAGCGACCCGGTGCGGTGCAGGACTACGCCAACTCGTCGCACATCACTCACGACTACGACCACGAAGTCGGCACCGAGGGAATCGAATCGCTCATGGCTGTCCCCATCGTCGTGCGGGGTAAGACGCGTGGTGCGCTCTACGGCGGACTCCGGGCCAACTTGCCGATCGGGGACGTGATCGCCGACAAGATGATGCGTGCGTCGTACTCGCTGGCCCGCGAAATCGAAATCCGCGACGAGGTGGATCGTCGTGTCACGATGCTCGATACCGCTGCGGTGGAACAGATATCGGTTCGGGAAGCAAAAGTTTCCGACGCATTGACCGAGAGCTTTCTAGCATTGAGTGAGATTGCGGCTGGTCTGGACGACGAGATACTCAGCGCTCAGGTTCAAGCCGTCGAAGCGAAGTTGAGGGCTCTGGCAGTACCTGATCGGAATGCGAGCACGATCACGCTTTCGCCGCGTGAAACCGAAGTGATGAGTTACGTCGCGTTGGGCCTGCGCAATGCGGAAATCGCTGAGAGACTCGCGTTGAGCACCGAGACCGTCAAGACCTACATGCGCAATCTCATGGCCAAACTCGAGGTGCACAGTCGCCACGAGGCGGTTGTCGAGGCAAAGCGTCAAGGGTTGATCTTGTAAGCGAGTCCCGGTAAGCGGAATCAGACAGCGTCGCGGCTGAACTGCTTGGTATGACGGACCTCACAATCGTCAATGCGGTACACGAGTAATGAGGGCATCGATGCAGGATTTGTTCGACAACAGCGACATGACCGGCCTGGCCGACGCGATCCGCAAGAGAGACGTATCGGCAGCAGAGGTTCTCGAGTTCAGCCTGAGCCGATTCGACGAGCGCAATCCTGCAGTCAATGCGGTGATCAGTGAACGACGTGACGAGGCACGCGCCGAAGTCGCTGCCGGTCTTCCCGACGGACCTTTGCGCGGCATCCCGTTCGTGATCAAGGACCTCGGCGTGGACGTCGCCGGCCTGCCGAGCACCAACGGATCACGGCTGTTTGCCGACGTTGTCGCGTCCGAGGATTCGGAACTGGTCAAGCGTTACCGGCGTGCCGGCATGGTCATCATCGGTAAGACCAACTCGCCGGAGTTCGGTCAGAACGCCAGCACGGAACCGCAGTTGTTCGGACCGACGCGCAACCCGCATCGGCTCACGCATTCCGTCGGTGGTTCTTCGGGTGGATCTGCGGCGGCAGTCGCTGCCGGCATCGTCCCGGCCGGCCAGGCCAGCGACGGCGGCGGATCGATTCGTATTCCGGCAGCAGCGTGCGGATTGGTTGGCCTCAAGCCCAGCCGCGGGCGAGTCCCGGCGTACCCCAAGCAGGCTCTGCTGGCCGGACCGATGAGCGTCAATCATGCAGTGACACGCAGTGTTCGAGATTCGGCAGTGCTGTTGGATGTCAGCGCTGGTCCGATTCCCGGTGATCCGTACGTCATCGCACCGCCGACGCAGCAGTACGTCGACGTGGTGGGTACCGATCCCGGACGGTTGCGTATCGGTATCGCGACGGTCATGCCGTCGGGTGCAGCGGTGCATTCCGATTGCAGCGCAGCAACACTCGATATTGCGGGCGTGCTGGAGGCTCTCGGACACGAGGTGATCGACAAGGCTCCCGAGTTCCCGTTCGAAGAATTGATGAGCGGATTGACGAACTTGATGGCCGTGCCGGTCGCGGTCGACATCAATGCCCGGCTCGCTCAGCTGGGCCGCGAACTGCGCGACGACGATCTCGAGCCGATGACACGGATGATCTACGACCGTGCCAATGCGAATACGGCCGGCGAGTACGTGAAGGCGCTCCGTGATCTGGAGAAGGCTGCCACGATGCTGGGCGGCTACTTCACCGACTACGACCTGTTGCTCACCCCGACACTAGGCACGGTAGTTCCGCCGCTCGGATTGCTGGACACGATGAACCCGGCGTCCCTGTGGGAGCACGGAATGTCGTTCAGCGGCATGACAAGTCCGTTCAATGTGACGGGTCAGCCGGCGATCTCCTTGCCGTTGGGTAAGGACAGCGCGGGTATGCCCGTCGGTGTGCAGTTGGTTGCCGCCTTCGGCCGTGAAGATCTGCTGCTGCAGGTTGCCGCGCAACTCGAAGTGGCGCGTCCGTGGAACACCGCGCCGGTGTGGCCTCCGGTCGAGGGGTAATTGCGCGACGCCAGCGGTCCGACGGTGCTTCATGCCTGCGTCGGGCCGCATAGTCGTGCGCTGGTGTAACCCGTATTCAGTGCTCGTCGAAAGCGAAAAGTATTTCTAATCGAAATACTGCATCTTGAACGACTCTATTGCGTAGTATCCGAAAATAGCGGTGGTGAGAAACCCCGTCGACGTGGAGCGCGGACACTTCGATCTGCGCTCGACGAATTCGTCGATTGCAATCGAATAGCTTGTAGCGGAAATGGATCAACAATGGTCGTTCAACCAGACATGCAGGATCGGCGATCTCGCGCCTTGGCGGATCTGACCGGCCCGGGAGAGTTGTTCGAGGTAGCCGACGAGAGCGTAGTCGGGCGAGTGATGCCGGTGTTCACCAACCGCGCACACACACTTCGCGATCTTCTCGCCGCATCTGCCGAGCACGGCGATGCCGAGTACCTGGTGTGCGATGAATTGCGGATTACGTTCACCGATCACCTTGCGCAAGTGGCGTCCCTCGCCGAAGAACTGCGACGCGAATACTCGGTCGGTAAAGGTGACAGAGTCGCCATCCTGTCGGCGAACAATGCTCAGTGGATCGTCACGTTCTGGGCGGTGACGTCGATCGGGGCGATCACGGTTGGGATGAATTCGATGTGGTCGTCCAACGAAATCGCATACGGCATGGCACATTCCACGCCGAGATTGGTAGTGGCCGACGCGAAACGGCGAGAACTACTCGGCAACGTAGACGTCCCGGTCCTGTCTACCGAAACCGACGTACCTCGGCTGTCCGCGGTGCATTCCGATGCCCAGCTGTCTGCCTGCGACATCGACGAGGACGACCCCGCTGTCATTCTGTACACGAGCGGCACTACCGGACGCCCCAAGGGTGTGACGCACTCGCATCGGAACATCATCACCGCGAACGACTTTCACCGATTCAACGACTCGCTGGCAACGCATCTCGGGGCGCCTCCGTCGAAGCATCGACGATTCCTCCTGTCGAACCCTCTGTTTCATATCGCGTCGCTACACAATCTTGCCGTGCCGCGGTTGTCGATCGGCGACACAGCAGTCATCTATAGCGGCCGGTTCGAAATCGAACGTGTGCTGCGGTTGATCGAACGTGAGCGGATAACAAACTGGGGCGCTGTGCCGACCATGGCCAATCGACTTGTATCACACGGAAATCTATCCAGATACGATCTGTCCTCATTGAAGACGATGTCGCTGGGATCAGCTCCTTCATCAACCGCTCTGAAGGAAAGGATTCGTGAGTTACTGCCGGTCGCAGGCCGCTCCCTCGGGACGACGTACGGACTCACGGAGTCGTCTACCGGGGCAACGCTGGCCACCGCGGCAGATCTCACGGACTATCCGGATTCGGTCGGCCGACCGGTGGTCACGATGAGCGTCGAGGTCCGTGATGAAAAGGGTCGTCGCCTGCCTGATGGCTATGAAGGCGAAATATGCTTGCGAGGGCCTCACGTGATGTTGGGCTACTGGAACAACGACGAGGCGACGAAGGCCGCAATCGACGTGGACGGTTGGCTTCGCACCGGAGATCTGGGCTTCATTGCAGACGGTCACCTCCGCGTCAGCAGTCGGCGTTCGGACCTCATACTGCGCGGTGGAGAAAACATCTATCCGGTCGAGGTCGAGAATGCGCTGAGTGAACATCCTGCGGTGCAGGAATGCGCCGTAATCGGAGTCCCGCATCCGGATCTCGGTGAAGAGGTGGCCGCCATCGTGGTGGTCGACGCGCCGGGTGCGGTGTCGGAAGCCGATCTGACCACGTTCGTTCGAGAGCGTCTGGCCAAGTACAAGGTGCCTTCGAAGTGGAGGCTCACGGTAGATCCGTTGCCGCGCAATGCAACAGGCAAGGTGCTGCGGCGGCAGTTGGACATCGACGCAGAACCGTCGATGGTCTCGGAGAATCGTCATGCCTGGGCGCCGTTGTTGGCTGCGCTCGATGAGCGCCGCGTGGCGGCTCGGGCAATGGGAGGGCCGGACAAGCTGCTGCGCTACCGGCGATTCGGTCGGGTGGATTCCCGAGAGCGCATTGCGAAGCTATTGGATCACGGCACTTTCCAGGAAATCGGCGTTCTCGCCGGCGATACATCGATACCGTCGGATGGATTTGTTGCCGGATCCGGTCTCGTCAACGGTCGCCCGGTTCTGGTCGGCTCGGAGGACTTCACGGTCGCCGGCGGTTCGATCGGGACTGCGGCTGCCACCAAACGTGCTCGCATCGCGGAACTTGCCAAGCGAGAACGCGTTCCGTTGGTGATGATGCTCGAAGGTGCGGGACATCGGGCCACGAATGCACTGCATCCGCACCGGCCGGCACCGAACGATCTTCAAGCTATGGCTGAGCTTTCGGGTCTCGTCCCGACCGTTTCGGTAGTCTGTGGTCCCTCAGCGGGCCACGGTGCGCTCGCTGCGCCCATGTCGGATTTTGTGGTGATGATCGATGGTCATGGCGCATTGTTCGCTGCGGGGCCACCATTGGTGGAGGCGTCGATGGCAGAAAAGGTGACAAAGGAAGACCTCGGCGGCCCCGATGTGCACGCAGTGCAGAGCGGGGTCGCAGATAATGTGGCAGCAGATATCGACTCTGCACTCGCATTGGCTCGGCGGTACCTGTCCTATTTCCCGTCGAACGCGTGGAATCGTACAGAACTTTCAAACCCCGAAGCTTCAGTTGCCGCACCGCGGTCACTCGAAACTATTCTCGACGCAATCCCGCCGAACCCTCGTATCCCGTACGACATGCGGGATGTGCTGTCCGTGATGGTTGACCAGGACACTTTGTTCGAACTGCAGCCGCACCACGGCTCATCAGTGATCACGGCGCTGGCTAGGATGGGAGGCCGTGCGGTCGCTGTCGTCGCCAACCAGCCGCTCGTACTCGCAGGTGCTCTCGACGTTGCAGCAGCGGAGAAAGCTACCCGATTCATCGAGATGACCGGCGCTTTTCATCTGCCCTTGATCTTCCTGGCTGATAACCCGGGTGTTCTGGCGGGAAGCAAGTCCGAGCGGGAGGGGATACTGCGGGCAAGTGCTCGAATGTTTTCGGCTCAGCATCGGTCTACCGTGCCGAAAATGCATGTGACAGTGCGTAAAGCATTCGGTTTCGGCGGATCGGTGATGGGGCAGAACGCTTTCGACCATCAGACGATCTCACTGTCGTTCCCGGGCGGCATGCTGGGAGGAATTCCGGCCGCTGTGGGTGGGCGAACCGCAAAGGCGGATGAGCGCACACAGCGCGCACTGATCGAGAACGAAGCCGCAGGGCCGTGGCGTCTTGCAAGTTCGGTGACCTACGACGATGTGATCGACCCGCGTGAATTGCGCAATGCGCTGCTCGGTGCCCTACGCCTTGCGAGTGGCCGTGATTCGGAGCCTGCATCACCTGTCGTACATACCGGATATTTGCCCTGATCGTGTGTATTGCAGAAGAAGTGGAGAAGATTTGTGAGCGAGAACCTTGTCGGCGTTGAACAGTCCGATGCGGCGCAGAGCTTTCGGAGTATGTTCGGCAGCCGTCTCCGAATCCCCGTCATCGCAGCGCCGATGCTCAGAGTCAGTGGGGTGGAACTTGTTTCAGCCGCCTGCGCTTCGGGCGTCGTCGGCGCCTTTCCGACGGCGAATGCACGCACCGTGGATGAACTCGATACTTGGCTCGAGGTCTTCGATCGCGATCAGGAACAGAGCGGCGGAACGATCGCCCCGTATTGCCCCAATCTGATCATCAGGCAACCGCGGCTGGCAGACGATCTTGCGTGTCTACTCCGGCATCGGGTGGAATTGGTCATCGCGAGTGTGGGGTCTCCCGCGCCGATCATCGGTCCCCTTCACGACATCGGTGCCAAGGTTTTTGCCGACGTGGGAACTCTTCGTCACGCCGAGAAGGCAGTTGCGACCGGAGCCGACGGACTCGTGTTGTTGTCCGCGGGGGCCGGTGGTCAGACGGGTTGGATGAACCCGTTCGTCTTTGTTCGTGCGGTTCGCGAGTTCTTCGATGGCACAGTAATTCTCGCAGGCGGTATCTCGGACGGACACGCATTGTGGGCTGCGGAGGTGGCGGGATACGATGCGGCCTACATGGGCACTCGGTTCATTGCTACGGACGAGAGTGCAGGTGCCCCGGCGTACAAGGACATGTTGGTCGCCAGCACGATGGACGATGTACTTCTGACCAACGCGTTCACAGGGTTGCGCACGAACATGCTCGAGCCGTCCATGAGAGCGCAGGGCCTCGATCCCGGGAAATTGAACGAGCAGATCTCCGTGAAGGATTCAGCCGAACTGTTCGGGGCGAAGGCGCCGGCCACTGGTCTGGTGCGATGGACCGATGTCTGGAGTGCCGGACACACGGTGTCGGGTGTGAAGCGGAGAGGGCCGGTAGCGGACCTCGTCCGAGATACGCGAAACGAGTACGACAGTGCCCGTGCGAGAACCCGTTCGATGCTCGAGACACGGGCGAACGTGACTGCACTGGAGGAACTTCAGTGATAGCTGCAGGAAATCGAAATGCGGGAATCTCCGGCCCCGGACAGACGATGGGTTCGCTGACGATTCGAGCGCTACGTCGATATCCGGAACGGCCGGCGTTCTCCGGGGACGGCGGGACACTTTCCTATGTCGGTGCGGCGGACCTGATCGGAATGTACTGCAAAGCAAGGGATTAGGTTGATAATCTACGCTCGCAATATTGGCCGGTAATCGTGCCGAAGCCTGGTGCATCGGTGCGGCCGCGCATGCTTCCGGTATCGCGACGTCGTGGTTGCATCCGATGGGCTCGTTCGACGATCAGATGTTCCAGATACGAAACGCCGAGGTAGACGGCTTGGGGGTCGATGAACGCCATCATGGTGAGCGTGCAGGGCAGTTGGCCGCCGCGTGCGTAGACGATGTCACCGCGGTTTTCAGTTTCGGCCCGTGCGACTTTGCCTGTGATCTGGAAGATGTGGCGAATTCGGTAGGAAGTTCGCGGGCAATAGAGCGTGAGCGATCGAACTTCACGCTCCTTGCGCCGTCGATGATTTACTCGATGCTCGACGACCCTGCCATCGGCAGCGCGGATCTTTCTTCACTGGAGTTGATCTTGTACGGTGCATCGCCGATGTCACCGTCTCGGTTGATGGAGGGCCTGGATCGAGTCGGCCCGGTATTTTCGCAACTGTACGGACAGGCCGAGTGTTGTCCGATCGCACTACTGAAGAAGCCCGATCACGATTCGAGCGACCCGGATCTACTCTCGTCCTGTGGATTTCCGCTCAGTCCGTTCACGGTCTCAGTGAGGGACACCGAGGGACAGGAGGTCCCCACGGGCGAACTCGGAGAAGTGTGTGTGCGCAACGGGCAACCATGGATGGCTGCTGGAAGAACGACGAGTTGACGGCAGAAACACTCGTGGACGGTTGGTTGTATACCGGCGGTATTGCCCGTGCCGATGATCGGGGATACCTGTACATCGTCGATCGTAAGACGGACATGATCATCAGCGGTGGGTTCAATCTCTATCCCAAAGAGGTTGAGGATGCGTTGACCTCCCACGAAGGTGTCTCCAGTGCCGCTGTGTACGGAACACCGGACGACAAGTGGGGCGAAGCTGTGACCGCGTCGGTTGTCCTACGGCCCGGTGTAATCGTGGATGAGTCCGAGTTGGTGACGTTGGTCAAGCAACGTAAGGGATCGGTCCAAGCGCCGAAGCAGATTCACTTCGTGAACAGCCTACCCTTGACCGGGTTGGGCAAGGTGGATAAGAAGGCGCTGCGGGAACATGCAGTGACCACGCCGCCGTCGCGGCCGGACTCGTACTCCGACTAGGTCCTTCGTGCCGAATTTCCGTCCCGTTGATCGGGATTCGCTGTAGTCGAATCACCGTTCGGTATCGATAGTCGAGTCCGAGTTCCGAAGAAACGTATACCTAATAGACATATAAGGGTTAGTCTGCCAAGAGACCGAAGAAGCCGTGTGCGTATCGGGGCTTCTGACCGGTGGAGATCCATTTCGAGAGGAATTCGATGAGCGGAAAATGGAACGGCAGAGGCAAAGTTGCTGCTGTGGCGTTGGTGACTGCACTATCTGTTGCAGGATGCGGTGGTGGTGGCGGTACAACGACTTCCAATGGATCGACTGCGTCGGCAGCGGACATCGACCGCGCAGCGGTACTCCGCGTCACGGCAGCAGCGCCCACGCGCAACCTCGATCCGTACCTGCAGACCAGCTACGGAGGTTGGGGATATCTGACCCCGATGTTCGATCGTCTGACGATGGTCGACAAAGACGGTAATCTTGTTGCAGGGTTGGCGAAATCGTGGGATTTTTCCCCTGATGGAGGCTATCTCGACCTCAAGTTGCGTGACGACGTTTCGTTCCATGACGGCACAAAGTTCGATGCAGCAGCCGTCGCCGCGAACGTCCAGCGTGGAAAGACAATGGCCGGCAGTACAGTCGTGGCGGCTCTCGACGACATTGCGTCTGTCGACGTCGTCGATTCGACCACCGTACGCTTGAACCTGGTGCCGGGGTCCGGTGTGGAATTACCCGGATTGTTCAGTACCAACGTCGGTATGATGGTCAGTCCCAAGACTATCGAGGCAGGAACGGACATTCGAAATGACCCGGGCCAGAGTGGATCCGGACCGTATACCGTTAGCAAGTACGTACCGGAGGAATCGCTCGAGGTTACTCGGGCGCAGGGTGATTACTGGGATCCTGCAGCTGGATTGCTCGGCGGAATCAGCTTCAAAACGATGCCGGACGCGACGACGCGTCTCAACGGTATGCAGACCGATGCAACCGACCTCAGTTGGGTGAGTTCCGCCAATGAGATCGTCCAAGCGCAGACCCTCGCGGACCGCAACGTCCTGGGCATCGACAAGGTGAAGTTCCGCAACGTGCTCGGTGTTTTCATGCGTTCGCGCGACGACCTCGCGAAACCTGAAGTGCGTCAGGCTGTTGCGCACGCCATCGATCCCGAAGCGATCAGTGCGCTGTTCTCGGGTACGTGTACTCCGTACCGTCAGATGTACCCCGAGTCGAGTTGGGCAGCGGACCCGTCGTACAAGTACCCCTACACCTTTGACGTGAACAAAGCCAAGAGCTTGGTCGAAGCGGCTGGGGGAGCCAAGATCAAGTTGACCTTCGGTGCAGGAACCAATACGGAGAAGCCTGCTAATGTGATTCAGTCATCCTTGGCTGCAGCAGGATTCGATGCAGAGTTGGATCCGGTGCCGAACGCGCAGAACGAACCCGGTTACATTGCCGGAGCGTTCCAGTCGATGGTATCGAACAGTTTCAGCCCGAAGGTCGACCCGGCCGAGACCGCCAACACGTTCGTCGTGGGTCCGTACGACTTCGGCAACGGCAATCCCGAGATTGCTGCACTTGCCAAGAAGGCAGCCAACCCGACGTTGTCGCAGGACGAGCGGGGCACCATTTACCACGAGATCTGGTCGAAGACACTGGCTGAGGCCATGTTCGTGCCCATCTGCAACCAGACGAATGCCACGATCTTCAGCGACAAGGTTGTCAATGCCGACAACATTCCGTGGGTCGATACCGGAATCTTCGATCTGCGCTACGTCGGAATGGCCAAGTAATCACTGTGGAAATCTGAAAAATTCTCGAGGAAAACAAGTTCGCTTCCGGGTATGTGCAATCTGCACCCACCCGGAAGCGGAACCGCCGACACGGACCGGCAGTAAGCGCCGGTGAGGGGTGCTTATGTTGCGTTATGCCGGGCGAAGGCTGTTGGCCGCCGTGCCGCTCCTGTTGATAGTGCCCTTGATGATCTTCTTGCTGATCGATCTCTCGCCGGGAGATCCGGCGGTTATTCTCGCCGGAGACAATCCGACGCCGGAGCGACTGGCCGAGATTCGTTCGTCACTTCACCTGGACGACAACATCTTCCTGCGCTATCTCCGGTGGGTTGGGGGTGTTCTGCAAGGTGATCTGGGGACGTCATTCCTCTCCCACCAATCCGTCACCGAGCTCATCCTGCGCAGGATGGCGACGACGCTGTCACTGGTGATATTCACGATGGTGCTTGCGGTGACGATCGGCGTGATCCTGGGCGTCGTCGCGTCGCTGCGTCCCGGCGGCATTGTCGACCGGATGGTCAACGTGGTGGCGTCTATCGCGATCGCTATTCCGGCATTCTGGTTCGGTCTGGTGTTGGTATCCGTTTTTGCCGTATCGAATCAGATCTTCCCAGCCTTCGGCTACACCCCACTGTCCGATGGCTTCGTTCCTTGGATTCAGCACCTGATACTGCCCGGCACTGCACTGGCACTCCTGCCGGCCGCAGAGGTGACACTTCAGTTGCGCTCGTCGCTGGGACAAGTCCTCAAGAGCGACTACATCCTCAACGCGGAGGCGAAGGGGCTCGGTCGCGCCAGCGTCATCTTCAAGCACGGACTCAAGAACGCCTGTATTCCGGTGGTCACCGTGCTGGGTTTCCGTGTATCCGAAGTGCTGGGCGGAGCAGTGACAATCGAAATCATCTACAGCATGCCGGGCCTCGGCAGTCTGGCTGTGGACAGCGTTCAGAACCGTGATATTCCAGTGCTACTGGGATTCGTCCTCTTCACCACCGTCGTGGTGGTGCTGGTGAATCTGCTTGTCGACATTTCCTATGGCTACTTCAACCCTAAGGTTCGCGCATGACTGACCCTGAGGCACTTACAGAGAGCGCTACGACTAAGCCTTCCGGTCGCAATCGCGGGCTGAAAGTTCTGCTGCAGAAGCCGGTTACGTTGGTGGCAGGTGTCTTTATTCTGCTGCTGGTGCTCATGGCTGTTTTTGCCCCGATCCTGGCTCCGTACGACCCGTATCTGCAGGAAGTTGTCAACCGCCTGCAGCCGCCGAGCGCAGATCATCTCTTGGGAACCGACGACTACGGGCGAGACGTAATGAGCAGGTTGATCTACGGCGCGAGGATATCTCTGACCGCATCCCTGCAGGCCGTGAGCGTGGCACTGATTCTCGGACTTCCTCTCGGGGTCATCGCCGGCTATCGAGGCGGCTGGGTCGATTCCCTGATCACCCGCGTGATGGATGCACTGATGAGCGCCCCGTCGCTGGTGCTCGCAATCACGATCGTCGCGGTCCTCGGATCCGGAATTACCAACGCGATGCTCGCTATCGGTTTGGTCATGGCACCAAGATTCTTTCGTGTCGCACGGGCCTCCACCATGGACGTGCGCCACGAAACCTACATCGAGGCCGCAATTGCACTGGGGTGCTTGCCGATAAGGACGATCGTTCGTCATATCCTTCCGAACGTCATGCCGCCTGTCGTGCTGGTCATCTCGGTATCGCTCGGCGCAGCTGTAGCGGCAGAAGCAAGCTTGAGCTTCCTGGGTCTCGGCGCAAAGGCCCCGGCGGCGAGTTGGGGTTCGATGCTCAGTACCGCGGCATCGAATATGCAGATCGCGCCCTATCTGGTCTGGCCGCCTGGCGTGATGATCTTCTTGACGGTCCTGGCCTTCACCTATCTGGGCGACGGTGTTCGTCGATCCCTTCTACGGAGTCGCAATGGTGACAATGAGTGATGACACGCGCACAGCAGCCTTGCTGGGCACTGAAGGCAAACCGCTTCTGCGGGTTCGTGATCTGACGATCGAGTTTCCGAGTGCCGGCGGATGGCAGACAACGGTGGAAGGTGTCTCGTTCGATGTCGGCGCCGGAGAATCCGTGGCGCTGGTGGGTGAATCCGGATCCGGGAAGACTGTTTCGTCTCTGGCGGTGATGGGATTGACCGCGGCAACCGGTGGCCGGATTGCGAGAGGGTCCATAGAATTCGACGGACGAGATCTGACCAAGGTCCACGAGCGTGAGTGGCGAAAGCTGCGCGGTACGGGAATGGGCATGATCTTCCAGCAGCCCATTCGTAGTCTTAATCCTGCGTATACGGTCGGCGATCAGATCGCGGAATCCGTTCGCAAGCATATGGGTTTGGATCGCAAGGCTGCTATGGCGAGGGCAGTGGAGATGCTCGAACTGGTACAGATTCCCCGAGCCAAGGAGCGGGTGACTGAGTACCCACATGCGTTCAGTGGTGGCATGTGTCAGCGAGTGATGATCGCAATGGTGATGGCATGCAATCCGCGGTTGCTGATTGCCGACGAACCCACCACCGCGCTTGATGTGACCGTGCAAGCGAAAATCCTCGATCTGTTGCGAGATCTGCAGGAGCAGACGGGAGTGGCGCTACTTTTCGTCAGTCACGATCTTGCTGTGGTTGCGGAACTGTGCCAGCGTGTGGTGGTCATGTATGCCGGTGAGATCGCGGAAAATGCTGCTGCAGAAGAAGTTTTCTTCCGACCGCAGCACCCCTACACTTCTGGGCTCCTTGCGTCGATACCGCAGCCTGGACTGAATACGGATCGCCGATTGGTTGCGATTCCCGGCGGAATCCCCGCGGCCGCCGATTGGCCGACGGGATGCCGTTTCGCGCCGAGGTGCCCACACGTCACACCGGGAGTGTGCGATGTCGATCATCCGCCGATGGCGAGTGTTCCCACCGGAGAAGCGCGATGCCTGCGTGTGCAGGATCTCGATCTGCAAGGAGTGAGCGTGCGATGAGTCTTCTCGAAGTTTCGAATGTTTCGAAATCGTTTTCGTCCGGACGCGACTTCCTCGGGCGTCGCACGAAGTGGTCACACGCAGTCAAGGATGTCAGTTTCACCCTCGAGGCAGGCGAATGTCTTGCAGTCGTGGGGGAGTCGGGTGCAGGAAAATCGACGGTCGGCCGCATTGCACTCCGTTTGATCGAACCCGATACTGGCTCGATCACGTTCGACGGCGTCGACGTGCGGGCGGCCAAGCCTGCTGAACTACGCAAGATGCGGCGCGGGATGCAGATGATTTTCCAGGATCCGCACAGTTCACTCAATCCGCGAATGACAGTGGTGGATACAGTAATCGAACCGCTTGTCGTCCATACCGACATGGACCGGTCCGCGCGCGAAAAGTTGGCGACGCAGATGTTGGGCAAAGTCGGTATCGGCTCACGCTATTTCGGTAGATATCCAGCGGAATTGTCGGGTGGGCAGCTTCAGCGCGTGGCTATTGCGCGCGCATTGACGTTGAATCCCAAGATGATTGTCTGTGATGAGCCCGTTGCAGCACTGGATGTTTCGGTTCGTGCCCAGGTGCTCAATCTCCTGCGAGACCTTCAGGAGGAACTGGGGCTTGCATATCTCTTCGTGTGCCACGATTTGGCATTGATCGAAGTCATCGCGGACCGTGTCCTGGTGATGGCTCACGGCGAGGTAGTCGAGAATGGGCCGGTGGCAGACATCTTCCGGAATCCGCAGCAGGAGTACACCCGGACCCTGCTCGAAGCGATCCCCGTGCCGGTGCCACGCTCGGCGCGTGGACAGAGTCTGAATGCCCTACGCGCGGAGACCGTCGAATCCGGAGAATTTGTATGACATCGGTACCCGCCGCGGTCACTCCGGAGCAATCTCGAAAGATTCTTCGAACGACGGATGCCGGCGAGTTCCTGATGAGTGACTATCTGGGAGGGCATTCGGACGGCTCGGACGACGGCGGCTTTCAGGCCTATCTCGTCGGGCAGAAAGCTCCGGTACTTCGGCCGCATTACCACGAGGTCGATCAATTTCAGGTGGTATTGGACGGTGACGGCCGCTTGGGTAAACACGCAATAGGTTCGGGCACGGTGCATTACAGCGATGCATACACGGTGTACGGCCCGATCTTTGCCGACAGCCCGGACGGTCTGTCGTACTTCACCCTGCGACTCGATCCTGCCGTCGGACTGAACTACATGCCCGAGTCGCGAGTAAAAGGTGAGACTCGTGCCGGTGAGCATTTCACCTGTAGCGTTGACGAGAAGGCCAGTGGGACAGGTGAGTTGAATCTGCTGGCCCGCACTCGTCGTGGTGCTTCGGCATTCGGTGTCGCGCTTGTCCCTGGCGTGGAGCTAGCCGCCGAGGCGTTGCATCGATGTGACGGCCGAGGGTACGTTGTGGTGCTTTCCGGTACAGCCGACCTAGGTGGTCGATCACTGCCGACCGGAAGCCTGATCCCGTTCGAGACCGCGCTGGATTTGAAAGGCGTTACCGCACAATCCGAACAGGTCCGTCTAGCGGTAGTTGCATTTTCGACGCAAGTCGACTGACGACTGCTCAGTGTGTCCCTCCGAGCTGGTCGGCGGCAGCCCGGAGTAACTCGCCGAAACGATCGAAGTGATCTTCCGTGACTCGTGTTTCAGGCCCGCTGATAACTACCGCGCCGAGCGGTGAGCCTGATACGTCGAGGATCGCTGCGGCGAGGCTGGTTGATCCCTGCTGCACTGCACCTGCGCTGACGGACCATCCGCGAGAGCGAATCTCTTGGTATTCTTCCGGACTCAGCAACAAATGTGTTTCGCTCGAGCCGTTTTCGCGTTCTTGCTGTGTGAGATAGGCGTGGATCACGCGTCCGGAAGCGCTGGTCTCAGGCGCGTGTACCTGTCCTACCTTCAGCGCTGTACGGACCATCTGGTTGCCATCGACTACTCCGAGCACGATCATGTGTTTGTTCTCCGCAACGGCGAGGTGAACGCTCTCTCCGGTTGCATCGCGGAGTTCGGTCATGACAGGTTGTGCGCGTGCCGTAAGTGACGAGCCGTTGTAGACCTGGCCGGCGACGACGACGCAGCGAGTGGAGAGTTCCCACCGGGGTGGGGCTTCGCCGGCGGGGCGAATCCATTGGGATTCATGAAGAGTCGCCAGGGTGCGCTGCATGGCGCTCTTGTCGATGTCGAGCAGGCGGGCGAGCGCTGTCAACCCGATGGGTTGATGGGCTGCGATGGCCTCGATGACGTGAAGACCACGCGTGAGACCACTGATTGTCTTGACTGAGATCTGACTCACCTCTATTGTTGGTACAGAATTGATACATAGTATCACATTGAGATACTTGTGATGCAATAGATCTCGTGTAATTACCTTCGACGTGCACTTTCCCGAACCTGTGAAGTATCGAGAGGTTGATGTGAAGAAGTTCAAGCCGTCTGTGGCGCAATTGATCCCGGATCTGACGCCGGCGGAACAGATTGTCGTTCTTGCCCGCGCACTGTGGAATGAGGGTTATCGGGATCATCTCGCCGGACACATCACGTACAACCTCGGAGACGGCACCATGTTGTGCAATCCGTGGCTTCTGACCTGGGAGGAGATTCTCCCGGCCGACATCATCCGCATTGATATGGACGGCAAGGTCCTCGAAGGTGATTGGCCTGTTCCCTTGGGGATTCCGCTGCATCTTGCACTTCACCGAGCGCGGCCGGACGTGGGTATCGCGTTGCACAATCATTCCGAATTCGGCACGGTCTGGGCAGATTTGGGCGAGGTTCCGCCTGCCTACGATCAGAGTTCGAGCCTCGGCGGCGGTGAAGTGGTCCTCGTCGACGAATACGAAGGTGCCGTCGACAGCATGGCTGCGGCTGAATCCGCGATACGGTCGATCGGTCAGGCTGATCGGGCACTTCTCGCCGGGCATGGCGTCTTCGTAACCGGGAACACTGCCGCAGCTGTCTACCTGCGAGCGGTCGCACTCGAACAGCGTTGCAAGAACGCCTGGATGATTCGAGTAGCCGACGGGCCGTCGAAGACATCGTTGCCTGATTGGTGGCTCGATCGTATGGCCGGAAGTGACGGCAACAGCTACTACGGGTTCTGGGAATCGGCAGTACGGGCCGTTCTGCGTTCCGACCCTGAGCTTCTCGAGAGCATCGAATCGTGCAGCTGAGGGCACGGTGCTCTGCCATCAACAGTGGAATCGGAACGGATGATCATGGACTTTGAACTTGACGCGAACCAACGAGCCTGGCGTGAAGAGGTGCGCGCATTTCTTGCTGAGAACGTCACACCGGAACTACGTGCGGAGATGGCCGAACACGATCTCGAATTCACCGGCGGAGAACTCACGGCATTCCGCCGAAAGATCGGAGCCAAAGGATGGTTCGGACTGAACTGGCCCGAGGAATTCGGCGGACTCGGGCTGGGGGCCGTCTACCAGCATCTGTTGGTCAGCGAATTCGAGTACTGGGGTGTACCGGGCCCAGATCTGACGGTCACCTCGGTGGCTCCGATGATCATGCGTCACGGCACTCGGCAGAATCGGGAGGTGTTCCTTCCGCCCATCGCTCGAGGCGAGTTGACCTGCGCAGTAGGGTATTCCGAACCCAATGCGGGTACCGACCTGGCGAGTTTGAAGACACGGGCAGTACGTGAGGGTGACGAGTGGGTGATCAACGGTTCCAAGATCTGGAACAGTATGGCGCAGCGCGTCACTCACGAATGGCTGTGTGTCCGTACCAATACCGAAGTGCCCAAGCACAAGGGAATTTCGGTGATCATCGTACCGATCGATGCGCCGGGTATCGTGATTCGCCCGATCACGGCATGGTCCGGGTATCGAACCAACGAGACGTTTTTCGACAACGTCCGTGTCCCCGCGACGAACTTGATCGGTGAGGTCGATAAGGGCTGGAAGTACATCACCGGCGCATTGGACCTCGAGCGGGGTGCACTCACCAATGCGGGTGATCTTCGACGAGCGGTCGACGATCTCTTGATTCTCTCCCGCGAGATCCGTGAGGACGGAACGCGACCCGTCGACAGCGCAGATGTACGACGCAACCTTGCGCAGTTGGACGCCGATGTAGAACTCGCACAGCTCATGGGTTTCGAAGCTTCGTCGCTGTTGGAGAGCGGAACCATTCCGTCGGTGCTCGTGAGCACGGAGAAGGTGTTCTCCAGTGAGCTCAGGCAAAGAATCGCCGACATCGGAACATCGATGCTCGGTCCGGCCGGGTTGATTACGGGTTCCGATCCGAATGCAGTGATGGCAGGTAAATTCGAGCGTTTGTACCGTGCTGCCCCGTTGCTTCGATTCGGCGCAGGCGCAAACGAGGTTCTGCGAGACGTCATAGCGCAGCGCGGACACGGCCTGCCGAGTTACGGACGCTGACATGACCTTGATATTCCTTGACCGCGTAGGAGATCGCTGATGAAACTTGTTGCTACCCAAGATCAACTCGATCTGCAGGCGATGGCGGCTGCGGTGCTGGCAAAACAATGTCCGACCAGCCTGGTGCGTGAATTGGCGGGGCCGACGTCGGACGGAATTCCCGACAAGTTGATGGCGGCGCTGGCAGAGGTCGGTGTACTCGGTTTGGCGGTTGACGAAGAGTACGGCGGCGGCGGTGCGGGGTTGTACGAACTCGGTGTGTTCTTCCGTGAAGGCGGCCGGGTTCTGTGTCCGTCAATCGTCTACAGCACATTGCAATTCGGTGTAGCCGTTGGGCGTCTGGCCTCACCGGAGCAACGCAGTCGGTATCTGTCTAGTGTGGCCGGCGGCGAACTTCGCGCCACCGTCGCGGCCTGGAATCCGTCCGATGCAGCGGATATCCGTCCCACCGTAACCGCAACGCCTGCTCCGGGTGGATGGCTACTCAACGGCACTATCGCCTTTGCGTTGAATACCTCGATCGCGGACGTGGTTCTGTTGACCGCTCGTACGGCGGTGTTTGCCGAACCCGAACGACTGATCTGTGCCTTCGTAAATCCGGCCGACGCGGGCTGGAACAGTGTCATTCTCTCGACAATGTCCGGCGAGAAGATCAGTCGTGTGGAATTGGTCGATGTCTTCGTATCGGACGACGCGGTGTCTCTCGGCGAGAGTGGGTATGGGCTGAACCGCGACGACGTCCGGTGGGTTGCGGAAGCGGCGGTAGCGCTTCAATGCATGGAGATGGTGGGGGGTGCCGCCGCGGTCCTGGAACGGACGGTGAACTACGTCGCCCAGCGCGAGCAGTTCGGGCGATCAATCGGTAGTTTTCAAGCCGCGCAACACATTATCGCCGATATGCACATTTCGATAGAAGGCGCCCGGTTAGCGGCTGCGCAGTCGGTCTGGTGGACCGCCCGCGGAGAATCGGCCACACGTGCAGTCGCAATCGCGAAAATGCACTGCAACGAAGCGTACAAGCGGGCGACGCTCGACGGTCATCAGTTGCACGGCGGAATGGGGTATGTCCTAGAGACCGACCTGCATCTGTGGTCCGAGCGAGCAAAGGTCACGGAAATACGTTTCGGCACAGCAGATATCGCTGCCACCTGGTTGCAGAAGGAGCTTGGTCTTGTCCGATGAATCGCACGCGGAATCACGTCAGGCTCTCCAAGACCTGCGAATCCTTGATCTTTCTCGGTGGGTAGCTGGTGAGTACGCCACAAAGATGTTTGCCGATTTCGGTGCGGACGTGGTGAAGATCGAAAAGCCTGGCACCGGAAGCCTGACACGGTCCTGGGGGCCCTTCCCCGGAGATGTCCCCGATCAGGAACGAAGCGCACTCTTTCTGCACCTGAACACCAACAAGAAGTCTCTGGCTCTGGACCTGGAATCGGACTCGGACCGCGAAGTGCTGCTGGGCCTCATCGAAACTGCCGACGCCGTTGTGGAGTCCTTCCGGCCGGGCCACCTGGAGAGGCTGGGTCTGGGCCCGGACGTGTTGCAGGCGAGAAACCCTCGTCTGGTGATCACACGAATCAGTGCATTCGGTCAGAGTGGACCGTATCGGGATCGTGAAGCGACAGGGTTGGTTCTTCAAGCTGCCGGTGGGCCGATGAACGCGACCGGCGGAGCAGATCGTGCCCCGTTGCGAAAGCCTGGTCTGCTCGAGCACTACACGATCGGTCGTACCGCCGGAGAGGCCACGATGGCAGGACTGTTCAGTGCGCGGCGTACCGGCGGGGGATCGGTGATCGATGTATCGGGTCAGGAGGTTCTGCTTGCGGGAGCGGATCGTCGAGCGTCGTATCTGGTGTCTGCCGCCTATTCCGGCATGAATGCCCCACGAGGAGTGCGTAGTCCGCATCGGCACGGCGTGACCTTCACGGGACCGTTCCGGGCCAGTGACGGATTCGTGATGCTGTACGTGACCAATCAGGCCTTCTGGAATCGACTGGTCGACATCGTGGGTGAGCATGATCGTGAATTTCATTCGCGCTATCACGGGCGGGAAACGATTGTCGGTACCGATCGTGAAGAGTTCATGGAGTACGTCACCGAGTGGTTTGCCGTGCGCCCGAAGGTGGCGATCATGGAGCGGTGCGAAGCGGCGCGTATCCCCGTCACGGCGTATCTCGACGTCTCGGAACTGCTCCGTCACGAGCACTTTCGTAGCCGGGATGCTTTCGTTCGTGGTTCGCATCCCGTTGCCGGCACGTTGGACTACACCGGAGCGCCGTGGCGGATGGCCAACGGGTTCCGGTTGCGCCACACCGCGCCGACACTCGACCAACATGGGCCAGAGATCCGTGAGTCCCTCACGACTGCAGGAGGATCCGAATGAACTACCCTCTCGAAGGCATCCGCGTCGTGGACTTGACCGTCGTATGGTCGGGTCCGGGGGCGACCGCGTTGTTGGGTGACCTAGGCGCGGAAGTGATTCGCCTCGAAGGGAACAACCGGGTCAGCAGGCAGGTCTCGGCGAAGACCACGAAGGAGTCGATAGCGCAGACCGGCTACCACGGTGGCACGTATCCGGACAAAGATCCCGGAGAGCGGCCTTACGACCGTACTGCCCTGTTCAACTGGCATTCCCGGAACAAACTCTCGGCGTGCATGAACCTCGACACCGAGGAAGGCCGCGCTGCGGCGATCGAGCTGATCAAAGTCAGTGACGTTTTGGTGGAGAATAATTCGAATGGCACGTTGGAGAAGTTGGGGCTGGGACATGAGCGCCTGCTCGAGATCAATCCGCGGTTGATCGTCGCTCGAATGCCTCCTCTCGGTATGACCGGTCCGATGAGTGATTACCTCGGCTACGGACCCAACTTCAACTCGCTGGTCGGAATAGCGGCGATGGACGGTTACGAGGGTGAGGAGCCGGATTCGGCCGGAGAGAACTACCACATGGACGAGGCAGCGCCGGCGGGGCTGGCCTTCGCCGTGATGGCCGCGCTCTGGGACCGCGAGCACACGGGTGTCGGTGGTCTTGTCGAGTTCGCACAAGCTGAAAATGTCATGGCGGAGATCGGTGAGTTCGTACTCGACGCACAGGTCAACGACAGAATCCCGGAGATACTCGGAAACACGGATCCTCATGTGCTGCAGGATGTTTTCCTCAGTTCGGACGAAGATGTCTGGGTTGCGATCTCCGTAAGAGACGATCGGGACTGGGCGGCGTTGGCAGGAGTGATCGGTGGCGACGGTTTCGCGGTGTCCGGTTCGGATGCTTCCGCCCGACTATCGAATTCAGTGAGTATTCGGGATCGTATTTCTCGATGGACTTGCGAATTGAGCGCGGACAGTATCGTTCGTGATCTGCAGGAATTGGGAATCCCTTCAGGCGTGGTCATGAACGAGTGCGCCGTACTTGCGGATCCCCACCTCCGTGAACGTGAGTGGTTCCAGGAACGCTCACATCCCTCGGTGGGAACCTATCGTTATCCGGGACATCCCTGGCGGGCTGAGGGATTCGATTTGGCTTTCGGCCGAGTGCTTCCGGGATTCGGTGAGGACAACGAGTACGTCTACAAGGAGGTTCTCGGATACTCCGACGAGAAGTATTGCGAGCTCGAGGATTCTGGACTAGTGACTGACCATCAAATAGCCTGAGAGAGAAAGACTATGACTGAAAATGTGATCATGATTCCGGATTCGGAATCCCTGATTCCCGACGAAGTTGCAGCGCGAATCGGGGATGTTGTCTCCGAGTTCACCGGTGCCGTCGTCGCACGGGATTGGCAACGGTGGGCTGTGTCCGTCGGCGAGAGCAACTCGTTGTACTTCGACAGTGACTACGCTCGCGCCCACGGGTATCGCGATATCGTCTGTCCTCCACTGTATTTGCAGTACGCGATCCTCGGGGTGACTCCGATTTCGGAACTCAGAGTGGATGGATCTTCGGGTGCGGCCTCCGGAAATCTGGTTTTCCCGTTGTGCCCCAAACGTATGGCAGGCGGAGAGAACACCACGTTCTTCGGGCCAGGCTACGACGGCGACGTGGTCACCAGCGTGCGCGTAGTGGACTCGGTGGAGGAGAAGCGTGGACGCTCCGGCCGGTTCGTGCTGGTGACCTGGAAAACCACGTACACAAATCAGAATGACGAGGTGCTGGCCGAGGCCACCACCTCGATGATCGCGCGTCCGTAGCGAGGGAGAGTCATGTCACCGCAGGTGTATTTCGACGACGTAGAGACCGGCGATTCGATCCCGGTCCTACACGTGAGCGTCAACCAATTGCAGATGTTCCTCTTCAGTGCAGCGACATACAACGGGCACCGAATCCACTACGACCGTAGCTGGGCCGTAGACGTCGAGGGGTATCCGGACGTTGTTGTGCAGGGGCCTCTCCAAGCGGCGCTGCTTGCCCGTGTCGTCACCGACTGGATCGGTGGTGCTGGATCGTTGGTGAACTTCTCGGCATCCAACCGGGCCGTTGCTTTCCCGGGGGAACCGTTGGAGTTCACGGGTACCGTGACCGGCAAGCGCGACGAGAACGGAAGGACGTTGGTCGATCTGGAGCTCGCCGGTGTGCGTGAAGGCGCCATCCTGATGCCGGGAACGGCGACTGTGTGTTTGCCTCGTAGACCCGAACTTCCATCGAATGGAGTCTCCTGATGGCCGGTCTGCGCGGTGAAGCTGCAATCGTCGGATTCTGTGAATTGCCGGCGCAACGTAAGCAGACTCGACCGGAACAGTTCACGATCGAGCAGTGGGCGATGCTCTCCAAAATGGCGATCGACGATGCCGGGCTCGAGGCATCGCAAATCAACGGTCTTGTCACGCACGGGATTGCGGAATCCGAGATGTTTGCTCCGGCCACGCTCTCCGAGTATCTCGGAATTCCATTGAATTTCGGTGAACGCGTCGACCTCGGTGGTGCCACGGCCGCCGGAATGGTGTGGCGTGCTGCAGCTGCCGTCGAATTGGGTATCTGCGACGCGGTGTTGGTCATCGTTCCGGGCTCGTTCATGACCCCGAAATCTCGAATTCAGCCTGCTGTGGATCCGGGGTATCTCGGCGCCTCGAGCGGCAAGTTCGGTTCTCCTCAAGCAGAATTCGAGATTCCGTACGGCAATCTCGGTCAGAACGCGCCATACGCGCAGATTGCTCAGCGGTATGCCGCGGAATTCGGGTACGACGAGCGAGCTACCGCAAAGATCGCGGTGGACCAGCGGACCAATGCCTGCGCTACCCCCGGCGCCGTGTTCCACGGAAAGCCGATCACCATCGACGACGTGTTGGCGAGTCCGATGATTGCAGACCCCATTCGGATGCTCGAAGTGGTCATGCGGGTCCAGGGCGGGGCAGGTGTCGTCGTCGCCAACGCGGATATTGCACGCCGTGGTCGCAATCGGCCGGTCTGGATCAAGGGATTCGGTGAGCACGTGTCATTCAAGACGCCGACTTACGCCGAAGACATGGTGCGGACGCCCATTGCGAAGGCTGCAACTACGGCGTTCGACATGGCCGGCATCTCACGTTCGGCAGTGGATATGGCGTCGATCTACGACTGCTACACGATCACGGTAGTGATGAGCCTCGAGGACGCAGGCTTCTGTGAGAAGGGGAAGGGCATGGAGTGGGTGTCCTCGCGGGACCTGACCTTCCGGGGTGACTTCCCGCTGAATACGGCCGGTGGCCAATTGTCCTTCGGGCAAGCAGGAATGGCCGGTGGAATGCACCATGTGTGCGACGGTGTCCGTCAGTTGATGGGCAGGTCCGGTGATGCGCAGGTCGACGACTGCAATACTGCTTTCATCACCGGCAACGGCGGCATCATGAGTGAACAAGTTGCGTTGATCCTCCAAGGAGATTAGTGATGTCGATCGAAAAGCCGTTTCCGGAACCGACGCCCGTTTCTGCCCCATTCTGGGATGCGTTGCGAGAGAACAAGATCAAAATCCAGTATTCTCCGTCTTCGGAAGAGTTCGTGTTCTATCCGCGTGTCTTGGCCCCCCGTACGCTGGCTGACGACCTCGAATGGCGTGAAATCAGCGGGATGGGCACGCTCTATACCTACACGGTCGCAGACCGTCCGACAGCGCCGCCGTGGTCGGATTCGTTGCCGCAATTGCTGGCGGTTGTGCAGTGGGACGAGGGTCCACGGTTCAGTACCGAATTGGTGGATGTCGGTGACGTGGAACTGAGCGTAGGTATGCGCGTGGAACCCGTATTTTGTGACTATCCGGAGCAGAACATCACGCTGCTTCGATATCGCCCGGTTGCGGCGGTGTGAGTGCCGATTCAGTTGTCGTGCTTGCGAAGCTCGTTCGGTGTCAGTGGCTTCGGCTTCTTCCGTCGTGCACGCCCCTCTGAGGATTTGTCCATGGCGAGTCGGGACATGTTCTCCAACATCCAGTTTGCGCGATCTCGTTCGGATTCGTAATACATTTCGGACCAGCGCAATACGAGTTCTGGATAGGCCCAGCCGGGCTCTTCGGAAGCGCCTTCGGCATCGGCGATGGCGCGTATGCGCATCTTCTCCGATTGGTCTCGATGTTCGGTGAGAGCGGATTGCAATTTGTCCGGGTCTGCGAGATGGCCGAGCCACATTCGAAGCATGACACCGTGTTTGAGTACAGCGGGTTCGACGGGGGATTCGTTCGCCCACAGAGCCGCAGCATCGGTTCCGGCCGGTGTGATTTTGTAGAGTCGCTTACTTTTGACTTCATTGGTACTCACGACGCGCGATGTTGCAAAGCCGTGCGCTTCGAGGCTTTTGAGTTCGCTGTAGATCTGACTGTACGACGGAGCCCAGTAGAAGAAACGCAGGCTCCAGTCTGCCCACTTCTTGAGGTCGTATCCCGAAAGTTCGGAGCCGAAGGACAACAGACCGAGAACAGCCCAACTCGTCGGTCTCAGGGAGGGCACATCTGTGGGCGTTTCGTCCTTGGCCATGATCGAAGATTACCCGTCGGTAGGCCATTGCAAGTAGTTCTGTTAGAAATATTCTGAAAAGGACTATCAGTGCAGAGTCGGGGAAACCGCTCACCGGGAGGTCCGTCGAATCCTGCGCATAGTGAATGCTTCAATGCAGGCATGCAGCGTGATTTTCCCGCGCGGACGCTCGACGAGCTCTGCTTGGTCTTGGCGGAGCGGTACCGAGACCGGGTTGCGTTGCTCGACGGCCGCCGGGAAATCACTTACGGCGAACTTGCGGACCATGCCTTGCGAGTCGCGTCCGTTCTCGCGAATTCAGGTGTGCAACCTGGGGATCGTGTGGTTCTCACCGGCCGGAACTCCATGGATTGGGTCTGCATCGCCCTGGGCATCCTCTGCGCCGGTGCAACAGCCGTTCCCATCGGGCATGGTGTCAGCGGCATGGAGTACTCACGAATTCTGGATGTCACAGTTCCGGCGTTGGCCATCGACGACTCCCGGATTGTGGACATCATGCGCTCTGCGAAAATCGCACTGCCTCGACCCGGCCGGCTGGTTGCCGAGCGCGACGATGTCGCTCTGATTCTGTCCACGTCTGGTTCGACGGGCGCGTCCAAACAGGTTCCCATGACTCACGGACAGTTGACACGGTTGTACTCCGCAGTCGCTGACCGGCTCGAGTTGACGAGTTCTGATCGTGTGATCGGTGCTGTTCCGTTTGCCCATTCGTTCGGGTTCAACGGAGTGCTGCTGACTGCAATGGCTGTAGGAGCATCAGTCCGGGTGGTCGAGCAGTACGACCGATCAGACCTTGCCGATGTCATAGTCCGCGACCGAGTCAGCGTGGTGATGGGTCCGCCGACCATTCTGTTCGATCTCGTGAACAGTGGCAGGGAGGACATCGGAACGGTGTGCCGGATGGCAGTGAGCGGCGGTTCCGAGGTTCCACTCGATCGCATGCGAGCTGCCTGCCGCGAGCTTGGTATCACAAGCATGTTCGTCGGCTACGGACTTACCGAAGCATGCGGAACCGTCGCTATCAGCAGCATCATCGAGGGTGGGTCGGGTTCGCTCGCGATGCTGACTCCCATTGACGGTCTTGATATCCGGATCGTCGACGATTATGGCTACCCACTCCCGCCGGATGTCGACGGTCACGTTCTCTGTTCCGGCTACAACGTCATGCCCGGCTATCTCGCAGTGGGCGATGTTTCGGAATCGACGATCGACAACACTGTGGACGGCGACGGATGGCTACGGACCGGTGATATCGGCTGGACGGATGACGACGGACATCTCTACGTGGTTTCGCGTGCCAAAGACATGGTGATCGTCAGTGGATTCAACGTTTACCCACAGGAAGTCGAGACGGTCTTGTTGCAGCATCCTCTGATCCTCGAGGCTGTGGTGATCGGAGTGGCGGACGAACGTCAGGGCCAACGACTTGTCGCGTGCGTGATTCCGATTCCCAGGCACCGCATCGACTCCGATGACCTGATCGATTTCTGCCGTGAACGATTGAACGCGTACAAGGTGCCGCGCGTCTATGTCGAATTGGAAATGCTGCCGAGCACGCACACCGGGAAACAGTCTCGAGAAGAACTTCGCAAGCAGATTTCGGAACGGCTCTGAGGCGCGATTCGCATCACGCGATGAAACGAATAGGCCACTGGTCGTCGACGTCGGCCGCATCCTTACCCTGACTGATCAGGTACTGCGCAAAATCACGCTGGCGTTCCCCATGCCAATCCGCTTGATCCACCATGAGATCCAGCTCGGCGAGCTCGGGAAAACGAACCGCCAGTGCGTGCGCGAGGTGAGCTGCGGCCATTGCGTCGGCCTCCGCCTCATGTGCGGATTCGAGCGCAATTCCGTAGTACTCGCATACCGCGGCCAAGCTGCGTTTTCCCTTGCGGAATTTATCCATCGCACGATCGATGACGTAAGGATCGATGACCAGGCCGGGAACCAGACCGGGCTTGCCGATTCGAAGACCTTCCACGTGCATGATTGTGAGGTCGTAGGACGCATTGAATGCAACGACGGCGTGGTCGCGGGCCCAGGAATTGTGGAGGGCTTCACGAATTTCTTCGTAGCCCTCGGCGTAGTTCTGCCCGTGCTCGGCCGCATACTCGGTGGTAATTCCGTGGATCGCGGTAGCACCGGCAGGTATGTCGACGCCGGGATCGAGCAGCCAGGTGCGTGTTTCGACCTGAGATCCGTCCACGACAGCAACGCAGGCGCTGACGATCCGGGCGGTGGATGGATCGCGCCCGGTGGTCTCGAGGTCGAACGCGCAGATCGGGCGATCTGACCAGCTACTCATCGTGGGCCTTTCGGTGCAAAGATCATGTCCGGATCACTATGCACCGAGGTACCGACACGGTGTCCGATCGTGCTGGTCGGACACCGCGCCGACTACATCAGACTGCAGATTTCTCGGCCACAGCCTTTTCGACGAAACGACGAGTCTGATCGAAGGCCGCAGGCACCTGGACAGAATCGGTCATGTCACTGATCTCGGCCCAACGCTCTGCGACGACCTCGGGGGAGAGTGCATCCTGGGGGATGTAGACGCCCTGCGACTCCTCCATGCGAGCGATCGCGAAGACACCCGCGCCGGCGCTGAGGATCGTCTTGGTGGGGGCGTCGTCGGAGACCATGAACAGTGCGCCGGGTGAAATCGACTCGGGGGCGAGGAGAGCGAGAGTTGCTTCGTCGAGAAGATCCTCGGTCATGCGGGTCGCAGCCGTCGGCGCGAGGGAGTTGACGCGAATGCCCTTGCGCTCGCCTTCGATGGACAGCACGTTCATCAGGCCGACGACGCCCGACTTGGCGGCGCCGTAGTTGGCCTGACCGAAGTTGCCGTAGATGCCCGAGGCAGACGTCGTCATGAGGATGCGGCCGTAGTTCTGCTCGACCATATGCGGCCAGACTGCCTTGGAGCAGATGACGGAACCCATGAGGTGAACGTCGATGACCTTGCGGAAGTCGTCGAGTTCGGCCTTGATGAAGGACTTGTCGCGCAGGATTCCGGCGTTGTTGATCAGAATGTCGACGCGGCCCCACTTCTCGATTGCGGCGGCGACCATGGCGGCAACGGCGTCGGCGTTGGTGATGTCGCAGTGGTCGGCAATCGCTTCTCCGCCCTGTTCGATGATTTCCGCGACGACCTTGGCGGCTGCGGTGTCGGCGCCGCCGCTGCCGTTGACGGAGCCTCCCATGTCATTGACGACGACGCGTGCGCCACGCGATGCAAGTGCCAGCGCGTGGGAACGGCCGAGGCCGCCGCCGGCGCCGGTGATGATTGCGACCTTGCCTGAGAAATCCAACGACATGGGAAAACCTCTCTGATCTGGGATACTACTGAGTATTACTATGCCAAAGCGAATGAACAGTCAAGGTAGGGAACGGTGAATGATGAGTGTTGATGTGCCGGATATGCGCTCCGTGATCATCAGGGCAGCGGCCGACGCTTTTGCTACCGACGGCTACGCCTCGACTACGATCGACGATCTGGCAGACCGCATCGGCGCTACCAAAGGCCTTGTCTATTACCACTTTCGGTCGAAGTTCGACATCTACCTCGCAGTCTTCGAGCACGGTATGAGTCGGCTTCGGGCCGAGATCGACGAGGAAGTGAGTGCGGGGGGAACCGGACTCGAGCGGCTTCAAGCTATGTCGCGGGCGCATCTGATCAATCTGATGACTCATCTCGGCCATCATCACGCAATCCATCAAGGCGTGCGCGGGCAGATGAGTTCGGCGCTCAAACCGCGGCAGCGGCAGGCGCTGGTGGAGTTGAACGCTCTCCGACTCGACTACGAGAACCTCTTCGAAGAGGTCATGGCTGAAGGCGTCGCGGACGGTTCGGTTCGGGTGGCGTCGCCGAGAATGGCCGCAAAAGTCCTGCTCAGTAGTCTCAATGGCGTCGACCTCTGGTATCGGCATCGCGAAGGTCAGGCGCTTGCAGAAACCGAGGCGCTGGCTGAAGAGATCGTGGAGTTGTTGATCGGTGGCCTGCGCGCCTGAAACCGAGTGTTGTATTGGTCAGATGTAGCGCCGAGAGGATGAGCCATGGCGAAGACGGAGATGCTTGATCCCGAGCAGATGTTGCAGATCGCGATTGCCCAGGCAGAGTTGGGGAAGCGGGAAGGCGGAATCCCGATCGGCGCGGCGCTCTTCGCCTCCGACGGGGCCCTTCTCGGCAGCGGCCGTAATCGCCGCGTCCAGCACGATGATCCGTCGGTGCACGGTGAGACCGATGCGTTCCGGGCCGCTGGACGTCAACGTGATTATCGGTCGACCACCATGGTGACGACGCTCTCACCTTGTTGGTACTGCAGTGGGTTGGTTCGTCAGTTCAATATCGGCTCGCTGATCGTCGGGGAGAGCGTGACGTTCACCGGTGGGCATGAGTGGCTTCGCGAAAACGGTGTGTCGGTCACAGTTCTCGCCGATCGGCGCTGCATCGAGCTGATGACCGAATTTATCGAGGCCAAGCCAGACCTGTGGAACGAAGATATCGGCACCGCGCCCTGAAAGCTGTATTCACGGTTGGTGATTCCCGCGCTCGGTTTGTCCAATGCCTGAATGCGGGGTAAAGTGTGGGCGTCGTGTGCGGGCAGGGCTCGGTGTTCGAGAGCTACTGACGTTCGAGCAAAACTCGGGGAAGAGGAGGTGTGGCTTGTAATGCGAGGCCAACCTCCGAGTACCAACTGAAGCTACCGCGCACCAGGTGACTGGATGTTTCGCCGTAGCTTCATCGTGCGTTCATCGGTTTCTGCTCCGTGGTCCACTGTGTCATGGGAGCATTGCCGTTCACTTCCTTTGAAAGCTGTTGCAGCATGCCAGAATTCAAGTTTTCCCGGTCAGCTTTGCCGCGTCGTTCTGCCGGTTTCGGTGAATCGCGTTCCGGTCACAACCGCGGTGCTCGCGTCGTAGTGAAGCCGGCATCGGTCGATGACGTCGCGCCGGTTGAATCCACCATCGTCAACAGTGGTGTGTATCGCGACGGTGAGCGGATCGCCACGCCGTCGACGTTGGCCGAAGCGCTCTCGTGTCTTCCGGACTCGCAGTCGATGGCCTGGATTGGTATGTATCGGCCCGACGATGCTCAGTTGTATGCCGCGGCACAGCATTTCGATCTTCACGAGCTGGCAGTCGAGGACGCGATCGTTGCGCATCAGCGACCCAAACTCGAGCGATATGGAGAAACGCTGTTCGTTGTCCTGCGTGCCGCTCGGTATCGCGACGAGACCGAGCGCGTCGAATTCGGTGAGCTGCATATCTTTTGCGGTCCCAACTTCATTCTCACAGTTCGTCACAGCGAGTCTCCGGACCTCTCCGCGGTGCGGGCCAGGATGGAGAGCGATCCCGATTTGCTCCGCCTCGGTACCGAGGCAGTTCTCTATGCAATCCTCGACGCCGTGGTCGACGGATACGCGCCCGTCGTTGCCGGTTTGCAGAACGACATCGACGAGATCGAAACCGAAGTTTTCAGTGGTGACCCCGGGGTATCACGGCGTATCTACGAGTTGACCCGAGAAGTGATCGAATTCCAGCGGGCCACACGGCCGCTGCTGGGCATGCTTCGAGGATTGTCTGCCGGATTCGACAAGTACCATACCGACGAAGAGTTGCAGCGCTATCTCCGCGACGTCACCGACCATGCGACAACGGTTGTGGAGCAAGCCGACGGATTCCGCCAGCTCCTTGGCAATATCTTGACCGTGAACGCAACGTTGGTGTCGCAGAACCAGAATGAGGAAATGCGTAACCTCACGCATGCGAGCTACGCGCAGAACGAGGAAATCAAGAAGGTCTCGGCGTGGGCAGCTATTCTCTTCGCCCCGACTTTGATCGGAACCGTGTACGGAATGAACTTCGACGATATGCCGGAACTGCACTGGCAGTTGGGGTATCCGTTTGCGCTCTCGATGATGGTGTTGACGTGTGGAACTCTGTATACGGTCTTCAAGAGGCGGGGCTGGCTCTAACTTGTTGTGCGCCTTTATTACCCGACTGCGGGTAACAAAGGCGCACAGTGGTTCACAGCTCTGCGATACACACCGTGAAGTTTCGCTCCGGATACTCGAGCCCCGAATCGGCTTCGCCGCTGCAGTCCGTGTACGAGCTGGAGTTCTGCAGAATCTCTATTACCCGAACGGGATTGGTTCCGCCGCTCGACGAGCAATCGATACGGACCGGCTGATCGTCACTCGAGCTGGTGCCCATGTCGATGCAGCCACCGACAACCCAGTCGACATCCAGGCACACAGCGCCTTGCTCGTCTCCGGCAATCGTTTCGTAGTACGCAGAATCGACGTCAGTTGCACAGTCGTCTGACGTCGGCGCCTTGGCAACTACTTTGTAGTTGGCGTTCATGCTTCCGCACACTGCATTCTCGATATTGGCGTCGTTGGCGGTACCGCTGAGTTCGACGCAGTCGCCGATCGCCACATCGATGTCGACGTCGCCGCCGTCGTCGACGCCTTCTTGGCCGTTGATCTTGGAGGTGGTGGGGATCGTCGTTTCAGTCACTACGGATGATGATTCCGCGATGGCCTTGGGCTCGACATCTGAACCGCAACCAACCGTGAAAGCTGCGATGGCTGATGTCGCGATCACCGCCGCACACAGTCGCCGCACGATTTCGGACATGGGATCCCCCTACTGTTCGATCTTGGATTGTCGGGACCTATTCCAGTACATAGGTAGTCGAATTGCGAACCGGACTGTCAGGATGGGTGGGTGGACCTTCCTCTGATGCCGCCGCTCGCCCCCATGCTGGCCAAGGCTGCGGCCGCCGTGCCGGTGCAGTCGGAGTCCGGTGAACCGACGTGGTCGTACGAACCGAAATGGGACGGTTTTCGGGCAATCATCTTTCGAGACGGCGACGAGGTGGTCCTCGGCTCACGCGGAGGCAAAGACCTGGCCCGGTACTTTCCGGAAATGGTTGACGCCGTCCGGGCCGAATTGCCCGAGCGCTGTGTCGTGGACGGCGAACTGCTGGTTCCGCAGGACGTCGACGGGGTGACGCGTCTGAGCTGGGAAGCGTTGTCGGAGCGTATTCATCCGGCGGCAAGTCGAGTGGCACTTCTCGCCGACCAGACACCGGCGCAATTTGTCGGGTTCGATCTCTTGGCGTTAGGCGATCGGGACGTGTCGGTCGAGGACTTCGGGGAACGACGGAAGTTGTTGGTCGAGAGTATCGGCGGGGGTAAGCGTTGCCACGTCACGGCCGCCACATCCGACGCCGGCGAAGCGATGCGTTGGTTCGAGATGTTCGAAGGCGCCGGTCTGGACGGTGTGGTCGCCAAGAAGCTCGTCGGGCCTTACCTGCCGAACAAACGCGAGATGATCAAGGTCAAACATGCCCGGACTGCGGATGTCGTACTGCTGGGCTACCGTCCGCACAAGAGCCAACCGGGTATCGGTTCAATGCTCCTGGGTTTGTTCGACGGTTCCGAGTTGAAGATGGTCGGTGGCGCTTCCGCATTCACCGCAGCAAGACGTATCGAGTTGCTGGCTGAACTCGAACCGCTGCGCGTCGGTGACGACGTCGTAGCGGAGGGTGAGGCCAGCAGATGGCGGTCGGCCGCCGATCGTTCCTGGATACCGCTCCGTCCTGAGCGGGTGCTGGAAGTGGCGTACGACCAGATGGAAGGGGCGCGTTTTCGGCATGCCGCGCGGTTCCTGCGTTGGCGTCCGGACAGGGTGCCCGACGAGTGCACGTTCGATCAGTTGGAGGTTCCGGTGCGGTACGACTTCGCAGATGTCCTTGCAGGTGGTGTGTGATGGCTAGTCCGGCAGAAGAACTGGATGTCGACGGCATTGCGGTCCGTCTCTCCAGCCCCGACAAGATCTACTACCCCAAGCTCGGTACCGAGGGCGGCACCAAACGTCATCTGGTGGAGTACTACCGGACCGTTGCTCTTCACGGCGCTGCGCTGCGAGCACTGAAGGATCGACCCACGCACCTCCAACGGTTCCCCGACGGCATAGAAGGCGAAGAGGTGTATCAGAAACGGTTGCCCGCCAAGCGTCCGGAGCACGTGGAATCGTGTGAGGTCACCTTCCCGTCGGGGCGTAAGGCCGACGTATTGAGGGTGCAGTGCGCCGCAAATATCGTGTGGGCGGCAAACCTCGGAACCATCACCTTCCACCCGTGGGCCGTCAAGTGTCTCGACACCGATCATCCGGATGAGCTTCGAATCGATCTTGATCCGCAACCCGGAACGGACTTCGCCGAAGCTGTTGCCATCGCGGACGAGGTGTTGCGTCCGCTGCTCGAGGAACTCGGGTTGGAAGGCTTTGCCAAGACTTCCGGCGGACGCGGGGTACACGTTTACATTCCAATCGAACCTCGCTGGGATTTTGTCGAGGTGCGACATGCCGGCATCGCCCTGGCTCGAGAGATGGAGCGCCGCAGCGGCGATCGAGCGACGACGGCCTGGTGGAAAGAGGAACGAGGTCAACGGATCTTCGTCGACTTCAATCAGAATGCTCGGGACCGAACCATTGCGGCTGCGTATTCTGCGCGCAAAACTCCCATCGCGACGGTATCCACCCCGGTGACCTGGGAAGAATTACGCGAAGTGCATCCTGACGATTGCACGATTGCCACGGTTCCAGGCCTACTGGCCGAGCGCGGCGATCCGATGGCCGCGATGCACGACACAGCATTTTCCCTCGAAATCCTGCTCGAGATGTATGAGAAGGACCTCGCAGCGGGGCTGGGTGATCTTCCGTATCCACCGAACTACCCCAAGATGCCGGGTGAGCCGAAACGCGTGCAGCCGAGCCGAGACCGAGATAGACCGCACGAAGACGGGTAGCGTCTGAAACGGATATATCGGAACCGTCAGTGCATCGTGGGGGTTGGCATGGATCGCCGAATTTATCGAATAATCGCGTCGGGCGCCGGTGGTGTGGCCATCGTAGCCTCAGGGATGCTGATCGGGGGTTCCCCCTCGGGGATGCTGATCGGGGGTTCCCCCGCATCGGCTGCCACGTTGGATTGTGCGGCCAGGGGCAGCGATCGCAACGGCCAGGATCAAACGATGGTGGACGGCCACTCCGCGTGCCGGGCGGTTGTCGATCCGACCAGTTCAGCGATCTCTCACGTCGAACAGGACGGAATCGGAGTCGCTGACGCCAGAGACGGGGGTATGGCTGCCGGTTTCGGACTGTTCGGCGGGGTAGGAGCGGCGGAGGCCCGTGGCGGAATGCTTGCGGCATTTGCCTTCGGGCCGGACTCGCTTGCACTCGGCCGCACTACGTCGTCGCCCTTCTCAGTGGTCCTGAGTGGTCCCGGTGGACGAGCCGCTGTCGGAGACGCTGACGTGGGAGCGATCTGTGACGGCGGCCCCTCCTTGGCGTTCAACGTCGCAACTGGTCAGGGGTGTTTCAACGACGGAACATCGACCTGGGCGCTGCCATGACAGGGCCCGGCACTACAGTTCACATCGTGACACCGGTCACAATGATGTAAAGCTGTAGTGGTCGATCAGGCGGTTTGTCTTGATCTACGGGATCGGAGGACGCGATGACTGCCAATGCTCGACGCGGTTCACTCGCACACGCAGAGGTGCCTGCTCGAACCGAACTGCATGTGGATCGGCGATTCCTACCGTTGGCCGACCGATTCTTTGCGATGTACCGGCAACCACAGCAAGGCGGCGGCGCGCTGGTCGCGTATCAGGGCGGCGAGAAAGTGCTCGATATCTGGGCCGGATACGCCGACCGGGATCGTCGTTGGGACCACGACACCGTCGCACTCTCGTTTTCCACCGGTAAAGGTGTGGCCAGTACCGTCGTACATCGGTTGGCCGAGCGTGGGCTCATCGACTACGACGCGCCGGTAGCTCAGTATTGGCCGGAATTCGGGGCGGCCGGCAAAGAGAAGATCACGGTCCGTCAATTGATGTCGCACCGAGCCGGGCTACACACAGTGCGTGGTCTGATGCCACGTCCGCTCGATCTCATGAACTACGACGCCGTCGTAGCGGCGTTGGCGGCCAACAAGCCGGATCCGCGTCGGCTCAAGGGCCCCGGCTATCACGCTGTGACGTACGGCTGGCTGGTCGCTGAATTGGTTTCCCGGGTGACGGGTATGCCCTTCACGGATGTTGTCGATGCCGAAATCGCGAAGCCGCTCGGAATCGACGAGTTCTGGTATCGCGTACCCGAATCCGAGCGAACACGCATCGCAAAGCTGTTCCCGCACATCAACCCTGCCGGTCTCAACTGGGCGTTTGCTTCCACTGTGCTCTCTCACGTCGGACCGACCCGCGGACTGGCCGAGGCAGCGATGCCCGACGGATTCGACGTCATGGTGCGCAACCCGGCGGTACACGACGCGGTGATGCCAGGCTGGAACGGCGTGTTCAGTGCCCGGGCACTGGCAAAGATGTACGGCGCCATCGCAAACGGCGGCATGATCGACGGGAAGCGGTTCCTGAAGGAATCGACCATCGAACAGATGGCAACGATCCAGACGCGTGATCGTGACTATGTGCTTGCGGTGCGGCCCAACTGGGCACTCGGGTATCACCCGCCGATCATTGCTGCACGTCGACAACCGCGTAACGCCATCGGGCACTATGGTGTTGGCGGTTCGGGAGCTTATGCAGATCTCGACAGCGGTCTGTCGTTGGGCTTTACCACCAATAGGCTGGGTAGCGCGGTGACAGCACTGGGTGATCTTCGATTGGCACGATTGGGTGCGGAGGCGCAGGAGTTGGCACGCCGGGCCTGACAACTGAAGGGAACATTATGAGTAGCAACGTGTATCGCGTGACGGAGATTGTCGGATCGTCCACGGAAAGCAGTGACGCGGCAATCCGTTCGGCAATCGCCCGGGCCAACGAGACTGTGCGCAATCTCGAATGGTTCGAGGTTGTGGAAACTCGCGGTCACATCGAGAACGGTGTGGTGGCCCATTTTCAGGTCACGTTGAAGGTCGGATTCCGTATTGACAACGGTGAAGTCTGAATTTCGAGGTGATGTGTGGGCGTTGATCTTTCGGCCGCAATACAATTCATGGCTGGGCATGCACGGACCGTCGATCGGCATCGTCTGAATCTTGTGCTCGGACAGGGCAATCGCGACGCGGCACTGGCGGCCGTCGACGGCTATCGCAACCTCGACGGTGGATACGGCTGGGGCCTCGAACCTGATCTGCGTTCGGCATCCAGTCAGCCGGGAGGTGCGGTGCACGCCTTCGAGGTATTTGCAGATGTCGGTGCGCCGACGCCACAGGCTCACGAACTGTGTGCCTGGCTGCAGTCGGTCTCGCTCGCGAACGGTGGTCTGCCGTTTGCACTTCCGATTTCGGATCCGGCGGCGTGCGCCCCATTCTGGGTGAGTGCCGATCCGAGCGCACCGTCGTTGCAGATCACAGCAATTGTGTGCGCTGCTGCGGCGAGGGTTGCCGAGTTCGATCCCGTGGTGGCGCAGCATCCGTGGTTCGGTACGGCAGTTCAGTTCTGTTTCGATGCAATCAACAGTGCCGGGGTTCTGGGCGCTCTCGAGTTGGCGTTCGCGCTGCAATTTCTCGATTCGATCCACCGGCAGTATCCCGAGGCAGAATCGTTGACGGAAAAACTTGGTGCTCGGATTCCGTGGAACGGTGTGGTTCACGTCGAGGGCGGTGCGACGGGGGAGAACATGCGGCCACTCGATTTCTCTCCGTTCCCGGATAGGCCCTCGCGTTCTCTTTTCGATGCGGCGGTGATGTCCGCTGAACTGTCGGAGCTGGCGTCCCGGCAGCAGGTCGACGGTGGATGGAGCGTGGATTTCGACAGTTGTTCACCTGCTGCGACGCTGGAATGGCGTGGTCATGCCACGGTGAAGACTATCTTCGTATTGAAACGCAACGGAGTCGTCTGACAACGATTCTCGCACCGAATTGGAACACGTTATAGTCTGGGCATAGATGTGCTCGTGTTTCAGGGATAGGGGAAAGCTATGGCGTATGTGATCACGCAGCCGTGCTGCAACGACGCCTCGTGTGTTGACGTGT
>NZ_JASHKR010000195.1 GCF_030056815.1 Rhodococcus sp. IEGM 1379
GAAGCCCATCAAGTTGTAACTCAGCTCGGCGTCACGACGCTTCACTACATCCCAGTGCCCCGCCGCGATCTTCTTCTCGAGATCGAACACACGCTGCGCCTCGTATCCGAGGCCGGCAAGGTTGAACATCTTCTCGACATGCGCGACAAACTTTTCGCGGATCTCGGCGTAGTTGTCTTCGCGGTAGTACGACTCATCCGGCAGGCTGATGCCCGACTGGCTGAAGTGAATGAGGTAGCGCTCGGAATTCTTCGCATCGGTGTCGACGTAGTGGGAGATTGCCCCGCCCACACCGGTCCGCTGATGGCGTCCGATCACCGTAGCGAGGGACGAGCGATCCGGAGCGTCCGCGATGGCGTCGAGTTCGTCGTCGATCGGGGTGAGGCCGGCAGCTTCGATCGCGTCGGCATCCATGAAACTGGAGTACAGGTCGCCGATGCGCTGCGCATCGGTTCCGGCCTCCGGTGAAGACTGCGATGCCTCGGTGATGATGGTCTGAACGTCTTCCTCAGCCTTGTCGTACAGCGTGCGGAAGGCGCCGTCGACGGCGCGGTCCGCCGGAATCTCGTATTCGGCGAGCCATTTCCCGTTTACATGGACGAACAGATCGTCTTGCGCGCGGGTGTCGCTGTCGAGGTGGGTGAGGTCGATGCCTGAGCGATGAGCCGTGGTCATTTCTCCATCC
>NZ_JASHKR010000146.1 GCF_030056815.1 Rhodococcus sp. IEGM 1379
CCTCGCGCTTTCGCGGGGCGGCCTGGGGAATTTGGCGGCCCCGTTTGAGTGTGTAAGTTTCCTGACACACACTCTAGCCTGGAAAAGGTTCTTCCGCTTCCACGAGGGGCCCGTCGACGTGTCTGTTTGCTCTCACCATGCCCGCGAGCTGCCAGGATGCTGAGAGAACTGCTCAGAAGTTTGTTAGAACTGCGCAAAAGTTTCCGAAAACTACTCAGAAGTTTCCCGCAATCGCTCGAATCGTGCCCACTCGGGCATCCCCGCCGAACACCGGAGCTGACGCGAGGGCGGCCAACTCCTCGGTCCATTCGGTGTCCATCCGTTTGAGCAGAGCCGCCGCCAATGGTAGAAGCGCGCGCTCGTGGCCGTCGTCGATCTTGAGGGCAAACGCGGAACCGTCGGGGAGCGCTCCCGCGTAGATCCCGTCGTATCCGGTTTTGCTGAAGAGCCCGGGAACTGCTGACATCAATCGCTGATCGTTGCGCCCGGTGCCGGAGACGAGAAACGGGTTGGCGCGAACGGCGTCGGCTACCGCGCGCTCCGGCGAGTCCGGCGGCGCAGACGGCAGGCGTCCGAACGCCCGAGCCAGATTTGTGAGCGAGAGCGGCACGATCGGAAGACCGCACCCGTCGATTCCGAGTTCCTGTTCCTCTTCGCCGCTGAGATCGAAGATCGTCTCCGCGATCGCGAGCTGAAGGGGGTGGGTGGGCTCCATGTACGTCTCGAGTGGCCAGTCGTTCACGACGCACGTGGCGAGCATCGCCGAGTGCTTGCCCGAGCACGTCATGTAGATCTGACTGGGCAGCTCCCCGGCCGCGATCAGTTCGGCACGCGCCAGTTCGTTGCCCGGCAGATCCGACGGGCACTGCAACTGATCGATGGTGAGTTGGTAGCGATCGAGGAGCGCTGCGACGAGTTCGATGTGATCGGCTTCGCCGGCGTGAGACGACGCAGCAACGGCCAGTTCCTCGGGGCTGATGGGCTCGAATCTGTTGCGCAGGGCGGCGACGGCCTGCAGCGGCTTGTTCGCCGATCGAGGGTAAATGGGGGTGTGCACTTCGCCGACAGCAGCAATGACGTCGCCGCTGCCGTCGAGGATGACGGCTGATCCACGGTGTACGCACTCACGGAATCCGGAGCGGACAACTTCCACCAGTTCGACGCTCACGAATGCACCTGCGTTTCCGCTCGTTCGATGTGTTTGACGATTCCTTCGTGCACATTCGGCGCAAGATCCTGGTGATCGCTGAGAAGCCTGCGCAGTCGGTCCGGATGAGCTCCCGTGAAGACATCTCGGACCGTGGCTCCGTGACTGGGCACGTGGACTCGGGTGACGGTGTCGCCGGCTGCGATGGTGCCTGTTCGGTTCACCCGCAGATAGGCACCCACGTCGGACTGCTCGGTGAACCGTTTCACGAAGCCCTTTTCGCCCGACCAGATTCCGAAAGTGCCGCACGGCACCCGTGGCCCGGTGATCTCTAGCTCCACCACGTCCGGCGAGTTGGGCCCACTGATATGCCAGCGCTCACCGATCACGGCGTCGGTAACGTCCAAGTCGCTGATGTGGAGGTTCTCGCCGAACCAGCCGGGACCGAGTGGTCGGCCCAACTCGGTGGACCAGCGTTTCGCTTCCGCACTCGCGTAGGCGTACACAGCTTGATACGGGCCACCGTGAAATTCGGTATCGCACACGTGGTCGCCGCCCAGGCCGAGTCGGCCAACCGGAATGCGGCCGTCGACGGGACGTTTGTCGATGGCGGTTCGGGTGACGCGTTTGACGCCGCTGTCACGCTCGGCATGCACGACGCATACGGCGTCGACGATGGCCGTCATTTCCCGCGTAATCGGTTGACGGCTTCACGACCTGCCTGCGTAGCGTTGTCGTCGACGATCGAATCCGGATCGATGGACGCTGCGCTGGGGCCGGCGACCAGTTCCGTATCGGCGGGGACGTTGCGTTTGATCAGTGCCAGAGCGATCGGGCCGAGTTCGTGATGGTTGACGACGGTGCCGACGCGGCCGACTGTGCGGCCACCGGCTGTGATCGGATCGCCGGGTTCGGGCAGAGCCTCGGCGCTGCCGTCGAGGTGCAGGAGGACGAGGTGCCGCGGAGGCTTGCCGAGGTTGTGTACGCGGGCGACGGTTTCCTGTCCACGGTAGCAACCCTTCTCGAGGTGCACAGCACCGTGTTCGTCAGGTCCGCCGATCCACCGGACCTCGTGGGGAATGGTCTTCTCGTCGGTGTCGAGTCCGATGCGGGGACGTGCTGCTTCGACGCGGAGGGCTTCGAATGCCCAGCTCCCGGCCGGCTTGGCGCCGGCGTCGGTCAGCGTTTTCCACCACGTCGTCAGTTGCTCGCGTGGAACGAGGAGATCGAAGGAATCAGTGGTCGGCCACGGCATACGGCGGACGAATCCACCGCCGGGGAGGGCGACGGCGTCGTAGACATCAGCAGGAACCGATGCAGCGGCCTTTTCCAGGACTGATGTCGATTCGGGACCGAGGAGGCTCAGCACTGCCAATTCATTGCCGTCGCGAGGTTCGGCCTTGGACCAGAACACCATCTTCTTCAGGAAGGACAGGAGTTCGGGGCCACGATCGGCTTCGGTGTCGATCCAGGTAATGCCATCCAGATCTGACTGGACGAAGTGATGTTCGACGCGACCGTTGATGTCGAGGCTGAGATTTTCGGCGCTCTTCCCGTCGGGGAGGGCGGAGATGTGTTGGCTGGAGATGGTGTGCAGCCAGGTGAGGCGTTCTTCGCCGGGAATGGCGATGACAAATCGATGGCTGCGATCGACGACCACGGCGGCGCGTCCCGCAGTTCTTTGTTCACCGAGTGGATCGCCGTGATGCCAGGCGACCCCGACGTCGACCGATCCGTCCGGGGCGGGCACCGCACCGGGGGAGGTCATGAGTGGACTGTTGGGCACAAGAGCGTTGTCGACCACGTCACCAGTCTAGGAGTGTGGGTGGCCCTGCGGTTCAATGCGGGCAGAGATAGCCGTTCTCGGTCGTTAGTGTTGAGGTATGTCTGATCGCGTATTGGTAACTCTCGACCATGAGGTGCTCGATGCTGACGCACCTTTTCTCCATGCCGACGACCTTGCCGTCGTGCGAGGCGACGGGGTCTTCGAGACGTTGTTGGTTCGCGGTGGGCGCGCACGGGTGGTCGAGGCGCACCTGAGTCGACTGGCGCTCAGCGCCGAGGCATTGGGCTTGCCGGCGCCGGTTCTGGACGACTGGCGTCTGGCGATCGAGATCGCAGTCGAGGAGTGGGGGAGTGAGAAGGAAGGCGCGTTGCGTCTGGTTCTCACTCGGGGGCGTGAGAGCGGGGACAAGCCGACGGCCTTCGTGATGGTGGGCCCGGTGGCTGATCGAGTTCGGCAGGTCCGTGAGTCGGGTCTGTCGGTGATCACTCTCGAGCGCGGTTACTCGGTAGATTTGTCGGCGCGGGCGCCGTGGCAACTGCTGGGGGCGAAGACCTTGTCCTACGCAACCAACATGGCTGCACTGCGCTACGCCGCCAATTTGGGTGCAGACGATGTGATCTTTGTCAGTTCGGAAGGAAATGTTCTGGAAGGCCCGCGTTCGACCGTGGTGGTCGTGCGGGACAGGACATTAATCACACCACCGCCGACTCAGGGCATTTTGATGGGTACGACACAGCGTGCTTTGTTCGACGTGGCGGGCAGTGCGCGCTTCGATTGTCGTTACGAAACTCTGCGACCTGCAGATTTGATTGCGGCGGACGGGGTGTGGATGGTTTCGAGCGTCACCTTGGCTGCGCGTGTCCATACACTTGACGGCTTCACTCTGCCAGGGACCAAAGTCGCTGATGAGTTCGCAAAATTGGTTGAACGCGCAATCGGTTCCGATTTGACCGATTTGAGCGAATAGGAAACCTGACAGGTCTCTACTACGTTAGGTAGTAGCAAAGTCCTGCGGTCCAATCCGGACAGCAGTACCGTGTCCGCAGGGGCCGAGCGAATGCCCGCGTCTCGATCCCCGAAGCCTGTCCCAGGGCCCTACTCTCGGAGTAGCCAATGGATACTTTGGACGTCTCCCGGTGGCAGTTTGGTATCACCACCGTCTACCACTTCATCCTTGTTCCGCTGACCATCGGACTTGCTCCGATGATCGCGTTCATGCAGACCATGTGGGTCGTCACCAAGAAAGACCATTGGTACCGACTCACCAAGTTCTTCGGCAAACTTTTCCTCATCAACTTTGCGCTCGGTGTTGCGACCGGCATCGTGCAGGAGTTCCAGTTCGGAATGAACTGGAGTGAGTACTCCCGATTCGTCGGCGACGTATTCGGTGCTCCTCTTGCCCTTGAAGGTCTCGTCGCCTTCTTCCTTGAATCCGTCTTCATCGGGCTGTGGATTTTCGGTTGGGGCAAGCTACCCAAATTGGTTCACCTGGCGACGATTTGGCTCGTTGCGATCGGTGTAAACGCGTCGGCCTTCTTCATCATCGCGGCCAACTCGTTCATGCAGCACCCCGTCGGAGCTGAATACAACCCCGAGACGGGTCGTGCCGAACTGACAAGTATCTGGGCGTTGTTGACCAACAACACTGCACTCGCAGCTTTCCCGCACGCTGTCGCAGGCGCCTTCCTGACAGCAGGCACCTTCGTAGCGGGAATCTGTGGTTGGTGGATGGTGCGAAACATGCGCCGAGCCAAGACAGCTGGACCCGCCGAGGCCACGAAACTCGAGTCCGACGCACGGACGATGTACCGTCCCGGCACTCGGTTCGCGTTGGTCGTGATGATCTTCGCCGGTATCGGTTTGATCTACACCGGTGACGTCCAGGGCAAGCTGATGTTCCAACAGCAGCCCATGAAGATGGCGTCGGCAGAGTCATTGTGTGACACCGAGATGGATCCGGATTTCTCGATTCTCACGATCGGTACTCACAACGACTGCAGCGGCGTGACCCACGTCCTCAAGGTGCCGTATGTGCTCTCGTGGCTGGCCGAAGGCAAGTTCTCCGGCGTCGAACTCCAAGGCGTCAACCAGTTGCAGGAACAGGCCGAGCAGGACTTCGGCCCCGGAAACTACCGCCCGAATCTCTTTGTCACGTACTGGTCTTTCCGCGCGATGATCGGCCTCGCCGCCGGTTCTGCAGCTTTGGCACTTGCCGGACTGTGGGTGACTCGCCGAGGTCGTGTTCCGGACCAGAAATGGTTCGGCATCCTCAGCATCGTCGCGATACCTACACCGTTCCTCGCGAACAGTGCCGGTTGGATCTTCACCGAAATGGGCCGCCAGCCCTGGGTGGTGCATCCCAACCCGACCGGTGTGGACATGATCAGACTGACTGTCGATCAAGGTGTTTCGAACCACTCGCCGGTAACAGTCTGGGTATCGCTGATCACCTTCACGCTGCTGTACGGCGCGTTGGGCGTTGTCTGGTTCAAGCTGATCTTGCGATACGCCAAGGAAGGCCCGCTGGAGCACGACATGCATCCGCCGGGAGATGCCGATCATGACGAGCCGGAAGATCCGGACAACCCCAAACAACTGTCGTTCGCGTACTAGGAGGCGATCATGGGACTTCAAGAAGTAT
>NZ_JASHKR010000045.1 GCF_030056815.1 Rhodococcus sp. IEGM 1379
GCGACGGCGTCCCCACCAACAACAACTGGGACACCGCCAACGCGGCATTCAACCAACTCGACCCACACAAGGTCTTCAGCAACACCTTCCTGAACCAGCTCCTGCCGTAAGTCCGTAAGTCCGTACGTGTGAAATGCCCGCCACCTCCATCACGGAGGTGGCGGGCATTTTGTATGGGGTGGCAGTTCCGTTCGGACTCTATCCACTGGATTACTGTCGAATGTGATCCGATCGCGGTAAATTCAGGCGATTGCGACAGGCATTCGAGTCGCACTGCTCGACTCCCGCCATGAAGGGAACGCCACGCATGAGGCTATCGAATCGCCGACTGCTCGTCACAGCAACATCGATACTGGTCGTCGCCATCGTCTCCACGACTGCCGCCTGCGGATCCGATGAAGGCACCACAACCAGTACGGGCAGTTCCACTCACAGCGCTGCCCCGAGCGCCGACAACAGCCCGGAATCCCAACGGATATCCGACATCGTCCGTCGGCAAGTCACCGATCTCGGTCTCAGCGCAGCAGTGTTCGGGGTGTGGCGAGATGACACGGAGATCGCGATCGGTTCCGTCGGCGAGTCTCCACTCGGAGTTCCCGCAACAGCCGATATGCAACTACGCGTCGGACAACCCATGGAGCCTATGCTGTCGACGGTTCTCCTCCAACTCGACGAGGCCGGCACCCTCCCCCTCGACGAGCCGATTACCAAGTGGGAGAAAGACTTTCCTCGTTCCGACCAGATCACTCCACGAATGCTTGCCAACAGCACCACCGGCATTTCCGATTACGTGACCCACCCCGACTTCGAGAAACGCCTCTACGCCAACCCGATTCAAGGATGGACCGCGTCGGAGATCCTCGACTTGGCCAACTCCCGACCACCCTTGTTTCCCCCCGGCACAAGTTTCGCATACTCACACAGTGACCTGACATTGCTCGGCGAAGTGGTGCAGAAGGCAACCGGCCAATCGCTGACCGACTTACTGCAGCAACGCATTTTCGAACCACTGGCCATGACTGCCAGCCGCGTGGCACTGACTCCTCAGATGCCCGACCCTGTACTACACGGCTACACAACCGAACGCGGTGTATTCGAAGATTCCACTTTCTGGAATCCCACAGCCTTTCTGCACAGTGGCAACATGAACTCGACGGTCACCGACATGGGAAAATGGGTTCGCGCACTCGGGACCGGTGAACTGCTCTCCGACAAAGCTTTCAAAGAACAGATGGCACCGACAACAGCCGGCCTGTCGAACATGACCACCGACAAGTTCTTCACGTTCGGAACCCTGCACATCGACGGGTGGCTCGCCATGAACCCGGCTTACGGTGGATACAACGGTGTTGCACTCTACGAACCGCAGACCAAGACTGCCATCGTCATTTACGCGACACTCGGCCTCACCGCTAATGCCGCCCCCAACAATGCGGTTCCCATTGCCAAGGCAATCGCCGCCGTGGTTGTGCCGGACAATCCGCCACAGATACCCGGCGGGTGAGTTAAGCCACTCCCACGCGGTTTGTGCACCATTTGCAACGTCGTGTTTACCTGTGCAACACCGCCAGGACTCATCACACCGTCACCATTCTCCTCAAGTACCGAACGAATCACGTCGGACCACGGATAGATGGAGACGGGCCGATGAGGAAGCACGCCCTGTCAGTTGTGTGTGCAATGGTCGTGGGGATCGCAGGCTTGTCCGCTACCTCTGCCACGGCCACCGCGTCGACAAACTCCTGCCCTGTCGGCGCAGTGTTCTCGGTGGGCGGGACCTGGGATCCGACGGGCCAGACCACACAACCTGTCACCGACCGCTACACATCCCGTGGTTACGCAGCCAAACCAGTGACATATCCCGCCAGCTTCTGGCCGCTCGGTGACCAGACGTACGACGAAAGCGTGGCTGTCGGAGTTCGATCACTTCGAGCTGACGTCAATACCTTTCACGCTCAGTGCCCGGACAGCAACGTGGTCATCACCGGCTACTCCCAAGGTGCACGGATTGCCGGCGACGTTCTCGGCGACATCGCTCGCGACGGGTCCATCCCCCAGTCTCGAGTGGAAGGCGTCCTGTACGCAGACCCGCGAAACTCCCAGGGCGGCATAGAAACTGTGATCCCGAATGTCGTTCCCGGAGCCACGATGGCCGGTACCCGTGATGGATTCGGCGACATACCGGTGCAAGAAGTCTGCATCGAAGGCGACGGCATCTGCAATATGCCCGAACCGAGCGAAGCACCTGAACAGTTTGTGGACTCCGTCTTCGGATACTTCACGAAACATGGTACGTATCAACCGATGATGGAAAAAAGTGCACCTTCCCCCGCCCCGCCACTCCCTCAGGCCCCGAGCGCGCCGTTGCGTCCCCTCGATGTAGCTACCGCGATAGTCTCACGCGTCGTCGAGAATCTCACCCCGTATGTGACGGCAGCGTTGACTACCGCGCTGACGACGGCATTCGGAGAAGCGACAACCTACTGAAAAGCCGGGCGAGACCCGGAACATCTCGCAGGGTGCCCGCCACTTGTTCGAGATCTGCATCGGCGTAAATCGTCAGTCGCGTATCCGCGTCGTAGAGGACATCGACGACGTTTCCGAATCGCCGAACCGCGAACTCCGACGCACTGGCCAGGACCGGGACTCCGCAGACAACCCATTCGTCGAAACGATCGACAAGGTCGAGATAGTCTGCTGCAGAGGTTGATCCGTTGCAGAGAACCTCAAAATCAAACCAGACGACCCCGCCCCGAATCGCCTCACACCAGAGTGTCCTCGACCCGATTCTCAACTGAACTGGCTCGCTCGGACGTTGAGCAAAACCTGCATCGACAATGAACTCTCCCGACGCAAACCGCCCGTCCCCGCCGCCCCCGCTTCCGCTGATTCGGTAGTCGAGCGCACCACTCAACTCGATGATGTCCAAAGTCTCCTCGATCAACTCGATCGACGGCACGAACTGCTCGTGAAACAGCGGATTGGGAAGTAGTTCCGTCGGCGGAACATTGGACGTGACAACAACAGTCACGCCCTTCGTGACGATCGTATCGAGAACCCTCGCCATGAACATGGCGTCGGCGACGTCGTCGATGTGGAATTCGTCGAAACACAGCACTCGGATTCCGTCGACCACGCGCTCCAATGCCGAGCCCATCGACCCGAGACCGTGCGCTCGGGCATGCAGGTCCGAAAAAAACTCATGAAAGTGAATGCGCCGCTTGGTGACTGAAAGACTGTTGTAGAACTCGTCCATCAGCATGGTTTTTCCGCGCCCGACGCCTCCCCAGAGGTAGATCCCTCCACCGACCCCGCCGGCGGCGATTTTTGCCCGCAAAGCGTCGAGGGATTCACGTGCCGACAACTGCGCTTCGTCCAGTAACATGAGGCTCCTCTACATCTGTAGAGTCGAGGCTAGAGGCCTCGGACCGACCGAGTCAATGTGACCCCGGCGACGCAACAGGAGTGACTATGAACGTTGACCGCCGGACCCTCATCGCGGAATGCGCTGTCACGATCATCGCCGACCAAGGACCTCGCGCACTCACCCATCGCGCTGTCGATCAATCATTGAAACTGCCCACCGGCTCGACGTCGTACTATTTCCGAACACGCGAAGCGCTCCTCGAGGCGATCGCACGGCACATCGTGGAACGCTCACGATCGACCTTCATCGAACTCCTCGGCACGCACATCGACCCCGCTCGATTGACCGCCGAATATCTCGACGATCTACTCACACACCGACGAAACGAACTGATCGCTCGACACGCACTGCTGATCGAGATGCGCGGAAACCCGGCGTTGTGCAAACTTCTTGCAGGAAGCCTGTTTTCGCAGGAGAAGGCGCAACAGAGATTCCAGTCCGCCGGGGTTGCCGATCCCGGCAATGCGGCGACAGATTTTCTGAGCCTGCTGGAAGGGTTGATCTTCGACCACTGCTTGGGGGCGCGAAGCCGCGATACTGCCGAACTCGGAACGACGGAACGCATTCGACGACTTCAGATCCCGATCGAGGCGTACCTGCACGGAGTGAATGCCAGATAGATCGTGTGAGTCAGCAAAGACTGCCCGTGCATGGACGCTGGCCCGAAAACAGTGCCGCCACAAAGGGAGTACTGTCCGGCATGGATACCGGAACAGTTCCCAAGTGATCCGTCGGGTAGGTGTGGAACGCAAAATCCACCCCGTTCAATGCCAGGTCTGCCGCGAACTTCAGCGTCAGCGGTGCCGGGACATCCATGTCCAAGAGTCCCTGTCCAAGGAAGAACGGGCGGTCGTAACCTGATGTCGGAACGCTGAGCAACTCCCGCGCCGCATTCATGAACGTCGGATTGTTCAGCGACTTCGACAGAACCTGCCCGAGTGGAACAGTTCCGTACTTGGCACTCGCTTCGGAGTAGCACATGTTGTTCTCGACGTCGTCGAGAATGGCCTTCCCCAGTGGCGTCAGATACGAGTCGACGTCGATATCCGGCCGCGAAGCACGCAGTCCATCAAGAACATTCGCGATGTACACCGTAGTGCCCTTCAGCGGGAGAGCCGGAAAGGTGGGCCCACCGAGCGGGACCAGGTTTTCGATATTGGAGGGCACACCGGTGGCGACGGCGCCGCGGTAGTCCAGTTCCGGAGCGTAGTCAGTGGCAAGTGAAGCGGTGAACATTGTCGCCTGACCACCCTGCGACTGACCCATCGCGACCCACTTGCTCGACAGGTCACCATCTACCGTGCGGCCGGCGCGCACCATGTCGACGACGCTGTGTGCTGCGGATCGTCCGTCGAGGTACGGGTGGACGCCCGGCGTTCCGAGTCCCACGTAGTCCGTGGCCACCACTGCGTAACCCTGTTCAAGCCAATAGCCCAGATACACCGATGTGCGCCCACTGTTACTCGGCGCGCACTGATCTGCGACCCCGACTGTTCCGTGCGCATACGAGATAACCGGCCAACCTCCTTCTGGCGGGGCGCCCACCGGGCGATAGACCACGCCGGTACTCATCATCGGCGCGTCCTTCGGACCTTGCGACCAGTACGTCACCTTGGTCGCGGTTACGGCACCAGGCAACACTCGATCGGGCCCGAGTCGCTCCTGGCTCACCACCTCGCCAGGGTTACCGGTAGGTTCGGCCGTCGCGGGCGCCGCGAGGGCCAGTGCGACCAACGCACTTGCCCCCAACCCGATGAGCGTCCTGCGTAGTCGTTTGCTCAACTGTTTCTCCTACCGATCGCGCTGACTGTGCCTTGTACTGCGACTGTGTCTTGTACTGATTGTCTCCACCACGATCGTCCCACTCGCCCCCTTGGTCCGATCGAACTCAGACGATAAAGCAGACCTACCGTTTGGTCAATCTAAATTTTCGCTGAGCGTACGTCCCAACTCCGAGCGATTACCTCAACGCTTCGATACAGTTTCCATGTTCAATACATGCAGGTCGGTCAACGAACACACAGGAGGTGAGTCCCATTACCGCTCAGTCAGTAGTGGCGCAGCCTCCTACAGTCCGTTTCCGGTAGCGGCCGAGAGAGCGCCCAGACGGCATACCCCGGAGGCACTCTCATGTCAGTACCGAATCCCCAGTCACCGAATCCCCAGTCACCGATTCCCCTGTCGCTCATCTCCCAACAAGAATCCATCGCCGCCACCCTCCGCGAAGCGGGATGCGTCTTCGCCGAGGAGGAAGCAACTGTCCTACTAGAGGCAACAATCTCTCCGGCGGAACTCGCGCGGATGATCGAGCGTCGTATCGCCGGAGAACCCCTTGAATCGATCGTCGGATGGGCTGAATTCTGCGGACTACGCATCCGCATCGACCCGGGAGTATTCGTTCCACGTCGACGCACCGAATTCCTGGCTACACAAGCCTGCTCATTGCTCGAACCCGGATACCGCGTCGTCGACTTATGTTGCGGCTCAGGCGCAGTGGGCGCAGTTCTACAATCGAAGGGCTCTCCCATCGACCTGTATTCCGTCGACGTCGAACCTGCAGCCGTCCGCTGCGCCCTGCGCAACATCAGTGCCCCCGGACACGTCGTGGAAGGCGATCTCTACGATTGCCTTCCACGCGAACTACACGGAAGAATCAACGTCATAGTCGCCAATGCGCCTTACGTACCAACGGATTCCATTCGCCTCATGCCTCCCGAAGCGCGCCTTCACGAACCCTTGATCTCTCTCGACGGCGGAATCGACGGACTCGACGTTCAACGTCGCATCGCCGCAGACGCAGCCACCTGGCTCCAACCCGGCGGACATCTGCTCATAGAAACCAGCACCGAACAGGTGGGACGAACCGTCGAATCAGTCACACAAGGAGGTTTGCGCGCCCGCACCGCCTCGTTGGACGCGACTTCGGCGACGGTAGTGATCGGAACCAAACCCGCGCACTGAGTCACGACAAAATCGGCGGCACCCACGACTGCGCCCGCGCAGCAAAACCTTCGACAAACATCTCGAATGCTCGGTCCACGCGATCACGATCACCGGTGGCCAAGAGGTCCATCGAAAGTCCCCGAATCTGCGAAAGTATCAACGTTGCAACGGAAGACGCGTCCGACTCCGGGCAGCCGACGCGTCGCAAACCCATTTCGAGCGCTTCGATCCAGTCACCGACAAACCGTTCGAAGAACCGCCCGTACCGATCGCGGTCGTGATGCGCCAGCGCATATATCTCGATCATCACGCCGAAGCGAGGCAACAACTCCGGCGTTGTCCGCTCGGTCCACCATATTGTCAACACTCGAGCAGGATCGATGCCGACCTGTATCGGAACGGCCATCGGAATGGACTCGCCACGCATGTTCTCGATGACTTCGGCGAGCAGATTCTCTTTGGTATCGAAGTGACCGAGTAGAGAGGCATGCGAGACGCCCACTGCCTTCGCGAGTTGCCGAACAGTCAATTCACCGACACCGTTTTCGATGACGTGCCGTGTCAAAGCGTCGAGCAACTCCTGACGTCGGCCCGCGTATCGCAGGGATCTTCTGTCGACGCGTTCAGACTCCGGCACATCTTCACTCTACCGATGCGCTTATCTGCCGACCGCCTTCTGGTATCGACGAATAGCGAACGGCACAAAGACGATCAGCAAGCCGCCCGTCCACAGCAGTGAAGCGATAATGGGATTCTGCAGCGGCCAGGCGTCAGGGACCGTCATCGCAGGATTGGTGTTCCCGAACAACTCACGCACCGCTTGTGTCAACGCGGACACCGGATTCCATTCGGCGATCACCTTCAACGGTCCCGGAAGATTGGTGGTTTCGACAAACGTGTTCGCAATGAACGAGAGCGGGAAGATGACGATAAAACTTGCATTGTTGAACACCTCGGGAGTTCGGATCCACAGTCCGACAACCGCCATGACCCAGGACAATGCGTAGGCGAAGAGCAACAGAAGCGCGTAGCCGGCCAGCGCTTCGAGGACACTCGAGTGAATACGCCAACCTACGAGGAGTCCGGTGAGCGACATGACCACCAGGCTGATCACGTTGATGAGGACGTCACTGGACGTTCGGCCGATCAAAACTGCCGACGGCGCCATGGGCAGAGAACGAAACCTGTCGATGATCCCTTTCTGGAGATCTTCGACCATACCCAGACCCGTCCAGGTAGCACCGAATATCACTGTCTGCGTAAAGATTCCGGCGATCAAGAACTCACGATACGACGTCCCCGGAACGGAGATCGCGCTGCCGAATACGTACGCGAACAGCAACACGAACATGATCGGCGAGAGGGTCGTGAATACCAGTAGATCTGGAACGCGCTTGATCTTGATCAAGTTTCGCTTGGCAATGGTCAGGCCGTCTTCGAGCGCCATCTGCATGGTCATTTCTGGTCCTCCAATTCAGCCTGATGCCCGGTCAGGGTAAGGAAAACGTCATCCAACGTGGGTCTGCGCAATCCGACATCGAACACTGTGATGCCTCGCGCCGACAACAGGTTGAGAGCGGTGATCAGAGCATCGGTGCCGTCGGCGACAGGAATCGTGATGCGCCGAACGTTCTCCTGAACTCGAATCTCGCCCACTGACAACGAATTCAGTTCCTGCCGGACTATGTCGAGGTGTTCACTCTCATGCACGCTCAATTCGATACGTTCACCACCGACCCGAGCCTTGAGTTGATCGGCAGTACCGCGCGCGATGACCGAACCCCGATCGATGACGGCGATCTGATCAGCCAACCGCTCAGCTTCCTCCATGTACTGCGTGGTGAGCAGCAAGGTTGTTCCCTGCGCTACCAGTTCTTCGATGACGTCCCACAAGCCGAGCCTGGCCCGCGGATCGAGACCGGTTGTCGGTTCGTCGAGAAACAAGACCTGCGGCCGTGCCACCAACGCGCCGGCCAGGTCGAGGCGTCGACGCATACCTCCGGAATAGCCTTTGACCGGGCGGTCTCCGGCTTCGACGAGGTCGAACTGTTCGAGCAACTCTCGTGCTCGCGCCTTACTGTTCTTTGTACCCAAGTGATACAGGCGTCCAACCATGTCGAGGTTCTCGTACCCGGTTAGGTACTCGTCCACCGCGGCGTACTGCCCCGAAGCGCCGATTTTGGATCGAAGGGCCCGCGCATCCTTGACGACGTCCAAGCCCGCTACCTGAGCACGGCCGCCGTCCGGAATGAGCAGCGTAGTGAAAATGCGTACCACCGTGGTCTTTCCAGCACCGTTGGGCCCGAGCAGTGCCATCACCGAGCCTTCGGCCACCTCGAGGTCTATGCCGTCCAAGGCTGTCAGAGTGCCGTAAGTCTTGACCAACCCCTCGGCAACTATCGCTCCGGTCATGAGTCCTCCCGTGTCCGCACGTTGCAACCCGAGAACCCAGTGTGACGCACAGCACCGACATATTCCACGGATTTTCGTCAGATCACCGACCACAGGACTGCTCAATACATGAAAACAAGCGCAATTGAACTTTATTTCACAATGTACGATTTCAATTACTCAATTCACACATTCCGGCGTTACACTCGTATCGAAATTGACACCTTCTTCAGGCAGTACATGAATCGAACACGTCTATTCAATCAACATATTCGAGGATCAATCATGCTTTCGGGGGCCCAGAGAAAGGTTACCTACGAGATGAATATTCGCGTGCGATGGATCCGAAATACCGTGTGACACTCAATTGGATTGATCTGCCTTTTCCTCGCCATGGCCATCTCGACCGCACCCGTGCAGGCATTCCCCGGATCCTCTGGTGGCAATGCTGGCAATACACCTACCACGGCTCCTACACCTACTAGCACGGTGCCGCTCACTACTGCACCGACAACGACACCGCCAATCGCCACAACGTCACCCGCGGTGCCGCCGAATTCAGATACGGCGGTTTCCTGCGGGATCGTCCGACTCCACGGCCATCGCTCGTCGACGCTCAGTGGCGGCAACACGATCTCGAGAACGAAGTCCGCCAGGCTATTTCCGCTGGCATCGACGGCTTTTCCGTGGATATCATGTCTTCTGCCTCGGATACGAGTTGGTGGGGTTCAGCTGTTCCCACCGCGCTGATCAAAGCTGCAGCGACCGTGGACCCGAATTTCAAGATCATGCTCATGCCCGATATGAACGGCGTATTCAAGACCATGACACCAGCTCAACTTGCGGCAGAAATGAAGCCGTATGCATCGATGCCGTCAACGTTCAAATTGGGCGATGGACGCCTGGTCGTCTCACCATTTCTTGCCGAGAATAAAACTGCAAATTGGTGGTCGAAGTTTATTTCGGAAATGAAGACCTCGTATCGAATCACCGTAGCATTTGTCCCCGTTTTTTAGATGCCGCCGCCAACAGGAATGCTTTTGCATCTATCAGCTATGGAATGTCCAACTGGGGAAACCGAAATCCAGCAGGAAACCCAATATCTGCATCCAATCCAGACTCTCCGATGGCATTAGCCGACGCGGCGCACGCTTTGGGGAAGATACGGATGCAACCGGTCTCTTTCCAGGATTCGCGGCCCACCCAGTCCATTTACGATGAATCGCAGAACTCCCAAAATCTTCAAAATACCTGGCAGATTGCGATTGCTTCGAACAGCGAATGGGTTCAACTCACCACCTGGAATGACTACAGCGAAGGAACTTCGTTTGCACCCAGTGCCGGGCACGGACTCGCACTACTCGATATGAGTGCTTACGGTCTGTACTCGTTTCGCACCGGCGCTGCACCGGCAATCGTGCGTGACACCGCATATCTCAGCTATCGAAATCAGTTGGTCTCCGCGGTCCCGATCAATGTCTCGAGTGCCCCGATGACACTACGGTCGTGGTCGTCTCCCGCTCGTGACACCGTGGAAGTCCTGACCTACCTCACTGCTCCGGAAGTAGTAAATGTCAAAGTCGGATCAACGACAACTACATGCAATGCACCGGCAGGAATGAGCAGCTGCATCGCCCCATTGAAGATCGGATCGATCACCGCGACTGTCGTACGCGGGGCTGCGGAAATCTCCCGCGTCACCTCCCACACAGCAGTAACGGCCAGCCCGTACAACCAGAATCTCGAGTATCTGGTCGATTCCAGTAGAAGGTAATCCGCTGCAGACCGGGTGAGTCTCCTTGCATCGGAGACTCACCCGAGTTCGGTGGCCTCTGCCTGCTTTGCGGCTTCGGAAGGCGTCGCGGTCTTGTGAGCCGGTGCCGGGCTATCAACTCGAACCGACAATGTCACGATGGCTGCAACCACGGAAACACCCATACCGATCGAATACAGCACTTCGAACGAATGCAATGCGGGCACCGCAGCGGTCCCGATCATGACCGTCGAACTGGCCAATATGGCAGCGGCGACAGCACTTCCGGTCGATGTTCCCACCGAACGGAGGAGACTGTTCACACTGTTCGCCGATGCTGTCTGATCCAGCGGCGCCGATTCGGTGATCAACGTCGGCATCGCTGCCAGAGCAAATGAAACGCCCGCGGACACCACGGCCGCTCCGAGAGCGATGCTCAGCAGTGTGGGAGTGAGAACTACGCGCAGCAGGTAGCCGAACGCGATGACGATGGCACCGGCAGCCAACGTTATCTTGGCACCCCACCTACGAGTGACCTTGGGCGAAACGGCAGCCAGCCCGATCATCAAAAGTCCGCCCGGCGTCATCGCCAGACCCGCTGCCGAGGCAGAAAGCCCGAGCCCGTATCCGGATTCCACCGGCAACTGCAGTTCCTGAGTTGCTGCCAATGCACTGATGAACATGGCAAACCCGAGGAGAACGGCGCAGATATTCGAGACCAGAATCGGGGTGCGCACCGAGGTTCGTAGATCAACGAGAGGTGCCGGCGTGCGCAACTCCCACGGAATCCACGAACCCAGCAATCCCGCACCGACAACAATCAGGCACAGAGTTACGGGGCTTCCCCAACCCCATTCCGTGCCCTTCGAGATGGCGAGGAGCAACGCAGTCATCGCCACCGTGAGAATCATTGCCCCGAGGAAATCGAACCTACCCCGGGTTTTCACCGCAGATTCCGGTACTACAAACGGCAAGAAGATCAGCACCACCAGACCCACAGCGCCTGTCACCCAAAAGAGCGATGACAGACCCCAGTGTGCAGAGAGCACACCGGCCAAGGGCATGCCCACCATTCCTCCGATACCCAAGGTCGCGCTCATGAGAGCGACTGCACCACTGAGTTTTTCGGGTGGAAGAACGTCCCGCATGATGCTGATTCCCACCGGCAACAATGCTGTGGCAAATCCCTGCATCGATCTGCCGAGTACAAGAAGGAGAAAACTCTGACTGGTCGCCGCAATCAGGCAACCGACGATCATCACAGCCAGACAAGCCAGCATCATCGCCCGCTTGCCGTACATATCGGCAAGCCGGCCGATGAGCGGAGTCGCGACAGCACCGGTGAGCAGTGTCGATGTCACCAACCACGAAGCGGTCGTGTTCGATACACCCGATGCCGTCGCAAACTCAGGGAGAAGCGGAACAACCAAGGTCTGTTGCAGCGCGACCACCACGCCGCTCAGACTCAGTACTCCGACAACCAACCCTGCCCGCGTTTGACGGCGGGACGAATCCTTGGTCAAGCGTGACTCAGGCGTTCGAACGAGCGGCAACTCCAGCATCAACAGGGACCACGATGCCACTCATATGCGCGCTGGCGTCCGCAGCCAGGAACAAGACGACGCGGGTGATCTCGAACGGATCGAGCCAGCCGACGGGCTGCGCATGCAGGGTCGCGAAGACGGGTTCGACATCGTCCATGGTCGGTGTTTCGAGATCCGGACGCATCATCGCGTACATCATGTCGTTGTGGATCATCGGCGTCGAAATATTACCCGGCGCAATCGCATTGACTGTGACACCCGAGTTCGCGAGTTCGAGCGAGACACTCTTGGTCAGTCCGATGACACCCCACTTGGAAGCGCCGTAGGCGGCCATCTGCGTTCCACCGGATCGACCCATCATCGAGGAAATGGTGATGATGCGGCCGTAACCACGCTTCGCCATTCCGCCCGAAACTGCGGCAACCGTATTGAACACGCCGGTCAGGTTGGAAGAGATGACCTCGTTCCACTGCGCCGACGTCATGGACGTAATCGACGCGGGTACGGAAACACCGGCATTGGCGACGGCGATGTCGACGCTGCCGAACTCTGCCTCGGCGCGAGCAACGAGTGCATCCATCGCCTCACGGTCGGCGGTGTCCGCCTTGACCGCGATGCAACGACGCCCGGTTGCCTCGACCAGACGAACAGTTTCGGCGAGATCCTCTTCAGTGGCGAGCGGGTAGGAGACGACATCGCTGTTCTCACAGCGATCGCAGATCACGATATCGGCGCCGCGCTCGGCAAATGCGATTGCGTGTGCACGGCCCTGACCGCGAGCTGCACCGGTGATCAGTGCAACCTTTCCTTCGAAACTGCCTTCGAGGCTGTTCATGCCGTCTCCTAGTTCGTCATACGTTTTTGCTTGTTACATGCGTACTCCGAACTCACACCGTTAAGGCCTTCGATCCCGGACAGCGGGAATTTTCGAAGCAGTCAGCGATATACGGACGACTCGAAATCCAGGTAGCCGCCAATAGAACCTGCGTCGGCGAAAGGCAGGATCTGGGTGGCCCAGAAGCCGCCGATGCCGTTCTCCCGATCAATCCAGTAGTAAAGGTTGGCCAGGCCCGCCCAAGCAAGCGATCCCGCGGGACGCCCGGTCGGTGCGGTCTCTTCGTTGATCATGAAGGAATACGCCCATCCCTTGGGTACTCCGGGGAAGAATTCCGCGTCATTGGACAGTGTCGGGATCACTCCTGGCAAAGCACCGACATGCTGTCCGTTCAAACCGTTGCGTACCGCTTGAGCGACGGTATCTTCTGCCAGCACTCGACCGTGCGTTCCGACGCCGTCGTTCAGCCACATCCGGATGAACTTCATGTAATCACCCACTGTGCCATGCAATCCGTGACCGCCCATGTGCACTTCGGGCTCTGCGGGCAACTCGAATCCGATGAGGGGCGTCAGGCTTCCGTCGCTCTCACGCTGATGAATCGGTGCGAGCCGGTCCTTCATCGAAGGCGTCATACTGAACGCCGTGTCCGCCATACCGAGTGGCTCGAAAATACGCTCGCTCATCACGTCTCCGAGTCGCTGACCACGAATGGACTCCACAACCTGACCCGCCCAGTCGACACTGGTTCCGTACTCCCACTTCTCACCCGGATCGAACAGCAAAGGAGTTCTGAGCGCAGCTTTGGAACAGGTGATCACACTGGGTTGCCCGTGTTCCTGAGACAACCTGTTGTACGACTCGTTGAAGAAGTCATAACCGAACCCCGCTGTGTGCAACATCAACATGCGAGTAGTGATGTCGCGCTTAGGTTTCCGAAGTATCGGCTCACCTCCGGCACCGAATCCATCGAGAACTTCCAGTTCACCGATCTCCGGGACGTACTTCGATGCCGGCGCATCGAAATCGAGCAGTCCTTCTTCGACGCACTGCAGCACCGTAGTTCCGGTGATCGCCTTGGTTGTCGAGAAGAGAGCGAACACCGAATCGGTGGTTATCGGAACTCCGGAACCCGAAGCACGTTCACCAGCGGAACCCTCGTAGAGGTTTCCGTCACGGTCGGTGATCATTGCCACCACTCCCGGAACGTCCCGGCTCGAAGTGCCCCCATCCGGGCCGCGCACTGCCTGTTCCAACAAGCCGTCGAAACGACTCTTCGAAAAAGCCTTTCCCACAACATCTTCGATCGTCATTGATCTTCTCCATCCGACTCGAACCATCTGTCGGAAAGAATGTAACAACGATCACATGCCCGATTCTGCCTCGAAACGGCAGATGTTCCGTCTCATTTCGGCAGAACCGGGCCAGCGTGGATCAGCCCTGCGGCGTACCGATGTTCACAAGCCAGGAAATTCCGAACTTGTCGACACAGGAGCCGAATTCATCGCCCCACATCTGCTTTTCAAGCGGGACCGACACACTTCCGGTGCCGGATAACTTTTCCCAGTACCCACGGAGAACATCACCGTCGTCACCACTGAGGCTGACGGTGATGTTGTCGCCGGGGTTGTAGGGCATGCCCGGCGGGGTATCTGCACCCATCAATGTGTAGCCGTCATCGGTTTCAAGCATGCCGTGCATGATCTTGTCGGCGCCGTCGCCGTCGTTGCCGAACTCACCGAAAGTGCTCAGCACCAACGTGCCGCCGAAAATGCTCTTGTAGAACTCCATCGCTTCACGGGCATCGCCGTTGAAGCTGATGTAAGGGTTGAGTCGAGATGCCATGACGTGCTCCTAGTCCAAAGCCGGTTTGTTTGGGGCCTGCTGTCACTCTCGAAATCAATCCTTACAGAAGGCTCCAACAGGAAACAATGGATCGACAGAAACATGCCGCTGACACCGGAGAGATCGCCCCCACGGCAAACGGATTGCCCTGTTTGCCCTAAAAGCAAGACTCAGGTCCGCAAGCGAGTCTGCGACGGCAGTTCACCGAAACGCTTCCGGTAACTCGCCGCGAACATACCGAGATTGACATATCCCCACGAATTCGCAATGTCGGAGACTGTCCTTCCGTCGGCAAGTAGCAGTTCGCTTCGCACTCCGGCCAGTCGGCGCTCTCGCAACAGTTGACTGGGGGTGGTATCGCGATACCGCCTGAACCCGGCGGTCAGCGCCCGAACACTGACGCCCGCTGCAACAGCAATTTCCGACGCCGTAGGCACCGAACGAGCGAAGGTATCGATGTAGTCCTCCGCCGCACGCACGTACACAGGTTCTGCGGAATCGATACCGGCGGAGAGTTGCAATCCAGCCTGCGCCGCCCACTCTTCGAGCAGTTGCGCCGTGATCAGTTCCTCTACCCGAACTCCCAGTCGTTCGCGCGACAACGCTTCGGGGGACTCGGCGACCGCGCGCACCACGTAATCCATCAAAGCCAACCAACTGGATCCTCGTCCACCGATCGAGCACTTGTGTTGCCACAGCCGATCATCCGGAACCAGTCCGTACCACTGCTGCGCATACTCAGCGACAAGTTGGTGCGGCACAGTCAGATTCAGCTGCAAATGATCGTCGTCGAACTCCACGAAATAATCCGTACGACTGCAGTCCGCGACAAACGTCTCGCCCACAGCGGTGTCGACCGCCGAGCCATCCCCCAAATCATGTCGACCATTCCCGCGGACCGTGGTCAGAACCAGAATGTTCCCGGCTTCTGGCGAACACTCCCCCACCGTCACAGGAATGCCGTAGCAGAATCTCGTGATGTCGATCCGGCCAACGGATGCGGAATACATCTCGGAAGCCGGCTGCAACCGCTTGCCGATCGGCGTCACCGTATACGGCATGTAGACACTGTCGGACCACTCCTTGATACGGTCCCAATCCTGCGAAAAGGCCTGGTGATGCCGCTGCGTAGGCTGACCGGCCGCGTCAATCAGCAAAGCGTTCTCGAACATGACCCGAGTATTGCAGCAGGACAGCGCCACGTCACCTATATCTATCTGCGTACCACTCCAGGACTATTCGTGAAGCCTCACGAAGAACTGAATCATGCTTACGCAGTTCATATTACCCTTGACTCGAACGCACATTCGAGTACAATTGGGGACAGGGATCGGGGGATCCGACGGGGGTGTTCAATGAGTGTTGACATGATCGACGACGCAGCCGCAGGCATGCTCGCCGGATCCGCAGCCGGACTACGCGGTCGGCTCTGGCAACTGCGCCCCGCAGACCTACGCGAAATCGCCATCACCGCCTCCACGGAAATCCTTCGCCTCGAAGCCATTCGCGTGGTCGCCGTCGACGCACTAGCACTCAATCCCGACGAACAAGTACTCTGCTACCGCGGTGCCGGACGCTGGCTCGCAGCCAACACCATGCTGCAAATCCCCGCCGGAAACAGAATCGCCGCACTCGGACTGGCACTACGAGCTTTCCCGACTGTCGCCGCCCAATTCGACGCCGGTGATCTCACCTTCGAACACACCGCCCTCATCGTCACCTTCTGCGAAACACCACCAAAAGGCATGCCGGAGACAGCACTACCGCACTGCATCAACACTCTCCTCGCCGCAGCCTCCGGTATCGAAGCCACCACCACCAAACTCCGCTACGCCATCGCCATCCTCGAGCGGATCTTCGAATCCGACGACATCCCACCCGGCGAAGACGACGACCGCAACGAACTGCGCATTTCCCCGACCCTGAACGGGAGAGTCGCAATCAAAGGTGATGTCGACTCCCTGACCGGCGAAATGTTGTTGTCGGCACTCTCAGGTCTGTCGATGCCGACACCGGCCGCAGACGGGACACCGGATGCGCGGTCCGCCGCCAAACGCACCGCCGACGCCTTCACCGAACTGATCCGCCGCTACCTCGACAACGCTGCCACCGGCGTCGACGGCGGCCAGCGCCCGCACGTGAACGTGCACGTCAACGCCAAAGACCTGGCCGAACATCGGGAATGCGCCAGCACTCGCGGAAATGCGTCCGATGACGGTGATCCGATTCTCGATTTCGACAACCTCGATAGCCGCGACAATCTCGACAACCCCGACGTCGGGCATATGCCGTGGCTGGGGCCACTGAGCATCACCCGCACCCACATGTTGGCCTGTGACTGCATGCTCTCCACCGTCCTGCTCGACGAGAACGGTGCGCCCCTCGACGTCAGCCCACTGAAACGGCTCGTCTCAGCCGCGCAACGGACCGCGTTGATCGCACGAGACAAAGGCTGCGCCTTCCCCGGCTGCGATTGCGTCCCCGCCTGGACGGACGCACACCACATCAGACCCTGGTCCCAGAACGGGCCGACAGTGATGGACAACCTTGTCCTGCTTTGCCGTTCCCACCACACCTTGATGCACCGCAAAGCCGGATTCACCGGAAAATGGGAAATCAAAATGGGTTCAGACCACAAACCGTGGTTCATCCCGCCGCCGGCAATCGACCCGAAGCAGAAACCGCGTCGCTCGACCCAGCGGTGTTAGACCCAGCGGCGTTAATGCTGCCGCACAACAACATACGCGTCAGGCTCTATACCGGAAATACCTCCGGTACAGAGCCTGCACGTCGTAAAGTCTCGCTCCGCAAATATTATCGAGTGAGAACCAGCCCCGAGGTCGGCACACCCGTACCCGCTGTGACCAATACGTTTTCGACAGCGTCAACCTGATTGACAGAAGTTCCACGGATCTGACGGACACCCTCGGCGATACCATTCATGCCGTGAATGTAAGCCTCACCAAGTTGCCCACCGTGAGTATTGATCGGGAGTTTTCCGCCGAGTTCGATTGCGCCACCGGCAATGAAGTCCTTGGCTTCACCCCGGCCACAGAAGCCGAGTTCCTCGAGCTGCATCAGCACAAAGGGTGTGAAGTGATCGTAGAGAACCGCTGTCTGCATGTCCGAGGGTTGCAGACCACTCTGCGACCAGAGCTGATCTCCCACCAGTCCCATTTCCGGGAGTCCGGTCAGTCCGTCGCGGTAGTAACTGGTCATGATGTATTGATCTGCCCCACTACCCTGGGCTGCGGCCGCAATGATGGCAGGGGTGTTCTTCAGATCCTTGGCTCGCTCGGCCGAGGTGACAACAATCGCAATTCCGCCGTCGGATTCCTGACAGCAGTCCAACAGATGCAGCGGCTCAGCGATGAAGCGTGAATTCTGGTGATCTTCCAGAGTGATCGGCTTACCGTAGAAGAATGCCTTGGGGTTTGTGGCCGCATGCTTACGGTCGGCAACGGCAACCCTGCCGAAATCCTCACTGGATGCGCCGTAGACGTGCATGTAGCGCTGCGCGACCATCGCGACAAACGAAGCGGGGGTGCCCAGGCCGTGCGGATAGGAGAACGCGTTGTCCGTTCCCGATGAATTGACCTGTGCCACAAGCCCTGAATTCACCTGACCGAACCGTGCACCGGAGCGTTCATTGAACGCACGGTAGGCAACTACGACGTCGGCGACACCGGTCGCTACTGCCATGGCGGCCTGTTGGATGGTGGCCGCGGCCGCTCCACCGCCGTAGTGAATGCGGCTGAAGAACTTGAGATTCGGGATACCCACCGAACGTGCAACTGCCACTTCAGTGTTGGTGTCCATGGTGAAGGATGTCAGGCCGTCGACATCGGAGGGCTTCAACCCAGCGTCGTCCAGGGCTGCCTGGACAGCCTCGGCAGCCAACCGAAGTTCACTGCGCCCCGACTCTTTCGAGAAATCCGTTGCCCCGATACCGACGATTGCGGCTTTCCCGGAGAGAGTCGCTTTCCCGGACAGTGCGCTCATTCGACATCTCCTGAAGTGGTGAAAGTCAGCGTGACCTGTGCGGTGACGTGATCACCCAAACTGTTCTTGCCGACAACAGCAACCGCAACGAGTCCATCGTCGTGGGAGGTAACTGTGCCGCGCAGTGTCAGTGTGTCGTACGCGTACCAGGGCGCCCCGAGTCGCAGTTTGATCGAGGTGATCAATGCTCGCGGGCCCGCCCAGTCGGTGACAAAGCGCTGGACCAATCCCGTGTCGGTCAGGATGTTGACGAAGATGTCCTTGGACCCACGTTGCTGCGCGAGGTCACGATCATGGTGAACATCTTGGAAGTCGCGAGTCGCCAAGGCCGTTGACACGATGAAAGTAGGGCTACCGTGAATTGAGAGTTCTGGAAGCTGCTCTCCCACAGCAATATCTGTTACCAATGTCATCGCGTTGCCTCCTGCTGTGACATCGAAAGGTGTGACATCGAAAGGTGTGACACCGACAGCTGTGACACCGGCTGCCAGGCATACAAAGTCCACGGGGTCCCACCAGTCTCGTCGTCACCGGGGAAGTCCAAATAGATTGCCTCGACGTCCATTCCGATCGAAACGTCGGCCGGATCCACGCCGCGTAGTTCGCCGAGCATCCTCACGCCCTCCGGCAATTCGACCAAGGCAACAACGAAGGGCAACGATCGACCCGGAACCTTGGGGGCGTGGTGAACGACAAAACTGAAGACCTTGCCCCGCCCGGACGCGACCAGGTAGTCGGTCTGCTCCGCTTTGTCCTTCCAGATTGTGGGCACCGGCGGGTGCTGCACGGAGCTGATATGCCCGGACGCGTCGGGGCGCAGTTGGATACGAAGCTCGTGCGCTGCAACACCGTCCCAGAAGAACTGCGTGTCGAGAGATGGTGTGGGGCGCAGCATTCGAGAAGCATCAAGATCTTCGGGAACACCCGAAGATGCCTGTTCTGTAGTAGACACTTCACTGACCGGCGGCGCGAACTTCAGAATCCGGAACATCATCTCGGATACCAACTCGTCGCCGACATGCCAGGAGCTTCGGGTAGTGAAGAACCAACCTTCACCGAGACCTGTCTTCTTCGGCCCCACAACATCTTCGAGCACCGAAGAGATAATGACCTCTTCACCGGGCTTCAGATAACGATGGTAAGTCTGGTCGCAATTGGTCGCGACTACCGAGGTGAATCCGGCCTCGTCGAGGATGTCCGTCATGCGGCCCAGTGGATCGTCGGCTTCCCGCTTTGCGCCCAAGCCTCGCATCGTCCACACCTGGGCCATGGCCGGCGGTGCAACCAGTCCGCCGTGTCCTGCAGCGCAAGCGGCTGATTCGTCGACATAGATCGGGTTCTCGTCGCCGATAGCTTCGACCCAGTTCAGGATCATCGGCATGTTCACGGGGTCACGGCCGGTGCGAGGTGCACTGGGTCCGTCGGCGCGAACTTTCTCTGCTGCAGTAAGAATGGGATCAGCAGTAAGAATGGGATCTGACATGAGAAATTCCTATCTCGGAACTCGAGGTAGCTTCAGTCCTGCCGTGGCGATCAGTTCGCGCATCACTTCGTTGACTCCGCCACCGAAGGTGATCACCAGATTACGTTTGACCTGCATGTCCAACCACTCCATAAGATCAGCTGTTTCCGGATCCAGAGGGTTGCCGTATCGACCGACAACTTCCTCGGCCAGGCGACCTACTCGCTGTATGCGCTCAGTGGCAAAAACTTTGGTCGCGGACGCGTCGGCGATGTCCACCGAATCCGAATCACTCGACGCCACCTGCCAGTTGAGAAGTTCGTTGAGTCGGTACATCGCGTGGATCTCTCCCAGAGTGCGACGAACATCCGAGTGCTCGAGTAGGTTTTCGCGACGAGCCCAGTCGAAGACGTGATCGTAGATGCCCCCGACGCGGCCGGCCGGCCCGAGCATGACGCGCTCGTGGTTGAGCTGCGTGGTAATCAGGCTCCAGCCCCGATTCTCCTCGCCCACAAGCATGTTCGCTTTCACTCGAACGTCTTCGTAGTACGTCGCGTTGACGTGATGCGCACCGTCACAGGTGATAATGGGTGTCCAGGTGTAACCGGGATCCGTGGTGTCCATGATCAGGATGGAAATACCCCGGTGACGTGAGTCTGCCGATCCGGTTCGCACGGCCAGCCAGACGTAGTCCGCATCGTGTCCACCGGTGGTGAAGATCTTCTGCCCATTGACGATGTACTCGTCGCCGCTGCGGACAGCACCCGTTCGGAGTGCCGCCAGATCGGTTCCGGCCTCCGGTTCCGTGTAGCCGATCGCAAAGTGCACTTCGCCCGCCAGGATTGCCGGGAGGAACTTCTGCTTCTGCTCCTCACTGCCGTACTTCTGCAACGTGGGACCGACGGTCTGCAGAGTGACAGAGGGCAATGGGACATCAGCTCGCACAGCCTCGTTGACGAAGATCTGCTGCTCTACCTCGCCGAAACCGCGTCCGCCGTACTCGACGGGCCAACCGACACCGAGCCAACCATCCTTGCCCATGCGTCGGATCACTTCGCGGTATGTCGGGCCGTGGCGCTCGACGCGCATGATCTTTGCCTCTTCGGGCGAGATCAGGGTGGAGAAATAGCGTCGAAGTTCAGCTTGTAGTGCACGCTGACTGTCGGTCAGATCGATGAACACCGGGCCCCCACGAGGTCGAGTCGCTGCGAAGCGCCACCGAGCAGGCGCGCCAAGTCTTTTGCCGTCGAGTAGTAACGATGAAGCGGATAGGTGGCATCGACTCCCAGACCTCCGTGCAGGTGATGAAGCACCTGCATCGTGGCGGGGACTTCCTGCGCTATCCAGTAGGCCATCACATCCAGATCGGACTGTGCTTCAAGGCCTTCCGATACACGCCATGATGCCGACAGTGATGCGACATGCAGCGTCCGGGAGGTCACGTAGGCGTCGGCGATCTGTTGCGCGACAGCCTGGAATGTTGCCAGCGGCTTACCGAACTGCTCACGGGATCCGATATGAGCAGCTGTGAGATCCACTGCCCCGGAAACCAATCCGTCGACAACGCTGCCGATACTCGCCGTCGCGATGCGGTACAGGGTCTGCACAGATTCTGAGCCGGCGCCGAGTAGCTCACCGACTACGTCGTCGAGAACTATCCCGAATTCGGGGCTACCCGACGAACTCGGTGTCCGAGTGAGCGTCACACCAGCCGCGCTGGGGTCGATCAGTACGACTCCCGCGTCGGTCGGTACCAGCACACGGTGGGCACTCTCGGCGAAAGGTACGGCGAGCAGTGTCCCGCTGACGCGGTACCAGTCACCCGACTGCTGCGCGGTGACGGACGGATGCTCGGGGAACTGCGCTCCCGGCTGCGACAGAGCGGCCGTGAAGACTCGTCCCGCTGCGACACCGGCCAGGAGTTCGTCCTGCTGGGCATCGCTACCGAGCGCGACGATGGGCAGCACGCCGAAGCCGAGTGTGGCCAGCGCCGGAATCGGGGCGGCTGCCCGGCCGACCTCGGTGAGCAAAGCGCCCACGTCTGTGACGGACAGGCCCTCGCCGCCGAGTCGTTCCGGCAGCGCCAAGGTGAGCAGGTCCGCTTCCGCGAAAGCTGTCCACAGGGCATCCGGCTGAAGTTCGCGGGCCAGAAGCGCGGTAGCCACCTCGGCTACCGCGTCCTGGGTTTCATCTCTGGTGAAGTCCACGCTGGCAATCCCGTCTTCTTTTATAGAACGTGTTCTAGTTGTATCACCAACGTGGACATTTTTACAGACCTCTAGTCGCGCGGAAGTCCCAGAATTCGTTCTGCCGCGACCGTCAACAGAATCTGCGTCGTTCCGCCCGCGATAGACAGGCACCGTGTGTTGAGGAACTCACGCGACAACGGGCCCTCGACGCAACCCGCGGGCCCACCCAACTCCATCGCGAACTCCGCGACATTCTGACGCTGCCGCACGCCGACCAGTTTGCGAACGCTCGACGCCGGACCCGGGTCCTGGCCGTCCAACTGCCGCAGAGTGGTTCGGAGTTCCAGCAATGAACCGACCATTGCGGTACCGATGAAACCACCCAACTTGTCGGCTACTACCGGATCGGGATCACCCGCCAGTTCGAGCAGTTCCTCCATCGCACCACCGAGCGAGGAACCGCCACTCATCGCGACCCGTTCGTTGGCCAGCGTAGTTCTGGCCAGCTTCCAGCCACCACCCAACTGTCCGACGACACAGTCGTCCGGCACGAACACGTCGTCGAGGAACACCTCGTTGAACAGCGCATCGCCGGTGATTTCCCGCAGTGGCGAGATCCTGATTCCGGGAGTCTTCATGTCGAGCAGGAAGTACGTGATGCCCTTGTGCTTCGGAGCATCGCGATCGGTACGTGCCAAGCAGATGGCCCAATCAGCTTCACGGGCAAGTGAAGTCCAGACCTTCTGTCCGTTCAGCTTCCATCCGCCGTCGACCTTGTCGGCCGTGGTACGCAACGCGGCGAGGTCGGATCCGGCTCCCGGCTCACTGAAGAGCTGGCACCACGTAATGTCGCCCTTCAGAGTCGGAACCGCGAAACGTTCGATCTGCTCGGCACTTCCGTGCTCGAGAATTGTCGGAACGGCCCACCACCCGATGACCAGATCCGGTCGACCGATGCCGACGGCCGCCAACTCTTCCTCGATCAGAATCTGCTGGGCAGCCTTGGCGCCCTTTCCGTACGGTGCCGGCCAGTGCGGTGCAAGATATCCCGACTCCGCCAGAGCGCTACGTTGCTCCGACTCCGGCAGTGCAACGAGTTGCGCTACCTCACTGCGAATTTCGGACCGCTCGGATTCCAGCTCGCTGAGGTCGATCTGAAGGTGACGACGCGAACCACCGAGAGTCAGTTCCGCAACGCGTGCCCGCCAGCGAGACGATCCACCCAGAACCTGCCGCAGCGAGAGCGCGCGGCGAAGGTAGAAGTGCGCCTCGTGTTCCCAGGTGAAGCCGATGCCGCCGAGCACCTGGATGCAGTCCTTGGCAGTGTCGACAGCAGCATCAAGGGAGACCGCAGCGGCTACAGCCGCGGCGATCGGAAGTTCGTCGCCCGACTCCGCTGCTACTGCGGCATCCCAGGCAACAGCACCGGCATTCTCGACGCGGCACAGCATCTCGGCGCAGATATGTTTGATCGCCTGGAACGAACCGATCGGTTTTCCGAACTGCTCACGAATCTTCGCGTATTCCACCGCCGTTCGCAGGCACCAGGCAGCGATGCCGGCAGCCTCTGCCGAAGCGAGAACGGCCGCGAGATCAGACACCGATCCCGGAGCAACGTCGTCCAGGATCCGATCAGCTTCGACCACAACGTGATCGAAGGACACGCCTGCCAGCGGACGTGACTTATCGATCGTGTCCGTAGCGGCATATGTCACACCGCTCGAGTCTCCGTCCACGAGAACCCACACGATTTCGGTGCCGTCATCGGCGGACACCAGTACCGATACGCCGGTATCCCCACCCCAGGCGAAGCCGCCGTCTCCATGAAGTTCAAGCCCTCCCGAATCGGTTCGGGTGGCGGTTACCGGCTTGCCATCCAGTACGACAGCGCAGGGGATTTCACCGTCGGCAAGTGCCTCGGACCAGCGTTTAGCCGCCGGCGACGAGCTTCGTCCCACTACCAACGCAGCCAAAGCTGTTGTGAGAACAGGGCCCGGCACAAGTTCAATTGCAGCCTGCTCGAGCATCGCTGAAAGATCAACGATTTCAGCTCCGGCGCCACCTACGGCCTCTGGGACCGCGACGGAAAAAATGCCCAGCGCAGCGAAGGCCGACCAGTTCTCCCGCCACGAATTTGCTGGTCCGACGCGTACCATGTTCATCGGCGTGGTCGACCGTGCCCATGCCTCGATCGACTCCTGGACTGCTCGCTGCTCATCGGTCATGGCGATTGTCACAACTGGTTCCCGCCTCTCGATTAGTGACACAATTGTATAGAACGTGTTCTAATATGAGACCTGGCCATGAGTCAAGGCGCGAAGGAAATTGTCGATGACCGCAACATCCCGATCCCGCTCCAACACCGTCGCAGCCGCGACGCTCGGAGACGACGATCTCAGCTCAAACGCGCAACGCGAACGCCGTAAGCGCATCCTGGACGCAACCCTGACGTTGGCGTCCAAGGGTGGCTACGAGGCCGTTCAGATGCGCGCAGTGGCTGAGCGAGCAGATGTTGCCGTCGGCACGCTCTACCGATATTTCCCGTCGAAGGTGCACCTTCTGGTGTCCGCTCTGGCACGCGAATTCGAGAAGATCGACTCCAAGGGCAAGATTCCGCCCGGCACCAGCCCGCTCGAGCGCATGCAACTGATCTTGGGTTTGATCACCCGAGCCATGCAACGCGACCCACTTCTGACCGAAGCAATGACGCGAGCATTCATGTTTGCCGACGCGTCGGCCGCTGCCGAGGTCGACCAGGTCGGTCAATTGATGGACCGCCTGTTCGCACGAGCAATGACCGAAGACGACCCCAGCGAAGAACAGTTGGCTATCGCTCGCGTCATCTCCGACGTGTGGTTGTCCAATCTCGTCGCGTGGCTCACCCGTCGATCCTCGGCCACCGATGTCGCCAATCGTTTGGAACTCACTGTCGAGCTGCTGCTAGGCGACGGATCCCGTCGACCTGAGTAGCGCGGCCAACACCTACCGCGCCAGGATGCGCTCGATCACCTAGATTTGAAAAGGTGAGCGCACAGGATCTACCCATCGAACTCCGTCGAGCCCTTGCGGCCGTGGCACGAACACCACGCCTGCTGGTGGCTTCCGATTACGACGGGACCATGGCTCCCATTGTCGCGGACCCGGAAAAGGCGTATCCCCGCGCAGAATCGGTTCGAGCGCTCCGCGCGCTCGCGAGCCTTGCTTCCACAACGGCGGCGGTCATCTCCGGGCGAGCACTCAAAGACCTTGCTGCGCTGTCACGGCTACCCGCCGAAGTGCAGTTGGTCGGCAGTCACGGCTCCGAGTTCGACATCGGATTCGTTCACGCCATCGACGCGGACGCCAAGAAGCTGCTCGACGAAATAGTCATCGAGTTGGTGCGAATTGCAGCCGACACCGTCGGCGCGAGCGTCGAGAAGAAGCCTGCCAGCGTTGCGTTGCACGTGAGAAACTGCAGCGCCGACGACGCGGAAAAGGCATTGATCGCCGTCCGCACCGAATCGGCGCTCTGGCCGGGCGTGCAGGTCACCGAAGGCAAGTTCGTCGTCGAATTGGCCGTCATCCCCACCGACAAGGGTCAAGCCCTCGACCTCATTCGCCACCAGGACGGCGCAACCGCGGCCGTCTTCATCGGCGACGACGTGACGGACGAAAAAGCCTTCAGCAGGCTCCAGGGACCCGATATCGGCATCAAGGTCGGGAGCGGAGACAGCGTCGCCGCCTACCGAGTCGACAGCACCGAGGACGTTGCCGCCGCGCTGGCATTCCTTCTCGACGAGCGTCGTACCTGGCTCTCGGGTGCCGACGCGCCGCCCATCGAACGCCTCTCGATGCTCGCCAGCCCGCGTACGGTCGCACTTGTCACACCCGACGCCACCCTCACCTGGCTGTGCCATCCCGAACCCGATTCCGCAGCGGTGTTCGCTCATCTACTCGGCGGAACCGGCGCGGGACACTTCAGTGTCGGCCCACGGCGGACGGCACTCCCCCTGAGCCAGAAGTACCTCGACGGCACGATGACGGTTCAGACCCGATGGGCGAGCTTATCCGTCACCGACTACCTCCCACACGACGTACCTGCGGGCCGAACCGATCTGACCCGCATCATCTCCGGCCGAGCAGACGCCATAGTCTCGTTCGCCCCGCGCCCGGAGTTCGGCCAAGGCCAGGTCACCCTCGAGGTTGTGGACGAGGGCATCCGCGTCACCGGAACCAACGAGCCGTACGTGCTGCGCTCCCCCGGCGTGCAGTGGAATATCGCTACCGACGGAAATCAACAGACGGCCCATGCCATCGTCGAACCGTCCAAGGGCGATGTGATTCTCGAATTGCGCTGTGGCACCGATGATATCGGCCCGTCCGAGGTTCTCGAGATAGACCGTCGAGCAACGTCCGAATCCTACTGGTCGGACTGGGCAAAAACGCTCGACCTTCCAAAGCTCAAGCCGGACTTAATGAAACGCTCCGCACTGACCCTGCGCGGGCTGGTTCACGCCGATTCCGGTTCCATCATGGCCGCAGCAACGACGTCGTTGCCCGAAGAGATCGGCGGAGTCCGCAACTGGGACTACCGGTACTGCTGGCTGCGTGATGCTGCGCTCACCGCAACAGCTCTCGTGAGCGTGGGCTCCACCGCCGAAGCCGAGAATTACCTCGACTGGGTTCACCGCGTCCTCGAAACACTGCCCGGGCCCGAGCGTCTGCACCCGCTGTACACCTTGCACGGCACATCACTGCCACCCGAGGCTGTTATCGACTCGCTCCCCGGATATGCAGGATCCCGACCTGTTCGAGTGGGCAACGCCGCCAACCAGCAGGTTCAGCTCGACGTGTTCGGCCCGATCGTCGAATTGATCGGACACCTTGCCGATTCACGCGAAAAGACCGGCGTCTCCAATGCCCGCGTTTCCAATGCCCGCGTTTCCAATGCCCGCGTTTCCAATGCCCTGAGTGATCGCGACTGGGAACTGGTGTGCGCCATGGTCGAAGCCGTCCAACGCCGATGGTTCGAACCTGATCACGGCATCTGGGAGATCCGCGACAACCCCCGCCACCACGTCTATTCCAAGGTGATGGGCTGGGTGACGGTCGACCGCGCGGTAAAACTGGCCGACCGCTTCGGACGCGAGGCACTGCCCGAGTGGGCAGAATTGCGCGACCAGATCGCCGACGAGGTACGCGAAAAGGGCTGGAAGGACGACGTGCAGTCCTACACCGCAGCCTACGACGGCACCGATCTCGACGCGGCCACCCTGCACATCGGACTGTCGGGATTGATCGATCCCTCCGATCCCCGATTTGCCGCCACGGTCACTGCAACAGAGGCCGAATTGCGTAGCGGCTCAACGGTGTACCGCTACCACCATGACGACGGCCTGCCCGGCATCGAAGGCGGGTTCCACCTCTGTGCGGCCTGGCTGGTGGAGGCATACCTCCTGATCGGTCAACGCCTGCAGGCCGAGGCACTGTTCGACCAACTGGTTGCAGCAGCCGGACCCACCGGACTGTTGGCAGAAGAGTACGACCCGGTCGCAGAACGCTCACTCGGCAACCATCCTCAGGCCTACAGCCATCTCGGATTGTTGCGCTGCGCTCAACTCCTGGCCGAACCCGCTCAGCTCTTGGCCTGACCTGCCGTTCGCCCGACCAGGAGTTCGGTCTCGAGCATCTCCACGACAGGCACTCCGGAGTTCGACGGCGACATCAGGAGCGCACCGGCGCGGCGGCCCTTCTCCTCCTGGGGCTGCCGCACCGTGGTCAGCGATTCGCGCAATGCTTCGCCGACGCCGTCGAAACCGGTGATCGACAACTGCCCCGGTACATCGATTCCCTGCCACCGCGCCCAGTCCAGGGCGCCGAGGGCAAGCACGTCGGTGGTGCAGATCAGTACCGTGATCTTCGGATTCGTCGCGAGCGCCTCTGCTGCTGCGGAGTGCCCGGACTGCTTGGTGTGGACGTACCGTTCGATCACCGTGAGCGAGAGCGGATCCATGTTTGCCGCGACCATCGAGTCACGGACGCCTTCGATCCGTTCACGCTGAACGTGGAACCTGGGCGACTGCAGCCGTTCCTGGCTGACAACACCATCCATCCTGTCGCGGCCCAGGCGCATGCAGAGCACACCGATTTCGGTGTGCCCGAGACTGATCAGGTAGTCGGAAACCTTGCGCATGGCAGCACGGTCGTCGATGCCGACGAGCGATGCGCCGGGGATCTCGCGCGGCTGATCGCAGACCACGATCGGGATATGACGTTCGAGCACAGCCGCAAGATAGGGGTCGTCGGCGGCGACGGAGTAGACGACAAACCCGTCGACGCCGGCTTGTTGCACTACCGCTGCAGCATCCGCTTCGTGACGGCCGGGGCCGGCGGGAATCAAGAGGAGTCCCTGCCCTGCCTCTTCGCAGGATTCGGAGAGACCGGCCAGGAAGCTCATGGCTGCCGGGTCACGGAAGCTGTAGCTGAGCGCTTCGGTGAGCAGAAGTCCGACGGCGCCGGCTTTTCGGGTACGGAGGGAGCGGGCCACCGGATCGGGTCCGGCATATCCGCGTTGCTTGGCCGCTTGGAGCACTCGATCCCGAAGCTCGGCAGAGAGCTGATCGGGTCGGTTGTACGCGTTCGAGACTGTAGTTCTCGACACATTGAGCTCGGCGGCGAGCGACGCCAAAGTGGCTTGACGGCGTGGCTGACGTGACCGGGGCATAGACGGACGCTATCGGTAGTCGTCATGGTCGGCGCGTTTGGGCCGAAGCGAACATGTACTACCAGCGATTATGGGCTAATGTGTAACGGTAACGGTTTCCAATAGCGTTTAGCCTCGCCTTTGTTCAGGAGAAGACCCCAGTGCGATTGTCGCCGAAATTCCGAACCACCACCGCGATTGCTGCTGTCTCGGTCGTCGCAGCATTCGCGCTCACGGCCTGCGGATCCAGCTCCTCCAAAGACGAAGGCATCACCGTCGTCGCATCCACAAACGTGTGGGGCAACGTCGCGCAGGCCGTCGCCGGCGACACACTGACCGTCACGTCCATCATCGACGAGCCGTCCGCAGATCCGCACTCTTTCGAAACCACGCCCGCCCAGGCCGCGAAGATCACCGACGCATCCCTGGTCATCTACAACGGCGGTGGCTACGACCAGTTCATCACCGACATTCTCGACGCCGGCAAGGGAAATCAGAAAACGGTCAACGCATACAACCTGCTCGACGGTGGCATCCACGCAAACGAAACGACCGGCGCATCTCATGACGGCCACACCCACGGCTCGGTCAACGAACATGTCTGGTTCGACATCCCCACCGTCGACGCCGTAGCGCACTCCATCGCCGATCAACTGAGCGTGCTCGACCCCGAGAACGCGTCGATGTACGAGGCAAATGCACAGGCCTACAGCCAGAAGCTCGCCGGGATCACCACCATCACCGATTCCATTGCCGCCGCCCATGCCGGCACCGGCGTCGCGCAGACCGAACCCATTGCGCACTATCTGCTACTTGCTACCGAACTCAAAGATGTCACTCCCGAAGAGTTCACCAGCGCCATCGAAGACGGCAACGACCCGTCGCCCGCGGCCATCGCTGCAACCCGCGAACTGTTGACGGGCGAGAAGGCCCGCGCGCTGCTCTACAACGTCCAGACACAGGACAAAGTGACCCAGGACATGCGCTCCACCGCCGAAAAAGCGGGCATCCCCATCGTCGAGGTTACGGAAACTCTGCCCGAGGGCCTGGACTACATTCAGTGGCAGACGCAGACTGCGGAGTCACTCGCAAACGCTCTCTCTGCCCAGTAATTTTTCGCCCACTTACTTACGAGAAGAACCGATCGGCTTGTGACAGAAACTTCCGCTTTACCTGCAGTGTCCCTGAAGGGCGCCCGATTGTCCTTCGGCGCCCGCACCCTTTGGGACGGCCTCGATCTCGACGTTCAGCCAGGCGAATTCATCGCCGTGCTCGGTCCCAACGGTTCCGGCAAGACCTCGCTCCTGAAAATCCTGCTGGGACAGCTCCAACTCAGCGGCGGCACAGCCGAAATCGTCGGCACCCCGGCCCGCGCCGGCAACTCGCACGTCGGATACATCCCACAGCAAAAATCCATCGACGACGGACTCCCCCTCCGTGGGCGCGATCTTGTCGGTCTCGGTGTCGACGGACATCAGTGGGGCACCGGTCTGCTGCGGCGGGCGCGTCGACGCAAGATTGTCGACGACGCCATCGCGCAGGTCAGCGCGCAGTCGTATGCCGACGCCCCCATCGGTTCCATGTCCGGTGGCGAGCAACAACGACTGCGCATCGCGCAGGCGCTGGTCGGCGATCCGAAGATCCTGCTGTGCGACGAACCGCTCCTGAGCCTCGACCTCGCGAATCAGCATCTCGTTTCCAGTTTGATCGACAAGCGTCGACGCACCCATGACACCGCAGTGCTGTTCGTGACCCACGAGATCAATCCGATCCTGCCGTTGGTAGATCGGGTGCTGTATCTGGTGGACGGCAAGTTCCGCATCGGTACGCCGGCAGAGGTGATGACGTCGGAGGTCCTGTCGGATCTGTACAACACCGACGTCGAGGTCTTACAAGTTCGCGGCCGCCTGGTTGTCGTCGGCACCGGCGACGCCATCGACGCTCTCGGCAGCGCAGGCGGACTCCGTCCCGGCGAAGGCGTTCACCACAGCGATGAGGATCACCACTAGTGAGTAACAAGTTCACCGACGCGATGTCGCGGATGTTCGACGTGTCCGCGACCATCGACCTTCTGCAGTACGACTTCGTTCAGCAGGCTTTGATCGCCGGTGCGATCCTCGGGTTGCTGGCCGGCATCATCGGCCCCCTGATCGTGAGCCGGCAGATGTCGTTCTCCGTCCACGGCACCAGTGAGCTGTCACTGACCGGTGCGTCTGCCGCCCTGCTTGTCGGCGTGAGCGTCGGAGCCGGAGCCATCGTCGGTTCGGTGGTCGCCGCAGTACTGTTCGGATTGTTGGGAGCCAAAGCGCGAGATCGTGATTCGGTGATCGGCGTGATCATGGCCTTCGGGCTCGGACTGTCGGTGCTGTTCCTCTGGGCGTACGACGGGCGTACCGGAACCAGTTTTTCGTTGCTGGTCGGTCAGATCGTGGCACCGGGTAACAGCGGTCTCGAACTCCTTCTTCTGTGCGCCGTCATCGTGATCGGCACGCTCGGATTCATCTACCGCCCTTTGCTGTTCGCAAGTACCGATCCCGAAGTTGCTGCAGCGCGCGGCGTTCCGGTGCGTGTACTGTCTATCGCCTTTGCTGTTCTGGTCGGTATCACTGCGGCTCTGGGTGTGCAGATCGTCGGCGCACTGTTGGTGATGTCGTTGCTCATTACCCCCGCTGCGGCCGCTGCCTACGTCACGGCAAGTCCTCTCAAGGCCACGATCCTCTCGGTTCTCTTCGCCGAACTGGCAGCCGTCGGCGGCATCCTGCTGTCGCTGGCACCCGGAGTTCCCGTGTCCAGCTTCGTCACCTCGGTGTCGTTCGTGATCTACCTGGTGTGCCGTCTGACCGGATCTGCGCGTCGTAAGAATGCCGGACGGATTCCGGCACACGCCTGACTCCTAGACTCGAGCCATGACGTTTCGTGTTGACCTGAACAGCGACCTCGGTGAAGGTTTCGGCGCCTGGACTTTGGGCGACGACGACGCGATGCTGAAAGTGGTCACCAGCGCGAACATCGCGTGCGGCTTTCATGCCGGCGACCCGACAACACTGTTGGCAACGTGCCGCTCCGCAGTAGCCGGCGACGTGCGGATCGGCGCGCAGGTCGGTTACCGCGATCTCGCCGGATTCGGTCGACGCTTCATCGACGTTTCCCCGGCAGACCTGACCGCCGACGTCATGTATCAAATCGGAGCCCTCGACGGGCTGGCCCGCGTCGCCGGCTCCCGCGTCACCTACGTCAAACCCCATGGCGCGCTCTACAACGCGATAGTTCACCACCGCGAGCAAGCACGGGCAGTTGTTGACGCCGTCCGCAGTTACGACGCGTCCCTCCCGGTTCTCGGTCTGCCGGATTCGGTGTTTCTGGCCGAGGCCGAAGCCGTTGGCCTGCGTGTTGTCACCGAGGCATTTGCCGACCGTGCCTATACGCCCGAGGGAACACTGGTTCCCCGAAACCAGACCGGCGCAGTCCTTCACGACCCGGTCGCCATTGCCGAACGCGTCCGCCGACTCGTTGCCGAAGGCACCATCGACGCCATCGACGGCACCGTTCTGACCGTCAATGCCGACTCTGTGTGCGTCCACGGCGACAGCCCCGCCGCTGTCGACATGGCTACCGAAATTTGGAAGCTACTCACTGCGTCCGGAGTTTCGATCACTCCGTTCACCTGACGTGATCGTCGGTCGCGATGTGCTCAGGCCATCGCTGCGAGACAATGGGCCATGCCCTGGCTCGAGGTAGTGCGGACCGGCCCCCTGACCACGGTCCAAGACCACGGTCGTGTGGGATGCAGCGCCGTCGGTGTCGGCCGGTCCGGGGCGGCTGATCTGATCTCCCACGATGCCGCAAACAGACTCGTGGGAAACACCGTTCATGCCGCCACGCTCGAAATCACGGTCGGCGGATTCGTGATGCGCACTGTCGGAGAAATGACCGTCGCTATTACCGGGGCACGAGCGCCCTTGACCGTCAACGGCCGGCCCGCCGCCGGCTACTCCAGCCTCCACCTCCACAGCGGAGACCTTCTCGAAATCGGCTACGCCACCACCGGACTGCGCACCTACCTCGCCGTCCGAGGCGGTATCGACGTCCCGGAAACTCTCGGAAGTCGATCCACCGACACATTGGCCGGGCTCGGCCCCGAGCCCCTGCGCGTCGGCGACCAACTACTTGTGGGTGCTGAAGGCGGCGAATGGCCGAGTGAAGATCTCATCCCGCCGCCGGCACCCGCTCGCAGCCCAGTTCCCCTCGATATCACTCTCGGCCCCCGAGACAACTGGTTAACCCCGGCGTCCGTGCACGCTCTCCTCCACCATGCGTGGACGGTCACCGAAGACACCGATCGTGTCGGCGTGAGATTACGAGGCCCCGGCCCCCTACATCGCTCACGCACCCAGGAACTGCCCAGCGAAGGCGTCGTAGCGGGATCGATTCAAGTCCCACCGAACGGACAACCTGTAGTTTTCCTGGCAGACCACCCCGTAACCGGCGGGTACCCAGTCATTGGCGTCGTTACGGCACCGGGGATAGCAGCCTTAGCGCAAATGCGACCGGGAAGTACCGTAACTTTCCGGACATCACGCCACATCTGAGTGTCGCTGATAATGTCAGCCACTGCTGACGTCGGCGCACGGCCTTCGCCAGAAGTCGAAGGAACACACCACCATGAGGATCAAGAGCAGCAAGATCGCTCTCAGCGCGGCCGCGCTGATCACCACAGCACTCGTACTCTCGGGTTGCAGCAGTTCGGACAGCGGCGACGCCGCAGCCGAAAACGGCACCAGTGAAACCACCGTCGCCGCAGAATCCACGACGGACGCAGAATCCACCACTGCGGCATCAGGAACCTTGGCGGACGGCAGCGCCTTCACCGGCGAACGCATCACCCTGGTCACCGGCACCGATCCCGATGCCCCGGTGATCAGCGTCAGCCTTCCGTCGCAGTGGACTCACTCCCAAGAAGGTGTTTCGGGGACCGTGACGGACATTCTGTCCAGCAACCAGCCCGAGGCAAGTGGATTCACGCCCAACACCACACTGACCGTGGAAGCTCAGGGCACTGCCACCACCGATGAAGTTCTCGCCGGCGCCCGTGACTCCCTCGCCACGCTCAACGGCTGGTCCGAGGTGAAGAAAATCGACCTCGACATCGAAGGCCAGAAGGCAATCCGCGTTGCCGGAACCTGGACCCCGCCGGAACTCGACGTTCCCATCTACGCGGTCATGACCGTCATCGCCTATCAGGCGGACGCATCGTCCCCCGTGTACCTCGTGAGCTTCGCCAACCAGTTCACCGATACCCAGAACATGGCAATGTCCAACCAGGTCGAGGAAATCAACACTTCCATCGAATTCGGCTGAGAACAAACGCTTTACGACGGAGGCCCGAGACTCGCAAGAGTCTCGGGCCACCGTTTTACGTTTACGTCAGACTGTTAGTTCGAGCCGAAGATTCCGCTCACCGAACCGAACGATCCTGTTCCGCCGTCCATCGAACCGAGCGATCCCGTAGCGCTACCCAACGATCCGGTTCCACTTCCTGTACCCGGATCAACGGGATCGGGAACCTTCACCGTGACGGAGGGTCCGATGTTGGGGAAGTTTGCGTTGTCCGAGCCTCCCCACCACGCCAAGCCCAGGGCGCGGACGCCCAAGCTACTTCTGAGAACAGCTCCCGGCGTGCAGTCGGAACTGACCGTGTAACTGGTTGTCATCGTGACATCGCGGCCATTGGTGTTGAGCCAACCATTGCCACTGACCTTCAGTTTCGTAGGAGTCAACTCCGGCGTCTCCACCGTTGTGGTCATTCCTCCAGGAATATGAAGCTTGGTTACCCTGGCTGAACCTGGAACGAATTTCAGGCACTCGTCGAAATTTTCGGTGAAGCTTTCGATCGCCCCGACGGGACTTGTGGTCTCCGACAGCGTCGTAAAGGTGATCACATCACCGATCTCCGGATTTGCGTTGTCCACGGTACGAGTGAACGTGTATTCATTGGCAGTTTCCGTCCCAGCGGACGCAACACCGGATCCCAATGCGCTGGCGCCGAGCGCAAGGGCGAGTACGCCTACTCCTACGCCGACGCGACGCGATCGAGAGTTGGTCGATAAAAGGTTAGCCATGAAACATCTCCATCCATAGGTGGTTTGTTGCACACAGAACTCACCGAGCACTAACCGCGTTACATTTCGGCGTCTCGGCTTCAGCATCATCGACGTGGATACTTACCTAGCAATTCGAGAAAGCTTGCCGGGCGGTTAACCATAAGCAATGAAGAAGCCCAAATGTCCGGTATCGGACTTTTTGTCCAACTTCCCCATGAGGACACCCAAAAACCACTCCGGCGGACAAAAAAGCCCCCACTGGCACCGTCTTAGCGGTACAAGCGGGGGCTGTTGAGCTGCCTGGATCAGATGAAACTGTGCCGATCAGTTATTGCGGCGGCGACGAGCGATGTCGGCCAACACAACTCCGGCTGCAACCGAAGCATTGAGGGATTCGACCGGTCCTGCCATCGGGATGGACAGAATCGCGTCGCAGTTCTCACGAACCAGACGCGAAAGGCCCTTACCCTCGGAACCGACCACGATCACCACGGGACCACTGCCGTCGAAATCGTCGAGAGTGGTGTCACCCTCGGCGTCGAGACCGACAACCGTAATGCCCTTGGACGCCCAGTCCTTGAGCGTGCGAGTGAGGTTGGTGGCGCGGGCAATCGGCAAACGAGCAGCAGCGCCGGCGCTGGTACGCCAAGCAACAGCACTGACGCTGGCGCTACGACGCTCGGGAATGACGACGCCGTGTCCACCGAAGGCTGCGACCGAACGCACGACGGCACCCAGGTTGCGGGGGTCGGTGATGTTGTCGAGCGCGACGAGCAACGGCGGCTCGGCGTGCTTGCGTGCCTCCGAGAGGAGGTCGTCCGGATGCGCGTAGCGGTACGGCGGAACCTGCAGAGCGATGCCCTGATGAAGCCCGTTGGCGCTGAGGCGATCCAGATCGCTACGCGGTACTTCGAGAATGGAGATGCCGGCGTCCGCAGCACGCTGCACGGACTCCTTCAGTCGCTCGTCACTCTCGGTTCCGACAGCCACCCACAGTGCCGTTGCCGGAACACCTGCACGCAGGCACTCGACGACGGGGTTGCGGCCGAGCACTGTCTCGGGGCCGTCGAGAACCTTGCGGCCGGGACCCGGACGGCCACCGCGACCCTGATTCTGCTTTTCGTCCGCACGCGCAGCGCGAGCTGCACGCTTTGCCGCGGGATGCTTGGTGCGTTCCGCGGCGGGCGGTGTTGCGCCTCGCCCTTCGAGACCGCGACGATGCTTGCCGCCGGAACCGGCAACCTGGCCCTTCTTGGTGCCGCCCTTACGGATTGCGCCGCGCCTGCTCGAGTTTCCAGCCATTGTTACTGCCCTGCCTTCAGGGACCATTCGGGTCCGTCGGGGGTATCGGTTACTTCGATACCCGCCTTGATGAGGCGATCACGGACCTCGTCCGCCACCGCCCAGTTCTTTTCCGTACGTGCCTGCTGCCGCCGATCGAGATCTGCGCGCACCAACACGTCCAAAGCTTCCATTGCCGTCTCGATGTCGCCACCGGACTGCGACCAATGCGCATCGAGCGGGTCGACGCCCAGGATCGCGAGCATCGCTCGCACCTGACCGGCAGCCACCCGTGCGGCATCCAGATCTCCCGCTGCGAGCGCGGTATTACCCTCGCTCGCTTTTCCGTGAATCTCTGCCAACGCGATCGGTACCGACAAGTCGTTGTCGAGTGCCGCCGCGAAACCTTCTGTCCACGTGCCGAGTTCGACACCGCCCGCACGCTTATGCGTGCGCAGGACAAACGCCTCGAGACCCTGGTACGACTTTGCACTCTCTTCGAGGGCATCGTCCGAGTACTCGAGATTGGAGCGGTAGTGCGCACTACCGAGGTAGTACCTAAGTTCTTGCGGGCGAACCTTTTTCAAGACATTCGGCACCGACAACACATTGCCCAGCGACTTGGACATCTTCTCGCCACTCATGGTGACCCAGCCGTTATGCAACCAGTACTGAGCAAAATCGTCGCCGACGCACTTTGCCTGCGCGATCTCGTTCTCGTGATGCGGGAAAACCAAATCGCGTCCACCGCAATGGATATCGAATGCCGCACCCAGATAGAACTCTGCCATTGCCGAGCACTCGAGATGCCAACCCGGTCGGCCGCGGCCCCACGGAGTCGGCCACGAGGGTTCACCGGGCTTCACTGTCTTCCACAGCGTGAAGTCGCGCGGATCGCGCTTACCTTCGGCTGCGCTCTCTCCTTGGTGGACGTCGTCAAGTTTGTGTCCGGACAGTGCGCCGTACTCGGGATAACTCTGTACGTCGAAGTAGACGTCACCACCCGACGCGTACGCGTGACCGTTCGCGATGAGGCGTTCCATCATCTCGACCATCTGCGTCACATGACCGGTGGCCCGCGGCTCGATGGACGGCGGCAACACGCCCAACTGGTCGTAGGCCCACGTGAACGAACGCTCGAACGTCGTGGCCCACTCCCACCAGGGACGGCCGGCGTCGGCAGCTTTGTTCAGGATCTTGTCGTCGATGTCCGTCACATTGCGAACAAAAGCAACGTCGTTGCCGCCGGCAAGGAGCCATCGTCGTAGTACGTCGAACGCGACGCCGCTACGCACGTGGCCGATGTGAGGATCACCTTGAACCGTAGCCCCACACAGGTACACCGATGCATGTCCGGGGACCAACGGAACAAAATCCCGAAGGGCCCGCGTACCGGTGTCGTATAGGCGCAGGGT
>NZ_JASHKR010000147.1 GCF_030056815.1 Rhodococcus sp. IEGM 1379
GTAGTAACCGAAGAATCCGCGGTGGCGGCACCGGCAGTAGTGACAGAAGTGCCCGCAGCGCCGGTGACGCGCTGAGCCAGCGGCTCATGCGTCTGGTGCGGTTCGGTCACGTCGTTGGCTCCTCGTCCGACCGACACAACTGTCGACCTCCACGATGCTCCGGGGGAATGTTCACACCACGGTAACCGCTTGTGAACCCATGCACAAAGTTGCTTGGAACGGGTTCGATGTGCCTTTAACCTGCAAAGCCATCGATTTCTTCTGATTGAGGGTTGCCTTACTTGCGTAAATCGTCGCGAAGGCGCTCTTCGTCAACTTCCCAGTAACCGTGCTCACGTCCGTCTAGAAGAATGACCGGCAATCGGTCGCCGTACTCGGCCCGCAAGTCAGGGTCGCTCGCAGCAGCTTCGTCCACGTCGATGCACGTCACTTCAAGCTCGAACTCACTGCAGACCCTTCTCAGCACCTCCGCCGCGCAGACGCAGGAGGCGCATCCTGCGCGTGTCAACAGGGTCACAACATGTCTCTCGGCAGTCATCGAGTAAGTACCTTTCCGGGGCTGGATGCTCATCTACTTATCCCCAGAGTCTGCCGTCTGCCGCCCCCTCGATACCAAATCGGCGGAGAGGAAGGTCACACGCTCGCCGCGCTCATCGCCATCCAACCCTTGGCGCCGCGCTGTGGAGGATAGGCTGACTCGAAGAGTTTTCTGCTCAACAGTGCAACACAGGAGGTGCGGGTGCCTGCGCGATCACTACCGAACGGCTCCGGATTCGGATCGGGGCTGGCCGGGGTTATTCTCCCCGGGCGTCGCCGCGTCAAGAATCCGCTGGGCCCGAGCGAATCGGAAGTTCGAGCCAACCTCGCCGGCGAGGCCAGTGTGGACGCAGCGCTTGCGCTCACCGCGGCCGCCAATCCGGTCGTGCCCACCGCGGACGACGAGTCACCAGCGGTTCCCCGCGATCTCACGGCCGCAGCCTTCTTCGACGTCGACAACACCATGGTTCAAGGTGCGTCGATCATTCACTTCGCCCGAGGACTCGCTGCTCGTAAGTACCTGAAGACGTCGGATCTCGTGGATTTCGCCTGGAAGCAGGTCAAATTCCGGGTCACCGGACGCGAAAGCAGTGACGACGTCGCCGAGGGCCGCGAGAAGGCACTCTCGTTTGTCGCGGGTCGGTCCACTGCCGAACTCGCTCGCCTCGGCGAGGAGATCTACGACGAAGTAATCGCGGACAAGATCTGGGCGGGCACCCGTGCGCTGGCGCAGATGCATTTGGACGCCGGCCAGCAGGTCTGGCTGGTGACAGCTACCCCCGTCGAACTTGCTCAGGTCATTGCCGAGCGGTTGGGCCTGACCGGAGCTCTGGGCACCGTCGCCGAGAGTGAGGACGGTGTGTTCACCGGCCGTCTCGTCGGCGACATCCTGCACGGCATGGGTAAGGCGCACGCCGTCCGCACACTGGCGGTTCGTGAGGGTCTCAATCTCAAACGATGCTCTGCGTATTCCGACAGCCATAACGACGTTCCGATGCTTTCCCTGGTCGGCACGCCTGTCGCGATCAATCCCGACGCCGATCTTCGCGAACTCGCGAAGAACCGTGGCTGGGAGGTGCGTGATTTCCGCACCGGCCGCAAGGCTGCCAAGATCGGCGTTCCCACGGCCCTGATTCTCGGGGCGATCGGCGGGGCACTCGCCGTCATCCTGGCACGACGAAAAGAACAGAGCACGTAAGTAGTAGAAGTCCGGATCGGCGACTGCCGATCCGGACTGCACTTCAGCCGAGGAAGATGTTGCGCCGCTTGGCCAACAACCGGTAGAGCGTCTGCTGGATTGTCTCGCGTACGTGGTCGGTCACTTCGAAGAGAACCATCGGATCCTCTTCTGCGCCAGGACCGTACGTGTCGGTGACGATCGGGGTTCCGAACTCGATATGCCACTTCGACGGTAGCGGAACGAGGCCGAGCGGTCCCAGATGCGGGAACAACGGTGTGACCGGAAAATACGGTAATCCCAGCACTCGCGCGAGTGTCGTCAGGTCACCGATCTTGGGATAGATCTCCTCGGATCCGACAATCGAGCACGGAATGATCGGCGCTCCGGAGCGCATGGCAGCCGAGACGAAGCCGCCGCGTCCGAACCTCTGCAACTTGTACCGCTCGCTGAACGGCTTACCGATTCCCTTGAATCCTTCGGGAAACACTGCCGCCACTTCGCCTTCGCTCAGTAGCCGCTCGGCATCGGGGTTACAGGCCAGTGTGTGCCCGGCCTTGCGTGCCAGCCCACCGATCACCGGCATCTCGAATGCCATGTCCGCAGCCAACATTCGCAGCGGTCGGTGCGCCGGATGATGATCGTGCACGGCAACGGACGTCATCAATCCGTCGAGTGGGATCACGCCCGCATGATTCGCAACCACCAGGGCGCCACCCGTGAGTGGGATGTTCTCGATGCCGCTCACCTCGACGCGGAACCACTTCTCGAACAGCGGCCTCAGCATCGGCATCACGATATTGTCCGCAAAATGCGGATCGAACCCGAACTCGTCGACCTCGTAGTCACCGGCTACTCGACGCCGTAAGAACTCTGCCGCAGAAGCGATCTGATCGACCAAACTCGATCGTGTGGAGTCGATGAAGGAGCCCTCGTCAGGAGGATTCGGAGGCAATGACGAACTGGACGGATGTCGACGTTCACTCTGCTCTCGCACCATTCGTTCGGTGCCGGTGACGGATTCACGGGTTCGCGTACGCCCTGAATCGCTTCGACCGCTGTTCGGTCGCAGCGGAATTACCTTGGCCACGTCGGTCATCTCTCCACCACACCACTGCCGGTGTCCGGCATCGACAGGACGTCTGCGTTCTGCGAGCCCGGGGAAGATACCGCGTTGCCGCCGACGATTGCAGTCAACGTCTGCTCGGCGCGATCGATCCAGCTGGAACCGATGATCCGCCGCGTCTGCGTGGCCCGGACGAAGTCGTCCAAAGCCTGCATCGTCGTCCATCGGGGCGAGAAACCCATCTCGGTCCGCATACGCGTGGTATCGAGACCACAGCCGAATCGGAAGTATTCGAGTTGTTCGTCGGTATACAACCGCATCGACGAACCCACCAGCGCGCTGCCGGCGCTACGGAACAGCGCCAGCGGCATGGGGACTTGGATGCGTCCGGCGCGCCTGATGGCCTGCGACATCATCACGACGCCGTCAGCGGCGATGTTGTACGTCCCGGCGACCGACGAGACGGTAGCGCATTCGAGCGCGGCCAACGCGTCTTCCACGTGCAGTAACTGCAGTCTGGCGTCGCGCCCGACGATCGTCGGCACCACCGGCGCGCTCACATAGTGTCCGACCGTCGCCGTGAGTTGGGGGCCGATCAGCGGAGCGAGCCGCAGAATGCCCACGGAGATGTCGGGCCGACGGCGTCCCATGCCGCGCAGATATCCCTCGATCTCGAGGCTGTCGCGCGCATATCCACCGGGCGGGCGACGACGCGCGCTCATCTCCTCGGTGAACTTGACCGGGTCTTTGGCGCTGCAGCCGTACACCACCGATGCGGATCGGAGCACGACCTTACGGACGGTGGGAGCTTTCTGGCAGACCGCGAACAGCTGCATCGCTCCGATGACGTTCATGTCTTTCATCGCGGCGCGAGAGCCCGATTTTGGGGCCCTCTGCAGCGTCGACGCATGCACGACAGTGTCGACTTCGGCGCCGCGGACGACCTTGCCGATGAGGGGGTTGCGGATGTCGGCGCGCACAAATTCGGCGCGGCCCATTCGGCGGAGCATGTCCTTGCTCGGGCTGACCGAGTCGACGGCGATCACACGCTCGATATCGGGATTCTGTGCCAGCCGTCGTACCAGGTAGCCGCCGAGGAATCGGCTTGCCCCCGTCACGAGAACAACACGAGGAACAGAGCCGTTCGACTTCGTTTCACCGGCGCTGTTCGACTTCGTCTCATCGGCCGTTTTTTCGGCCATTTTGTCGCTTGTTGTCATGTCACGATCTACCACCAAGTACCCCCATATCCAGGACAAACAGGCATTCCCGAAACACTTTCGCGACAAGTTGTCCCCACTTTACGGGCAGTCGAGGACTTGCGCTGATTACCCGCATCGCGTGCATTCAAGACATACCGTCCACCTAGTGAGACGGTTCCCGAAAGATCCCCCAATACATCGATGCCCGCCACCCCGGAAATGGGGTGACGGGCATCGATGTGTACTGCAAATACTGCTTATTTACCGAGTTTCCTGCGCTGCACTCGGGTACGACGAAGCAACTTGCGGTGCTTCTTCTTGGACATGCGCTTGCGACGCTTCTTGATCACTGAACCCATAGCGGGTGTCCCTCACGTTCTTCTATAGCGTTCCTGCGCACGCCGGTCACGTACGCCTGCGCCAAGCAACTGGCGCCTGGCCCTCGTTTTAACTAGCTCAGCGCCTTACGACACCAGCTTGCTGGTACGACAGTTGCTCATCGTACCGGTGTGGGGTCACCCGACATAAACCGAGCCTCCGGCACAGCTACTGCTGTGCCCGTGACTCGGCCTACGCCGAGCTCATCCTCTTCGAACCGCCTGGTCAGCCGGCATCGAAGTACGAGGTTTCGAGATAGTCGTGTACCGCTTTCGCATGCACACGGAACGAGCGGCCCACTCGAACAGCAGGCAACTCGCCACTGTGCACCAATCGGTACACAGTCATTTTCGACACCCTCATCAAAGTTGCCACTTCGGCAACAGTGAGGAATTGTGTGCCGGCCACAGCCGGCTTTCCGTCGTGGGACGAACCCATGGACGGCTTGTTTGCAGACACCATAAATCCACATACCTCCAGTACGACTCGCGCCGCCGGCTTCCCCTCCGGCGGAACAGACACGTACGTACTAACCCGAGCTTAGCTGTACTAGTGGGGTTAAAGCGACGGGTGTGGCGTAACGGGCGACTATTCGGCAGTCACGCCCATCGCGGCGGAACGGGTCTTCGCGGCGTCGAGTGCTTCGAAGAACGCGGTTCGGAGACCACCGGCTTCCAACTGCCGGACAGCGGCAGCTGTCGTACCACCCGGCGATGTGACGGCAGCGCGAAGCTCTGCAGCGCTGTCCCCGGTGCGATCGAGCATGGCGGCCGAACCGACCATTGTCTGGACAACCAATTCCGTTGCCACCGCGCGGGTAAGTCCTAGCCCGACGCCGGCATCGATCATCGCTTCGGCCACCAGGAAGAAGTATGCGGGGCCGGAGCCCGACACCGCCGTCACAGCATCGATCTGGGATTCGGGAACAGTGACGACCTTGCCGACGCTACCCAGAATTCCGCGCACCAATTCCAGGTGCTCAGCTTTGACATGGCGTCCCGGAGCCAAGACGCTCACACCCTCACCGACCAGCATCGGAGTGTTCGGCATGACACGAACCACCGGGAACCCTGCGGGCAGACGCGTTTCGTAGAACCCGGTCGGGATTCCAGCGGCCAGTGAGACGATCAGCTGCTCGAGGTCACCGTCGAGATCAACCTTGGCAAGTTCGGTC